>NZ_JBIVTV010000064.1:0-1100 GCF_044756885.1 Streptomyces sp. NPDC091412 | reverse complement strand
CTAGGGCCTGTTCTGAGTTGAGATCAGGGGAGGGCTGGCAGGCTGCGTAACCAGAGGATGGATCCGCGCAGATGGAGCCCGGCGGCATAGCTCTCGGGTGTCTTGTCGTAGCGGGTGGCCAGCCCCCGCCATTCCTTGAACTTGTTGATGCCGCGCTCGACGGTGTTGCGATCTTTGTAGAGCGTGGCGTCGTGGTTGACCGGGCGGCCGCCGAAGCGTCCCTTCTTCTTGCGGTGGGCGGCCTGGTCGGCCTTCTCCGGGATCACCGCCTTGATACTGCGTCTGCGCAGGTGGGCGCGGTTGGCGCGGGAGGAATACGCCTTGTCGCCGGCCACGGCGTCCGGCCGGGTCCGGGGGCGGCCGACGGGACCGCGAACCTTGATCTTCTTAAGGACAGGGATGAAGCGCGGGCTGTCTGCGGCCTGGCCGGGAGTCAGGACGATGGACAGTGGGCGACAGCGCCGTTCGACGGCGAGGTGGACCTTGCTGGTGAGTCCGCCTCGCGAGCGGCCCAGCGCGGCGGCCCGCAGCCGGGCCCTGCGGCGTCGGCGCACGGCGCGGCGTTGTTCTCGCTGGGGGTCCTCCTTGTCCGCGGGCCCCTCGCCTACGGGGTCGTTTTGCCCCTTTACTGTAGCCCCTTTTCCTCCGCCACGGCCTTCTCCAGATCTTCAAGGAGTTCCGGGTCGACCACCATGCCCGCCGCATGGTGATGCGCGCGGGCAACGGTCGAGTCCACGCTGACCAGGCTGAGATCGACGTCGTCACGGGCCGCCGCCTCGGCGATCATCGCGTCCATGAGGGTCTGGAAGACTTCCTCACGCGCCCACATCCGGAACCGGTCGTAGATCGTCGACCAGGAGCCGTAGCTCTCCGGCACGTCCCGCCAGGGGCTGCCGGTACGGAACCGCCACATCACCGCGTTGAAGTAGCTGCGCAGGTCAGGGATCGGTCCGAACGCCCCCAGCGGCAGGTGCGGCTGGATCAACTCCCACTCAGCATCGGTCAGATCACCACGAGTCACGCGACCGGTCTACCGCAGCCAGCACCTTCCTGAAGCGGGAATGACCGATCCTGTGATCTCAACTCAGAACAGGCCCTAG
>NZ_JBIVTV010000063.1:0-1115 GCF_044756885.1 Streptomyces sp. NPDC091412 | reverse complement strand
GACTTCGACCTGTACCGCCCGTCCGAGGAGCACGACATGCTCCGTGACGCCGTCCGTTCGCTGGCCGAGGCGAAGATCGCGCCGTACGCCGCCGCGGTGGACGAGGAGGCCCGCTTCCCCCAGGAGGCCCTGGAGGCGCTGGTCGCCAACGACCTGCACGCCGTGCACGTGCCCGAGGAGTACGGCGGCGCGGGCGCGGACGCCCTCGCGACGGTCGTCGTGATCGAGGAGGTGGCCCGTGTCTGCGCCTCCTCCTCCCTCATCCCGGCCGTGAACAAGCTGGGCTCGCTGCCGGTGATGCTCTCCGGCTCCGAGGACCTGAAGAAGAGGTACCTGGCCCCGCTCGCCAAGGGCAACGCGATGTTCTCGTACTGCCTGTCCGAGCCGGACGCGGGCTCCGACGCGGCCGGCATGAAGACCAAGGCGGTCCGCGAGGGCGACACGTACGTCCTCAACGGCGTCAAGCGCTGGATCACCAACGCGGGCGTGTCCGACTTCTACACGGTGATGGCCGTCACCGACCCCGACAAGCGCAGCAAGGGCATCTCGGCGTTCGTCGTCGAGAAGTCGGACCCCGGGGTCTCCTTCGGCGCCCCGGAGAAGAAGCTCGGCATCAAGGGCTCCCCGACCCGCGAGGTCTACCTGGACAACGTCCGGATCCCCGCCGACCGCATGATCGGCGCCGAGGGCACCGGCTTCGCCACGGCGATGAAGACCCTGGACCACACCCGCATCACCATCGCGGCCCAGGCCCTCGGCATCGCCCAGGGTGCCCTCGACTACGCCAAGGGCTACGTCAAGGAGCGCAAGCAGTTCGGCAAGCCGATCGCCGACTTCCAGGGCATCCAGTTCATGCTCGCCGACATGGCCATGAAGATCGAGGCCGCCCGCAACCTCACCTACGCGGCCGCCGCCAAGTCCGAGCGGGGCGATTCCGACCTCACCTTCCAGGGCGCCGCCGCCAAGTGCTTCGCCTCGGACGTCGCCATGGAGGTCACCACGGACGCCGTCCAGCTCCTCGGCGGCTACGGCTACACCCGCGACTACCCGGTCGAGCGCATGATGCGCGACGCCAAGATCACGCAGATCTACGAGGGCACGAACCAGGTCCAGCG
>NZ_JBIVTV010000062.1:0-1451 GCF_044756885.1 Streptomyces sp. NPDC091412 | reverse complement strand
ACTAGTAGGGCTTGGTCAGGTGCGTATCGGTTCGGGTATGTCGCGGTGGCAGGTGGGGCAGGTGCCGGCCCAGGTGGCGAGGAGTGCCTGCAGTTCGCGGACTACCTGGTAGAGGCTCAGCCCTGAGCCGCGTCTTTTGGGGCTCGTGCCAGCCGCTGCAGCGTGCAGAAGGCATGCGCGACGGACACGAGGGTGACGTGATGGTGCCAGCCGTTCCAGGTGCGGCCCTCGAAATGGGCCAGGCCCAGGGCCTGTTTCATCTCCCGGTAGTCGTGTTCGATGCGCCAGCGGAGCTTGGCCAACCGCACGAGTGTGGCAAGCGGCATGCCCGGGGGCAGGCTGGACAGCCAGAACTGCACCGGCTCGCTCTCGGTGGCGGGCCATTCGGCCAGCAGCCAGCGCTCGGGCAGTTCCGGACCGTTGGTGGCCTGACGGATCTCGCGCCCGGCAGGCCGGATGCGCAGGGCAACGAAACGCGAGTACATGCGCTTCAACCCGCTGCGGCCGGTGCCCGGCCGGGAACCCTCGCGCCAGGACACGGGCCGGGCCGCCTGCCGGCCGGCCTCCATCACCAGTTCTTTCACCGTCTTGGGCTTGTCCGGGTACTTCGCCACCGGTGGGCGGCCGGTGCCCTGGTAGGGCGAGGTGATCGGCCGGGCATGGGCGGGATGAGCAGTGAGCCGGGAAGAGATTCCGACCGCGTAGGCCAGTTTCCGTTCCTCCAGGCCCAGACGGAAGGCGGTGGCGTCGCCGTATCCGGCGTCCGCGACGACCAGCGGCACGTCGACGCCCCAACTGCGGGCCTCGTCGATCATGTCCAGGGCCAGCTGCCACTTCTCCACATGACCCGCCTCAGCCGGGACCCCGCACTGCTTCCGGCGGGCGACCTTGACCGGATCCGCATCCGATGAGGCGGCATCCCAGGAAGCGGGCAGGAACAGCCGCCAGTCGATCGCGGCCGAGGCGCGGTCGTCGGCCAGGTGCAGCGAGACACCTACTTGGCAGTTGGTGACCTTGCCCGCGGTGCCGGTGTACTGACGCGACACGCACGCCGAGGCGTCCCCGTCCTTGAGGAAGCCGGTGTCGTCGACGATCAGTGCCTCCGGACCGATCGCCTCATGCATCCTCCAGGCCAGCCGGGCCCGCACATGGGCCGCATTCCACGGGCTGGAGGTTACGAAGTGCGCCAGCGCCTGGCGGTTGCCGTCCTCACCGAGGCGGGCCGCCATCGGTTCCACCGACTTGCGCCGCCCGTCCAGCAGCAGCCCACGCACATACGCCTGCCCCCACCGCCGCTGGTCCGCGCGGAAGAACCCGTCGAACAACTCCGCCGCGAACGCCTCCAGGTCCTCCCGGACCCCGACCATCTCCTCAGGTGTCACACCATGCCAACCCCACCCGCCGACCAACAGACACGCCACTCACGAGTGAAGATGACCAAGCCCTACTAG
>NZ_JBIVTV010000061.1:0-1532 GCF_044756885.1 Streptomyces sp. NPDC091412 | reverse complement strand
GCGGACCTTCGCCTGGCTCCACCAGTTCAAACGACTCCGGATCCGCTACGAGATACGCGCCGATCTCCACCTCGGCCTCCTCCAACTCGCCTGCAACATCATCTGCTTGAGACGACTCCGAACCTCATTCTGAAATGATCAGTTAGGTTAGCGGCGGAGGTTTGCCGAGCGCGGCCAGGACGTCCCAGGCCAGGGCGCCCCGGGAGTCGGTGCCCGGTGTGGGGTGCACGGTGATCCGGCCCTGGTCGGGTCGTGGTCGGCGAGGGCGGCCAGGGTGCGGTAGGTCGTCGAAGCGGTCCCACACCAGCGTGACCGGCGGCAGACCAGTCGGCACCGGAATGGTCGGGACCATCCCCGCGGGGGCGGGGAGCACTCGGCTCAGTCCCGGCTTGGCAACCCGATCACGGGACCATCCCCGCGGGCGCGGGCTCCCCGCGCCCGCGGGGATGGTCCCACCGGCTTGACGGCGCTGGGTACCGACGCCTACTGCTCCCCGCACCCGCGGGGATGGTCCCGGAACGCAGATCGCGAAGACGATTTTCGGGGACTGCTCCCCGTGGCTTTGTCCACGAGACCAGAACGGACAGCAGATGTTCACCACTTCGGGAGGCACCGAGACTGCCATGCAAATCGAACTACGCGCACGCCGGATTGTCTGGGGGCGCCGTCTCGAACCCGTTGTCCCAGTCGGGACTGGCCGAAGCTCTGGGGAGCCTCGCCCAGTGTGCGGGCTGTGAGCCGATCAATTCATGGCCGCGGTGTCGTAGCGTCCGGCGGCGGTGCCGCGTAGCAGGGTCAGCCGATCAGCTTTTCGTAGGCGGCGGCGTCGAGGAGATTGTCGATGGTGGCACCGTCCGCCAGCTTGATCTTGAACAGCCACGTGCCGTAAGGGTCGCTGTTCACTTCCTCGGGCGCGTCAGCGGCGTCGGTGTTGATCGCGACGACCTCGCCGGTGACCGGGCTGTAGATGTCGGTAGCGGCCTTGACCGACTCGACGACGCCGACGGCATCCCCGGCCTTGACTTGCTTTCCCACCTTGGGCAGCTCCAGGAACACGATGTCCCCAAGCGCGTTCTGGGCGTGGTCGGTGATACCGATCGCCAGTGTCCCGTCGGCTTCGGCGTGAATCCACTCGTGTTCGTCGGTGTACTTGAGATCGGCAGGGACAATCGACATGGCAAGGCTCCTCTCGGGCGTGATCACCGGATGACACATTGTCAGCCTTTGAGGATCTTGACCGAGGGTTGACGACGCGAGCCACCGGCTGATTGGGCCGTACGTGGTCAGCGAGTACACCTCAGGACACCTCGGGGCTTTCAAGCCGGCGAGAGAGAATCGAACGGCCACCAGTCTCGGTGCCTCCCGAAGTGGTGAACATCTTCTGTCCGTTCTGGGGTTCTGGCTCACTTTCCGTGGAGCGCACACATTGAGTGACGTTAGCCTCGATCTTGCGTGAGGGTCCGTCGACGGAGTCGGCGGACCGTTTCGTTTTCTGGGGCGTGTGGTGGGCAGGTCGGTGGCCCGAGTGTCGC
>NZ_JBIVTV010000060.1:0-1579 GCF_044756885.1 Streptomyces sp. NPDC091412 | reverse complement strand
CTAGCTACTTGCCCCTGAAGAAGTCTGGGGGCTGCCTCTGGGTTGTCCTCTGGGGAGAGCTGGTAAGGGCGGGCCGTGGCCGCGACAGTGGAGGCGGGTCGTTGCGGCCGGGGGTGGTGGCGGTGCTGCGTGTCGCAGGAGTACAGGACACCTGGTGGGAAGTGCTGCCAGAGCACGCGCGGCAGTTACCAGCCGAGCTGGCCCGAGTCGATGCGTTCTTGGACGACGAGCGATTCATCGACCCCTGGAGGGCGGTGTTCGCCGAGCGGCTGGGACGGCCGTCGGTGCCGGTGGAGACGCTGCTGCGCCTGCTCTATCTCAAACACCGCTACCAACTCGGCTACGAGACCCTGTGCCGTGAGGTCGCCGACTCGTTGAGCTGGCGCCGATTCTGCCGCATCCCGCTGGCCTCCCCGGTGCCGCACCCGACCACCCTGATCAAGCTGGTGCGCCGCAGCGGAACACAGACCGTGGAAGAACTGAACGCCGCCCTACTGGGCAAGCTGGTCGAAGACAAGCTGCTGCGGTGCCGCAAGCTGCGCATCGATACCACCGTGATCGAAGCCGACATCGACCACCCCACGGACGCCGACCTGCTCGAACACGGAGTACGCAAACTGGGCCGGCTGGTTGGGCGGATCAAGGCGTCGGGGGCAGCCAGCCGCACTCGCTTCCGTGATCGCAGCCGGTCAGCGGGGCGCCGTTTGAAGGAGATCTCGCGCACGCTGCGGCGGCGCACCGGCCAGGCGCTGGGCGAGATCGATCGACTCACCGGTGAAATCGCCGCCCTGGCCCGCGCCACCCTGCGGGACGCGGCGGCGGTCGAACGCAATGCCCGGCGCACGCTGGGCAAGCTGCCTTCGGGACGACTCGCGCACCTGGTGGGCGAGCTGGCCGAGACCGCGGCCGGCACCCGCCGACTCCTGGAGCAGACCGCCTTGCGACTGGCGGGCATCCGCACCATCCCCGACCGGCTGGTCTCGTTGGCCGACCCCGACGCCCGGCCAATCCGCAAGGGCAAGCCCCAGCACCCCACCCAGTTCGGCTACACCGCTCTCGTGGCCGAGGACGAACGCGGCTTCATCGTCGACCACCAGGTCCAGCGCGGAAACCCACCCGACGCTCCGCAACTGGTTCCCTCGGTAGAGCGTGCCGCGTCACTGACCGGCCGCACGCCCGGCACGGTCGTCGCCGACCGCGGCTTCGGCACCGCGGCCAACGATCTGACCCTGGCAGAACTCGGCGTCCAGCGGATCGGCCTGCAACGAGCCGGGAAGCCTGGAAAGGCGCGGCGTGAGTACGAACAAAGCCGCCCATTCCGGCGGATGCGCAACTGGAGAGTCGGCATCGAGGCCCGCATCAGTCACCTCAAGCGCAGCTTCGGCTTCCGCCGCACGCGCCTGCGCCGCCTCGCCGGCGCCCAGACCTGGGCCGGACTGGGAATCTTCGCCTACAACCTCCAGCGGATGACCGTCCTCAGCCGATGAGGGACATGTCGCCGACAGGCCAACGGCACAACGCCGTCCCACAGCACCGGCCCCTCACCAGCCCAAACACTTTTTCAGGGGCAAGTAGCTAG
>NZ_JBIVTV010000059.1:0-1662 GCF_044756885.1 Streptomyces sp. NPDC091412 | reverse complement strand
CCTCGGGCTTTCATGAAGCGGGCTGTCCGACAGGCAGTCAGGAAAGCAGAAAGTGCCCCTGACCAGCAAGAATGAGGATTGTCGAGGTCCTTGTTCCCGCTGAAACCAGAGGCACTTCCCAGGTGAAGCACCCTATCGGGTCCTATCCCCGTGTCCGCGTTCAGGATGACGGCCGCCAGGTCGTCTCCCAGGCCGGATCGGTCCTGCTCGTCGAAACAGTCCGCAAGAGTGGCCTTGACCAGGCCATATCCGCAGCTCTGGCTCCGTGGCGGAAACCGCGGGCCGTCCACGATCCCGGCAAGATCCTTCTGGACGTCGCTCTGGCGGTCGCACTCGGCGGGGACTGCCTCGCGGACATCGCGATGCTGCGGTGCGAGCCGGCCCTCTTCGGCCCGGTCGCCTCCGACCCGACCGTCTCCCGCCTGATCGACACCCTCGCCGCCTCCGGCGAGAAGGCCCTGCAGGCCATCCGGTCCGCACGGTCCGAAGTACGCAACCGGGCCTGGTCGTTGGCGGGCAAGAACGCCCCGGACTCCGATGGACAGGTCACGGTCGACCTTGACGGCGTCCTCGTCATCGCGCACTCCGACAAGGAAGACGCAGCCGCGACCTGGAAGAAGACCTACGGTCATCACCCCCTGATGGCCTTCGTCGACCACGGCCCGGGCGGAACCGGAGAGCCGGTCGCCGCCCTCCTCAGACCGGGGAACGCGGGCTCGAACACGGCTACCGACCACATCACCACCGCCCAACTGGCCCTGTCCCAGCTGCCGAAGAAGTACCGGAGAGGGCGGAAGACGCTGATCCGCACGGATTCCGCCGGCGGCACTCACGACTTCGTGTCCTGGCTCGCAAAGCGAGGCCGGTGGCTGTCCTACTCGGTCGGCATGGTGATCACCGACACCATTCACCAGCACATGCTGAAGATCCCGGCCTCGGCCTGGACACCGGCCATCGAGACCGACGGCCAGGTCCGCGACGGGGCCTGGGTCGCCGAGCTCACGGGCAACCTGCTGGACGGCTGGCCGAAAGGCATGCGGCTCATTGTCCGCAAGGAACGACCACATCCCGGAGCCCAGTTGAGGATCACGGACGCGGACGGCATGCGGATCACATGCTTCGCGACCAACACCCCTGACCGGCCGATCGCCGAGCTCGAGCTCCGTCACCGGCTACGGGCCCGGGCGGAGGACCGCATCCGGGCCGCCCGGGCCACCGGCCTGCGCAACCTGCCCCTCCACCACACCGCGCAGAACAAGATCTGGCTGGAGATAATCCAGATCGCTCTCGACCTGCTGGCCTGGATGCCCATGCTCGCCCTGACCGGCAAGGCCCGGCTCTGGGAACCCCGCAGGCTGCGGTTCCGCCTGTTCTCCACGGCCGCCCAGCTCGTCACCACCGGCCGGCGCCGCATCCTCCGCCTCACCCAGCACTGGCCCTGGACAGGTGAGATCACAGGCGCCCTCGAACGACTCGCGCTCCTACCCAACCCAGGCTGACCAGCAGACTTCCCGTCCCGATAACAGCACCACCCGCCCCGGGCAGTGGAAACCGGCGCCCACCCGACGCGACACTCGGGCCACCGACCTGCCCACCACACGCCCCAGAAAACGAAACGGTCCGCCGACTCCGTCGACGGACCCTCACGCAAGATCGAGGCTA
>NZ_JBIVTV010000058.1:0-1711 GCF_044756885.1 Streptomyces sp. NPDC091412 | reverse complement strand
CCTCGTCCATCTGCCACATCGCGCGCTCGGGCTGTCCGGCCTTGACCCGGAACTGGTAGGTGCGGACCTCACCGGCGTTTCCGGCCTGGTCGAAGGCCTGCGCGGTGACGAAGTTCAGTCCCGGCCTGGCCGGCAGCATGCGGATGGACTTCGCGGCGCCCGCGGACGTGGTGACCGCGTTCTTCGACGTCGGGTCGCCGTTGACGCCGTACCAGTACTTGGTCACATCACTGTCGGCGGCCTTGAACTCGAAGGTGCCGTACTTGCCCATCCCGTCGTGCCACGGGTCCTCGGGGTCCTCCGGGTTCGAGGCCGGGTACTCGCCCGAGCTGATCGACGGCGCCTTCGGCACCTTCGTGTCGTAGAAGAAGTAGCAGGCCGTCGGGTCGCCCGAGGACGACCACGGCGAGTACTGCGCCCCGTCGTAGCTGCGCGCCTGCCAGTAGATCTGCTTGTTCTGCGGCACATTGGACGGCAGGCTGATCGAGAAACTCGACCCGGACTTCTTGTACGAGGTGAGCGCCGGCTTCCACCGCGCGATCACACCCTTGCCGTCCCCGGTGTCCCACGACGCCTGGAACTCGACCGCGACGGTGTCGCCGTCCGGGTCGGTGACACTGTTCGCGTAGATCTTGCCCAGCGTGCGCACCCGCGCCGCCTCCGCCGGCTTCTTGCACGTGCCGCCGTACTCCATCGTCAGCTGCGACATCTTGATCTGCGGCGGCGGCCGGTTGTACTGCACCCGCAGATACGCCTTGTCCGAGAACCGCTTCCAGGCATAGCCGTCGGTCTCACTGGCCGCCTGGAGCCCGAACGTCATCGTCGCGCTCTTGTTGTTCGCGGCCGTCTGCACCGCCGACTTCACATCGAACTCGGCGTCCTTGGCCGCACAGCCCGTGTAACCGTAGGCGAAGGACTTCGACGCCAGCTGCTTGATCCAGAAACCCGAGGCGTTCTGACTGTTCCACGTGGTCGAGGAGGAGATGTCCTTGGTCTGCCACAACTCCACGCTGCGCGCATTGCACGACGCCGACCACGTGTTACGCACCACGAACTCCGCCGACAGGATCGACTTCCCCGCGAACGTCGAGGTCGGGATCCGGTAGAACAGCCGCTTCGTGTCATGCGGGGCGCAGTAATCCCAGTTGCAGTAACCCAGACCCGCGTCCGCGGCACCGTTGAACTTCCACTGCGGCGACGACGCCCAGTACTTCGACGCCATCGTCCACGCCGACGCCTTCGGCGTGTACCACTGCGGATCGATATACACCGGATACGTCGTGTCCGCGCCCTTCAGCACGTCCGCGTCCGGGGTCAGCACCAACTCGTCCTGCCGGGCCGTCACATCCACACCCACCGGCGCGAGCTTCCCCGACTCCGCCGGACCCGGCTCACCACTCCCCTCCTCCGGCGCGGTGGCGCGTGACTGCGCGGGGGCAGCGGACTGCTCTCCCGGGCTGGAGTCCCACATCATCGGCTTCGGCGCCTCGAACACCGCGCCCGCCGCGCCCTGGTCGACGGCCTCCAGACCGCCCCCGGCGGTCTCCCGCACATCCAGGCCCGACGCCGACAGCTTCAACCGCAGCTCGGCCAGCTCCGCACTCGCCGCCGCCTTCGCCGACTTCACCACCAGCAACTGCGTGAAACCGTCCTCCTGCGCGGTCATCCGCAGATCCACATCCGGCAGCACCGACGCATACGTCGCCACCGC
>NZ_JBIVTV010000057.1:0-1739 GCF_044756885.1 Streptomyces sp. NPDC091412 | reverse complement strand
GGGGCTTGTATTTCAATTACTGCTTGCCCAGGCGGCGTTGGTGGGAGGGTGGAGCATGACTCTGCGTCCGCCCGTTGCCGAGTTACGGGCAAAGTTCGATCGGATCCTGCCGCATCTCGACGAGCGCCGTCGTCGGTACTACCTGGCCAGCGAGGCCACGGCCATCGGCCATGGTGGGACCACGCTGGTGGCTGCCGCTTCCGGAGCCAGCACCGCCACCGTCGCGCGCGGCGTCACTGAACTGGCCGCAGACCCGGTGCCGACGAGGAGGGTTCGGGCTCCGGGAGCCGGCCGCAAGCCGTTGACGGTCACCGACCCCGGCCTGCTGCCGGCGCTGGAGGCGCTGATCGAGCCGCACACCCGGGGTGACCCCGTCTCCCCGTTGCGATGGACCACCCTGTCGCTACGTGCCCTCGCCTCGATCCTCACGTCACAGGGCCATCGGGTCAGTGCCGCGACCGTCGGACGCCTGCTGCACGGCCTGGGTTACAGCCTGCAGGGCACCGTCAAGACCACCGAAGGAACCAGCCACCCGGACCGCGATGCCCAGTTCGCCCACCTGAACGCCACGGCCACCGCCTTCCTCGACGACGGGCAGCCGGTGATCAGTGTCGATACCAAAGCCAAGGAATGGCTTGGCAACCGCGACCGGCCGGGCCGCACCTGGCGGCCGGGCAAGGACCCGATCAGGGTCGACTGCCACACCTTCACCACCAGCGACCAACCGGTGGCCATTCCCTACGGAATCTACGACATCGCCACCAACACCGGCTGGGTCAATGTCGGGACCGACCACGACACCGCCGAGTTCGCGGTGGAATCCATACGCCGCTGGTGGCAGCGCCGCGGACGGGCCGACCACCCGGACGCCACCCGAGTGTTGATTACCGCCGACGCCGGCGGTTCCAACGATCCCCGCCGCTGGACCTGGAAGAAACACCTGGCCGCCTTCGCCCTGGAGAGCGGACTGGAGATCACGGTCTGCCACTTTCCGCCCGGCACATCCAAATGGAACAAAATCGAACACCGGATGTTCTGCCATATCACCGCGAACTGGCGAGGGCGGCCGCTGACCAGCTACGAGGTCGTCCTCGAGACCATCGCCGCGACGACCACCACGACCGGACTTTCGATCGGCGCCGAACTCGACACCGGTAGTTATCGCCTCGGCACGACCGTCACGCCCGCCGAGTTCCACGCTCTGCCGATCACGCCGAGCACGTTCCACGGCGACTGGAACTACACCCTCGCACCTGCCCCGCCCAAGCCTTCCGAGGCGCCACGGACTCGTCGCCGGATCGACTCGGCCCTGACCGAACTGCTCACCGACCCGGCCCTGACGGGCATGGGCCGTTCCGACTTCGACCACTTGGCGGCGGTCTCAGAGCCGTACTGGGACGCCTTGGCCGAGGCCGCATTCCAACGACGCTTTCACCGCCCGCGCAGCTATCTCCACCCGCAGACCAGCAGCCTGGACCACTACCACCGGCTGCTGACCGCGTTGTTACGCCGCCGCAGGGCAGCGACCAGTACGCTCCTGGCCCACTTGCTGGGCGTCACCCGCACCAACCTGTCCAATCAGTTCCAGGACGGGCACCGCCTCCTGGACCTGCACAAAATCACCGTCACGCCACTGCCCGGAGCGCCCGCCCGCACCCTGGAGCAGCTGAAGGCCCGTGGGACGCCAATCGAAAGACGCTCCACAGATCAAAACTGACAGTTATTCAATTACAAGCCCC
>NZ_JBIVTV010000056.1:0-1754 GCF_044756885.1 Streptomyces sp. NPDC091412 | reverse complement strand
AAGCCCGCTCAGATCGTGGACATGTCCTGGGATCCGATCACGCGGATCATCGGGAACCTGGGCATCTACACGAAGATCGATTTCGCGAACCGGGAGGTCGTCGAGTGCCACTCGACCTCCTCACTGTTCCGCGGCTACTCGGTGTTCATGAAGGGCAAGGACCCCCGCGACGCCGGCTTCATCACCTCCCGCATCTGCGGCATCTGCGGCGACAACCACACCACCTGCTCCAACTACGCCCAGCAGATGGCCTACGGCGTCAAACCCCCACCCCTGGCCGAACACATCACCAACCTCGGCGAAGCCGCCGAATACATGTTCGACCACACGATCTTCCAGGACAACCTCGTCTTCGTCGACTTCTGCGAAGCCATGGTCAAAGCCACCAACCCCAGCGTCCTGGCCCGCGCCGAACGCACCGAGGCCCCCCGCGGCCACATCCACGGCTACCGCACCATCGCCGACATCATGCGCGCCTTCAACCCCTTCGAAGGCGAGATCTACAAACAGGCCCTGAAAATGTCCCGCATCACCCGGGAAATGTTCTGCCTGATGGAAGGCCGCCACGTCCACCCCTCCACCCTCTATCCCGGCGGCGTGGGCACCATGCCCCAACCCACCGTCTTCACCGACTACCTCGCCCGCCTCATGCGCGTCATCGACTTCGTCAAACAAGCCGTCGCCCTCAACGACGACGTCTTCGACTTCTTCTACCAGGCCCTGCCCGGCTACGAGGAAGTCGGCCGCCGCCGCATCCTCCTCGCCTGCTGGGGCGCCTGGCAGAACCCCGACATCGTCGACTACCGCTACGAAACGATGAACCACTGGGGCAAGGCCATGTACGTCACCCCCGGCATCATCGTCGACGGCAAACTCGTCACCAACAACCTCGTCGACATCAACCTCGGCCTGCGCATCCTCCTCGGCTCCTCCTACTACGACGACTGGACCACCGAGGAACCCTTCGTCACCCACGACCCCCTCGGCAACCCCGTCGACCACCGCCACCCCTGGAACCAGACCACCCTGCCCCACCCCCAAAAACGCTCCTTCGACCACAACTACAGCTGGGTCATGAGCCCCCGCTGGCACCACCCCGAAACCGGCCAGCACCTCGCCCTCGACACCGGCGGCGGCCCCCTCGCCCGCCTCTGGTCCACCGCCCTCAACGGCATCGTCGACACCCCCTACATCAAAGCCACCGGCCACAGCGTCCGCATCACCCTCCCCCACGGCGAAAAACTCCCCGAAACCACCCTCGAATGGACCATCCCCCAATGGTCCAACACCATCGAACGCGACCGCGCCCGCCCCTACTTCATCGCCTACGCCGCCGCCATGGCCCTCCAATTCCTCGAACAAGCCCAAACCCTCGTCCGCGCCGGCGAAACCAAAGTCTTCGAAAACTTCCAAGTCCCCGACGAAGCCATCGGCTGCGGCTTCCACGAAGCCGTCCGCGGCGTCCTCTCCCACCACCTCGTCATCAAAAACCAGAAAATCGCCAACTACCACCCCTACCCACCCACCCCCTGGAACGCCAGCCCCCGCGACCCCTACGGCACCCCCGGCCCCTACGAAGACGCCGTCCAAGGCCAGCCCATCTTCGAAGAAAACGACCCCGACACCTTCAAAGGCGTCGACATCATGCGCACCGTCCGCAGCTTCGACCCCTGCCTCCCCTGCGGCGTCCACATGTACCTCGGCAACGGCAAAACCCTCACCACCACCCACACCCCCACCTACGGAGCCGAACA
>NZ_JBIVTV010000055.1:0-2136 GCF_044756885.1 Streptomyces sp. NPDC091412 | reverse complement strand
TTCGGCACCCCGTCGGCACACATCAGAATGATCCGGGCCCGCTCGACAAGGCGAGGCCCCACCGCCCCGTCCACCCAGCGCGACAACTCGGCGAAATCCGCATCAGGCAGCCTGACTTCAACAGCACGAGGTCCTGGCGACATGACAACACACTACAGACTTAAGCCCGCGATTTCCGGCGCATCACACTAGTGCTGCTCCGCAGGAGTTCGTGGAGGGCTCAGGCCGCTTCCTTGAGCGGGGTGCCCTCGTAGGTCCAACGGAAGGGGCGGGCGTGTTCGTTGCGCTGGATTACCCAGGCGTCCATCTTTTCGATCAGGTTGTCCCGACTGGTGAAGTCGCCGTGCCGTAGGACAGCGCGGGTCATCGGGACCAGCTCGTGGTGCTGCGGGAACACTCTGAGCGGTGGTCCGAGAGCGTCTCATGACGCCACGGCGGGAACTGCCGGCAACCCCCTCCTTGCCGGCTTCATCGGCGGTTCGGAGTCTCGTCAGATGCCGAGGTCCTCGAAGATCTCCCTCACCGGGTGATTCCGCGAGTGGGCCCGCCACGGGGACAACGGTGCCAGCCGGGCGACAGCCGCTCCCAGCCACTCCGGGTCGCCCAGGCGGTGCAGCGCCCTCGCTTCGGACGTCCTCCGGAACAGGGCCTCCACCGCGTAGACGTGACTGGCCGTGTAGGGGCGCTTGTGGTGGGTGTAGTTCATCGAGCAGTGTTCGTACGGATGGCGAAGGGTTCCACGCACGGAACAGCTGCTGGGACCGGTCGGCAGCGACCGCCCGAAGCCGAGCACGCCCATGGTGCGAGTGGTGTGCCACGCGTTGTAGGCGGTATGGATCTGCAGCTCCACGAACTTGGACCACGGGAGGACAGTCAGGGGTTCTGGCGATCCGGGCTCGTGATGCGTCATGCCCTCGGCGGTGAGGACCAGCCACGAGCCGCCCTCTCGCTTCGGGTCTCCGATGATCCAACGGTCCCCGACCAGTTCCAGTGGCCCCAGGTGCTCCGCCATGAGCTGATCCTTTCTTAGGTCGTGTGTTCGCCCGATCCGAGACCTACCCTCCGGCCGGTCCCGCTCACCGGAGCGGAGCAGCACTCTAGAACAGGCCCCAGGCGGTGTCGGACAGCTGATGCCTGACGTTCTGGTCCCAGGTGATGCTTGACGGTGGGCCTAGACAACATGGGAAGCCCCGTGGGGCTTGTTCGCTTTCACGTTACGGACCGGGACGTCGGTCGTGCGCCGGATCACCCGGACCTGGCCGTCCAGCTCGACGGTGATCGTGGATTCCGACACATGCACGGTCACGGTCTGCCCTGCGTACGGCCGGCCGAGGGACACGACCTGCCGACAGACCATGACCGTGCCCACCGCGCTGACCCGCCGCTGCACACGCACGGGCTCGACGCCCGGACGCGGCGGCGGCCCGGCCGGACGCAGGCCCCGCAGCCTGCGGACTTCCTCGCTGGTCAGTGGGTTGGGCCGCACCCGCAACAGTTCCCGCGAGGACGGATCGAAGAATGACAGCGTCTCGTCGTCGATGCGGATACCCACCTGGCGGCCGCCGAGGATCTCCGCCGCCAGAACCTGGTGCCCGCCCAGGCCCACCAGGCCGCTGTTGTTCACGACCCGGTCCACCTCGAACGCGGCCCGGTCGCCGGCAGGCAGCGGGGCCGGTCCGGCCGCACGTCCGCCCCGGGCGGCCAGCCGACCCAGATCCGCCACCGACAAGTGCGACCGCACGGTCTTGATCCGTGCTCCCGCGATCAGCAGATGGATCACCGAGGTGTCGGCCCAGAAGGTCACCGTCAGTCCTGAGCGGGCCGGTCCGAGCCAAAACTGCTTGCCCGCGACCTGCAGATTCCCACTCGCGGGCACCACCCGCTCGAACTCCACCGGCCCACCGGGCTCCACCGGCACCGCTGCCGGGACCAGCTCAGGCAGGCCGGCCGGCACGGGCAACACTTCAACCGGATCCGGCTCCGCAGGAGGTGTCCGCTGCTGCGGCACCAACGCAAGCACTCCAGGCACCCTCACACCCAAGACGTCCCGCTCCTGCTCGGGAACCGGGGTGAACCGGTCCGCCGGAGACTGCATGTCCAGCGCCTGATGCGGACGCACAGAGTTGTATTCCCGCA
>NZ_JBIVTV010000054.1:0-3049 GCF_044756885.1 Streptomyces sp. NPDC091412 | reverse complement strand
GCGGACCTTCGCCTGGCTCCACCAGTTCAAACGACTCCGGATCCGCTACGAGATACGCGCCGATCTCCACCTCGGCCTCCTCCAACTCGCCTGCAGCATCATCTGCTTGAGACGACTCCGGACCTCATTCTGAAATGATCAGTTACTCGGTTTCGGTGTCTGCGGGGGATCGGTGGGTAACTTCGGGGCGTGAAGCGCGAAGCGGCCCGTAGTGCCAGGTGATGGCGATCGCGATGGAGGTTGCGGCCAGCACCGATAGCTGGACGAAGTCCTGTATACCGTTTGTGCGGCTCTGTATCAGCATCGGGAGTGACACGAATACGGCGAGGCCGAGTAGCAGGGCGACCCTCGGGTGTATTTCCGGCCGGTAGCGGCTGTAGCGGACCTCCCGGACCGTGCGTTGGGGGGCGGGTTCTGCCATCCGACGGTTCGGATGACGTTCCAGGTGATCCACGACGTGTCCGAGGGGGGTGGCGCACCACAGGAGTTCGTCAGCGTCGGTAACGAACGCCAGGGCATAGGGTTCCCGATCCGGTCCGCGCCGGGTCCGCTCCCAGAACAACCAGCCCTGCTGTCCCGCCAGATCCATACCTGGATCGCGGGCATCGGTATGAGCGGGGACGACCACATCGATCTCATGGGTGGGCCCGGTCGCTGTGACGAGTCGCAGATAGGTGTCGGGGGTGTCACTTCTGTCCCAGAGGCGCGAGTCCTTCGTGGCTACGGCGCCCACCACCCGGCATCGCAAAGCCGCCACGTGTTCCGGACGACCAGCGCAGTTCTGCAGTGGTGCCGTCCTGTCGGCAGTGACCCACGGCCGGAAGATGATGCTGATGATACCCGCGACGGCCAGGCCGATCGCGATGAAGAAGTACACCATGCCCCCGCTCTGCTCCCAGTCCAGGGGCTCCTGCGGGTCCCTGACAATGCCCAGCCCGGGCCGGTCCGGGGCATAGAGGATCTCGACCGTGTCGCCGACTTGAGGGCGTTCCCGCATCAACTGTGCGTCAAGACGCACAGTCCGTGTTCCGCTGGAGTAGGGGACCTCCACGCTGATGTCGCTTTGCCAGTAGGCGCGTACGCTGCGGCCCTCCCGTTTCTCGACCTTGGTCACCGGCCCCAGCCCGGTGATGGGCAGTGGTCGCGTGATGCCCCCGGCCTGGGTGAGCCAGGCGACCGGATCGTGGGCCGGGTCGGGCGGCGCGACGGAGAGAGTGGCCATCGTGAACAGGTACAGCACAGTCAGCGTGACCCTGATGCAGCGTGCAAATCCGAAATGGCCCGGAACACGTGGCAGCACGGCGGGAAGAAGCGGCCGGGAGACTTTGCGGCCGGGAGCGGCCGGCGGTGTTCCGCCGCGTCGGTGGTACAGGAGCATCCAGGCCAGTCCGAGGGCAGCTGTCGCGGCCAGCGGTATCAATACGTCCCAACGGGGCGTTGAACCAAAGAAGTTGTAGTCCTTGATCTGAAGAGTCACCATCGTTCCGGCGATGGTCGCCCAACCAAGCCAGACGCCCTGCCTCATGGCCCGCCGATACGGCACTTCCCGAGCCTTCCCCTGCACCGCCATCCGCTCCCCCGATGCGATTGTCGTTGCACTCAGCCGCACATTGGGATCTCGTTGAGGTCGGTGCGGGCCTGAGTACGGCCACCGTTGATCAACGTGTGTTGTGTGGACAAACGAAGAGACGGTGACCGCGAGCCACAGCATAGATGCTGATCGCTGGCGCACGATGTTCGAGGGGCTGACGGGCCGGATCGCAGGCCGGTTCGCGCGGGTGGAACCCCGGCGCCGGGTGCGCAAGCTGGTGCTGGGGCTGCTGTCGGACCTGCCGCGCAAGAACTGCTGGACCATTGCGGAGTGGGCCGGGGATGCCACCCCGGACGGCATGCAGCACCTGCTCGGCCGGGCCAAGTGGGATGCCGACGCGGTACGCGACGACCTTTGCGGCTATGTGGTGGAGCACCTTCATGACGAGCAGGCGGTGCTGGTGGTCGACGAGACCGGGGACGTGAAGAAGGGCACCCGCACCGTCGGCGTGCAGCGCCAGTACACCGGCACCGCGGGCCGGATCGAGAACTCCCAGGTCGCCGTCTACCTGGTCTACGCCGGACGGCGCGGGCACGCAGCGGTGGACCGGGAACTGTACCTCCCGCGCTCCTGGACCGATGACCAGGACCGCTGCCGGGCCGCCGGCCTGGGCGACGACTCCGTCTTCGCCACCAAGCCGGAGCTTGCCGCTCGCATGCAACCCGGAACGGCTGTGCAGTGAGGCCTCGTTCGCCGCATTGTGCGGCGTCAGCCCCGTCGAGGCGTCCCCCGGGAAAACCCAGCGCAGACGCCTCAACCGCGGCGGTAACCGGCAGACCAACTCCGCCCTTTACACCGTCGTGCTGGCCCGCCTCCGCTGGGACTCCCACACCCGCGGCTACATCGACCGGCGCATCGCCGAAGGGAAGACCCGGCGCGAAGCACTCCGCTGCCTCAAGCGCTACGTTGCCCGCGAGATCCACCGGCTCATCGCCTCGTCCAACACAGGCTCCGAAACCCACTCTCTGGCGGCTTGAAATCCATAGGGGTATCAAGACCGCCGAGTCCTACCAAGCGGCCGTCACCCTCGCCTCGCTCCTGATGTGGGCGTGACATTCGAGGCTCGCTTCGGTACGGCCGTGCCCGATAAGGGGCGCCGGGATCAGCGGCGCACCTCGCCGCGCCCGCTTGGCGCCATAACCCGAAAAAGCAGTGGCCACGCGGGCTCGCGGCCACATACGTTCGCCTCCATGGTTGACGCAGCTTTCGGGCATCCGCGCTTCGCCGCCATCTACGACGCACTCGATCCGGACCGCAGCGATCTCGACGCGTATCTCGCGATGGCGGAGGAGTTCGACGCGCGGTCCGTGCTGGACATCGGGTGCGGTACGGGCGTGTTCGCGCTGCTGCTCGCCGAGCGCGGGTGGGCTTGATCCGCTTTGGCGGACATCCGAGATCAGGGGTTGAGTCCCCGGAAGGATGTCCACCATGGAGAGCATGGGGAAGAAGAAGCCTCGT
>NZ_JBIVTV010000053.1:1888-4386 GCF_044756885.1 Streptomyces sp. NPDC091412 | reverse complement strand
ACACAGTGGACGCGAGCAACTGAGGACAAGCCCTCGGCCTATTAGTACCGGTCACCTCCACACCTCACGGTGCTTCCAGATCCGGCCTATCAACCCAGTCGTCTACTGGGAGCCTTACCCCATCAAGTGGGTGGGAGTCCTCATCTCGAAGCAGGCTTCCCGCTTAGATGCTTTCAGCGGTTATCCCTCCCGAACGTAGCCAACCAGCCATGCCCTTGGCAGAACAACTGGCACACCAGAGGTTCGTCCGTCCCGGTCCTCTCGTACTAGGGACAGCCCTTCTCAAGACTCCTACGCGCACAGCGGATAGGGACCGAACTGTCTCACGACGTTCTAAACCCAGCTCGCGTACCGCTTTAATGGGCGAACAGCCCAACCCTTGGGACCGACTCCAGCCCCAGGATGCGACGAGCCGACATCGAGGTGCCAAACCATCCCGTCGATATGGACTCTTGGGGAAGATCAGCCTGTTATCCCCGGGGTACCTTTTATCCGTTGAGCGACGGCGCTTCCACAAGCCACCGCCGGATCACTAGTCCCGACTTTCGTCCCTGCTCGACCCGTCGGTCTCACAGTCAAGCTCCCTTGTGCACTTACACTCAACACCTGATTACCAACCAGGCTGAGGGAACCTTTGGGCGCCTCCGTTACCCTTTAGGAGGCAACCGCCCCAGTTAAACTACCCATCAGACACTGTCCCTGATCCGGATCACGGACCCAGGTTAGACATCCAGCACGACCAGACTGGTATTTCAACGACGACTCCACAACCACTGGCGTGGCCGCTTCAAAGTCTCCCAGCTATCCTACACAAGCCGAACCGAACACCAATATCAAACTGTAGTAAAGGTCCCGGGGTCTTTCCGTCCTGCTGCGCGAAACGAGCATCTTTACTCGTAGTGCAATTTCACCGGGCCTATGGTTGAGACAGTCGAGAAGTCGTTACGCCATTCGTGCAGGTCGGAACTTACCCGACAAGGAATTTCGCTACCTTAGGATGGTTATAGTTACCACCGCCGTTTACTGGCGCTTAAGTTCTCAGCTTCGCCCACCCGAAAGTGAGCTAACCGGTCCCCTTAACGTTCCAGCACCGGGCAGGCGTCAGTCCGTATACATCGCCTTACGGCTTCGCACGGACCTGTGTTTTTAGTAAACAGTCGCTTCTCGCTGGTCTCTGCGGCCACCCCCAGCTCACACTGCAAGAGTGATCACCAGGCGTGGCCCCCCTTCTCCCGAAGTTACGGGGGCATTTTGCCGAGTTCCTTAACCATAGTTCACCCGAACGCCTCGGTATTCTCTACCTGACCACCTGAGTCGGTTTAGGGTACGGGCCGCCATGAAACTCGCTAGAGGCTTTTCTCGACAGCATAGGATCATCCACTTCACCACAATCGGCTCGGCATCAGGTCTCACCCTGCATGAGCGGCGGATTTACCTACCACTCGGGCTACACCCTTACCCCGGGACAACCATCGCCCGGGATGGACTACCTTCCTGCGTCACCCCATCACTCACCTACTAACCGCTTGGTTCAGCGGCTCCACCACTCCCCCTCACTCCGAAGAGATCAGGGGCGGCTTCACGGCCTTAGCATCACGATGCTCGATGTTTGACGCTTCACAGCGGGTACCGGAATATCAACCGGTTATCCATCGACTACGCCTGTCGGCCTCGCCTTAGGTCCCGACTTACCCTGGGCAGATCAGCTTGACCCAGGAACCCTTAGTCAATCGGCGCACACGTTTCTCACGTGTGAATCGCTACTCATGCCTGCATTCTCACTCGTCAACCGTCCACGACTACCTTCCAGTGCCGCTTCACCCGGCAGACGACGCTCCCCTACCCATCACAGCACCCGTTGGGGCTATTGCTGCAATGACACGACTTCGGCGGTACGCTTGAGCCCCGCTACATTGTCGGCGCGGAATCACTAGACCAGTGAGCTATTACGCACTCTTTCAAGGGTGGCTGCTTCTAAGCCAACCTCCTGGTTGTCTGTGCGACTCCACATCCTTTCCCACTTAGCGTACGCTTAGGGGCCTTAGTCGATGCTCTGGGCTGTTTCCCTCTCGACCATGGAGCTTATCCCCCACAGTCTCACTGCCGCGCTCTCACTTACCGGCATTCGGAGTTTGGCTAAGGTCAGTAACCCGGTAGGGCCCATCGCCTATCCAGTGCTCTACCTCCGGCAAGAAACACACGACGCTGCACCTAAATGCATTTCGGGGAGAACCAGCTATCACGGAGTTTGATTGGCCTTTCACCCCTAACCACAGGTCATCCCCCAGGTTTTCAACCCTGGTGGGTTCGGTCCTCCACGAAGTCTTACCTCCGCTTCAACCTGCCCATGGCTAGATCACTCCGCTTCGGGTCTTGAGCGTGCTACTGAAACGCCCTATTCGGACTCGCTTTCGCTACGGCTTCCCCACACGGGTTAACCTCGCAACACACCGCAAACTCGCAGGCTCATTCTTCAAAAGGCACGCAGTCACGAGAAT
>NZ_JBIVTV010000052.1:0-4898 GCF_044756885.1 Streptomyces sp. NPDC091412 | reverse complement strand
CGCTGATGGACCCGATGCTGGAGGAGTTCCGGGCCGTCGCGGAGACGCTCTCGTACGACGAGCCGCGGATCCCGGTCGTCTCCAACCTCACCGGCACGGTCGCCGTCGAGGGGCAGTTGACCGACCCGGACTACTGGGTGCGTCATGTCCGCGAGGCCGTGCGGTTCGCCGACGGCGTCCGCGCGCTCGCCGAGGCCGGCGCCGACGTCCTGCTCGAACTCGGCCCCGACGGTGTGCTCGCCGCCCTGGCCCAGCAGTCCGCCACCGCCGTCACCATCCCGTTCCTGCGCAAGGGCCGCCCCGAGGAGCACAGCGCCGTCACCGCGCTGGCCCGGCTGCACACGGCCGGCGTCACCGTCGACTGGACGGCGTTCCACGACGGCACCGGCGCCCGCACCGCCGAACTGCCCACCTACGCCTTCCAGCACGAGCGCTACTGGCCCAAGGCGACCGCGACCGCCGTCGACGCCTCCGGTCTCGGTCTGGCCTCGGCCGACCACCCGCTGCTCGGCGCCGCCATGTCGGTGGCCGGTTCCGACGAACTCCTGCTGACCGGCACCCTGTCGCTCGCCACCCACCCGTGGCTCGCCGACCACCGCGTCGGCGGCACGGTCTTCTTCCCCGGCACCGGCTTCCTGGAGCTGGCCGTCCGCGCAGCCGACCAGGCCGGTTGCGACCGGGTCGAGGAACTGACCATCGCCACACCGCTCGTGCTGCCCCCCACGGGCGCCGTGCAGATGCAGATCTCCGTCGGCGCCGCCGACGAGAACGGCCACCGCGAGCTACGCTTCTTCACCCGGCCCGGTGAGGACCAGGACGCGGAGTGGACCCAGCACGCCGCCGGCCGCGTCGGCTCCGGCGAGCACGTCATCGGCTTCGACACCACCGTGTGGCCGCCGCGTGACGCGGAGGCCGTCGACATCGAGGGGCTGTTCGACCGCTTGGCCGCCAACGGCTTGGACTACGGTCCGGTCTTCGGCGGACTGAGGGGCGTCTGGCGCCAGGACGACACGGTCTACGTCGAGGCCGAGCTGCCCGAATCGGTCGAGGACGCCGGTGCCTTCGGTCTGCACCCGGCGCTTCTGCACGCCGCCCTGCACGGCACCGTCTTCCTGTCCGACGACGGCGGTCTGCTGCCGTTCGCCTGGGAGGGCGTGTCCCTGCACGCGGACGGGGCGAGCACCTTGCGGGTGCGGATCGCCTCGTGCGGTGACGACGCGGTGCAGATCGCGGTGGTCGACCCGGCGGGTCAGCCGGTCGTCTCCGTGGAGTCGTTGACGCTGCGTGCCGCGGACGCGGAAGCCGGTGCCCAACCGCGCCGCGATGACGCCAACTCGCTGTTCCGCATCGACTGGACCCCGCGCACGGTCGCCGCCCCGGCCGCTCCCGCCACCTGGGCCGTGCTCGGTGATGACCCCTTCGGTCTGACGGCTGTGCTCGCCGCGGACTCCGAGGCGGTCGCGGGCGTGCATGCTCCGGCTGCGACGCTTGGTGAGTTGGCTGCCCGGAGCGGGGCCGTACCCGACATGGTCGCGGTGACGGTTCGTGGCGACGTTGATCAACGGCCCGAAGCCGCACACGAGTTGGTCCGTGAGGTGCTTGCTCTGGTGCAGGGGTGGCTGGCCGAGCCTGCCTTTGCCTCCTCCCGGCTGGTTCTGGTGACCCACAGCGCTGTCGCCGACGGCGAGCGCGGTCCGCTCGATCTGGCCGCTGCCCCCGTGTGGGGTCTGGTGCGCTCCGCCCAGTCCGAGAACCCGGGCCGGCTGCTGCTGGCCGATGTCGATGACACGGCTGACTCGCTGGCCCGACTGCCGCTGCTGGCAGGGCTGTTCGACGCGGAGGAGCCCCAGGCCGTCGTCCGTGAGGGCACGGTCCGTGTCGGTCGGCTCGCCCGGCTGGAGACCGGTGGCTCTCTCGCTCGGCCCCTGGAGCCCGAGGGCACCGTTCTGGTCACCGGTGGCACCGGTGGTCTTGCCTCCGAACTGGCCCGCCACCTGGTGGCCGAGCACGGCGTCAAGCACTTGCTGCTGACCAGCCGTCGCGGACTTGACGCCCCCGGTGCCGCCGACCTCGTCCAGGCGCTGGCCGGCCTGGGTGCCGAGGCCAGGGTCGCCGCGTGTGACGTCGCCGACCGTGACGCTCTCGCCGTGCTGCTCGCCTCCGTCCCGGCCGAGCACCCGCTGACCGCGGTGGTGCACACGGCGGGTGTCCTCGACGACGGCATCGTCGCCTCCCTCACCGCCGACCGCCTGGACACCGTGTTGCGGCCGAAGGTCGACGCCGCCTGGCATCTGCACGACCTCACCCGTGATCTCGACCTGGCCGCCTTCGTCCTGTACTCCTCGACCTCCGGCGTCTTCGGCAGCCCGGGGCAGGCCAACTACGCGGCGGGCAACACCTTCCTGGACGCCCTCGCCGCCCACCGCCAGGCCCTCGGCCTGCCCGCCACCTCCCTCGCCTGGGGTGCCTGGGAACAAGGCGTCGGCATGACCGGCCAGTTGAGTGGCCAGGACGCCCGCCGGATCAGTGACGCCGGTGGGATGCCGCTGCTGTCCGTCGAGCGGGGTCTGGCCCTGTACGACGCCGCCATGCTCGCCGGTGAGCCGCTCGTGGTGCCGCTCGGTCTGGGCGTCGGCGGCCCGCTGCCCGCCGGTGCCGGTGTCCCCGCGATCCTGCGCGGGCTGGTCCGTACCGGCGGTCGCCGGGCCCGGGCGGCCACCGCCGCGGTCGCCCGCGCCGGACTCGCCGAGCGTCTCGCCGTTCTGCCCGAGGAGCAGCGTCGGCCGTTCGTCGTCGACCTGGTGCGTGCCGAGGCAGCCGCGGTTCTGGGCCACGGTTCCGCCGACGCCGTGGACGCGCGCCGCGAGTTCCGCGGCCTCGGCTTCGACTCGCTCACCGCGATCGAGCTGCGCAACCGCCTCGGCAAGGCAACCGGTCTCACTCTGCCTGCCACGCTCGTCTTCGACTACCCGACGCCCGAGCGGCTCGCCGACCATCTCCTGGACGAACTGCTGGGCGCCGATGCCGTCGAGGTCTTCGCCGCCCCGGAAAGCGCCGCCGACGTGACGGACGATCCTGTCGTCATCGTCGGGATGGGCTGCCGCTTCCCGGGCGGTGTCCAGACGCCCGAGGACCTGTGGAACCTCCTCGGGTCCGGAACCGACGCCATCACCGGCTTCCCCGCCGACCGTGAGTGGGAGTCGTCGAGGCTCGTCAGCGGTGAGGCCGGCGGTGTGTCGGCAAAGGGCGGTTTCCTCAGCGACATCGCCGGCTTCGACGCCGGGTTCTTCGGGATCTCGCCGCGCGAGGCCCTCGCCATGGACCCGCAGCAGCGCATTCTGCTCGAAGTCACCTGGGAGGCCATCGAGCGCGCCGGTGTCGACCCGGCCACGCTGCGCGGCAGCCGCACCGGTGTCTTCATGGGCGTCAACGGCCAGGACTACGCCAGTCTGGTCATGGGGTCCCGCGACGACGTCGCGGGCCACGCCACCGCCGGTCTCGCGGTCAGCGTCGTCTCCGGTCGCCTCTCCTACGCACTGGGCCTCGAAGGCCCTGCCCTGTCCGTCGACACGGCCTGCTCCTCGTCGCTGGTGTCCCTGCATCTCGCCGCGCAGGCGCTGCGGTCGGGAGAGTGCGGCATGGCGCTGGTCGGTGGTGTCACCGTGATGACCACCCCGGCCAACTTCGCCGGGTTCTCCCGGATGGGCGGCCTCGCCCAGGACGGCCGCTGCAAGGCGTTCTCCGACTCCGCCGACGGCACCGGCTGGTCCGAGGGCGCGGCGGTGTTCGTGGTGGAGCGTCTCTCCGACGCCCGCCGCGCCGGACACCGGGTGCTGGCCGTCGTGCGTGGCTCCGCCGTCAACCAGGACGGCGCCTCCAACGGCCTGACCGCGCCCAACGGCCCTTCCCAGCAGCGGGTGATCCGACAGGCGCTGGCCAACGCGGCCCTGAACACGAGTGATGTCGACGCGGTCGAGGCCCATGGCACCGGCACCCCGCTCGGAGATCCGATCGAGGCGCAGGCGCTGCTCGCCACCTACGGCTCCGACCGTGACCCGCAGCAGCCGCTGCTGCTCGGTTCGGTGAAGTCCAACATCGGCCACACCCAGGCCGCGGCCGGTGCCGCCGGACTCGTCAAGATGGTCATGGCGCTGCGCAAGGGCATGCTCCCGCGCACCCTGCACGTCACCGAGCCGTCCTCGCACGTCGACTGGTCTCTGGGTGCCGTGCGGCTGCTCACCGAGGAGACCGCGTGGCCGGAGACGGGACGGGCGCGTCGGGCCGGTGTGTCGTCGTTCGGCATCAGCGGCACCAACGCCCACGTCATTCTTGAGGGCGCTCCCGATGAGCCGGTGCCCGTGCCGGCTGCCGACCGTCCGGTGCCCGGCGCGCTCGCCTGGCCCGTCTCGGCGAAGTCCGAGGCCGCGCTCGACGCCCAGGTGGAGCGGCTGCGGGAGTCCGCGAACGCGCTGCCCGCGCTCGACACCGCGTACACCCTGGCCACCGGTCGCTCCAGCTTCGAGCACCGGGCGGTCCTGCTCGCCGCCGACGGCGCCCTCACCGAGGTCGCCCGTGGCGTCGCCGAACCGCGCCGTACCGCCTTCCTGTTCTCCGGGCAGGGTGCCCAGCGCCTCGGCATGGGCCGTGAACTGCACGCACGCTTCCCGGTGTTCGCCGAAGCGTTCGACTCCGTCGCCACTCTCCTGGAGACCGGGAAGGGTGCATCCGTCCGCGACGTGATGTGGGGCACCGACGAAACCGCCCTGAACGCCACCGCGTTCACCCAGCCCGCGCTGTTCGCGGTCGAGGTCGCCCTCTACCGTCTGGTGGAGTCCTGGGGCGTCACCCCCGACTTCGTCGCCGGCCACTCCATCGGTGAGATCGCGGCCGCGCATGTC
>NZ_JBIVTV010000051.1:0-5244 GCF_044756885.1 Streptomyces sp. NPDC091412 | reverse complement strand
CAAGGTCGAGCGGTTCCATCAGACATTGCGGCGTGAACTCCTGGACGACTGCGGTGCGTTCGAGAGCATCGAGGCGGCTCAGTCGGCACTGGATGCGTGGGTGCGGGAATACAACTCTGTGCGTCCGCATCAGGCGCTGGACATGCAGTCTCCGGCGGACCGGTTCACCCCGGTTCCCGAGCAGGAGCGGGACGTCCTGGGCCTGAAGATCCCCGGAGTGCTTGCGTTGGTGCCGCAGCAGCGGACACCTCCTGCGGAGCCGGATCCGGTTGAAGTGTCGCCCGTGCCGGCCGGCCTGCCTGAGCTGGTCCCGGCAGCGGTGCCGGTGGAGCCCGGTGATCCGGCGCACGACCGACGTCCCGGTCCGTAACGTGAAAGCGAACAAGCCCCACGGGGCTTCCCATGTTGTCTAGGCCCCTCGTCAAGCATCACCTGGGACCAGAACGTCAGGCATCAGCTGGGATCCGACATCGGCTGATACGGGCTGTGCCACTGACGTTGATCGATTACGCCCGGGTCGTGGTCTTCTGCTTGAGGCGTTCGTAGGGGGTCTGGCCGCCGAGGCCGCCGTGGGGGCGATGGTAGTTGTAGTAGTCCTCCCACTCGCGCAGCTTGTCGTTGAAGACCTCGGCGTCGTCGATGATGACGCCATCGAGGAGCCGGTAGAACTCCTCGGCATCAATGCGGTGGGAGCGTTCGACCTTGCCGTTCAGCCGCGGGGTGCGGGGCTTGATGTAGGTGTGGGCGATGCCCTTGTCGAGCACGTGCCAGTGGAACGCGGTGGCGTTAACGGTCTCAACTGGCCCCGCTTTTCCGGCCCGAACTGGCCCCACCGGCGGGGCGCGCGGGAGCGTTCGGGGGTTGTTCCGGCTTGAGTTGGCCCCACCTTGGAGCTGTGGCTGGGACGCTCGCGGTAGGTCGCCGTGAGGGGGCGATGCCGGGTGGCATCCTCGAAGGAAGAGCTGTTCCTGCTGATCCGCCGGGACTCGTGGCAGCAGGGGCTGTCGGTCCGCGCGTTGGCGCGCAAGTACCGGGTCCACCGCCGGCTGGTGCGCGAGGCACTGTGCTCGACCGTGCCCGCTCCGCGTCGGACGCCGCGACGGCATTCACCCAGGCTGGAGCCGTTCAAGAAGACGATCGACCAGTGGCTGCTCCACGACCTGGACGCTCCGCCGAAGCAGCGGCACACAGTGAAGAGGATCCTGAGCCGACTTCAGCAGGAGGCTGGCGCCGACATCGCCTATTCGACGGTGTGGGACTACGTGCACCGGCGTCGGCAGGAGATCGCCGAGGCGGCGGGGGCGACACCGGCGGCGGGATTCGTGATCCGTCACAATCAGCCCGGCATGGACGCCGAGGTCGACTTCGGCGAAGCCTGGGTGGACCTGGCCGGCGAACGCACCAAGTGCTTCGTGTTCGCGTTCAGACTCGCCTACTCCGGCAGGGCCGTACACCGCATCACCGCGTCCTGCGGGCAGGAGGCGTTCTTCGACGGACACGTCCACGCGTTCCGCACGCTGGGCGGCATCCCGGCCGGTCAGATCCGCTACGACAACCTCACCCCGGCAGTCTCCCGAGTGATCCACAGGAGCCGTGCCCGCGAGGAGCATCCACGCTGGGCGGACTTCCGCAGGCACTTCTCGATCACTCCTTTCTACTGCGAGCCGGGACTTCGCGGGGCCCATGAGAAGGGAGGGGTGGAGGGCCAGGTGGGCTACTGGCGCCGCAACTACCTGACCCCGGTCCCGCGCGTCGACTCCCTCAACGAGCTCAACGACGCCTTCGCCGGCTTCGAGGAGGCCGAGGAGAACCGGCGGATCGGGATGCGGATCCGCACCATCGGCCAGGACTTCGCCCGCGAAGCCCCGCTCCTACTGCCCCTGCCCGAGGCTCCCTTCGAGACCGGCCTTGCACTGAACCCGCGGGTCGACCGGTATGGCATGGTCGCCGTCCGGGTCTGCCGCTACTCGGTTCCGGTCCGCTTCATCGGCCGCACCGTCCACGTTCTGCTGCGCTCGAGCGAGGTCGTGGTCTTCCACGGCCGCACCGAGATCGCCCGCCACCCCCGTCTGACCACCAAGGGCGCCGAACGGGTGGTCCTGGACCACTTCCTGGAAGTCCTGCTGGCCAAACCCGGCGCCCTGGCCGGCTCCGAGGCACTCGATCAGGCTCGCCGCGAGGGCGCCTTCACCCCCGCCCACGAAGCGCTCTGGTCCACGGCCAAACACACGCTCGGCGAGTCCGAGGGCACCAAGGCCCTGGTTCAGGTCTTGTTGCTGCACCGCCACCTGCAGCACCGCGATGTGGTCGCCGGGATCCGTGCCGCGCTCGCGGTCGGTGCCTGCACCGCGGACGTGTCGCGGTGGAAGCCCGCAAGGCCGCCGAGACCGAGGGCCGGTCCCCGACCGTCACCGCCACCACCGTCCTGCCCGAGCCGGTCGCCCCGCCGGACCTGCCGCTGCCCAGCCTGACCGAGCGCCGGGCCACCCGCCTTCCCGCCGACCAGCGGCCCCTGCCCACCCTCGAACGCAGGGACCAGCTCCTGCACCGTCCTGGAAGGGAAACCCAATGACCGGCCCGCACCACACCCTGACCGAGCCCGCCTCCGACGCCGCGATCGACACCGCCTGCCGGGTCCTGCGGCTACCGACGATGCGGGCTCAGTTCGCCGACACCGTCGCCCGCGCCGAGCGCGAGCACCTGTCCTACCGAGGGTTCCTCGCCGAGCTGCTGATGGCCGAGTGCGAGGACCGGGACCGCCGCCGGTCCGAGCGGCGGATCCGCACGGCTGGCTTCCCACGCTCGAAATGGCTCTCGGATTTCGACCACACAGCCAACCGGAACGTCACCCCGGCCCTGATCAACAACCTCGCCACCTGCGAATGGGTCAAGAAGGGCGAGCCGCTCTGCTTGATCGGTGACTCCGGCACCGGCAAGTCCCATCTGCTGATCGGCCTCGGTTCCGCCGCCGCAATGTCCGGCTTCCGGGTCCGCTACGCGCTCGCCGCAAAGCTCGTCAACGAACTCGTCGAAGCCGCCGACGAGAAACAGCTGACCAAGGCCATCGCCCGCTACGGGCGCGTCGACCTGCTTTGCATTGACGAGCTTGGCTACCTCGAACTCGACCGCCGCGGAGCCGAGATGCTGTTCCAAGTTTTGACCGAGAGGGAGGAGAAGAACAGTGTGGCCATCGCCTCGAACGAATCGTTCGGAGGCTGGACGAAGACGTTCACCGACCCGAGGCTCTGCGCGGCCATCGTCGACCGACTCACCTTCAACGGCACCATCATCGAAACCGGCACCGAGTCCTACCGGCTCGCCCGCACGAAGGCCAAGCAGCAAGAACCGCGCAAGCAGTCATAGCGAGCGAGCACGGGACGAGCCCGGGGAAGCAATGTCAAAACCTGTGGCGGGGAGCCGCACCGTCACGCACGAGCCCAGGGCGCAACCGCTGATGATCGTCCGGTGGCGTTTGGTCGATCAAGCGCGGTCGTGGAGCGTGACCTGGTAGCCGTCGGGGTCGGCGAAGGTGAAGGTCCGACCGAAGGGGCCGTCGATCGGTGCGGAGACGATGGTGTGACCGTCGGCGACGAACGCGTCGTGGATGGCCTGGACGTCGGTGGCGTGGAGCCAGATCGCGGCACCGATGCCGGGCTGAGCGACGGATGCGAGGTCGGTGCCGGGAATGACGTCGCGGAGTGCGAACGCGATCGGCTTCGTCTCGAAGACGACGGCGTGCGGAGGTCCGGCCGGCGAGCGGACGAGGCCCAGGTACTGCTCGTAGAACGCCTGTGAAGCGTCGAGGTCGCGCACTTGGAGCGAGATGAAGTCGGGGCCGGTGGCGGGCATGATGACGCTCCTTGTTTTCGTGTCAGTTTTCTGACATGCGGCAAACTATGTCAGAATACTGACATGAGTCAAGAAGGTGTCGGCGTCGACCTGGAGACGTCACTGGGCTACCTGCTCAAAGAAGCGTCGAGCGCCCTCCGCGCGGCCATGGAGGAAGTGCTGCGGCCGCTCGGGGTGAGCGTGACGCACTACTCCTGCCTCGAGCTGCTGGCGCAACGACCGGGCTTGTCGAACTCCGAGCTCGCGCGGGGCGCGTTCGTGACACGGCAGACGATGAACGTGCTGCTCCAGGCCCTGGAACGAGACGGCTACGTGACCAGGCCTGCGGAGGCACCCGTCGGGAAGGTGCTTCCCACGCGGCTCACGCCTCGCGGCCGACGAAGCCTCGAGAAGGCGAGCGCAGCCGTCCGGTCCGTCGAGGCCAGAATGCTGGCCGGCCTGACCGAGACCGAGCAGTCAGGCGCGTTCCGGATCCTGCAGAGCATGATCCATTCCCTGCGCGGTGACAACGAAGGTGCATAGCTCGTTCCGCGGCGCACGTCTCGCCGCGCTCGGACAGGAGTGCAGCCGAGCCTGAAATCCGTGTCGGCGACCTCGAAAACCGACAGACCCCGACTACACCCTCTGCTGCGATGAGCCGGGGCCGACTTGGCCCGGAAGCCGGGGCCACTTCAAGCCGGAATCTCCGCCCAACCGATCTTCGAGTGGAGCCACTTCAAGCCGGAAAAATGGGGCCAACTCAAACCGTTAAAGCCAGTCCTCGGCGTTGATACCCACAAGGACGTCCACGTGGCTGCCGTAGTCACAGCCGCGGGCGCCTTCGTCGCAAGCGAGAGCTTCCCGACGACCGCAGACGGCTACGAGCAGTTGCTGGCCTGGGCTCGCACACTGGGCCGCCTCAGCAGGGCGGGGGTGGAGTGCACAGGCTCCTACGGCGCCGCGCTCAGCCGTCATCTCCGCGCCCAGGGCGTCACCGTGTTCGAGGTCAATCAGCCCGACAAGGCCACCCATCGTCGCCGGGGCAAGACCGAAACCATCGACGCCGAGGCCGCCGCCCGCGCGGTGGTCACCGGCCGGGCAACGGCCAGCGCGAAGGCCGGCGATGGGCCCGTGGAGATGCTCAGGCGCTTCAAGATGGCCAAGACCTCCGCGACCAAGTCCCGTGCCTAGTATTCCAGCCGTAGATCGCAATGTTGCTGGTTCAGGAGCCTCGGTCGCCAGGTCCTCACCACCGGTTCTCCGCGACGTGAGCTCCGCAGACCCGTTGCGGCTCTTACTGATCATTTCAGAATGAGTTGGTGTGTGGGGCTTGGCAGTTGGGCTTGATGGCGGCAGAGTTCTTCGAGTGTCGGATGATCTTGTGCCTGATGACCTGTGGGAACGTGTTGCCCCGTT
>NZ_JBIVTV010000050.1:4193-5401 GCF_044756885.1 Streptomyces sp. NPDC091412 | reverse complement strand
AAGGCGGCACGGGAGACCTTCAGCAGCTCACACGCGCGTTTGACGCTGTGACCTGCCTGCTTCTCCGCCTCGATGAACGGGTGCACGCTCACCGGCTCTCCTTGGCGAAGAAAGCCGTGGCCCGCTTGAGGACCTCCACGTCCTCACGCAGGCGGCGGTTCTCCCGCCGCAGCTGAGCCAACTCCTCGCGTTCGCTGCTGGTCAGGCCGTCGCGCTCGCCGGCGTCGACCTCGGCCTGCTTGACCCAGTCGCGCACCGCGGTCTCGGTCAGGTCGAAGTCCTTGGCGACCTGGCCGACCGAGCGGTCACCGCGTCGGCACAGCTCGACGATCTCGGCCTTGAACTCCGGCGTGAACGAGCGGCGAGGACGAGGCTTCTTCTTCCCCATGCTCTCCATGGTGGACATCCTTCCGGGGACTCAACCCCTGATCTCGGATGTCCGCCAAAGCGGATCAAGCCCACAAGGTCTTGGAGGGTGTCGCCGATCTGGTGGCTCAGCTGTCGAGTGATCAGCGAAGCGATTTCATCGACCTACTCGGTTCGATGACTGCAGAGGAGGCCGATCCTTCGCGCCGCGAGTTCTTGGAAAGCTTCCCTGAAGGTTTCGGACTCGTTGAGGACGACTCCTGATCCTGGATCTATGCATGGAGCAGGACGCGCTTGCGGAGGAGTGCGAATCCCGCGCGACCGAATCCTCGCCGAAGGCGCCACCCGTGGCGCCCTGGGTGTTCCGGCTCACCGGTGACCCGAAGGTGTCCGTCATCCGGGCGCCGGCCCGGCCCGCGAGCGCAAGACCGACCGAGACCAAAGTCGATCGCAGCCGCTCGGTCCGTCGGCCGAACCGGCGGGTGAGCCCCGGCACCTGCTCGGCAAGTGTCTTGCGCTCACAGGACTCCTCCGCGCAGACGAAATGCCGCACCCGTAACGACACCACGGCGAACTTGCCGCCCAGCGTGTTCTGGAGGCTGTTGCCGTCGCTCTCGCGGAGCCGGGTCGGGAGCCGTCTTGCCGCGGCTCTGCACATAGAGGTGAGCCGAACGACACTGCTGCGGGCGGTCATGGCTTTACCCGATCCCGCCCGGACCGTTCCGAGGGTGATGGGCACCGATGACTTCGCCACGCGCCGCGGACAGCATTACGGCACCGTGCTCATCGACTGCGAGACCGGCCAGCCCCTTGACCTGCCATCCGGCCGCGACGCAGCGACG
>NZ_JBIVTV010000050.1:0-4096 GCF_044756885.1 Streptomyces sp. NPDC091412 | reverse complement strand
ACGCTGGCTGGCTGGCTGGCTGGCTGGCTGGCTGGCTGGCTGGCTGGCTGGCTGGCTGGCTGGCTGGCTGGCTGGCTGGCTGGCTGGCTGGCTGGCTGGCTGCGCAAGCATCCCGGTTCCGAGATCATCTGCCGTGACCGCGCTGGTTCCTACGCCGACGGTGCCCGCACCGGTGCCCCGGAGCTGACGGCCCTCCATGGGCACGTCCGCGCCTTCGCCGAGATCCTCACGACCCGCTCCGGCCAGCATTGGACGGCGGCGACACACTTTCCCGCACCTCAGACCCGGACCGCTACAGCCCGTGACAGACCTACCGCCCGCAGGAGATACAGACCAGCTGGACAACGATGCCGACCCGTATCACCCTCTACTCGCCCTTGGGGTCCTCCATGTCCGCCGCGCGATTCCGCCGGTCGGCGCGCTCCTCGGCGGCCTGGCTGGTGATCCTCCGCGATGCTGTGGCGCTCCCGGCCTTCCTGCCGGCCGTGCTGGACTTCGGCCGGGGCCTGCAACTCCTGCTCCATGGCGGCCAGGGCCTGCATGGAGTCCTCGGCGGCTGCGGCTGGTCGGCGGCCGCGACCTCGGCCACGGTCTCTCCCTGCTGCTCGACGGCCTCGCGCAGTCGGACGGTGAAAGCGTCGGCATCCTCGGTCGAACCGCCGAGATGCGCACGATCAAGGCCGCGGAAGGAGGATCTTTGGGGACTGAGGGGGGATGCGTGACGGGCTGCTTCGTGGACATCATGGAAGCTGCGAAGAACCAGGGTCTCGGGCCCAGGACGGCGCCCGGAGGCAGCTGGGGTGGCGGTTGCAAGAGGGGACGGCCGGGATGAACACATCCGAATCCTTTCGGGCCGAAGACGATGTCCCCAGGACGTCCCAGCCCCGCAGGCTGCTGAATGAGCTGTCCGGGACGCTGGTCTCTCAGTCCCCGGTCGGGCTGGCTGTCATGGACACAGACCTGCGGTATGTGGCCGTGAATCCGGCCCTGGAGCGCATCAATGGTTTGTCGACCGAAGAGCATGTCGGCCGCCATGTCTCAGAGGTCCTGCCGCATGTCGACACCGCGGCGATCGAGTCCGCGCAGTGGCGGGTTCTGGAGACGGGAGTCCCGCTGCTGGACCAGAACGTCGTCGGCCGCACCTGGGCCGATGCGGATCACGACCATGCGTGGTCAGTATCCCTCTATCGGCTGCAGGACCCCGTCGGCCGGGCGCAGGGGGTGGCCGCCTCGATCGCCGACGTCACCGAGCGGTACCGCCTGGCGACCGAAGCCGCCCGGGCTCGACGGCGCCTGACCCTGATCGCTGATGCCTCGGCTCTCATCGGCACCGTGCTGGACGTGGACCAGACCGCCCGCGAGCTGGCTGGGGTCACCGTGCCCGAGCTCGCAGACATCGCGGCGGTGGACGTCCTCGACACGGTCTTGGCCTGCCACCGCACCGCCAGGCCGGGCAGCGGCCCGGAACTCTTCCGCGCCCTCGCCCTGGCCGCCGCCTACCCCACCGAGGCCACCCGCGCCGCCGACCAGGTGGGCGACTTGGCCGCCTACGCCGCCGACCGCCTGGTCACCGAGTGCGTCCGCACCGGCAAACCGGTCCTGGTACCCCACGTGAACGACCGCGACCTGTCCCGTATAGCGCGCGATCCCGAGGCCGCCACGCTCCTGGCCCGCGCCGGCATCCACTCCTACCTGGCGGTGCCGCTGAGCGCCCGCGGCATAGTACTCGGCGCCCTGGACCTCAAACGCGCACGCAACCCCCTGCCCTTCAACCATGACGACGCCATACTGGCCGGCGAGCTGGCCAACCGTGCCGCGGTGAGCATCGACAACGCCCGCTGGTACCAGAGCGTGCGCAACGCCGCGGTGACCCTCCAGCGCAGCCTGCTGCCGGAGCACCCCTCGCACCTGGTAGGCCTGGAGATCGCCTCCCGCTACCAGCCCGCCCAGGCCACCAGCGAAGTCGGCGGAGACTGGTTCGACATCATCCCCCTGAGCGGCGACAAGACCGCCCTGGTCGTGGGGGACGTGATGGGCAGCGGCATCGACGCCGCCGCCACCATGGGCCGCCTCCGCACCGCCACCTGCACCCTGGCCGAACTCGACTTCGACCCCGCCCAGGTGCTCCAGCACCTGGACAGGATCACCAGCGGCCTGGAGCATTACATCGCCACCTGCCTCTACGCCGTCTACGACCCCCACCACAGCGAGTGTCACATCGCCAACGCCGGACACCTGCCCCCTGTCCTGGTCCACACCGGCCGGCCCCCCGAACTGCTCGACCTGTGCCCCGGCGCGCCGCTGGGTGTCGGCGGCGTCACCTTCCACAGCCGCACGCTCGATCTCGGTCCCGGCGACGATCTCGTCCTCTACACCGACGGCCTGGTCGAAACGCGCCACCATCCCATCGACGACCGCCTCGACACCCTCGTCGGCCTGCTGGACGGCTCCGAGGGCCGCCCCGTGGGGGAAACCTGTGACCTGCTCCTGCACACCCTGCGGGACCCCGGCGACCACGACGACGTCGCCCTGCTCATCGCCCGCATCTGCCCGCCCCAGTCCTGACCACCAGATCATCGGGACCCCTCCCGCGGAGGGCTTTGGCCTCTGACCCACGCCGTGCCCACCGCGTAAACGCACCGCAACCCGGACACGGAACTGGACCCTCCGGTGTCCGGGCCCGCACCAGGATCCACTCGGTAGTGGCGGCGGCTACCAGGGGCGGACGAGGACGAGGCCGACCTTGCCGGGCCGTACCGCGTGCTCCACGGCGTCGGCCAGTTCGCCAAGGCCGTACGTGGCAGCCACGTCGAACTGGTCCTTGAGCTTCAGCGCGATCTGCTTCGCGGTGGCCACGTCGGATGCCCGCCTCTCGGCGGAGGCCTCGGACAGCCACCGGCCGATGTTCTTGCCCCGCAGCGTCAGCGACTTGTTCAGCAGCGTCGAGGCATGCACCGAGAGCGGCTCCCCGGCGATCAGCCCATAACTGACCAGCTTCCCGCCAGGCGTCAGCAGGTCCAGAAGGCACTCCGCCAGCTTCCCGCCGATCGGGTCGAAGGCCACACTCACCGGATGGCCACCGGCTGCCTTGCGGACCTCGTCGGTCCAGCCCGCATGCTCCGTCGACACGACCGGCACGTCCGGGAACCGCTTGCGCAGCTCGGCGGCGCCGCGATCGCTGCGGACGACGTTGACGAGCGCCAAGTTGTGGAACATGGACACACCCGTCACCAGCCGGCCGACCGACGAGCCCGCGGCGGTCTGCACCAGAAAGCCGTCATATCCGAAGGCCAGGTGCTCCTGCGCCTCACGGCGCAGCATCACCGTGGTCAACGGGTTCGCCAGCATCTGCGCGGCGACCTCATCCGACAGTTCATCAGGTACGGCGACGACCACCTCGGCCTCCGCCACGATCCACTGCGACCACGCCCCCGGCTGGGGAAAGACCGTGACACGGCCGCCGACCTCGACCCCCGGCGCCACGCGGGTGCCCGGGCCGATCGCCTCCACCACGCCGGTGGCCTCCACGCCGGCCGGGACAGGCTGGGCAGCTGTGCCGGGGTACGCCTCAATGGCCTGGAGATCACCAGGGTGCACCGTGAAGGCCGTGGTGCGGATAAGGACCTGGCCACGCTTGGGCGCCGTCGGCTCCGGCTCCTCGACGACGGTCAGAACATCGGCGGGCGACCCTCCGCGGGCGTGGACGACACGACGGTTCATGATTCTCCTCATGCGCCGATAGGTGCGGGGCTTGGCCGGGGCGTCGGCCGACGTCCCGCAGCAGCGGGTTCCTTCCGCTGAGTACACCGTCAAGCCACACCAGCCGCCCGCCCGCAGCCCCCTGGTCACGCTCGCACGGCGGACAATCAGCAGCACAGCCGACTAGGGCAATCGGGTTATAAGCGGTGGGCAGATACAGGCGGCGGTCGATCAGCGCCCTGCCGCCGGCAGCCGCATAGGCTGCGAGGAAGACACCGATCTGGCAGTTCTCCGTCCGCCCGGGGGCTTGTAATTGAATAACTGTCAGTTTTGATCTGTGGAGCGTCTTTCGATTGGCGTCCCACGGGCCTTCAGCTGCTCCAGGGTGCGGGCGGGC
>NZ_JBIVTV010000049.1:0-12194 GCF_044756885.1 Streptomyces sp. NPDC091412 | reverse complement strand
ACGCCCGGTTACATTCCGAACCCGGAAGCTAAGCCTCACAGCGCCGATGGTACTGCAGGGGGGACCCTGTGGGAGAGTAGGACGCCGCCGAACAATCTTTGGAGGACCCCTGGTCACCAGCGTTCAGCTGGGACCAGGGGTCCTTTTCGCATTTCCCGTACAGAAGACAGGAGTCACCGATGTCCGCCAACTCTCCCGACGAGCGCCCGGAGCGCGATCAGCACCGCCGGGACGGTGGTGACCGCGGTGACCGTGGCGGGTACCGCGGAGGACCGCGCCGCGATGACCGCCGAGGCTCCCGTCGTGATGACGACCGTGGTGGTTACGGGCGTCGTGACGACCGTGGCGGCTTCCGCCGTGACGACAGGCCCGAGCGGGGCGATCGTCCCGAGCGGGGCGAGCGCGGGGATCGTGGCGGCTTCCGCCGTGACGACCGGCGCGACGACCGCCGTGACGACCGGCGTGACGACCGGCGGGACGGTGACCGCGGGGGCTACGGCCGTCGCGACGACCGTGACCGCGGCTTCCGCCGCGAGGGCGGCGACCGCCCCACCTACCGACGTGATGACCGCCGTGACGACCGTCGCGATGACCGCCGTGACGACCGTCGCGATGACCGCCGTGACGACCGTCGCGATGACCGCCGTGACGACCGTCGCGATGACCGCCCTGGCTTCGACCGCGGTGAGCGCCGTGACGACCGCGGTGAGCGCCGTGACGACCGCGGTGAGCGCCGTGACGACCGCCGAGGCTTCCGTCGTGACGACGACCGTGGTGGTTACGGGCGTCGTGACGACCGTGGCGGCTTCCGCCGTGACGACAGGCCCGAGCGGGGCGATCGTCCCGAGCGAGGCGAGCGTGGGGATCGTGGCGGCTTCCGCCGCGAGGGCGGCGACCGCCCCACCTACCGACGTGACGACCGACGTGACGACCGACGTGACGGTGACCGCGGGGGCTACGGCCGTCGCGACGACCGTGACCGCGGCTTCCGCCGCGAGGGCGGCGACCGCCCCACCTACCGACGTGACGACCGCCGCGATGACCGCCGTGACGACCGGAGGGACGAGCGCCGCGACTTCGGCCGAGGCGACCGCCGTGACGACCGTCGCGACCACCGGAAGGACGACCGCCGGGACTTCGAGCGCAGCGACCGCGGCGACCGCCGCGATGACCGCCGTGACTTCGACCGAGGCGACCGTCGTGATGACCGCCGTGGCTTCGACCGCGGTGACCGCCGTGACGACCGCCGTGACTTCGACCGAGGCGACCGTCGTGATGACCGCCGTGGCTTCGACCGCGGTGACCGTGGCGGCTTCCGTGGCCGTGACGACCGTGGTGGGCGTGGCCCGCGTCGTGACGACCGGGGCGGACGCCCGGGTGGTTTCCGGGGCGGCCGTGACGACCGGCACGGCGGCGGGCGTTTCCGCGACGACCGGGACCGGGACCGGGACCGTGAGCCGATCAAGCGGCTGCCGATCCCGGAGGACGTCACGGGCGAGGAGATCGACAAGGACGTACGGCAGGAGCTGCAGAGCCTGCCCAAGACGCTCGCCGAGGATGTCGCGAGGAACCTGGTGATGGTCGCCCGGCTCATCGACGAGGACCCCGAGGGTGCCTACGGCTACTCCAGGGTGGCCCTGCGCCTGGCGTCCCGTGTCGCCGCCGTACGGGAGGCGGCCGGGTTCGCCGCGTACGCGAGCCAGAAGTACGGCGAGGCGCTCGCCGAGTTCCGGGCCGCCCGGCGGATGACCGGGAACGTGGACCTGTGGCCCGTCATGGCGGACTGCGAGCGCGGTCTCGGACGGCCGGAGAAGACGCTGGACATGGCCGGGGCGCCGGAGGTGCACAAGCTCGACAAGGCCGGACAGGTGGAAATGCGGCTCGTCGCGGCCGGCGCTCGGCGGGACATGGATCAGCTGGACGCGGCCATCGTGACGCTGCAGAGCCCCGAACTGGCCTCCGGCTCGGTCCAGCCGTGGACCGCGCGTCTGCGGTACGCCTACGCCGACGCGCTGCTCGCCGCCGGCCGGGACTCCGAGGCACGGGAGTGGTTCGCCAAGGCCGTCGAGGCCGACCGCGACGGCAGCACCGACGCCTCCGACCGGCTGGCCGAGCTGGACGGTGTGGAGTTCACCGACGCCCTCGACGAGAACGGCACGAACGACGAGCCAGTTGAGAGCGACGAGAGCGACGAGAGCGACGAGAGCGACGAGAGCGACGAGAGCGGCGACAACGGCGTGATCGGCGAGAACGGCGAGAGCGGCGACGCCGACCCGGCCGGCAAGGACTGACGGACACCACCGGTCGTCAGGCCGTCACACCGGCCGTCACAGGCAGAGGGCGGGCCCCGGTCACCGGGGCCCGCCCTTCGTCGTTTTCAGAGATCCAGTGCCCTCAGCACCAGTCCCGACGCCGGCTTGGGGCCGAACGACGTCGACTTGCGGGGCATCGTGACACCCTGGCGGGCCAGGTCGCGGACGACCTCCTCGCGGACCGGGTGCATCAGGACGGCCGTACCGCCGTCGCGTTCGGCCTTCTCCACGGTGGCGACCGTGTCGTGGATGTATGCGATGTGGGCCGGGGAGTCCTCGGGGATGTGCCAGACGTGCTCGAGGAGCGTGGCGTGCAGGACGGTCGCGTCGAGGGTGCGCCAGGCTGCGGGGTGCTCCGCCGGGATCGTACGGGCCAGCAGGGCCGGGTCCGGGCGGTCCACGAGATGGAAGGCGCCGTCGCCGGCGAACAGGAAGGCGTTGCCCTCGCAGGCCGCGTCCGCGAGCGCCTCCAGCGCTTCCGTCAGGGGCAGGTCCAGACGCCGTACGCGGAACAGGCCGTCCAGGGCGGACAGCGCTTCGGCGACCGGCAGGCCGTGCAGCAGGCGGTGGATGGCGCGAACCCGGAGCGGGTAGCGGGCCGTGTCGACCAGGAGGACCAGACCGTAGTCCCAGGCACTGGGGGAGGGGTGTTCCGCGCGCAGCCGGCGGTAGGTCGCCCAGCGGTGATGGCCGTCGGCGATCAGGGCCTGGTGTGGGGCCAGGTCCCCCTGCACGCGCGCGAGATCGTCGGGGTCGGTGACCGCCCACAGGCGGTGGCCGAAGCCGTCCTCGGTGGTCGTCGACAGCAGCGGCGGCCGTTCGGCGACGCGTTCGATGATCATGGTGGTGGCGGCGGTCGAGCCGTCGCCGCGGTAAGTGAGCAGCAGCGGTTCGAGATTGGCGCTGGTCGCGCGCATCAGGGCGGCGCGGTCCGCGACCACGTGCGGCATGACGTCCTCGTGCGGCAGCACCACGCCCTCCGCCGGCTCCGACACGCGCAGCGCGCCGATCAGTCCGCGTTGCAGCATGCCGTCGCCGTCGCGCTGCTCGTAGACGTACAGGGCCGGTTCCGGGTCGGCGGCCAGGACGCCCTCGGAGAGCCAGCGGCGCAGGGTCTCCGCCGCCTGTTTGTTGCGGGCGCTGGGCGTTTCGGCCTGCGGCAGAATCAGCCGGACGATGTTGTACGGATCGGCCGACTGGAGGTGGTGCAGGCCGTCGGGCCGCACGACGACGTCGTACGGCGGGGACGTCACGGCGGCCAGGCTGCCGACCCGGTCGGGGTCGTAGCGCAGGCCGCGGAACGGGGTGAGTTCGAGGCCCGGGCGCGTTGTCGCCGGTGCATGACCTGCTGTGTTCATCCCGGCATCGTACGTGTGTCAGCGGTGTGGGGGATGATCGGGGAAAACGGGTTTCATGAGGAGAGATGCGGAATGACCCAGGGCGTCAGGACGAGGCCCGAAGGCAGTGCACAGGCCCTGAGCGAGGCGTACGACACGGCCCTGCTCGACCTGGACGGGGTGGTCTACGCGGGCGGCCACGCGATCGCGCACGCGGTCGACTCGCTGAGTACCGCCCGAGCGGGCGGGATGCATCTGGCGTACGTCACCAACAACGCCCTGCGCACCCCGGCCGCGGTGGCCGCGCACCTCACCGAGCTGGGCATACGGGCGGAGGCGGCCGATGTGGTCACCTCCGCGCAGGCGGTGGCCCGGCTGATCGCGGACCAGGTGCCGCAGGGCGCGCGCGTGCTGGTGATCGGCGGTGAGGGACTGCGCACGGCGCTGCGCGAGCGCGGACTGGAGCCGGTCGAGTCGGCCGACGACGATCCGGCGGCGGTGGTGCAGGGCTACGGCGGCCCGGAGCTCGCGTGGGGGCGTTTCGCGGAGGCGTGCTACGCCATCGCGCGCGGGGTGCCCTGGTTCGCCTCCAACACCGATCTGACGATTCCGGGCGCACGCGGGATCGCGCCGGGCAACGGCGCGGCGGTCGAGGTCGTCCGGATCGCCACGGGCGCGGAGCCGCAGGTGGCGGGCAAGCCGCTGCCGCCCATGCACCGCGAGACGATCCTGCGCACCGGTGCCGAGCGGCCGCTGGTGGTCGGGGACCGGCTGGACACCGACATCGAGGGCGCGTTCAACGGCGGGGTCGACTCGCTGCTCGTCCTGACCGGGGTGACCGACGGCGCGAAGTTGCTCGCCGCGCCCCCTCGGCACCGGCCGACGTATGTCGACGCGGACCTGCGGGGGCTCCTCACCGGGCAGCCGGAAATCACTCGGGAGGGTGACGGTTTCCGGTGCGGCGGGTGGACGGCGACGGCGGACACCGGTCTTGAGCTGAACGGCGACGGGGAGGCGCTGGACGGGCTGCGCGCGCTGTGCGCGGCGGCGTGGACGGCGGGCGGCGAGGACGCGTGCGAGCTGGACGGGGGGAAGGCACTGGCGCGACTGGGGCTCTGAACCCGTCGCTGACCCGGTGAGGCGCCGGGAACCGTCGAACCGGTGGAGAGGGTAGGCTAACCTAACCTCGTGTTGGTCGACAGTCCCCCAGAAGAGCGCGCGGCGGCCGCCGCCGCGCCCCCAACCCATCGAGGCGCGCGGGCCGTTGGGCTCCTCGCCTCCGTCGCGATACTGCTGCTGGTCGCCCTGGCGAGCATCGCGATCGGAGCGAAGGAGCTGTCCTTGGCCCAGGTCTGGCACGGACTGTTCCAGGACTCGGGGACGTACGGCGACGTCGTGGTCGGCGAGCGGCTGTCCCGTACCGTCCTCGGCCTGCTCGCCGGATCGGCGCTCGGGCTGGCCGGGGCCGTGCTCCAGGCGCTGACCCGCAACCCGCTCGCCGATCCGGGCATCCTCGGCATCAACGCGGGGGCGTCCGCCGCCGTCGTCACCGCCATCACCTTCCTGGGCGTGACCAGCCTGAGCGGCTACGTCTGGTTCGCCTTCCTCGGCGCCGCGGCCGTGGGCGCCCTGGTGTGGTTCCTCGGCGGCAGCCGGGGCGCCACGCCCGTACGCCTCGCGCTCGCCGGAACCGCGATCGGCGCCGCGCTGTACGGCTACGTCCAGGCCGTGATGATCATGGACGGGGCGGCGCTGGGCAGGATGCGGTTCTGGACCGTGGGTTCCCTCGCCTCCGCCACGACGGCGACCGTCACCCAGGTGCTCCCGTTCTTCGCCGTCGGCACGGTCGTCGCCCTGCTGCTGGCCCGGCCGCTCAACGCCATGGCCATGGGCGACGACACCGCCCGCGCCCTGGGCGCCGATCTGAACCGCACCCGGGCGCTCGCCATGCTCGCCGCGACCGTGCTGTGCGGGGCCGCGACCGCCGCCTGCGGGCCGATCGTCTTCGTCGGGCTGATGGTCCCGCACGTCGTGCGCTCCTTCACCGGACCCGACCTGCGCTGGATCCTGCCCTACGCCACTGTCCTGTCCCCCGTCCTGCTGCTCGGTGCCGACGTCGTGGGCCGGGTCGTCGCCCGGCCCGCCGAGCTCCAGGTCGGGATCGTCACCGCGATCATCGGTGGCCCCGTGTTCATCCTGCTCGTACGGCGGCGGAGGACGGCCCAGCTGTGAAGACCACCCGCATCCCCCGCCCCGTACGGGCCCTGCGCACCCCCGGCGGGCTGTCCCTGCGCCTCGACGTCCGCACGTGCGCGGTCGTCGCCCTGCTGGTGCTGGCCGCGCTCGCGGCGAGCGTCGTGCTGATCGGCACCGGAGACTTCCCGATCCCGGCCTCCGACGTGCTCAGGACGCTCGTCGGCCAGGGCGGTCCGGGGCAGGAGTTCGTCGTCCGCGAACTGCGGCTGCCGCGCGTCCTCGTCGGTCTCCTGGTCGGCGGCTGCCTCGGCGTCGGCGGCGCGCTGTTCCAGTCCGTCTCCCGCAATCCGCTGGGCAGCCCGGACGTGCTCGGCCTCTCCCAGGGCGCGGCCGCCGGCGCGCTCACCGTCATCGTCCTGTTCTCGGGCAGCGCCGGCGCGGTCACCCTCGGCGCGCTCGTGGGCGGCCTGGTCACCGGCACGGCCATCTACCTGCTGGCCTGGAAGCAGGGCGTGCACGGGTACCGGCTGGTCCTGGTCGGCATCGGCGTCTCCGCGGTGGTCACCGCCGTCAACGGCTACCTGATCACCAAGGCCGACTTCGTGGACGCGGCCCGTGCGGTGGTCTGGATGACCGGTTCGCTGAACGGGCGCGACTGGACCCAGGTCGGACCGCTGGCCGTGCTGTGCGCCGTGGTCCTCCCGGTCGTCCTCGCGAACGCGCGCGCCCTGCGGATGCTGGAGATGGGCGACGACGTCTCCTACGCCCTCGGGGTGCGCGTCGAACGCGTACGGCTGCTGCTGATGGGCTGTGCCGTCCTGCTGGTCGCCGCCGCCACCGCGGCCGCCGGTCCCGTGAGCTTCGTGGCCCTGACCGCGCCGCAGCTCGCCCGGCGCCTCACCCGCTCCCCGGGCCCCAACCTGGTGCCGTCCCTGTGCATGGGCGCCGCACTGCTGGTCACCGCCGACCTGACCGCGCAGCGCGCCTTCGGCGCCGACCAGCTGCCGGTCGGCGTGGTCACGGGCGTGCTCGGCGGGGTCTACCTGCTGTGGCTGCTGGTCACCGAGCGCAGGGCCGGGCGGATATGAGCGCCCGCAGCAACGCAGTGAGCAACCGAAGGAGCACCGTGAACCGCCTGTCCGCCGACAACGTCACCCTCGCCTACGACCAGCGCGTCATCGCCGAGCAGCTGTCGGTGGAGATACCCGACAACTCCTTCACGGTGATCGTCGGCCCCAACGCCTGCGGCAAGTCCACACTGCTGCGGGCGCTGTCGCGGATGCTCAGGCCCAGCCGGGGCCGGGTACTGCTCGACGGGCAGGTCATCCAGTCGATGCCCGCCAAGAAGGTCGCCCGGACGCTCGGCCTGCTGCCGCAGTCCTCGATCGCGCCCGACGGGATCACCGTCGCCGACCTCGTGGGCCGCGGCCGCTACCCGCACCAGGGGATTCTGCGTCAGTGGTCCGCCGAGGACGAGCGGGTCGTGCGCGAGTCCATGGAACGGACCGGCGTCGCCCGGCTCGCCGAGCGGTACGTCGACGAGCTGTCGGGTGGCCAGCGGCAGCGCGTGTGGATCGCCATGGCGCTGGCCCAGCAGACGCCGCTGCTGCTGCTCGACGAGCCGACGACGTACCTGGACATCCAGCACCAGATCGACGTCCTCGACCTGTGCGCCGAACTGCACGAGGAGCAGGGGCGCACCCTCGTCGCCGTGCTGCACGACCTGAACCACGCCGCCCGCTACGCCACCCACCTCGTCGCCCTGCGCGGCGGCCGGGTCATCGCCCAGGGCGCGCCGAACGAGATCGTCACCGCCGAACTGGTGGAGGAGGTGTTCGGGCTGCGCTGCCAGGTCATCGAGGACCCGGAGACCGGTACGCCGCTGGTGGTGCCGGCGGCGCGTGCGGCCCGCGCGCGTGCGGCGGCCCACGGCGCGGCGGCCGGCCTGGCCGCTACAGAAGTTTCGTGAGCCGCATCAGGTCGAACAGGCTCGCCTGGAGCTTCACCCGCCCCGACCCCCAGGCCTTGGCGAACGCCAGCTCCCCGCCGACCAGCGCGAGCAGGTCGTCGCCGGTCATGGCGAGCCGGATCTCGGCCTTCCCGGGCGGCGGGCCCTGAACGGTGTCCCGCACCTCTATCCGGCCGCCGACGAGGCGGCCCAGGAAGGTGACGTCCAGATCCTTGATGTGGCAGCTCACCGAGCGGTCCAGGGCCGCCGCCTCGCGGGCGTCCCCTTCCGCTGTCGCCATGTTGTCGGAGAGTCTTTCGAGTGCGCTGCGGCACTCCTCGATCGTTGCCATCACCACCGACGTTACCCCAGGGCTTCGCGGTAGCGTCTGGGCATGAGCGACTCTGTGACCGGGACGGAGGTCCGGGAGGAGGCGGCGGACCCCGAGGGGGAGGCTCCACCGCCCGGCGGCGAGGCGGCCGACGCGACCGGCGAGCACGACCCCGCGGCCCCCGCCCCGCTGCTCGTGCCCCGCACCCCCACCGGCGACGCCCGTGTCGACGCGGCCCTGGAACGGCTCGGTGACGCCGACCACCTCGCCACGGACGGACACCTCGAGGTGTACGAGGATGTACACGGGGGGCTGCGCGACGCGCTCACCGCGCTCGACGCCAGTCCGGCACCTCCGGCGCCCCCCGCGCAGTCACCGCCGTACCGACACAGGAGCTGAACCGAACGTGGCAGGAGTCGCACGCCGCCGTCTCGACGCGGAGCTGGTCCGCCGGAAGCTCGCACGCTCGCGCGAGCACGCCGGCCAGCTGATCGCCGCCGGGCGGGTCACCGTCGGCAGGACCGTCGCGACCAAGTCCGCCACCCAGGTGGAGACCGCCGCCGCCATCGTCGTCGCCGTCGACGACAGTGACCCCGACTACGTCTCCCGGGGCGGGCACAAGCTCGCGGGCGCGCTGAAGGCCTTCGTACCACGCGGGCTGGTCGTCGAGGGACGGCGCGCACTGGACGCCGGCGCGTCCACCGGAGGCTTCACCGACGTGCTGCTGCGCGCGGGCGCCGCACACGTCGTCGCCGTCGACGTCGGATACGGACAACTCGCCTGGACTTTGCAGCGCGATGAACGCGTCACCGTCAAGGACCGTACGAACGTACGCGAGTTGACGCTCGAAGCGATCGATGGGGAGCCTGTGGATCTTGTCGTGGGGGATCTGTCCTTCATCCCGCTCGGCCTGGTGCTGCCCGCCCTGGTGCGGTGCGCGAGGCCGGACGCCGATCTGGTGATGATGGTCAAGCCGCAGTTCGAGGTGGGGAAGGAACGGCTGGGCAGCGGGGGCGTCGTACGGAGTCCGGAGCTGCGGGCCGAGGCCGTGCGGACCGTGGCCGGGAAGGCGTGGGAACTGGGACTGGGGGCCGAAGGCGTCACCGCCAGTCCGCTGCCCGGACCCTCCGGGAACGTCGAATACTTTCTGTGGCTGCGTGCCGGGGCGCCCGCCCTGGACCCGGCCGATGTTGACCGCGCAGTGGCGGAGGGGCCGCGTTGACACAGACCCAAGCTCGAACCGTTTTCCTGCTGGCCCACACCGGCCGGTCGGCCGCCATCCGCAGTGCCGAGCTCGTGGTCAAAGGGCTGCTGCTGTCCGGCATCGGCGTACGCGTCCTGGAGGCGGAGGCACGCGACCTGCCGCTGCCGGACGAGGTGGAGCTCGTCAAGGAGGCCACCCCGCAGTGTCTCGACGGGTGCGAGCTGCTCATCGTGCTGGGCGGTGACGGCACCCTGCTGCGCGGCGCCGAGTTCGCCCGCGCCTCGGGCGTGCCGATGCTCGGCGTCAACCTCGGGCGGGTCGGCTTCCTCGCCGAGGCCGAGCGGGACGACCTCGACAAGGTCGTCGACCGGGTGGTCAGCAAGGCGTACGAGGTCGAGGAGCGCATGACCGTCGACGTGGTCGTGCACCGCAACGGGGACATCGTGCACACCGACTGGGCGCTGAACGAGGCGGCCGTGCAGAAGGTGTCCGCCGAGCGGATGCTGGAGATCGTGCTCGAGATCGACGGGCGTCCGGTGACCGGGTTCGGCTGCGACGGCATCGTCTGCGCCACCCCCACCGGGTCCACCGCGTACGCCTTCTCCGCCGGCGGGCCCGTGGTGTGGCCGGAGGTCGAGGCGCTGCTGATGGTGCCGATCTCCGCGCACGCGCTGTTCGCCAAGCCCCTGGTGACGTCGCCCGACTCCGTGCTGGCCGTCGAGGTGCTGCCGCACGTCCCGCCGGGCGTGCTGTGGTGCGACGGGCGGCGCACGGTCGAACTGCCGCCCGGCGCGCGCGTGGAGGTGCGCCGCGGAGCGGTACCGGTCCGGCTGGCCCGCCTGCACCACGCGTCGTTCACGGACCGCCTGGTCGCCAAGTTCGCGCTGCCGGTCTCGGGGTGGCGCGGGGCACCGCACTAGGACTGCCGTCCCGGGACACGGGTGCACCGGCTGCCCCCTGGGTGCCCCTCCAAAGGTGGGGTGGCGTCGCACGGCGCGACCAAAACCTCGTATGGTCGTGGTCGTGTTGGAGGAGATGCGGATACGGTCACTCGGAGTGATTGACGACGCGGTCGTCGAGCTGTCGCCGGGGTTCACCGCCGTCACCGGTGAGACCGGTGCGGGCAAGACCATGGTGGTCACCAGTCTGGGACTGCTGCTGGGCGGACGCGCGGATCCGGCGCTGGTACGGATCGGCGCCGGGAAAGCGGTCGTGGAGGGGCGGGTCAGCGTACCCGCGGACGCCTCCGCCGCCGTACGGGCCGAGGAGGCCGGCGCCGAGCTCGACGACGGGGCGCTGCTGATCAGCCGTACCGTCTCCGCCGAGGGCCGCTCACGGGCGCACCTGGGCGGACGGAGCGTTCCGGTGGGGCTGCTCGCCGAACTCGCCGACGAACTGGTGGCCGTGCACGGGCAGACCGACCAGCAGGGACTGCTCAAACTGACCCGGCAGCGGCAGGCGCTCGACCGGTACGCGGGCGACGCCGTCGCCGTGCCGCTCGCCAAGTACGCCGAGGCCTACCGCCGGCTCCGCGTCGTGACCGCGGAGCTGGACGAGATCACCACGCGTGCGCGTGAGCGGGCCCAGGAGGCCGACATGCTGCGCTACGGCCTCGACGAGATCGCCGGGGTCGAACCGCGGGCCGGGGAGGACACCGAGCTGGCCGAGGAGGCGGAGCGGCTCGGCCACGCCGAGGCGCTGTCCGCCGCCGCGACGGCCGCGCACGCCGTCCTCGCGGGCAATCCGGAGGACCCCGAGGGCATCGACGCGGCCACCCTCGTCGCGGGTGCCCAGCGGGCCCTGGAGGCCGTGCGGTCGCACGATCCGGCGCTGGCCGCGCTCGCCGACCGCATCGGCGAGATCGGCATCCTGCTCGGCGACGTGGCCGGGGAACTGGCGGGGTACGCCGACGACCTGGACGCCGATCCGCTGCGGCTGGCGGCGGTGGAGGAACGGCGGGCCGCGCTCGGCGCGCTGACCCGCAAGTACGGCGAGTACGAGAAGGGCGTCGCCGCCGTACTCGCCTGGGCCGAGCGGAGCGCCGCCCGCCTCACCGAGCTGGACGGCGACGACGAGCGGATCGGGGAGCTGACCGCCGAGCGGGACGCGCTGCGCATCGAACTGGGAGGTCTGGCCCAGGCGTTGACGGACGCCCGCACGGAGGCCGCGGAGCGGTTCGCCGCCGCCGTGACGGCCGAGCTGGCCTCCCTGGCCATGCCGCACGCGCGCGTGTCGTTCGACATCCGGCAGACCGAGGACCCCGAGGGCGTCGAGGTCGACGGCCGTACCGTCGCCTGCGGACCGACCGGCGCCGACGAGGTCGAACTGCTCCTTGCCCCGCACCCCGGGGCGCCGCCCCGGCCGATCGCCAAGGGTGCCTCCGGCGGTGAGCTGTCGCGCGTGATGCTGGCCGTCGAGGTCGTCTTCGCCGGGACGGATCCGGTGCCGACGTATCTCTTCGACGAGGTCGACGCGGGCGTCGGCGGCAAGGCGGCCGTGGAGATCGGGCGGCGCCTGGCCCGGCTGGCGAAGAGCGCCCAGGTCGTCGTCGTCACCCACCTGCCCCAGGTCGCCGCTTTCGCCGACCGGCAGTTGCTGGTGGAGAAGACCAACGACGGCTCGGTGACCCGGTCGGGCGTGAAGGTGCTCGAGGGCGAGGACCGCGTCCGGGAGCTGTCCCGGATGCTGGCCGGCCAGGAGGACTCCCAGACGGCCCGGGCACACGCCGAGGAACTGCTCGCCGCGGCCCGGGCGGACGCCTAGTGCGGTGGCCGGAAAGGTTCACCGGCTCGCGGCGTCCGGCACGGCACTCCCCCAGCCTTCGGCCGGGGGTACCCCCACGCCGCGTTGTCGCATCACCCGAGTA
>NZ_JBIVTV010000048.1:0-13616 GCF_044756885.1 Streptomyces sp. NPDC091412 | reverse complement strand
GGCTCGCGGCGCCCGGCACGGCACTCCCCCAGCCTTCGGCCGGGGGTACCCCCACGCCGCGTTGTCGCATCACCCGAGTACATCCCGTACGCGGGTGATGCTCCGCCTTGCGATGTTCCCCCACTGCCCGAAGGGCGTGGGAGGTGCCCCCAGCACCGGACGCCGCGAGCTTCCCGGCAAACCTTTCCGGCCACAGCACTAGTCGTCGCACTTGGGACCATCCCCGCGGGTGCGGGGAGCAGCGAACCATTCAGCCAAGTGTGGATCTGCCGGAGGGACCATCCCCGCGGGTGCGGGGAGCAGAGCCACACGCCGACACCGGCGGCGAGGACGGCGGGACCATCCCCGCGCCCGCGGGGATGGTCCCGTCATCAACCTCGGCCCGGACGAGGACGACGGGTGCTCCCCGCGCCCGCAGGGTCGGGGACGGCCCCCTTCCCGACCACTGGATGGTCGGGGACCGGCTGGCGAACATCCTGGACTTCCAGGCCGGCTATAACCTCTCCGGACACGCACTCGCGGATGTCCGGGGCGAGGCTGGCCGAGCGGTCGCCGTCCGGGACGCCATCCTGGCAGCCGCCCCCAGCGAGGAGCCCGCCGCCATCGCGGCACAGCAGTAGGTCCAGCAGGAACGGCCGGATGATGCCCACGAGTTCCTGACTGCTTATCGCTCCTCAAGCGCGTTGGCCGCGTCCAGCAGATTCGAGGCCCGTATGGCATCGCCTTGTTCATGTGCGACGACACCTAGTGACGCCAGCGTCCGCGCCTGACCGTGGCCATCCTGCACTTCTTGGTGCAACTGCAATGCGTGGCGCAGCAGTTGATCCGCCTGCTCAAATTCTCTGCGTGCGTAGGCGAGATCGCCCAAGGAGGTCAGAGTCCAAGCCTGGCCGAGCCGGTCGTCTCGTTGCGTGAAGAGTGCCATGGCTGTCTTGAGGTGCTCCTCAGCTCTTGTGTGATCGCCTCGCGCGTGGGCCACACCGGCAAGGGAGCGTAGGGTCCAGGCTCTGCCACCATGGTTACCCAGGTCCCGGTAGAGCGACAGCGCGGAGAGCAACTGCTGCTCAGCCCCGACGCAGTCCCCCATTCGGCGAACTACGTTGCCCAGCGAGCTCAGAGTCTCGGCTCGACCGAGCCGGTCCTGGAGCTCCTCATGGATGGCCAGGGCTCGCCGAAGAAACCCCTGTGCTCTTTCGTAGTCGCGAGACCGATAAGTCACATTACCGAGATAGCGCAAGGTGTCGGCTTCGCCGTGCCGATTCTGCAGCTTTCTGTGCAGAGTCAGCGATTTCTCCAGGAGTTCTTCCGCGCGCCGATAGGCGCCGCGTAGTCGTGCCATGTTCCCGAGAGACCGCAAAGTCCACGCTTCGCCGTACTCATCGTTCAGTTGCTTGTGCAGGGCCAGCGCTGACTGGAGCAGGGTCTCGGCGCGGGCGTGGTTGCCGCGCATGCGAACCGCGTTGCCAAGTGAGCGTAAGGTGTCGGCTTCGCCGTGCTTGTTACCCAGTTCCTGGTGACGCCACAAGGCATCCTCAAGAAGGCTCTCAGCCTGCGCATGATTGCCGCGTAGGTTTGCTGCATCCCCCCATGCTCTGAGGGTCCACGCTTGGCCGAGTTTGTCATTCAGCCTCTGATAGAGGCGCAGTGACGAACGCAAGAATTTCTCTGCCTGTGCGTACTCGTCACACAAATAGGCCACATTGCCGAGTGTGCGCAGCGTGTCTGCTTGTCCTCGCGTGTCGCCCAACTTCTCGTACAGCGATAAGGCGGGAACGAGTAATTGCTGTGCTTGGACGCTTTCGTTCCGGATGTAGTGCATGAATGCGGAGAACCTGAGTGTGTGTGCGTGAACTAGCGGACTCCATTTCCGCACTCGTTCCGCATGATCGGGCGTTGTAGCAGCATCAAGGAGTCGGGCGCTGTGCTCTAACTGGCACAAGTCCAGTGCGCGCTGTAGCTGATCGTGCCACTCGTCGACAAGGCGGTCATCGCTGCTGGCGAAGCGATGATACGCCTCTTCAAGGAAATTCCCTCCAGACTTGAAATAGTCACCGGCGAATCCGTGGAGTTCGCGCAAGCGCTCTGGTTCATGCCTCTGCAGATGAGCGAGGAAAGCCGAGCGCACCAGGCCGTGTAGCCGATAATCCTGGGATCCGTCATCTCGTCGTCGCACGAAAGATGAATAACTCAGGAGTTGCCTGAACCAGTCTTCGGTCAACCCGCCCAAAAGGTTGCTGCGTCGAAGTATGTAGGAAAGGGAGCCCTTCGTGACGGTGCGCAGGACAGCTGCAGCTTCGACCACGCTTCGCTGATGCAGTGGCAGTCGGTCGAGGAAGACCGCCGGCAGCCATTCCTCGACAACTTTCCCCGTCGCTGCGCTGGAAAGCCAATGGAAAGTAATGGGATTGCGTCCAGTGGACTCCTGTTGGATCAACTGGGCCGCCATGCTGGTCCAGCCTGGCAGACCTCGACACAGGCGGTGAACTGGCTCTACGAGCGACTTGTCGATCTGGCAGGAATTCAGGAAGTCTGCGGTGTTGGTGATTGTCCATTCAACGAGCTGCACTTGCGTCGCTGAGACTCGGCGTAGAGGTATGCGCTCTCGCCCGGCTATTATGACTTTCAAGCCAGGCTGAGACGCCAGCAGTCGAGGAATCACTCGGTCTGTGAACCAGCTCCCCACTGCCGCTGTATGCCGGGGTTGAGGAGAACGATGTCGTGCTGCGTCATCCCGTAGCTGCAGCAGTTCGACGGTGTCAATGAGGAGAAGTGCATTGCGGCTGTCCGCTGAGGCCAGCCGGCACAATGCATCGATCAATGAGTTCCGATAAGCGGTGAGAAATACCTCTTCAGGTAGAGGCATGTTTACTGTCGTCGGTGAGTTCACCATCTTACTGGCCTTGGATACTGAGATGTTGATGCCGACGGCGGTGGCCCAGTCTCCTTGGGCCCTGGATTCTGCTCGCTTGTAGGTATCCAGGAGGTATCTGCGCCGACGAGCGGGTTGCCAGTTTGCCAAGTGCCGTGCGATTTCCCTCAAGAGGTCCGTAGCGAGATCAGGACCGTATCCGTGCGCCGCATCGTCGCAGGATTGGAGGTCCTGTATGTCGATCAGTGCGACCCTGCCTTCGGCTCGAGATCGCTCCGATTGCCTTTCCCTCTCTGCGAAGTGCTGGAGTAGTCGAGTCTTCCCTTGGCCCGACATCCCCCACACGGTTACAGCCCGGTGGGCGGAGTCCTCTGCCACGACACCGTCCAAGGTACGCAGAGCGTCATCCCGGTCGGCGAAGTTCCCCACGTTATCCACTTCGGTCCCCCTTCACCGCAGTCCGAGGCAGAGTGACGGCCCATCAATCACCTTCTACTGTAATGATGTTCGACAGTGTCTGCCGGTGGCTAGGGGTGAGGGCTGGGATGCATCTGAGGGCGTTGTGTCAGGCGGTGGCCACCGTCGCGTTGGGGGTGGCCACCGGCGTGCTCATCAATCTATTGACGGAGGAGTGGAGTTGGGGCGTGGCTTCGGGTCTGGCCGCCTGCGCCTTGGCTTCGGCGGCACTGCTCTATTGGCAACGGGCCCGCTCAACAGCTACCCCTCGGAGCCGTTACCTCGAACGTGTGTCAGGCCGCGCGCGGCTGCTTGGCGGCAGTGCATCAGTGGCAGGTGGGGCTCGCGTGACGATCGACCTGAATCGTGGGGCACGGTTGAAGGACTCTACGACCACGGCTTCGGGTGACGTTACGGTGGAGCGCTGCGTCGACGACGGCGCGATCGTTGATGGCCATGACGTGGATGTCCAACCGTGACGGAACTTGAGGGCCTGACGCGCGGGCCCTCTCTGCCGCTGCTCAGCTCAACGCCCGCACCAGGCTCTGAAGTTGGGGTATCTCAAACCTCGCCACGCAGCCTGCGACGCCATGCGGCGAGCCGGGCAGCGACTCAGTGGCTCCGGCCCGGGAGCGGCTGGGTCGGCAGCGCCCGGACCGGGGGGTTGGGCTGGGACAGTTCATGGAGCAGCTGCCGGCGATATACGCGCCAGCAATCGTGGTTCTGCCCAGCCACTGTGTGGTCGGAATGGGCAGTTGGCCGGCGTCGATGCGGTCCATGAAGGCCCGAAGAGCGGCCCGTGAGGCGGGTGTGGCGATGTTGGCGGCGGCCGCCGCACGCAGCCGGTTCCGTTCGGCCCAGGCGGACAGGATGTCGTCGCTGAACTCCTCGACCGTGCGGATCGCCCACAGGAGCAGGGGCCCATGGTCTGATCGGCGATCGCCGTGGCGGTGTTCTCGCCGCCTGGCGTCGCCGGCGGCAGGTTGTTGTCCACCCTCTCGATCTCCCACGGAGGGCAGCCGATTCCGCTGGGACGGCCGCTGAGCTGGTCGAAGACCCACAGCCGGGTCAGCGACGACAGTCCGCTGTGCACTCTGATGCGGGCCGCCCCGCTGTCGCGAACGTGACGGCCGTACTCACCCAGTACCTGTGTGGTGGAGGCGTTCAGCGTGGTGATGCCCTGGTCGGTGAGCCATGCGGCCAGCCGACACCAGGTCCCGATCGTCCGCCCACCTGGTGGGGTGGGCGGCCCGGTGCGGGGGTGGGTCAGGAGGTGGGCTTGTCGGCGGTCGGCTTGGCGGTGCGCTTGCGGGCCGGGCGCTTGGCCTTGGTGTCGGCGACCGCGGTGTCGGCCCTGGCAGCCGGCTTGGCGGGGGCGCGCCTGCGGGTGGGGCGCGGCTTGGCCTCGGCGTCGTCGGCCGGGGTGTCGGCCGTGTCGGCGGCGGGCTTGGCGCGGCGGGCCCGCATCGGGATGACCTTGGCGGTGGGCTGGGCCGGGGCCTGCGGCTCGGGTTCCGGCGTGGCCTCGGGCGCGGGCTCGGGCTCGGGTTCCCTGTCCTCACCGGTGTCCTGCGGCTGGGTATGCGCTTCCGGGCCGCAGTCGCGCAGGGAGGCGCCTGCCGCCGGTGTCGACTCGGCCATCACGTCGGACAGTGCGCTGTCGAGGGCCTCTGCCCACGGCTGGTGGCCGACGTAGAGGGGCTTGGTGTCGAACACGGGCAGCAGGAGCTGGCTGATGGCGTTGTAGAGGACGACGCCGGGGGCCTTGTCGGGTTCGAGGGCTCCGATGTGGACCGGCGTGTGCCAGCGGTGGCCGTGCGGCAGGGGGGCGATGCCTTCGATGGGCTCGTGGCCGTCGGGCTGGGTGCCGCCGGTGGCCCACAGCTGGATGTTGCTGCCGTCACCGATCATGCGCATGCCGATCTGGCGGTCGTGGGGGCCTTCGAGGTTGATGATGCCGTCGGTGATCAGCTCGTTGACCTGCCAGGTGTCGGCGCCGAGGTAGCGGGTGAGGGTTTGGGCGGTGGCGTGGAGGGCTGAGGGTGCGAGTTGCACGACGTTCTTCTCCAAGAGGTCGTTGTGGTCCGCTCAGGCCGCGCCTTGGTGGTCGCGCCATCCGTAAGGCGGCGGCTGATCCCGTTCGTCGGGGCGAGTCAGTCGGCAGATCTCAAACGCGGTCTGAGAGGTCGTTTTCACCTCTTCCATCCAGCTATCACCGCTTTTCTTCCAGGGGCGGGTGTGGTGTCGAGGGGGCTGTTGGGTTGATCGGGCTCCACGGGGCTAGCGGGGTGACGCTTGGGGTTGGTGGAGGCTTGCGCCTGTCTCATCCCAGGACGTCGGCATCTGAGCTGTGCTTCCACGGGTATTGCCGTGCGCCTGGGCGCACTCGACTGCACGCGATATGTCCAAAACATGAGCGCGCGACGTCCATATCCGAGTGATCTGTCCGATGCCCGCTGGGAGTTGATCGAGCCGGTGCTGGCGGCCTGGCGCTTACCAAGAAGGCGAAGGCCGGGGCGGAAATCCAGGACACTGCGCCGGTGAGCGAGGAGCCCAAGCAGCCGGCATCCGGTGAAAGCGGCCTGATCGGGTCGGCGGCGGGCTGCCTTCCCCTCTGTTTCTTCTCCGCCCTCGCGGTTGTCGCACTGACTGCGTTTTTCTGCGAGTTCGGCGGATTCATTGGTCCCAAGCTCTGGATGGTGCTCATAGGTTTCATGGGCTGGCTCTTCACGCACCTTGCTCTGGCCAGACTGTCCTTCAAGCCGTCCTTCCTCGGGCGCGCGGTCGCTCTCGTGATCGGCAGCCTGCTGGCTGTCGGCGCCTTCCGGCTCTTCGGCGGGGAGGGCATCGACGTCGTGTGGCGTGCTCCGTCCGACCGCCCTTCGGACGTCCGTGCGGTCGGGAGCTGGTTGAGCGGGGACGTGGTGGTGCGGGCCCGTCCGGACGCGGTCGTGGGGTACCGGGCCGCGACCGGAGAGGTCGCGTGGCAGTGGAGTCCGCCCGGTCGCGACACGGTGTGCGGGATGAGTGAGGTGGTCGCCGACGGGGTCGGGCTGCTCGGCCACGGCGCCGCCGACAAGCCGTGCGGCACGGTGGTCGCGCTCGACCTGGCCACCGGCAGGCCCCGCTGGTCGATCGACGCGGACGCTCCGGTGCGGTACGGGGAGACAGTCCACTCCGGGGTGCTGGCGATCGCGGGGAAGACCGCGGTGGTCCAGGAGCCGGACGGCTGGCGCGGACTGAGCATGGCCGACGGCCGGACCATGTGGCGGACCGCAGCCGGGAAGGACTGCGCACCCGTGCACCTCGCCGGCGGCCCGAGCACCGTGGTGACGGTGACGAAGTGCGAGGATCACCCGCCCGTGCTGCGCACGCTGCGCCCCGCGGACGGGTGGCAGGGCATGCGCGCCGATCTCCCGGTCACCACCCACTTGAAGAACGTGGCCGTCCTGTCGACGGACCCGGTCACCCTGTGGGTGGACGAAGCGGGCAGCCGCGGCACCCACGCCGTGCTCGGCTACGACCCGAGCGGCCGGGTGCGATCGACCATCCCGCTCGCCCAGGCGGAGTACGACCTGCAGATCCCCGCCCACGGATACGAGTCTGCAGACTTCGCCGTGCGGCCCGCCTACGCACCGTAGTGACCGACGACCTGCTCATCGTCGCGGCGAGCAAGGAGAGCGACATCCACTACGCCCGAGCGCGCAACGGGGGAGAGATCCGCCAGGGCAAGGGTCGCCTGGTCGCCTACTCGCTGGCCGACGGCAGCCACCGCTGGACGACCGAGCTGCACGAGGAGGTCAGCGGTCTGACAGTGGACGGCTCCTCGGTCTGGGCGCTGACCTACGACTCCCTCGAGCGGCTGGACGTCCGCACCCGGCGGAAGATGTCGTTGCTGGCGCTGCGAACGTGGGAGCCCGCGGCGTCGGACGTGTGGAGAGCCGACGGCCAGTTCGTGATCGTCGTCGAGAACGGCACCATCGGAGAACCCGCCTACGGCCTGCGCTGAGCGCCGCTCGCCGCGCCCGGCGAGCATCCCGGCACCGGTCAGCCACCCGACGGGGTCGCTACCCGGTGCTGTGACCGGATTGGTTTGCCGGGTTGGCGATCGAGCTGGTTGGAAGGGCAGTTGAGCGGTGGACGCCTGTGCGAGGATGCCGGGCATGATCGGCTATGCGGTGAGTTTCCTGCTCGGCCTGGGGGTGGGGGTGGGCGGGCTCTACCTGATGTTGCGTCGGCACCGGGCCGCACTGCCCGCAGCGGTAGAGGAGTCGGTGACTGCCTTCGGGGAGGAGGTGGCCGCCTTGGAGTTCGACGTCAAGGGCCCCGATGCCACCCCCGCCGTTCTGAAGGAGTACCGGGCGGCATTGGCGGCGTACGACAGGGCCAGTGCGGCGCGTAGGGAACCCGACGCGCTGACCGCCCTGCGCGACGGTCGCGCGGCCATGATCCGCCTTGACGCCCGGCTCCATGGCCGGCCCGTCCCGATCGACGCGCTCCCGCCGGCCGCTGGCCCCGGCCGCCCGCAGCCGCTCACCGGTACCGGCGAACGCTACGTGTACACCGGTAACGGCTTCGGCGAGACCGAGGTGCTCATCGACCGTCCCGAGCCCGGCCGTCCTGCCCTGGTGGAGGTCGATGTCACCGACGGCGAGGACGAGACTTTGTTCGAGATCAAGACCATGACGCGCACCGAGGATCTGACCAAAATCGGCGACACTCTTCTCTCCGCCCCCTACGAGTACCACGGCCGTCGCTACCTGCCCGCGGACGCCACTCACCTGCTCGTCGACAGCTGGTCCGGCCGCCGTTGGTCGATCCGGGTCGCCCCGCTGTCGGCCGCGACCGCGCTCGCCCCCGAACACCGCGGCCACGGTAACGAGGTGCTTCGCTACGACGGCGGCCCGGCGGTCCTCACCGTCCAGTTCGAGGACAACGAGATCTGGGAGGTCCGCTACGTGTGTCAGTGCCTGCGGTCCCGTTCTGCCTGCGATTGCCGCCTACCCGCATGGCCCGAGGACACCCCCGGTGACAACGACTGGAGTGTTGATGCGTACGACCTGCGCGACGGGCGCAATACGCTGCGTCTGCCTCGCCCCGGCTTCCTGGTCATCGACTGCGTCGTCGGCTCCTGGTACCTGACCACCCAGCCGGTGGAGATCCCGCCGGCGTCCCCGCCCCGGCGCTGGCGGCGCCGCTGACCCGGTGAACCATCTCGGTTACAGTTCCCACACCCACCGCGTAGGTGAACGGCCCCTGGCCAAGCGAAACGGTCAGGGGCGGCCCGGTTGCGCGATGCCCGCTCCTCATTGGCGCGCTGCGGTCGTTAACCGCAGGCCGTAGCAGACATACGGAGCCTGCTGGACCGACCTCCGCGTCGGACCACCCGGACCGCCGTGTACCGGCTTCCGGTGAAGCTCAACAGGGAACGTCTGCTGCACGATGTAGGGCACGTGCAACCGTGCGTCCGCCTCCTGGAGGGCCATCGGTGATCTAGGCGCGCCCGATACCGCGCGGGGCCGACAGAGATGCCACAGCAAGTGGCCAGACGAGTTCTCCAGAGCGGTTGCTCGGTCTCCAAGAGTAGGCAGATGGACAGCGCGCTCCTGGTCCGCCATGCTGCCTTGGCGTTGATGGGCCAGCGCTGGCCGCATTGTGTGAGGGGCGGGGACCGATGGAGCAATCGCAGGTCGAGGCTATGCCACCGGAGCGCATCCGTTACCGGTTGACGCGTCTCCAACGCCTCCTGTCCGTGCTGCCCGCCATCCCCGTCACGGCCTTCCAGGTCTTGTTCTGGTTGGACGGGGGGCCGATTGGTCCTCTACTTTTCACACTGCTCCTGTGGGGTGTCCTGTTGCCCACCTCGTGGCCCTTCGGGGTCACTCTCACGCCGTCGGCGGCCATAGTGCACAACCTTCGCCGCAGGACCATTCCATGGTCGAACGTCCAAGCCATCCTGATCGAGTCCCTCTTCGGAAGCAGGACCGTCGTGATCTACGAGGCGGGCGGCCGCCGTACCCGCCTGCGGGCGCCGATCACCGGGTTCCTCAGCTGGGATCGCAGCTTCGAGCAGAAGTTTCTTATCATCGGTAGGTGGTGGCTGGATCACCGCGGCCCGGACTGGTCTCCTGTCCCGCCGCCGGGGGCGCAGTGGGGTGGCTCACCAGCGTCCGACGGGAACCCTTACGCCCCTCCTGCGTAGTCAGCAGCCGAACCACGCACCTTCCGGGCGACGGAGTCTTAATGACTGGGGCAAGCCACGGGACGCCGTCCATAGGTTGGAGCAGTGCCCGTGCCGGACACAGCCTTGAAGGTCCGGCCTCATCCTTATCAGGTCGATCACAGGGTTCGGAGACCCACCGCGAACCTCCCCCGTGCCTCAATCCGCCTGCCGCTGAGGTTCGGCGTCGATCGGCACCGTTCGCGCTCGTTGGTGTCAGCCGCTGATGTCAGGAATCCGGGCGGTCTTGACTGGACGGCTCGTCGGACTCCCGCGCCCAGGCGAAGGGCATTGGCTCGGTAGTGTCCACAACCCAGGGATCAGGGTATCGAGCGTGACAGCTCGCGCATCGAGCGACGAACGTCCCGACCTCGGGGTTCGTCAGGACGCTGTAGTGCGACGACGGCAGCGCGCGCATCACGTAGCCGTTGGCGGTCGTTTCAAGCGCCGGCCACGCGGGTGAGCACTCACACGGCCTGGCCTTCGCGAACTCCTCGTCGCCGGGTATGTGATGCGTCTTCGCAAACTTCTTGTAGAGCTCCCTCAGCGGGTGCACGCTGTCCCCTCCCCGGAGGCCGCTTGGCATGATCACGCAGGCCCATGAGCCGGACAGATTATCCCAAGGTCGGTGGAGTCTTAATGGCCCAGTCAAGCGCCGCCGCCCGGATCTGGAGCCCGTCCGGCGTCGTTGATGTCAGCAGTGGATGTCAGAAGCCTTCTGATCCGTAGCTCTATGTGGATGACTCCGGGGCCTCTCACCTGTGTGCACTCGGCAGGATTCGAACCTGTAGTACTTCGCTGCTGTACAGCCGAGGTCCGGTGGGGACTACTCAGGACGCCGATCGCGCGCCACGCTCGTACGACCACCCCGCGAGCCGCCTCTTACTCCCGCCGGTTCGGCATCCGCCTCGGGAGCCCCCGGAGCGCCTGTTGTCGGGATGGTCCGACCTTCCGAGAATCGCGACCCAGACTCCACGGCATTACCGCGCCGGCCTCCTGGAGACGAACTACCGGCAGGGTGGTCGCTAACTAGCGCTGCCCGCTGGGGTCATCAAACGCCGTAGGCTTACAGATTGCAGGAGATCGCAGATCAGAGCGGGGTGAAGAGGATCGTGGGCCAGCCCGACAAGGCCGAGTACATGAGTACTCACGCGATCAAGACCGAGCTTCGCACCCTCATCGGCGAGTTGGCGCCCGAGGTCGCTTGGAGCAAGCGTGTGACCGTGACAGAGCTTGCTGTGTGGGCAGTTGCCCAGCTAGATGCCGACTCGCACGACCCCCGTGTGCAGCGTGCCCGCGAGCTCGCGCAAGTGATCTACGGCAACCAGCGCCGGTAGGCGTCCCCCAGGACAAGGTTCCGCGCAACGGCCTCGTAACGTGTAGTCCGCTGCCATACCTGGCTGACCGCTGCCGTTCGCAGCTGTTGGTGTCAGCCCCAACCGACGACCTTGACAGATGCAAGATCTCCGGGCTTAGGCATGGCGGTACCAGTGTCGCAGATCCAATTGGGTGACCTGCAGCTGTCTCTCGCTACGGCTGTCGTTAGTAGTCGTCACCGGTCGCTACTGCGCGGCCTCGGACGGCCCAGAGACGGCCCAGGGGCGATCACGCGTCGGCTGTCGGCCACTCGTCGAGCCGCACCCTGACCTGGTGGGTATGGGCGTGCCAGAAGACCTCACCCATGACGAAGGGCTCCAAGGGCCGGGAGGTCCATCCCGTACGGCATGGCCGTGATCTCCGCCAGCGCTATGGCGTTCGGCACGCCGTCTACGTGCGGCGAAGCCGGTGGCAGTGCACACTTCTTCGCCGTGGAGATCATCAAGGGCGAGCTTCGACGTCTCCGGTCCGGTCTCGGATCTGATGACAGTCAGCAGAGGCCGTTTCTCGTGCGGGTCCGGTTCACCGCTGAGAATCCGGCACGGGTCATCGCGGATGCCCGCGCTGTGCTGACGCCTGTGGTCGAGCGGACGAATGACTGGCCCGCCTTCGAGCGGTGGTCGGAGCTGCTACCGGCATGGTTCGTGCAGCGGTGTGCGCCGGAGCACGCGGAGTCGGGGGCTGGCCTGTCATTCGACGCCCAGGCCTGGCTCCAGAAGTGGCAGGCGATGACACCCGAGCAGAAGGCGGACTTCAGTCAAGGACCTTGGACGCTCTCAGACTGGCTCTACTACTTCGACCCAACCGAGGAGGGCATGGGCGACGACCGCAGCTGGTGGTGGTGGGACGCGGGGTCTGGCGAGCCGGGCAACGGCTGGGTTGAGGTAGCCACCACCGGTTGGCCATTCGGCAGCGGTTCGCTGTCTTGGCTGATCGGGGCCAGCGGTGGCAGGGATCTCACGTATGGGGCGTGAGCGTCGGGGACCCGGTGGTGGTAGCTGCTGTGCAGCACTCGCGTTGACCACCGCTTTAGGAGTTCGATCTCTGCTCGGCACTGCCGGGGAACCAACCGGCCGGACTGGCCATGTTGGACCGCCTAGGAGTGCTGGCGTCCGGCGTCGTTGATGTCACTCGTAGATGTCAGAACGGAGCAACCCGCGCTCGCTCGCTGGCACGGTGGACCCGTGGTTGACCTGGAGCGCATCAAAGCAGAGCGCGTGGCGTACTTCCGAGCACTCGATGAGGGCGCCACTCTGCGGCACCACTTCCGCGGCACCGATGAGGAGGGCGGCTTGTGGTTCTTCGAGGCCGTACCCAGCTGCGGCGAGTTGATTGCCATCAAGCAAGCCGAGCTGACTCCGGCCGGCTGACTCCATCGGTACAGCTGGGAGCACCTGGAGGACGAGCACGGCTTCCTGACAGACCAAGCGATCGACCGTGAAGAGGACCTGCTGGAGACCATTCCGGTCGAGGAGTTCCAGCGGGTGTGGACTCAGTGAGCGGTCTGGACAACCACTTTAGGAGCGAGGTGGGGCCATCGCGGGTCCGACCTGTGGGTTCCCTGGTTTGGTGCAGTGCGGGTAGTGGTGCTCGCTCCGTACCCCGGTTCCCCGTGAGTCCCCGCCCGTTCTGGCACGAGAGTGGCACGATCTGAGCCCCGTGGGCGGTCGCCTCGGGTATGCCTGACACGCGAAAGGACCCTGCGCGTAGCATCGGCCGATGTGATGTATGCAGTGGCTGCGAGTACGACCGACGATGATCCCGTGCACATCGGGCTCTTCTTTATGGTCGTGGGGCTGGTCGTTATGGGATGGGTGACGATCGGGCGTCGGCGCGGATGGAAGTTGGTTCAGGATGTGGGGCCGTACTCGTACAAGTCCGGGATGGTGCAGGGCATTTTGGCGCTTTTCGGTGGATTGATTGCCGTAGTTGTCGGCCTCATAGTCCAGTAGCTATCTGATGCCGGGCACCTGGCTTGAAGGACTGACCTCATCCTTATCAGGTCGATCACTGGGGACCGTCGACATCGACCAACCGGTCCTACGCCTCGGCGGATCATCCACTGAGGTCCGGCGTGGACCGCTGCTGTTCGCGCTTGTTGGTGTCAGCCGCTGATGTCAGCCACCGCATGCGGTCTTGACAAGTCCGGCTTTTCTCTCCGGTCTGGAGCACTAGTTGCCGCCAGGGCCTCGCTGCCTCTCGATAACGGCGCAGTGCAGCATGCCGCTCAGCCGCCAGACGACGGCGATTGTCAGCGCGGCGGCTGCGATGAGCAGACCATCGCTGAGCATCACCTGCCGCAGCGCTCGTCGGGCGTCGCCAGCTGTTGCAGCTTGCTTCAGAGCCGAGTAGGTGGCCCAGTTGTCTGCGGCGAGAACAGTGAGCCACCACACAGTGAGCAGAGGGTTGCCGCGACGGCGTCGCATCGCTGGCTGGGCGGCAGCCCACAGGTCGTTGATGAACATCTTCGGTATGAACAGCTGTGCCAATGGAACCAGCCAGCCGAAGAGCACCCAGGCGCGGTGGCGGCGCTGTCCCGCGGGCCAAACTGTGTCTGCGAGTGAGCGCATGCTGTCGAGTGAGCTTGTTTCGCTTTGACGGACACCATCGGTGTGGTGGTCAGGCCGCCAGGGCGGCTTCGTAGTCGGCGGGGCTGCGGTAGCCGAGGCTGCTGTGCAGCCGGTGCAAGTTGTA
>NZ_JBIVTV010000047.1:0-14769 GCF_044756885.1 Streptomyces sp. NPDC091412 | reverse complement strand
CTCCACTGTCGCGGCCACGGCCCGCCCTTACCAGCTCTCCCCAGAGGACAACCCAGAGGCAGCCCCCAGACTTCTTCAGGGGCAAGTAGCTAGCGCCCGAGCGGGTAGCCGCGCCTTGCGGCTACCCTTGCCCGACGCCGCTGGTTCTGGGCCGGGCGACCGTGCGGGAGACAAGGGCACACCCGTGGCAACCAAAGCATTCGCTATCCGGACCGAGAACCACGTGGCCGATCTCGGAGCCCTGGGCACCCTCGAATTCGTCCCGGAGATCCTCGGGGATGAATTCTTGGACGGCTACAGCAAGGTCCAGGAGGCGCAGAGCGCGCTCGGCGAAGAGAAGGACCTGACGAAGCTGGATCCGGACGTGCTGCGCTCGGTTTACGGGGCGATGCGGTCGTTCCTGGCGACGCTGATGACACCGGAGTCAGCCGAGAGGTTCCTCCGGTTCGAAGTTATCAAGGGCGGCAAGACGGCGGCGCACTTCCGGTCGCGGGAGGAAGCCGACGCTTATGCGAGCGAGTTGACGGGCGCCGTCCGTGTCGAGGACAAGGGGATTCGGCTGCCGGACCGGGTCCTGGTCGAGATGCTGGAGTGGTCGACGGAGCTGTATGCGGGCGGAGACCGCCCTACTACGCCGTCCAGCGGATCCTCGCGAGCGTCGCGGAGGGCTGGGACGGCTTCGAAGGGCAGCTCGCGCTCCAAGGGGTCGACATCCACTGCTGGACGCTCCGCACGCTGATCAACGCGGCAGAGCAGGCGATGTACATGAGCGCCGACGACGATGCCGAGCGGAGCCGCATCCGGGCCTCCCTGTATGCGCCGCCGAGGGCGGAGCGTCGGTCTCGCGGGCAGCGCCCCCAGCAGCCGCAGCGGGGGGCCATGACGATGCAGGGCGCGCAGGCCTTGATGGCGCAATTGGCGGCGCAGGACGCCCAGCTCGGCGCGGGGTGAAGCGGCTAATCTGAGATTGCTGCTGGCGTTAGGCCGGGCGTCACGTCACCGCTGGTTTTGGGCCGGGTAACCGCACTTCTTCGTGAGGTTGCCCAATGCCCGGCGAGGACGTCGACTACGGTCACGCGACTATCCGGATCGATATCGACGGGTCCGGTGCTGCTTCCGATGGCCGGGCTGCTGGCGCTCAATTGCAGCGTGCTCTGCTGAATCAGACCCGTCGGATCGGCGAGCAAATGCGTCGCCAGATTCAGCGAGGCCTGAACGCTGCCGCAGTCACGGTCCGGGTCGACCCGGACCTGAGCCGGTTCGATGCCAAGCTTCTGGCCGGGCTGCAAGGGATCGACTCGCTCAACATCCTCGTGGCGCCCGACGTTACGGGGTTCGAGCAGCGGCTGAGGGCGCTCCTCGCAGGCATTGAGATTCCGGTCCGGGTGGTGCCGGACATGTCGGGGTTCGATGCCCGGATCCGCGCACACCGCCCGCCGACCGTCACGGTCCCCGTCAATGCCGACGTCGACCACGACCGGCTCAGCCGGGCCTTGTCCGGGATTGCAGGGATCGCGGGCAAGGTCGGTGGCGCGCTGGGCGGGCTCCTCAAGTTCGGCGCCGTCGGCATCGCTGCGGCGAGCGCCGTACAGGGCGTCATGGGGCTTGGTGCGGCCCTGGCGGAGATGTCCGGGATCACCGCCGCGGTGCCGGCTGCGATCGCTGGATCCGTCGCCGCGATCGGTGCTCTGAAGCTCGCCCTCTCCGGGGTCGGTGATGCCTTCTCGGCAGCCTTGACGGGGGACTCCAAGGAGTTCACGGCAGCGCTGGAAGATCTGAGCCCGAAGGCGCGGGCTGTCGCTCGTGAGGTCCGTCGGCTGAAGCCGTCGTTCGAGGGCCTCAAGGAGTCGGTGCAGGACGCGTTCTTCGGCAAGCTCACCGGCCAGATCTACGGGACTGGGAAGGCTCTCGCGGGCCCGCTCAAGTCGGGGCTGTCGGGGATCGCCGCGGCGTGGGGTAAGGCCGCGAAGGAATCGCTGGAGTACGTCAAGCGCTCGCAGGGCGTCGCGAACGTCAAAAGCATCCTGGGCGGTGCTCAGAAAGCCATCGAGGGCCTCTCGCAGACGACGAACAAGCTCACCGCTGGCTTCCTCCAGATGGCCGGGACCGTCAGTGACGCGTTCGGCGAGAGGCTGGGGAACGGCATCTCCAACGTCGGCCAGCGCTTCGGCACGTTCATGCAGAACGCTGCCAAGTCCGGCGATGCGGTGCGGTGGGTCGATACCGCCGTCCACGCTTTCGCGCAGCTCGGCAGCATCCTCGGCAACCTCGGCAAGATCGTCGGTGGTGTCTTCCAGGCGGCCAACGTCAGCGGCGCCGGATTCCTGGGCAACATCCAGGAGATCACCAGGAGCCTCGCGGAGTTCGTCAACAGTGCCTCCGGGCAGACCGCGATCTCGAACCTCTTCGCGGCTATCGGGAAGATCGCGGCGCAGCTCGGGCCGATCCTGGGCGCTGTCGTCACGCAGGTCGGGGCCATCGCGCCCGCGTTGACGCCGATCTTCACGGCGCTGGGCCCGGCCATCGTCAACCTGATCAACGCGCTCGGGCCGGGCCTTGCTGCGATCGCGCCGGCCCTGGCGACGGTCGGGCAGGCGGTTGCCGCAGGGCTTGCCGCCGTCGGCCCCGCCCTCGGCCCGCTCGGCGTTGCCCTCGCCCAGGTCCTGACCTCGCTCGCGCCGATCCTGCCGCTCGCCGGGCAGCTCGTGGCTGTCCTCGCGCAGGCCCTCGCCCCCGTCCTGTCCACCCTGGCCGCCGCGCTGGCGCCGGTGATCTCGCAGCTGGTCGGTGCCCTGGCGCCGATCCTGCCGGTCCTCGCGCAGGCCTTCGTCCAGCTCGTCCAGGCGCTGGCGCCGCTCGTGACCGGCGTCGGCCAGGCCCTCGGCCAGCTGATCGCCGGGCTCGGGCCGGTCCTGGTCGTGGTCGCGCAGGCCGTGGGGCAACTGGCCGCCGCCCTGGCGCCGCTGATCGCGCAGATCCTCGGCGCGCTCATGCCGATCCTGCCGCCGCTGATCGACGCCTTCCTGCAGATCGCCAACGCGGTCGTACCGCTGATCCCGCCCATTGCCGAGCTGGTCGCCGCCCTGGTGCCGCTCGCGGGGGTGATCATCCAGCTTGCTGCGCCGATCTTGGAGATCGCCGCGGCGTTCGTCTCCTGGCTGGCGGTCAGCGCCGTCGTGCCGGTCATTCAAGCGATCGTCGGCGTCCTCACCGGCCTGGTCGGCGGGGTGACCAGCGTGGTCGAGTTCATCAAGCAGCTCCCCGGAATGATCACGGAGGGGCTGTCCTCGCTCGCCTCTACCATTGCCACGTTCTTCACGGACCTGGTCGCGAACCTCGGCGAGTGGATCCCCCAGGCCTTCGACGCCGTGGTCGGCTTCTTCCGCGACCTGCCCGGAATGATCATGGAAGGGCTGGCGGCGCTCCCGGGGATCTTGTACGAGGCGTTCACCTCGGCCATCGCGTACCTGATCATCGCCCTGTTGGCGCTCCTCGCCGGTGTCGTCTACACGTTCACGCGGCTGCCCGTAGATATCTACAACGCCGTCCTCGCCGTCCGCGACTCCCTGGTCAACGCCTTCGTCGCCGGTTTCAACTGGGTGACCACGACGGGGGCGGCCTGGGTCAACTCCACGGTCGCGTGGTTCCAGCAGTTGCCCGGCCGGGTCGGGGCCGCCCTGTCGGCTCTCGGCACGTACCTGGTGCGGTCCTTCGTGTCCGCCTTCACCACGGTGACGGGCCGGATCTCCAGCTTCGTCTCCAGCTCGGTCGACTCTTTCCGTAAGGCGCCTGGCCGGATCGGCGACGCCCTGTCCAGCCTGCCGGGCAAGCTCGCAGGCGCCTTCGATCGGGCCCTCGGGGCTGCGAAGACCGCCGCGCTGAATGTGGTCTCCTCCCTCGTCTCAGTCTTCGCGGGGCTGCCCGGCAAGATCATGGGCGCGATCGGCAACCTCGGCAGCAAGATCCTGTCGAAGGTGACCAGCGGCCTGCCCGCTGGGGTCCGCAAATACTTGCCTTTCGCGGACGGCGGCATTGTTCTGGGGCCGACGCACGCCCTGATCGGCGAGGCCGGGCCCGAGGTCGTCATCCCGCTGACGAAGCCGAGGCGCGCGGCGCAGCTTGCCGCCCAGTCCGGGCTGCTCGACATGCTCGGCGTCACCCAGGCACGGATGGCCGCCGCGGCGGGCGGAGGCGACGCCGCCGCCGGCAGCACGGTGTCGACCCTGCGTTCGCTTCTGTCCGGCATCGCGGGCCTGCTGGACAGCGTCGGCGTCAACGTGGTGCTCGGCATGGTCGCAGGCATCCGCGACAACCTCGGCATGGTCGCCGCAGCCGCCGAGGACATGGCTGGTGCCGCCGTTATCGCGGCCCAGACCACTCTGCAGATCGCCAGCCCGAGCAAGGTGTTCGCGAAGATCGGCCAGGACACCGGCCGTGGATTCATCGAAGGCCTCACCGGCACGGCCGCACAGATCAAGTCGACGGCGGAGAAGCTCGCCAAGGACATCATCAGCGCGTTCTCCGGTAAGAAGCAGACGGGGCTTCGCGACCGACTTGTTGGGCTGGTCGACTCGGGGAACAAGCGGCTGACCGCCCTCGCGGCGCAGCGTGACGCCCTCGCGCAGAGGATCGCCGACGCGAACAAGTTCGCTGCGGAGACTACGAAGAAGGCGCTGGAGGCCTTCTCACTGCAGAGCCTCGCCCAGGGCCAGGACCAGGTCACCGCGCAGAGCATCACGGCCGGACTGGAAGCCGCGGTGAAGCAGGTGAAGACGTTCTCCGCGCAGCTCGACGACCTCGCGAGGCGAGGTCTGCGCAAGGACCTGCTGGAGCAGATCGTCGGGCTCGGCCCCGAGCAGGGCGCGGCGCTCGCCGCGGCCCTGTCCTCGTCGACGAAGGAGTCTCTGAAGCGGATCAACTCCCTTCAGGGGCAGCTGACCACGGTGTCCAACAAGCTGGGCCAGACGAGCGCTGATGTCCTGTACGACGCGGGCGCCCAGGCGGGCAAGGGCTTCTTGACTGGGCTGAAGGCCCAGCAGAAGGACATCGAGAAGTTGATGCTCGACATCGCCAAGGGCATGCAGAAGGCGATCCGGGCCGCATTGCAGATCAAGAGCCCGAGCCGCGTGTTCATGAAGATCGGCGACCTGACGGGGCGTGGCCTGCATGTCGGCTTCCTGCGGCGTCTGGCTGGGTTGCAGGACGCTTCCCGGGCTGCCGCCCGGGACCTGGCCGACGGTGTCGCCGCGCAGTTGGGCGGGCTCGGCGGGCGAGGCAAGGATGCCGTCGTGATCCCGCTGACCCGGGCGCAGCGCCTGCGGCAGGCAGGGGAGGGGGCGCCCGGCGGTGGACGCCGGGATGGCTCGGGCGCTGCGGCGGCGGGTGCGGTGCACAACCACACGTGGAACTTGTACGAGGTCGGCTCGGCGGACGTGACCGCGCACCGCGTCGTCAACCGGCTGGTGCTGGCGGCTGGTCTGTGACGGCAGGAGGTCGGATTCGCGCGTGTGTCAAACTGCCGTGAGCGCCGCTGGTTGTGGGCCGGGCCGCCAACACCTCCATCTCGCAGGAGTGCTCTATGGCGGCTGACTGGTACATGCAGTACGGCGGCGTGGAGCTGGTCAACGCGGCGCGTCTCAACGCCTACCTGGAGACCGTCGGTTCGCCGCTCACCGACTGGAGCGGGTGCGGCTGCGCGACGTTCGACCATCGCGTGCTCGAGGAACTTCCTTACACCACGCCGGAAGACCCGGCCAGCCCCGCACCGTGGTACGACCCGGACGTGCCCGAGAGCACGGAGTTCGCGGGGCTGATGGTGCTGGACGTCGACGGGCTGGATGACCACCCGGTGAGGCGGTCGGTGACGGGCGGTATCGCCGGCGGCGGCTCGCTCGGGCCTGCGCGAGCGCTGCCACGGACGATCACGGTCACCTGCCTGGTGCTGGGCTCGACGTGCTGCGGCGTCGAGTACGGGCGGCACTGGCTGGAGCAGGTTCTGCAGGGCTGCTCTGGCGGTGACTGTGACGGTGACTGCCTGGTCGTCTACAGCTGCTGCCCCGGGGAGGAGTTGAGCCCCGCCGAGTTCAACCGGCGCCACCGGCGGACGCTGCGGCGTGTCGCACTGGTCGAGGGGCCGCGGGTGACCGCACGGGCCGGCGACGGCTGCGGCACCGCGCAGTGCCAGACCGGCGCGGACATCCTGACCGTGGACTTCGTCCTGACGGCCGCTGTGCCGTGGCTGTGGACCGACCCGACGCCGGTACTGGAGGTCGTCCCGCCCATGGACTTGGACGGGAACTGTGTCGACTGGTGCCTGCACCCGGCTGGGCAGTGCCCCGGCGGCTGCCGGTTCGCCGCCTGCGTCGACCCGACGGCCGCGTGCTCGGACACTCGGTGCCTGCCGGATCTGCCTCCGCTGCCGGGCGTGCCGCTGAGCACCTGCTACTGCCTTCCGTTGGCCGTGGAACGGGCCTGCTACGACATGGATTTGTCCTCGCGGCCCACGTGGTCGTCAGACGTTCCCATGATCACTGTTCGTGCCGGGTCGTCGGACCTGCGGAACCTGACCGTGGAACTCTTCGAGAAGACCGAGCCCGGCATGACGTGCGACCAGACCGCGGACTTCCACCGCTGCGATCCGCACAGCTTCTGGCACGTCAGCTACGTCCCCGCGGGCGGTGCCGTGACGCTGGACGGGCAGACGGGCCGCGCCACGGTCGAGTGCGGCGGCTTCTGCGAAAGCTCCCCGGACGTCTACGGCAGGGACGGGATGCCGCCGGTGTACAAGACGCTCGACTGCGCGTCGTTCTGCCTCTGCTTGTCCACGGACATCGAGAGCCCGCCGGCGCTGGACGCCACGGTGACCGTCAGCGTATCCGGCCGAGGCCGCTGATAAGGCGTTAAAATAACCTCTGAGCAGGCAAAACGGATAGAATGGATCGACAACTAAACAGCCCCGGCGGGAGGGTAGGAGCTCCCGGCCCGGGGCCCCGAACCTGGTTGGAGGCTCGGAATGCCCCATGGTAAGTGCAGTGCCTCGGGCTGTGGGGTGGTTACCGTGCTACGGCGCGGCCGCTGCCCTTCATGCGACCGGTGGTGGCGCAAGACCGGCCAAGACCCGGCGAAGCGCCCTGGGCTGCAGCCCAAGCCGCACGGCCGGTGCCGTGTCCGGACATGCGAGTACGAAGGGCCTTTGATCGGCGATCTGTGCTCGCCGTGCTACCAGTGGGTGCGACGCCACCCCGACGAGGACCCGGCGAACCGCGAACGGCGCGAGAGAGGACCGGCTGACGGCCGGTGCACGGTGGTTCACGAAGACGGCACCCGATGCCTAGGCAAGCACGACAGCCACGGCCTGTGCCCTGCCCATCGATTCCGCGCAGCAGTCTACGGCGACCCCCTCGTACCGCTCACACGTAGGCCGCACAGCGAGCGGATGGAGGTGTTGCGACGCGGCGCGACGGCGACGACGGACGACTGCGTGATGCTCGACGGCAACGGGCAGCGCCCTGTCGTTCGCCTCGATGGCGCGACGATGAACGCCTCCCGGGCTGTCTGGCTCCTGGTCCACGGTGACCCAGGGGACGACTGGGTCCTCCACACCTGTCACCGGGGATGGGAGGGGTGCATCAACATCCGGCACCTGTACCTCGGCGACCATGACCAGAACATGATCGACAAGGTGGAGGCTGAACGACAGGCACGAGGCGAGATCAACGGGTGGCACAAGCTGACCGAGGAGCAGGTCCGCGAGATCCGTCGCCGTTACGTCTTTCGCCACCCTGTCAACGGGGGCCGAGCGCTCGCGGCTGAGTTCAACGTCTGCGAGTCCACCATCAGCTCAGTCGTCAACCGGCGCTCTTGGGCCTGGCTGGCCGACGGCTAACCTGGCTGCTGGATAGCCGCTGGTTCTGGGCCGGGCTCATCTCCCAAGAGAGGAGCCCGGCCTTGGCCGTAGCGGGATGCGGGAGTCACAGCGCCGCAGTGCTCGATAGGAGCGGCGCGACGGTCGCCGTCGCCGATGTGCTCGTGGAGTGCGAATGGACCCGAGTGCTCGACGGCACCAGCACGGCGCGGGCGGTGATCCAGCCAGGACTTGACTGCTGTGGTCCGCTTGGGCGGATCTCCACGTGGAGAAACCGTCTGGTCGTGTTCCGCGACGGGCGGTACGTGTGGGAGGGGCCGATCACCGGCATCAGCTGGACGCTGGGCGGGATCGAGATCAGAGCACGGGACATAACTGCGTGGCTGGACAATCGGGTCGTGCACCAGGACCGGACGTTCTCCAACGTCGACGTGATGGAGATCGCCGAGTGGCTGATTGACGACGGGTACGCGCCGGACGACCCGGGGCACACGGTGCAGGTCGTCGGGCGGGCCGGTATTTCCGGGTCGCGGTCGTATTCGAAGAACGTTGGCCAGACCGGCGACCACTTGCGGCAGCTCGCCGAGGCCGGTCTGGACTTCACGGCGATCGGGTCGAAGATCCTGCTGTTGCCTGAGACGCACATGGCGAGCGTCGGTCGGTTGTCGGACGCGGATCTCCCTGCTGGCCTGGAGGTCGCCGAGGACGGCGCCTCTCTGGTCACGCGGTGGATCGTCGCCGGGAGCGAGCAGAGCGGAGCCCTGGGCGAGGCGGGCGGCATCGACCCGTTCTACGGGCTGCACGAGCGCTACCTGGAGCAGAACGAGATCACCGACGACGCCTCAGCTGCCCAGGCCGCGACGGCTCGCCAGCGTGCTTCGACGCCCGTGCCTGTCTTCGTCGACACGCAGGAAGTGACACTCGCGCCCGAGACAGCGATCGACGTTCCGAGCCTCGTGCCCGGCTGGGCTCTGGATGTCACCAGCGCGGGAACGTGCCGCAAGGTCGCACAACGCTTCAAGATCACGGGTGTCAAGGTCGCTGAGACCGGCGGCGACGAGAACACGCCTGGGCAGGAGAGCGTCCAGGTGCAGGTGGCGGCGACCGGAGCGGAGGCGGCGTAGATGGCGATGCGAGGCTCCCCGACGCGGCACATGGTGGGCAACCCGCTCGGCGGGGTGCTGCGCAACCTGAACGATCGGGCGCGGATCGCCGGCCGGACCCGCACCACCGGCCGGTCGCCCGAGGAGGATCCGCTGCCCACCGACGTGACGGTGGCGCCGCCTGCACCGGCCGCTGCCGGGCCCGTGGCGGCCGTGCTGGTCAGCGGGGAGGACGGACGCGCCCGCTGGGTGTTCCCGGCCGAGTACGAGGGAGTTCCGGCCGTCTCGGCGGTCGCCGTCGACCCGGCCCCGGATGATGACGACCGTACGGTCCTGGTGGCGTTGGAGGAGGTCACCACCTGGTGCGTGACGGTGCGGGTCTGGCGGACCCGGGCACGGCGCGGCGCCGGGGTCGCCGAACCGGCAGGGCCCGGGGTCCGGGTGCACGTGATGGCGGCCGCCGTGGCGGGTTAATGATCCCGGCTACCCTCGATCCCGCGCCGCTGGTTGTGGGCCGGGCAGCCGTTCTCCTGGGAGGAGTGGCCCGGCCATGAGTTCAGTTTGCGTGGACGATTCCTATTTCGACGTCGGCGGCGATGGGCGGCTGACGCTGATCCCGGGCCGTCAGGGCCTCCGCCAAGTCCTCTACTACCGAGACCCCGGCAACTACCAGTTCCGGAAGTCGGATTACCCGTGGCTCGCGCGAGTGCGGGTCATCGTCCAGGGTGGTGGTGGGGGAGCTGCTGGCGCTCGGGCCAATTCCGGGCAGTTGGTGGCGCAGCCGGGCGGCGCGGGTGGCGGCTATGCGGAGTCGCTGATCGACGTCTCCGCGCTGGGCGCTACGGAGACGATCGTCGTCGGCGCTGGTGGTAGTGCGGGCGGGCCGGCGACGGACGGTGGTTCCGGGGGTGCCTCGTCCTTCGGTGGTGTGTGCACCGCGAACGGCGGCCCGGGAGGGGCGGCCGTGATGACCTCCGGTACGGCAGCCGCCTCGTTCTCTGGCACGGCTGGCGCGTTCGCAGGCATCGGGGACTACGTCCAGGGCGGTGGTGCTGGGGGCGGCGCGCTCCGGCTGACCGGGGGCGAGGGACAGTCGGGGCAGGGCGGTGAGTCCCGGCTCGGACACGGCGGCTATCAGCGAGCGTCCTCGTCTGCTGGCGGCAACCCGCGAGGGAACGGCGCTGGTGCCGGAGGTGCTTTGGCCCGGGACGGGGACTCCGTGAGCGGGAGCCCGGGAGCGAACGGCATCGTCATCGTGGAGTTGATGGGCTGAGAGGGCGGCCGTCCGTCTCCACGGCCCGCCTGGCGCGCGGGCTTAGACTCGACTTGCGCCGCTGGTTGTGGGCCGGGCCGTACACACCCCGCGAGGACGGTGGGAGAAGTGGCGCGATGCGGCTGCGGTGGCGGCCTGTGCAACTGCACGGTACGGGCCGGTTCGAACGTGACGGTGAGCGGTAGCGGATCGGCTGCCAACCCGTACGTCGTCTCATCAGAGGTGCGCTGTCCGGATGTTCGCGGCTGCCTGTCTGGCAGTGCAGGCGTCACCTTCAACCAGGCCACCGGCCAGATTTCCGCCGGCGTGTCCGCGCAGGCCGGGAACAACCTCACCGTCCGCCCCGACGGCCTGTTCGTGCCGACTGGGGCGGCGACGGTCACCACTGGGTGCGGGCTGACCGGGAACGGCTCCGGGAGTTCTCCGGTGCGGGTGTCCACGGGGACGTGGCCGTACTCGTGCTCGCCTGCGACGTCCGGCGGGGTCATCGTCTGTGACGCGAATGGGGTCCTGAGGGGCGAGCCGCGGGGTCGGATCTCCTACGTCCAGAACGGGGAGACGCGGAATTACAACGACGTCCTGGTGCCGACCAGCACAGCGGTCGTGCCGGTCGACACGTTCTCACTGGACGTGACCAACCCCGACCCGTGTCGCCCGGCGGTCGTCTTGTTTGAGCGGGAGTTCGACGTCTCCTTCAACCTGCCAGCGGGTGCCGGTGCTGCGTGGGGCGCGGACGGCGACGAGATGTACTACATGCGCAATAGCGGGACGAGCGCCATCACGAACATCCACTCCCAGCTCACGAAGGTCTACCAGGCCTTGGCGTCGTTGGGGCCAGGCGCCACCAGCACCATCACGATCTCGGTCGAGCTGGGCCGGGGCACCGGCAGCGCCAACTACAACCGGATCCAGAGCCTGCTCCGCGCCATCCTGATCAGCCTGTGAGGACCCTCATGCACACCCCCTTCGAGGAACTGCCCCACGTCGCCACCCTGACGAAGCACTACGTCGAGTACGCGGACGGCACGCTCGGGCTGATCGAGACCACCAGCGAGGACCGGCCCCGCCTATCCCGGCCGGGCGCGTTCCTGACCGAGGAGCAGTATCGGGACCGGTACCTGGCGTGGGAGGTGGGCGTCGCCGACCGCGTGGACGCGCTCCAGGCGGAGGATGCGGAGCGCACCCTCGCGGACTACCGGGCGCTCATCACGGCCGGGATCCATGCGGCCACGGCGCGCCGCATGTCGGGCTATGAGGGCCCGGAACCGGACACCGCCGGTGGGGCGGCTGATTAGACTTTCGTCGCCGCTGGTTGTGGGCCGGGCAACTTCACCACACGGGGAGTTGACCTTGTCCGAGAACCGCCAGAGGCCAAGCATCGGCCGCATCGTCCACTACCGCAGTCACGGCACACCCATCCGCGAGGACGGCAGCCAGGCCCACCCGCCGCGGTGCCGGGCCGCGATCATCGCCGACGTCTACGACGAGACCAACCCGCACCCCGACCCCGAGGTCGTCACCGGAGGCGACGGCGCGGAGTGGGTCGCCCTGACCGTGCTCAACCCGCGCGGCACCTTCCACGACGACGCCGGTCACGACGAGGCGACCAAGCAGGTCGGCACGTGGCACTGGCCGGAGATGGTCTGAGTGGCCACGCCGATGACGCCCGCCCAGTGGCGGGCCGCGCTCACAGCCGAAGGCGTTCCCTTCACCGAGCTGGACGGCTGGACGACGAGGGGCCGGGACGCTGCAACGGGCAACGTCTTCGGCCCGGTCAACGGTGTCCTCAACCACCACACCGCCGGCGTCGACAGCCTCAACCTGATCGCCTACAAGGGGGCCACGGCGCTGCCGCCGCCGCTCGCCCATGCGTACCTGCCGAAGAGCGGCGTCCTGGTCCTCGTCGCAGCGGGCCGCGCCAACCACGCCGGCCCGGCGGCCAAGAACGCCTTCGACGCGATCGTGGCCGAGCGGACGATCCCGCGGCCGAACAAGGCCACGGGCACGGTCGACGGCAACGATCGGCTGTACGGCATTGAGACGGAGGGCCTCGGGGACGGCAAGGACACGTACACCCGGCGGCAGTACGACACTTGGGTCCGCTTCAACGCGGCCATCTGCCGCCACCACGGGTGGGGCGCGGGCAGCGCCGCCGGGCACCTGGAGACCTCGGTCGAGGGCAAGCCGGACCCGGCCGGGCCCGTCGAGGGCTACGGCCGCCGTGGGCGTTTCACGCTCACGATGACCCAGATGCGGGCCGATATCGCCGAGCGCCTGGCGCACCCGGCGAGCTGGAGCCCGCCCGCACCGCAGGAGGCAGACATGCCCGCGTACACCAACCTCGGCATCGCCCAGCCCTACCAGCTCGCGCCCGATGCCATGGAACCGATCGCTTTCACGGCCGAGTGGACTGACGAGGCAGGCGACCACCCGGCGGGCAGCGCCGTGTTCGTCAAGGGCGCGGCTCGGTTCACCGGCTTGATCGGCCTCGTGTTCACCGGCCTGCCGGTCGGTGACGTGGTGCAGGTCCGCATGAGCGAGTACGAGGGCGACACCTTCAAGGCGGACCACCCCGTGCACGAGATCATCGGTACGGCCGGCGGGACGTTCGGGATCGTGCCGCTCGTCAAGCGGCTCGGGGCCGGGCGGTCCATGAGGGTGCGGCTGCTGAACCAGGCCGCGGCCCCGATCACGGTCAAGTCCGCTGTCCTGTCGGCGCTGGTGTGGAAGGAGGGCTGACCCGTGGCGCAGCACGCGATCGAGCGCAAGGTGCGGTGGGCGACCGCCGGGTCCTATCTGGCGTCGTCCGGTCTCCTCGGCGTCCTCGCCGCGGTGCAGGACAACGCGCGCATCCTGGAGCCCCTGCCGGACCCGATCAGCGCCCTCGTCCTGGCCCTCGTCCCCACCCTGGCGACGTTCGCGGCCGGTTGGAAGGCGAGCCACACACCGCGGTCCGACGGCGGGTGAGCGGATGGACGTAAGCACCGGCATCCCCGCCCTCGACACAGCTCTCGTCTGGGGTGGCGCGATCTCTGTCCTCGCAGGGTTCGTCGCTGTCTTATGGCGGGTGGTCCGTGGGGCCTCGCATCTCCTCGGCCGCACCGGCCAGTTCTTGGACGACTGGTACGGCGAGGAGGGGCGCCCCGGTGTCCCCGAGCGGCCGGGCGTCATGCAGCGCCTCGGCGACCTGGAGACCGGCCTGCGCCACGTGCAGCACGAAGTGGGGCAGAACGGTGGCGGCAGCCTGCGGGACGCGGTCGACGAGGTCAACCGTCGTCTTGCCCGCATGTGCCCCGATCCAGACGAGCCGCCGGACGATCCGCAAGCGGCGCCGTAGACCGCCCGCCCCTTGTGCGCGGGGGCGGGCGGTCTACTTTGTGGCATCCTGTCGGGCGCACGAAGCGGAGGAAACCCCTCGTGACCGCTGATACCGACCTTGACGCCCTCCTCGCCGTGCTGCCGAAGCCGACGCCGCGCGAGGCTCTCGCTGAACTCTTTGCGGCCCGCCGTGCGGACGAGGCGAGCCAGCTGGAGCAGACAATTGTCCCGGAGCCCGTCCTGCCTCCCCTGTGGCCGCACCCGCGGAGCGGCATCGTCCGCTATCCGTGCGCCCTCAGCTGCGGATGGGCCCACGTCGAGGACGTGTTCCTCAACGACTTGGAGAACTCGCGCCGTCTGGTGATCCCGGTCGGGAACCAGGAGGAGACGACCCGGGCGATCACGGCGCACGCGAATGCTCGGGCCGAGGAGCAGCGGAAGCGCATCGAGGGCGCCATCCGGGCGCACTTCGAGGAGAGCCACCAAGGGCAAGAGCCGCCCACGTGGGCTGTGCGAAGGGGAGCGTGATGAGGCCGTACCCCAGGGCCAACCGCAAGCTGTACCCGAACGCGACGCGGGCCGAGCGCCAGATCCGGCGGGCTGCCTACAGCCAGCCGTGCCGGGTGTGCGCGCACCCGTGGAACCGGCACGCTCTGGTGGACGGGATGCGCGCGTGCACGCGCGGCAACCACGCCCCGATCTCGTGCCGGGACTGCGCCGAGACGGCCGCGCGGATGCCGGCGACGTACGCCGTCAATGAGTTCGCCCGGGTCTGGTCGACGAGGCCGGAGTCGCCCGTGCTGCGCCTGGCGTCTGCGCTTGCGGCGGTGCCGAGGCGGCGTTAGGTCGGCCCTCTGTGGTTAGGCGGCGTCGGCGAGGCCGTCGGTGACGTCCGTCCACACTTGGAGCAGGCGCCGGTAGGTCTCGGCGCGCTGTGGGGTAGAGGGCTCGTCCATGAGTCGTCGGATCGCTTCGTTGACGGCCTCCGCGGACATGCAGGCACGCTCGCAGTGCGGGGGAGGGGTGGCCATACCGTCACGGTAAGGGCAGTAGCTGACAGCGGCCGCATTCCGGGCGTGTTCTATTCTGCGTTCGAGGCGATGGGTGTCCGTCGCCCGGAAGGACATCCCAATCGTGTTGTCAAGCCGCAGCCGTGACGGGAGGTGAAGCGTGATAGCGCGCTCCGTCACGGATCATGGCCCACAGGACGT
>NZ_JBIVTV010000046.1:0-15534 GCF_044756885.1 Streptomyces sp. NPDC091412 | reverse complement strand
ACCCCGACCATCTCCTCAGGTGTCACACCATGCCAACCCCACCCGCCGACCAACAGACACGCCACTCACGAGTGAAGATGACCAAGCCCTACTAGCCCTCAGCCCGACAGGCTCGGAACTGCGCCTGCGACCAACAGGGAAGCGGAAATGCTGGAGTCTCCTTGAATTACTGGCGTTCCGCTTTTTCCCACGGTCCGACCCCGAGCTTTCCGGTGGTTCCGAGGTCGAAGTGCGGGGTCACCGTCACCGGGACGGCACCCTCCTTCGCCCGGACCCGCGCATAGGGCACGTTGACCGGCGTACCGAACTCAGTGGTGTTGCGCCAGACCAGGCCGCGGTGGCCGACTCGCCGGGCTCGAGCGTGACAGGTCCGGGCTGTTCGTCGGGCCCGGCGCCGGTGGTGATCTCGCCGCTGCCGTCGAGGATCTCGACGCCGTCGACGGGCTCGAGGTCGTCGTCCAGCAGTTCCAGCAGCGGGTAGCCCTCGACGGAGTAGGCGCCCGACACCGCCCGATCGACCGTGCCCCTCACCGGACGAGCATGCCCACGCGCTGTCACGCACCAACTCGTAACTGCCGTTCAGGGAAAGGACTCGACGCCCGGGCAGGATCGAGAGGACGGTGGCTTTCGGGTGCGGCCGCGGCTCTTACGGGTCCGGTATGGATGGGCTCACCTGTCGCGGTGGGGGACGCTCCTCCTCGCCCGGTCCTTCGGCAAGGGGACGGACGAAGCCCGCGCCCTCGACCATCGCCGCAGTGATCGGGCCTCCCCGCGCAAGGCGCTGACGGCACGCCGGGACGGAAGGTGGTTCCTTCCGGCGCGCCGTCGTCGCTGGTGGTCGCGCAGGCCGTCAGCAGCCGATGGGGGAGGAACCCACGGCCACATCGTCGAACCAGAGTCTGTCGTCGCCCGTCCCGTAGCTCTCCCAGCCCAGGCGCAGGGTGGTGGGCCGGGGCGGGGTGGTGCGGGCAAGCCACTGCTGGTCGATGTCCTGGGTGGGGACGCCGTCCGCGTGCAGGCCCGGGATCAGTTCGTCACCGAGCCAGGTGTCGAGCTTGGGCGTCGTCGTGTCGATCGCGAAGCGCAGGCACTGCCAGCTCCCGGTCGGCAGCGGCCTGCTCTGCGCCACGCCCGCCGGGCTCTGCGCGGGCAGGGTGGCGTCGTCGGTCTCCCGGTTCCACTGGAGGGCGCCGTTCTGGCCGCCGACGCGCAGCGCCCGGCCGCCCTGGGAGCTGTCGGGCAGGGAGACGAAGGTGACATGGGCCGCGGGGAGCGCGGTGGTGTGCCGCACCCACATGCGCACATACATCACCGGCCCCACCGAAGACAGATTCGCGGTGGAGGCGACGAAGGCGTGGTTGCAGTAGCCGGCCTTGCCGTCGATCCGCAGCGACCTGCCGCCGCCGTGCGCGACCGAGGTGTCGACGGCCGCGGTTCCGGTGCCCTGACAGTCGGGCGCGGCGAACTGCCAGGCGCCGGAGGGAGTGGTGCCGGTCTGGTCCTCGAAGCCCGAGCAGACCACGGCGCTGCCGCATTCGGCGGAGGGCGGCGGGGTCGTGGGCGGCGGGGTGGTCGGCGGCGAGGTGGTGCCGGTTCCGCCGCACACCAGACCGTTGAGGGCGAAGTCGGTCGGGGCGGGGTTGGCCGAGCTCCAGGTGCCCTGGACACCGAACTCGGCGGAGCCGTCGGTGGCCAGCGAGCCGTTCCAGTCGGCGTTGACGGCGACGACGGAGGCGCCGGTCTGGGTGACGGTCGCGTTCCACGCCGATGTCACCCGCTGGCCGTCGGCGTGGGTCCAGGTCAGACGCCAGCCGTTGACCGCCGGGCCGAGATGGGTGACCTTGACCTGGGCCGTGTAGCCGCCGGCCCACTGGTTCACGGTGTAGTCGACCCGGCAGCCGGCCTCCGCGGCACTGGTGGGTGTCGCGATGAATGCGAACACCAGCAGGGCGACGGACCCGGCAGCCACGAGGGCCGCCGTCCAGGGCCTGCGCAGTAATCGCAAGTGAGGGGTGCGCACGAATGCCTCCGAGGGAAAGGTGCGGGATATGGGAGCGCTCCCATTCATGACAGCGACCAGGGCAGCACACTGTCAATGCATGGGATGGCCAAGGCGAACGCGGCGCGCCGTCGCCCTGTGAAGCTGATCACCGTCGACCCGATTTTGATTGAACCTTGAACTTTCAAGACGTAGTGTCGGTGCCGCACGTCGATCCCCCCGGGATCCACCCCCATTGTGAGGAAATTCCCCCATGCCGCTCGCTCTTGACCCCGCCGCCCAGGACCTTCTCTTCCGTGAGGCCCGCACCGCGAACACCTTCACCGACGAACCGGTGTCCGAGGAGCAGGTCCAGGCGATCTACGACCTGGTCAAGTACGGCCCGACGTCCATGAACCAGTCGCCGCTGCGCATCACCCTGGTCCGCTCCGCCGAGGCCCGCGAGCGTCTCGTCCAGCACATGGCGGAGGGCAACCGGGCGAAGACCGCCGCCGCCCCCCTGGTCGCGATCCTCTCCGCGGACAACGAGTTCCACGAGGAACTGCCCCACCTCTTCCCGCACTTCCCCCAGGCCAAGGACGCCGTCTTCGGCGACCGTGGGGTGCGGGAGAGCCAGGCCGCCCTCAACGCCGGCCTCCAGGCCGCGTACTTCATCATCGGCATCCGGGCCGCGGGCCTCGCCGCCGGTCCGATGACCGGCCTGGACTTCGAGGGCGTCCGCAAGGAATTCCTGGACGACGACCACACCCCGCTGATGGTCGTCAACATCGGCAAGCCGGGCGAGGACGCCTGGTACCCGCGCTCCCCTCGTCTGGAGTTCGACCGGGTCGTCACCACGGTCTGAGCCGGCTCGACGACGGGGATCCGGACCGAGTTCCGCCCCTGTTCCCCCGTAGGCGTCTTGCGGCAGCGGGCGCGATGCCGACCACGCTCGCCCACGTGACGCCGCCGCCTACGGGGACCGGCCCTTCGACCGCTTGGCCCCGAAGACCGCCGACACCGTTCTGTACCTGATGCCGGAGGCCTGCGACCGCGTCCTTCGGCGGCGACGTGGGCGATCGGTCGGGTGCGGCAGCGTTCGACGAGCCTTCGTCGTCCCCTGATGTCCAAGGGGGCGTTCGCATGCATCACGGGAGCACCTCGGTGCTCCGGTCGGCCGCGATCACCGTGCGGAGGGGGAACGCGATGAGCAGCGCAACAGCGACCAGGACTCCGCTCGACCACAGCGGCCCGAGGTTCCCGACACCGGTGCCGAGCGTGGACGCGGCGATGAGTGGTCCGACGGCGGCGCCGACGTTGAGTGCCGCGGTCGCGTACGAGCCGGCCATGGTGGGAGCTCCCGCGGCCTCGTAGAGGACCCGTGCGATCAGGGTGCTGCCCAGCGCGAAGGACAGCGCGCCCTGGACGAACACGAGGGCGAGCAGAGCGACCGGTTTGTCGGCCAGCACGGCCAGGGCCGGCCAGCCGATGAGCAGCAGCGGACCGCCCACCGCGATGACCCGGCCGGGGTGTTGGTCGGACAGTCGGCCGGCGACGGTGACCCCGGCGAAGGAACCGACGCCGAAGAGCACCAGGACGACAGAGATCCACAGCTCACTCAGCCCGGCGGTGTCGGTCACGACGGGGGCGAGGAAGGTGAAGCCGGCGAAAGTCGCCGCGTTCACCAGCGCACCGAGCAGCATCACCAGGATCAACCTCGGCCTTGCGAGCTGGGTGAGCTCCACTCGCAAGGCCGGCCCGCCAGCCGCCTCCTCCTTCGCACGTCCCGCTGGGATCCCCTTCAGAATGCCGAGAGCCGCGGGCAGGCAGAGAACGGCGACAGCCCAGAACGCGGCCCGCCAGCCGAGCAACGTGCCGAGCACCGACCCACCGGGGACACCGGCGATCGTGGCCCCCGTCGTGCCCGACAGCAGCACGGCCAGCGCACGTCCCTTCTTGTCGGGTGGGACCAGCGCGGCGGCAGCCGTCAGAGCGACAGCAAGGAACCCCGCGTTCGCGAGCGCGGCGACGACCCGGGTGGCGAACAGAACCGGGAAGCTCGCAGTGACGGCACCCACGGCGTGAGCTGCCGCGAACATGAGGATGAACCCGAGAAGACCGGAGCGCCTGCGCCAGTTGCGGGCAAGTGCGGCCACAAAGGGGGCGCCGACGATCATGCCGATGGCGAAGGCCGAGGTGAGCACGCCTGCTGTCCCGACCGTGACATCGAGATCCGACGCGATGTCCGGCAAGAGGCCGGCGAGCATGAATTCCGAGGTGCCCATGGCGAAGACCGCCATGGCAAGCAGATACAGCGGGAAAGGCATCGAGTGGCTCCGAGGTGAGGAGAAGCACGAGACGGTCATCTCGTCACCGCGGCCAGCCCCAGGGCCGCACTCGTCCCACCACCAGATGCGGCACGACGGCAGTGCTACGGGCTCAGTGGTGCAGGGGGCTGACGGCGTGACCGAAAGCCCCCACCGTGTCCGACTCAGGACTCGACATGGCCCGCACGCTACCCGACCGATGCCCGTCGAGGCACCTCGGTTCACCAGCATTGACCTGTGTCACCAACGTCATGTGCCAACGCCCGCCACCCCGACGCGCCGGCTGTCCAGCGCATCAGAAGGGCAGACCCCGCAGGTCCACACCGACGGTTGGATGAGGCAGGCCGGTCAGGTCGTAGATCATGGCGGTCAGTGGCGAGGTCCGCGCGCCGTCGGGCTGCTGGAGGGTGACGGGCACGGAGAGCCGGCTCCATCCCAGCTGCGTGTAGAGCGGGACCAGATCGGGGCGGCAGAGCAGGATCATCGTCTCGGCGCCGGCCGCTCGTGCGTGTTCGACCGCCACGCTGATCACCGCCCGGGCGATGCCCTGGCCCCGACTGGCGGGGTGCACCAGCACACCCCCCAACCCCGCGGCGCGGCGCGGCAATCCGTCAAAGGCCATGTCCCGCACCAGCCATCCCGCGGAAGCCACCGGCCGGCCTTTGGAGACAGCGGTGAGGGTGTGCTGCTTGTCAGCCCACACCAGGCCGAGCCCCTTCACCCCGAAGGGGTCGGGCAGCCCGTCGCGGAGTGCGGCTTCACCTTCCGGAGAACCGGGGCCCGGCTCATGGAGCAGCTGGAGGTCCGCCAGACCGTCGTCCCCCACATGCTCCGCGGCGGCCGCGGTGGCGGGAGCGAACCGGTAGCGCAGACAATGCAGGCCACTGGACCGCACCGTCCCGTCCGCCTGGGCGCCCAGGCGGCGCAGTACCGCGATCGAGGCAGTGTTGCCGGGCAGGACGAACGCGAAAACGGCAGGAAGCGCCAGGCGGCGAAACGCCAGGTCCAGGCACGCACGGCCGGCCTCGCCGGCGATCCCACGGCCTTGGGCCCGTGGGTGCACGGCGAAACCGAGGTCGACCCCGTACTGAGCCCGGTTACGCAGTCCCACCCGGCCGAGAAACGCGTGCGTGGCGGCGTCCCGGACCGCAAAGTCGCCGTAACCGTGTCTGGCCCAGTGGGCGACGTGGTCATCGCACATGGCCTCGGCCGCAGACCGACTGTCGGCCCGGCCGGTCGCCAGCCACCGCATGACGCTGTCCTGACTGACCACAGCCTCAAAGAGATCGTCGCGATCCCCGTGGCGGATCGGCTCCATCACAAGCCTCTGGGTGCGCAGTACGGGTCCACCCGACCGGGCCACTCAGCAACTCCTCTCGGCCAAGGGCTGAAGGAGCGTACTCGGCGACTCCTCTGGAGCGATCGGGAGGCAACCGGTGAACCTGTCCGGTCACCCCATCGCGGCTTGCGTGGAATCGTAGATCGGGAAAACCCGGTCCAGGCTCGTCATGGTGAAGATCTGCCGGATGTCTTGGTTTACGATGACCAGCCTCAGGGCGCCGGCGCGTGTACGGATCCGCTTGTGGATGCCGACGAGGAGCCCAAGGCCGGTCGAGTCCATGAATGTCGTTCCTGTCAGGTCGACGATGAGGCGGTGCCGGCCCGCCTGAATCCTTTTGCCCAAGTGTTCGCGGATGCGGGGCACGGTGTACACGTCGACCTCTCCGTGGATCTCGACGACGGTCCAGTCGTTCTCGTCGCGGTGACAGATGTGGAGTTCGGGATGCATGCCTCGCCTAACGGCAAAACCTTGGGGAAAGGTTGCGGGTAGTGCCTGACGCACTCGCGTTCTGCATATGCGCGAACGACTGGCCATGGCTTTACAGCAGAGGCTGCTCACCGAGTCTCCAGGGCGGTGACGAGGCGACTGTGCCGGCGGCGGTGAACTTCGCATCCCGATCCCGGATCAGGTGGGTGAACTGGGCTGCGCGGTCGCCGAGATGCCCCAGCAAGGTATGGCCGGGCCACTACTGCAGTGCGTGGACCGCGGCTGAGAACACCGAAGGCATCCGGGACGCTGCCGGCACGATGAGGCGGGCGGTGCTGGGACGGCCGCTCGCGGCCAGCAGGGCCCCGGTGAGCAGCCGGTGGCGCCGAGTCAGCCGCACCCAGGCACGCTCATACGCGTCCGGTCGCCCGGCGGCCAGGCAGCGGACGGCGGCCCCGGCCGTGGCCAGTGCGAGGGCGATGCCCTCGCCGGTGAGGGCATCCAGGTAGCCTGCGGCGTCGCCGACGAGCAGGACACGGCCGGCGGTTCTGCGCCGCACCCGCTGCCGCAGTGGTCCGGCTCCGCGTACCTCCGTCGCGACCGAGCCGCGCAGCGACGCGGTGAGGGTCGGGAAGCCGGCCAGGTGCTCGTCGTAGCCGCGACGGTTGCGGCTGAGGACCGCGACGCCCACCAGGTCGTCGTCGACCGGTGTCACATAGGCCTCGCCGTGCCGGGCCCAGTGGACCTCCACGAAGTCCGTCCATGGCTCGACGCGGTAGTGACGGCGAAGTCCGTAGCGGCCATCGGGGCGGCCCGGCATGTCCAGCCCCAGGCTGCGGCGCACCGGGGAATGCAGGCCGTCGGCGGCGATCAGCCAACGGGCAGTGGTTCCGGCGGCGGTGACCGTGTCCGCGCTCTGGTGCACCTCGCCGACCTTGCCCGGCAGCATGCGCACGCCAAGGCTGAGCGCGCGCTGGTGCAGTGCGGAGTGCAGCGTTGTACGGCGGATTCCCCGCCCACTCCGGCCGCGGAAGGACGCCTGGGCGCGGGTGGTGCCCTCCACGTAGCGGATGCCGCGCAGTTCGCGGCCGGTGGCCTCGACGCCCAGTGTTCGCAGCGCGGCGACACCGCCGGGCATGACTCCCTCTCCGCAGGCCTTGTCCACGGGCGCGGTCCGGGGTTCGACGACGACGGCCTCCAGGCCGACGAGCGCTGCGTGGATGGCCGCGGCCAGTCCGGCGGGTCCGCCGCCGGCCACCAGTACGTCGATCATGCCGACGCCGGCGTGGTCGCGGCGGCGAGCGCCCGGTTCTCGCAGCGGATGCGCACGGTGAGCAGGGCGGCGTTGAGTACCGTGAACGCGGCCGCGGTGACCCAGGCGGTGTGTACCAGAGGCAGCGCCACGCCCTCGGCGACGACGGCCACGTAGTTCGGATGCCGCAGCCACCGCCACCGGTAGGGGCCGCTCGTCACCAGCGGCAGTCCGGGTACGACGATCACCCGGGTGTTCCAACGGGGTCCCAGGGTGTGGATGCACCACCACCGCAGTGCCTGGGCGCCCGCCAGCAGGGCCAGCATCGGCCAGGCCAGGGCGGCTACGAAGGGCCGGTCGGCCAGCCATGCCTCGGCCGGGCAGGCGATCAGAAGGCCGGTGTGAAGGGCGACCATGGCCGGGTAGTGGCCCTGCCCGGTCGGCGTCGCGCCGCGGGCGGTGCTCCACCGTTCGTTGCGGCGGGCGACGACGAGTTCGGCGACGCGCTCGACGGCGACGGCGGCCACCAGCAGTCCGTACCAGATCATGTGTCCTGTGTCCTGTGTCCTTCGTCGGTTCGAACTACCAGCGCAACAGGACGAGTTCGCAGGCGAAGCCGGGTCCCATCGCCAGCAGCACACCCGGAGTGCCCGGTGGCGGGCGGCGCTCGGCCAGGGTGTCGCGCAGCACGTGGAGCACCGACGACGAGGACAGGTTGCCCACGTCGGCCAAATGACGCCAGGTCACATCGAGTGCGTCGTCGGGCAGGTCGAGGGCCTCGGTGACGGCCTGAAGGACCTTGGGCCCGCCCGGGTGGCAGACCCAGGCAGTCACGTCCTTCGGCTTCAGGCCGTGGTCACCGAGGAATCCCTCGACGCCATCGGCGAGGGAGCGGCGTACGACGTCGGGGACCTTCGGGTCGAGGACGACCTGGAAGCCGGAGCTCTTGATGTCCCAGCCCATGAGGCGCCCGGTGTCCGGATACAGGTGACTGCGGGTGTCCACGATCGTCGGGCCGATGGGCTCGTCCGGGCGGTCCGCGCCGTAGGCGACGACTGCGGCGGCGCCGTCGCCGAACAGCCCGGTGGCGACCAGGTTGGCCACGGAGGCGTCGTTGCGCTGGAAGGTGAGTGAGCACAGTTCGACCGACAGCAGGACCGCCACGTGGTCGGGCCGGCCCAGCAGGTAGTCGTGCATACGGGCCAGGCCGGCGGCGCCACCGGCGCAGCCGAGGCCGAAGAGGGGCAGTCGTGTGACGTCCGGCCGCAGCCCGAGGCGGCCGGCCAGCCGTGCGTCGATCGAGGGAACGGCGATGCCGGTGACGGAGGTGAAGACCAGCAGGTCGACGTCGGCTGCGGACAGACCGGCCATCTGCAGTACGGCTCTCACTGTCTTGGCGCCCAGACCGGTGGCGGCGGCGATGAAGACGTCGTTGGCGGCGCCGAATCCGTCCAGTTCCTCGTACCGTTCCAGCGGCAGTGTCATGTGGCGCGAGCGGACCTTCGCGCCGCGGTGCAGCCGGTCCAGGACCCGGCGGTCGGTGCCCTCGGGCAGGCAGGTGCGGGCCACCATGTCGGTGATCTCGGACTGGGTGCGACGGTGCGGTGCGAGGGCACCGTGAACGGCGGCGATCCGCGTCATAGGGTTCCCGTCCGGCTGTCGACTGGGGTGAGTTGCTCTGCACGTGTTCCCCGAACCCGCGCTTCGGCACCATGCATCGCCCGTCCGGCCGTTCGCCCCGGGGCGCGTGCTCCACGCCGGTCGGGGCCGGGACGCCTACGATCGGCCGGGTGGGCACTCCTGAGCAGTCGACGCCCAGCGGTGTGGCCGCGATGCGGGCCGGCCGGTCGGGTGGCCTGGCCGGGTCGTGCCACCCCGGGCCTGTGGTGGCGGTCACCGCGTTGATGGCAGCGCTGGCCGTGACCGCCGGCCAGGGCGCCGCGCGTTGTGTCCTGACCACCGCCGCCGTTCTGAGCGGGCAATTGTCCGTCGGCTGGTGCAACGACGCGTTCGACGCGCGCCGGGACATCGCTGCCGCCCGCCGTGGCAAACCCGTCGTGGACGGCGCGGTGGGTGTGACGGAGGTGTGGGTGGCCGCGTATGCCGCGCTGGCATTGTGCGTGCCGTTGTCGTTCGCATGTGGCGTGTGGGCGGGCGTCGTTCATCTGGCCGGTGTGGCGGCGGCGTGGGCGTACAACCTGCGGCTCAAGGCGACAGCATGGTCCTGGGCGCCGTACGCGGTGGGTTTCGCCGCGCTCCCGGCCTTCGTGGCGCTGGGGCTCCCAGGGCAGCCCTGGCCGGCCTGGTGGGTTGTCACCGCCGGGGCGCTCCTGGGGGTCGGTGCCCATCTGGGTGACGTGCTGCCGGACATCCGCGGGGATCTGGCGACGGGCGTACGGGGATTTCCGCACCGGCTGGGCCCGGACGGCGCGCGGCTGCTGCTGCCGGTACCGCTGGCGACCGCGTCCGCGGTTCTGACGCTGGGGCCCGCCGGACCACCCGGCAGATGGGGAGTGGTGGCCCTCGCGGTGGCCGGACTGGTCGCGGTGGCGGGCACGGTGCTGGGACGCCGCTGGGAGCGAGCGGCGTTCGCGGCGGCGGTCGCCGTGGCGGTGGTGGACGTGACGTTGCTGCTGGTACGCGGCATCGGGATTTCCTGAGCGTTCGGCGGTGCCTGTCGTGGGGACGAGGAAGCCACGGCTCAGCCTGGGCGACGCCTGGGGGCGGCGTTCCGGTGGCAGCCATCAGGCACCACTGGTGGTGGCCCGCCGTCATCGCCGCCCTCGCCCTCGTCGCCCTGCTCGCCCTGGGGTGGCTGCTCGCCCAACTGCGCCGGCACCGCCCGGGAACGCTGTCCGTCGGCGGCACACCCCCGCAGGAAGGCGTCGAACTGCGCGACCGGGCGCTCAGCGACGCGATCGCCGCCGGCGCCGGTGCCCTGCCGGGGGTTGAGCATGCGGCCGTACGCATCACTGGCCGGCCTGCCCATCCCCGCACCCGCGTCAGGCTCACCCTCACCCCTCAGCGGGCACCCGGCGCCGCCCTCGACGCCCTCTGCGAAGGCCCGCTCCGAACCGCCCACCGGTCCACCGGCTTCCCTGACATGCCCACCGAGGTCCGCCTGCAGGTCGCCCGCCGCACACCACGCCGCGCGGAGTAAAAGGAGGAGACGGACCGTTCAGGCCGTCCTCGCTCCGCACCTTCACCGCTGCCCCTCCACCATCAGCGGCGCTTCCTGCGCCGACCGGCCGGAAGCTGAGCCCGGGAACAGGACTGGCCCAGCGGGTGCCGCCCGGCGGATTCGGGTCACGGCCGCGCGTCGGGCACGAAGACGATCCGGTCAGGCGGAAGCCGGGCCGAGGCCGCTCCGATCGCCTCTTGAGTGCCGATACGGGAGGTGACGCCCGTTGCCTCCGTGACGAAGGCACGGGATTTGGACTCGGCTGCGGAGTCAGACCGTTGGCCAAAAGTTGAACTAGCAAGCATTCGTCGAGTCTGCCTAACGTGTCGCTCGTCGATTTCCGTCTCCCCCTGAACCAGTCCGTGCGCGGACCGGAACCAAACCGTAGGAGCCCCCCACATGACCGCGCGCCTCAACAGTGCCCAGCCGTACGTCGTCGGACTGTTCCGCATCGTCGTAGGCCTGCTCTTCACCTGTCACGGAGCCGCCTCGCTCTTCGGCGTCCTCGGTGGCGCGGCGGGCACCAAGGGCGGCACCGTCCCGACCGGTGCCTGGCCGTTCTGGTATGCCGCCCTGATCGAGCTCGCCGCCGGCGCCCTGGTACTGCTCGGACTCGGCACCCGCGGTGCCGCGTTCCTGGCGTCCGGCTCGATGGCGTACGCGTATTTCGATGTGCACCAGCCGTCCGCCCTGTGGCCGATCCAGAACGGCGGGGATCTGCCGGTGATGTTCTGCTGGTCCTTCCTGCTGCTGGTCTTCACCGGTTCCGGCGCGTTCGGCCTCGACCAGCTCATAGCCTCCCGGCCCGCCGCCGGTCAGGAGACCGAACCGGCCTCGGAGCCCGTCACGGCCTGAGCCCTCACGTGCACTGCGCGTGCGCCTTGTTCCACGCCTCGCAGATGGTCCTGGCCTGCACGAGTCCTGCCGAGCCGGGCCTGCTGATCCGGGTCGAGACGCCACGCGAGACCTCCGCTCCGCTGCCGGTCCGCCTCGGCTGCTACCACCGTTCGGGAAGCGGCGGGCAGCCGCTTGGGACGCGGGCCGGCAGCCCGATCCGCGTGAGGCCCGCATCGCCCCGCTGATGCGGGCCGCCGGGTCGGTCATCTTCGATGCGGACCACGGATGCCGGATGAAAGCGGTGAATTCGCGCTCCTTGCAGCCGAGTCGGCTATCCGGCTGTCCGTCGGCCGCACCGGCCAGCGCTAACTCACCTGGAGCAGTTGCAGGCGGAAGTGCGACGGCAGGTCCTCCTTGTCGACCGGGAAGGCCCTCCGTGCCTGATGGACCGCGTGCTGCACGTCGCTACAAGAGCAACAAGATCAGGGTCAGCGCGATGGGCGTGAACAGCATCGTGGCCAGGTGGCTGAACAAGGCCCGCGGCATCACCAGCACAGAGAACAACATCAGCCCGCCCACGAGCCAGCACCCGAAGATCTGGCCCGCGAGAATCCAAGCGGCGGTCTCCTCCTCCCGGGTAGAGGCCCCGAAGCTCAGTACCCCGCCGATCGCCATGAAGAAGAGCACGACGCAGAGCAACAGGTTCCCCACGCCGACGATGACAGCGACCGGCTTGTCCACCCGGCGTACCCGTCTCCAGAGTTGTATGGCGCTCATGGGCACGGGAGCCTACCCAGGGGTGCACCCACGACTGTCGACTGCGGCCATCTGTGACCATCGGTGTGTGAACAGAGAAGAGCCCACGGTGACTGAAAGGGACAGCGTGGACCTTGCCCACTGGCAGGAGGGCGTCGAAGCCTGATGGGCCGGATGGCGGGGCGGTTCGCGCCGGTCGAACCCCGGTGCCGGGTGCGGTACTTGGCACAACCGCCGGCAGGATCGAGAACGCCCAGGTCACCGTTTACCTCGTTCAGGCGGGCGGTTCGTCCAGCGTCCTGCCGGGTCGGGGCTCCCGGTGCAGGTGCGACGATGCGGGCATGCGTGAGTTGAGCCAGCTGATCGATGTCGAGGAACCGGCCTGGCCGGAACTCAGGGAGACACTTGATGCGAGTCCGGTGTCCGTCGAGGTGCTTCCAGCCGATGGCGATCTGGGCAGGGCATCGATTCTTCAGCTGCAGGTCACGGCCAGGTCGTACCTGGGGGCGGTGGTGCTGCACTGTGGCGGTCTACTGGTGGACGACGGGTGGGTGCGGGTCTTCGGCAGCCCCGCGAGTGGGGCTGCACACGGGGCGCCTGGCCTGGCCGGCATGAATCAGTTCCCTGGAAGGTTCGACCCAGCGTGGCGACCGGAGACAGGTTTGGTGGTGGCACACGACGTACTGGGCGGCGTCTTCGCGCTCAACGGCGCCGCTCCCGCCGGCGCCGACCGTCCCGGCGCCCCTGGCGAGGTTGTCTACTTCGCACCGGATTCCCTTCGCTGGGAGGCTCTGGGTGCCGGTCACTCCGCGTGGCTGGCCTGGCTGGTGTCCGGCGCACTCGATGAGTTCTACGCCGCTCTGCGCTGGCCAGGCTGGAGGGAGGAGGTCCGGGCGTTGAACAGCAGCCAGGGCCTCTCCGTCTTCCCGCCGTTGTGGTCTGCCGAGGCGCGCCGCGACATCTCCGCGACCAGCCGTCGCGCCGTGCCCATGGGAGAGCTGCTTGGCGTCGCCCGGGACTCATGCCGACAGTTCGATGGCGTTGATCCGGGCTTTCTCGGCGCCGTGTGAATCGGCCGCCCCGTCCGGTCGGCGGGAGCAGATCAGGGCGGCGGCGATACCGGCGAAGGATCGCAGCCCTTGTCACCGTGGAGTCTGGTCGGCCGTCGCCGCCGGAGGCCGTGCCGGGAGCGGATGGGCGGAATACCTCGCACAAGCGGCTCCAGCCCCTGGCTGTCGTAGGTGATCGCGGCGCAGATGCCGAGGGAGAGAGGCGGACCAGTCCGCTCTGTGATCAAGTGGACCTTTGATCCCTTCTTGCCGCGATCCACGGGATTCGGGCCCGCCGGATCCTGCCGGGCGTTCGAGGGCGATCATGGCGGCATCGTCGTCCAACCGGCCTCCCGCGTGTGCGAGCAGGTCGGAGCGCAAGTGCTCCAGGAGTTTCTCGGGGCGCTCCCCTCTCCAGGTGGCGGCGCGTTCGGCGAGGGGATAGAAGTCACCGCGGGGGTTGCGGGCTTCGGCCACGCCGTCGGTGTACAGCAGGAGCAGGTCGCCCTGCCCGAAGTCGAACGTGTCGACACAGTGACCGGGCGTGTCCAGCTGCAGGCCGAGAGGGGGGCCGGCCTGGTGGGCGCACAGCGCGGTGGCCTGTCCCGGGCGTAGCCGCAGCGGCGGGGGGTGACCGCAGTGGACGATCTGGACCCTGGGTGCGTGGTCGGGGATGTCGATGAGTATCGCGGTGACGAAGCATTCCTGCGCCAGATCGTTCTCACCGGGCTCCGCCAGGTTCCAGCACACGCTCGCGTCCAGGTAGGCCGTGAATTCCGCCAGGCCCGTCTGCCGGTGCGCGGCCCCTCGGAAGGCGCTCAGCAGCAGCGCTGCGTCGCTCACGGCGGTCAGGCCCTTGCCGCGGACGTCCCCGATGAGCAGCCGGGTACCGTGGGCGGTGCGGGCGGCCGCGTACAGGTCGCCGCCGATCTTCATCTCGCGCTCCGCCGCCAGGTACACCGCCGCCACGCGCAGGGGTCCCATCCGTGGGGGCAGCGGGCGCAGGACCAGGTTCTGGGCGATCTCGGAGACCTGGCGCACCCGGGTCAGCTCCCGTACCTTCCGCTCCCGCATCCCGGACAGGAGCGCGGCGAACGCGGAGGCCGCCACCACGGCGAAGATCTGCGCCACGCGCTGCGCCGAATGGAGGTCTCTGAGAAGGACGGCAAAGATCACCTGGTCCGCCAGGGCCAGCACTCCGGTCAGTGTGGTCAGCCACGGCCCCAGGGTCACCGCGGCGAGCACCGGCGCGACGATCAGGAGCGGTCCGACGTGCGGGTGGCCGGGAGTGGCCAGGTTGACGGTGGTGATCACGACGATCAGCACCAGTGGAACAGCGACCAGGCCACGCGCCTCGTACCACGGCCGACGCCGACTCGCAGGACGCTCTACGGAGGGCATACTTCCGTGTACCCGCCATTGCGGCGACCGCCGTCCGACTTCCGCCGACACGGTCACCGCCGGGCCTGCCCGATGGGGAACTGACTGTGGGTGCGTGCAGGGTGATCACGGCGGCATCGGCGGCCAGGTGCCCGCCAGCGTGCCCAAGGAGGTCGGCGCGCAGGCCGCGGACCAGCGCCGAGGGGCTCTCGGGCGCCCCATCGCGGCGCGCCCGGCCCACCGGCTCAGCCGGTCCGCCCGGCGACGCAGCCACCAGGCGCGATCACGAACCGGCCATGACCGGAGACACGTGTGACTGAGCACGTCCGCCGGTCACCCTGAGCACCGAAGTGGCCGCCCCGAGCCAAGAGCTGAGGAGCTCATCGGTCGCTGGGAGTAGGTCCTGCGCCTCAGGCGCGCTTCGCGCCTGCCTGGCTAGGGTCGGTCCTCATGGAGACCACCGGAATCGTTCGTCGCCAGACGGCCGAGCGTGTGCGCGACGCTCTGGCGCGGCTCGTCACCGAGCGGGATGTATGGGTGTCGACGGCTCACCCTGATCACGGGCCGCACCAGGTGCCGCTGTGGTTCTTGTGGGATGGGCGAGCAGTGTGGATGTGCACCGGCGCCACTTCCGTGACGGCGCGAAACGTCCGCAAAGAGCCGCGCGTGCGCCTGTCACTACCGGACACCTTCGACGTGGTGCTCCTCCAGGGGGAGGCGGAGCGCTTCCCGGACCAGGAGGTGCCCGCAGGCGCGGCGGAGGCGTTCGCCGACAAGTTCGGGTGGGATCCGCGCGTGGAAGAGGGCTCCTTTCTGTATGTACGCGTGGTCCCGAGGACTGTGCGCGCTTGGCGCGGCGAGCCGGAACTACGCGGGAGAGTCATCATGCGCGACGGGATGTGGCTGGAATAAGAGGTCGTTTCCTCCCGTTGTTTCATCCTGGAATCTGCGGTTGGTGTGGCTTTGTGGGGTCGCGCCACGAGATGGTGTTCTCGCCGGTGAGCCT
>NZ_JBIVTV010000045.1:0-16910 GCF_044756885.1 Streptomyces sp. NPDC091412 | reverse complement strand
ACGCCGACGAGGCTGAGGTCACCGTTCTGACGGTGGGTCCGGAGGACGCCAAGGACGCGCTGCGCAAGGCGCTTTCGATGGGCGCCGACAAGGCGATCCACGTCGAGGACGACGACCTGCACGGCACGGACGCCATCGGCACCTCGCTGGTGCTGGCCAAGGCGGTCGAGAAGGCCGGCTACGACCTGGTGATCTCCGGCATGGCCTCCACCGACGGCTCGATGGGTGTCGTTCCGGCGCTGCTGGCCGAGCGTCTTGGGGTGCCGCAGGTGACGCTGCTGGCCGAGGTGTCGGTCGAGGACGGCACCGTGAAGGGCCGCCGGGACGGCGACGCCGCCTCGGAGCAGCTGGAGGCTTCCCTGCCAGCGGTGGTGTCGGTGACCGACCAGTCGGGTGAGGCCCGTTACCCGTCCTTCAAGGGCATCTTGGCGGCCAAGAAGAAGCCGGTTCAGTCCTGGGACCTGTCCGACCTGGACATCGACGCGGACGAGGTCGGCCTGGAGAACGCCTGGACCACGGTCGACTCCGCCGCGGAGCGTCCGGCCCGTACCGCGGGCACGATCGTCAAGGACGAGGGCGAGGGCGGCAGGCAGCTCGCTGAGTTCCTCGCGAGCCAGAAGTTCATCTGAGGCCCGCAGTCCGCCGACCCGCCCCGCACACTTCGCAAGCAGGAGAGAAGAAGTCCCATGGCTGAAGTTCTCGTCTACGTCGACCACGTGGACGGCGCCGTCCGCAAGCCCACGCTGGAGCTGCTGACCCTGGCCCGGCGGATCGGCGAGCCGGTCGCCGTCGCGCTCGGCCCCGGTGCCGGCGACACCGCCGCGACGCTGGCCGAGCACGGCGCGGCGCGGGTGCTCACCCACGACGCCGCCGAGTACGCCGACTACCTGGTGGTGCCGAAGGTGGACGCCCTGCAGGCCGCCTACGAGGCAGTCTCCCCGGCCGCGGTGCTGGTGCCGTCCTCGACCGAGGGCAAGGAGATCGCGGCGCGTCTGGCGCTGCGCATCGGTTCGGGCATCCTGACCGACGCGGTCGACCTGGAGGCCGGCGAGGCCGGTCCGGTGGCCACCCAGTCGGTGTTCGCCGCCTCCTACAGCACCAAGTCCCGTGTCACCAAGGGCACCTCGGTCATCACCATCAAGCCCAACAGCGCCGCCGTGGAGCCGGCTCCGGCCGCGGGCGCGGTCGAGCAGCTGTCGGTGTCGTTCTCCGGGCAGGCCACCGGTACGAAGATCACCGGCCGCATCGCCCGTGAGTCCACCGGGCGCCCGGAGCTGACCGAGGCGGCGATCGTGGTCTCCGGTGGCCGTGGCGTCAACGGCGCGGAGAACTTCGCGGTCATCGAGGCGCTCGCCGACTCCCTCGGCGCGGCCGTGGGCGCCTCGCGTGCCGCCGTCGACGCCGGCTGGTACCCGCACACCCAGCAGGTCGGCCAGACCGGTAAGTCCGTCTCGCCGCAGCTGTACATCGCCAACGGCATCTCCGGCGCGATCCAGCACCGCGCCGGCATGCAGACCTCGAAGACCATCGTGGCGGTCAACAAGGACTCCGAGGCCCCGATCTTCGACCTGGTCGACTACGGCGTGGTCGGCGACCTGTTCGGGGTCGTCCCGCAGCTCACCGAGGAGATCAAGGCCCGCAAGGGCTGAATCCCGCCCCGGAGGGTCTGTCCTTCGAGCGACCCTGTCTCACATTCGGTGCTAGCGGAGGGTGATGCTGTTCGAGGAGGATGCAGTGGCGGAGGAGGGGGGAGGCCCCGAGCAGCTCGAGCCGCGTCTGGGCCTTCGAGGTCCAGCGCCGTCCGTGGAGCAACTGCGTTGGGATTCTCCTTCCGGGCGCGGGCACCGGAACGGCCTCGCTCAGCTCCACGCACCAGGAATCGTCTGGCAGAGCGTAGTGGAACTGCAGACCGGTGACGGACCTTGTACAGGTGCGGACACCTCGACCACTGCGACCGCGGATGCTCACACTCCTTGAAGAATGACCCCATCCCACGAACCAGGGAAGCGGAACTCACGATTGCTGACTTCTCCAGGACCGATGATGACGGTTTGCTGACCGTCGGCGGTCCGGGCCGCCGCTGACCTGCACTAATGTGCGGATGGTTCGCTATGTTCTGGAACTGCATCGCCCGCTCCCAGGAGGAGATCGCCCAGGCCCGCCGCGACTGGATGGAGGGCACCCGATTCGGCGAGGTGAAGGGCTACGACGGCGCCCCGCTGCCGGCCCCCGAGCTACCGCCGTCGCCGCTGAAGCCACGGGGAAGGGTTCGCTGACCTGCGGAGACGGCTGATCGGTCGGTGGAAGGTGGACGACTCGCCGTCGTGCGTTGTCTCCCGTCCCTCCATCGCGACTCAGTGCTCGGCCTGTCGGCTTGTGGGAATCCGGCAAGGTGCCGATGGGCCGAAGAGGACCCGACCGCGTCCTGGTCCCGTCACCCAGCCCAAGAACGTTGCGGGCGCCGCCCCGCGCAAGCGTTACTGCCGGTTGAGATTCCGGAGCCGTCCGATGGACATCTGAAGAGCGCCGAAGGCGCGATCCGCGTCCTGCGGGGTGACACGGGTGGCAGGCAGGATGCCGTTACGCGCGTTACGCATGCGGGCGTACGTGTCGAAGCTGACGAGAACCTGCCGGATCGCTGATTCCCAGGACTCGGACGGGGACGAGGAAGAAGGCTGCTGGGGGGACATCGTGAGACTCCATCGGGACGGCGGCTGCTGATTCGGACCACGACGGATCCATCGCCGACCAGACTTCCCGGCACACCATCCGCCCGACAGAGCAAGGCGAACTGCCACCACACTACCTGTGCCAACACCAGCGCGACACACATATGGCCCACTCAACGCAGAACCGATGAGGCGGGCCAGTCCGGGCGGCAGAGGGGCCGGGTTCTGATCGATGGGCAGGTGAGCTCCGGCGGTCATCGGCCTGGGCCCGCAGTTGGTGGCGGAACTCCAGCTCGGCGATCGGCCGACTTGTGGTGTTCGTGGCAAAACAGGTGAGGCGTCGGCCCCGAGGTTCGAGGAATGGCTGGGTGCAGGGGCCGCCCAGGGCACTGTGCCCGCTCCGCAGGTATCGACGCCGGACGATCAAGAGGCTGGGTCGGTCTCGTCCCTCGTCCGGTCGACCACGAACCGCGTGGCATCGGACAAGGTGGTCAGTTCCGGGTAGTCCTCCTCGTCGATCCGGATTCCCGTGCGCTCGGACAGCAGCTCCACCAGGCTGAGGAAGTCGAGCGAATCCAGTTCGAGCACGTCACGGAACTTGTCGTCCGGTCCGACCAGACTGAAGTCCGCGTCGGGAACGATCCGGCTGATCGACTCCTCGATCACGGTCCTGGCCTCCGCGTTGTCCAGGGGCTTCATCCGACTCACAACTCCTCCGGTTTCTGCAGCAGTCGGCCGATCGCCGTCAGGTAGCGTGCCCCTACGGCACCGTCCGAGGCCCGGTGGTCGGCCGCCAGGGTCGCCGTCACCACCGGACGCACGCCGAGCATGCCATCCGAGGCCCAGGGCCGCTCGACAACCGCGCCGAAGCCGACCAGGGCCACCTGAGGCGGATGGATGACGCCGAACACCGTCTCCACGCCGAGGTCGCCCAGGCTGGTGACGGTCAGGGTGGCCCCGGTCGTCTCGCTGCCACGCAACCGTCCCCGGCGGGCGCGCTGGACCAGATCCTTGAGACGGGCCATGAGGGCGTCGGGCGGCAGCGTGTCGGCGCGGTGGATGACCGGCGCGAGCAGTCCGCCCTGCCGGAGCGACACCGCGACCCCCAGGTTGACCTCGGAACCGGGGACGAACCTGTCGTTCTGCCAGTAGCCGTTGAGACCCGGGACCTCATGCGTCGCCGCCGCGGCGGCCTTCAGCAGCAGGGCCGCCGGCGCGAGGCGGCCGGCAGGCGGACGACCGCGGTTGATGCGGCGCAGCCAGTCCCCGGCCGCCTTGAGGTCGATGGTGGTGGACAGGTAGTAGTGCGGGATTTCCCGTTTGGAGCGGCTCATGAGATCGGCGATGGCACGGCGCATGGCGTCCGTGCGCTGTTCCGGGCCGGTGCCGGTCGGTACGGTCGCGTGCGCGCGCTGCTCGCCGTCCCGTCGGCGCCGAGACGGCCGCTCGGGTCCGTTCCCCTTGGGCCTCCGGGTGCCTGCGCGCGTGGCCGTGCGTACGTCCGCCGCTCGAACCGCTCCGCCCTCCCCGGTGCCCCGTACCGCCGTGAGATCGATGCCGAGATCATGGGCGAGCCGCCGTGCGTACGGAGTGGCCCGTACCCTGGGGGCGCGCGGCGGCGAGGCGTGCTCCACGTCGGTACGAGTGATCCGTCCACCGGGTCCGGTGCCGTGCAGGGCCGTCAGGTCGACGCCCCGTAGCACCGCCAGATGCCGCACGAGCGGCCCGGCCCCGATGACCGAGTCGCCCCCGGCGCACAGCTCCCGCGGTGGTTGTGAGGCAGAACTGCCTGTCGAGCGTACGAGCTGCCTGGCCGGCTCGTCGCGGGATCCCGTGCGCACCGGCTCCTGGACGGGCCTGGACTCCCGGGCCACCTTGCGCGGAGGTTCCGGGCGTTCGTGCCGTGAGACCGGTTCTCCGCCGGTGTCCGCGCGCGTGGGCGTCTTCTGCGGGAGATGTCCCCCGACCGGCTCGGCGGCCATGGGCGGGACCGCGTCGGCCCCTGCCGTCGCCGGCGCCTCGGGGGCGCTCGCCCGCACGCCGGGCGCGGCCTCGCCTTCGATCACCGCGAGCGGTGTCCCCACTGCCACCCGGGTCCCCGGCGGAACGAGCAGCCGTCCCACGGTCCCGGACTCGAAGCACTCGACCTCGATGGCCGCCTTGTCGGTCTCCACGACCGCCACAACGTCGCCCTTGTGGACCTGGTCCCCCGGGGTCACGAGCCACTCCCGCAGCACTCCCTCATCCATGTCCGCGCCGAGTGAGGGCATGGTGAACGCGGCCATCTCAACCCGACCTCCCGGTGACCGGCTCCCATTGGGCCTCGTCGGCTCCGGCAGGCACGGGCTCGCCGACCGTGCGACACGCGGCTGCGACGATTCCGCCGACCTGCGGCAGCGCGGCCTCCTCCAGCCTGCGCGCGTACGGCACGGGAACTTCGGCGCTGCACACCCGTTCGACGGGGGCGTCGAGGTCGTAGAAGTGCTGTTCGGTGAGGCGCGCCGAGATCTCCGCAGCGAGGCTGCCGGTGCGCCAGCCCTCGTCGATGACAATGGCGCGATGTGTGCGCGCCACCGACTCGCCGATGGTGGCGTCGTCCAGTGGGCGCAGGGTACGCAGGTCGACGACCTCGGCGCTGATGCCGCCGCCGGCGAGATCGTCGGCGGCGGCCAGTGCCTTGGGCAGTGAGCCGCCGTAGGTGATCAGGGAGACGTCCGTGCCCGACCGGCGGACGGTCGCGTGGTCGATGTCGACCGGCCCCGCGTCGGCGGGCAGGTCACCGGAGACGTTGTACAGGCTGCCGTGCTCGAAGATCAGCGCGGGGTCCGGGTCGGCGAGTGCGGGGGCCAGCATGTACCGGGCGTCGGTGAGGGTCGCCGGGGCCAGGACGCGCAGGCCGGGGATGTGGGCGTACCAGCCCTCCAGGCTGTGCGAGTGCTGGGCCGCGAGCTGCCGTCCCGCGCCCGTGGTCATCCGGATCACGATCGGAACGGGCAGCTGGCCGCCGGACATGTGCAGCAGGGTCGCCGCGTTGTTGAGGATCTGGTCCAGGGCCAGCAGGCTGAAGTTGACCGTCATGATCTCGACGATCGGCCGCATGCCGCCCAGGGCCGCACCGATGCCGGCGCCCACGAACGCCGACTCGGACAACGGGGCGTCACGGATCCGCTCGGGCCCGAACTCCTCCAGCAGGCCGAGGCTGACGCCGAAGCAGCCGCCGTACCGGCCCACGTCCTCACCCATCAAGAACACTCGCTCGTCGTTGCGCAGCGCCTCCCGCAGGGCCTCGCGCATCGACTCCCGATAGGTCGTCCTGCGGTCCGGGGGCGTGGCGGACTTGGCGGTGCGCGTGCGGGTCGCGGTCATGGCCGCCTCGCCTCCACCGGGCTGGTCACGTACTTCAACAGATCCGCGACGGGTTCCTCGGGAGCCAGTTCGGCCGTCTCGACGGCACGGTCGATCTCGGCGGCCAAGCGGTCCTCCAGGGCGGTGCGGGCCTCGTCGGACAGCTCTTTCGTCTCCCGCAGCCGCTGGGCGAGCCCTTCGACCGGGTCGCGCTCCCTCCAGTGCTCGATCTCGGCCTTGTCGCGGTAGCGGTCGGGGTCGTACATGGAATGGGCGCGGAATCGGTAGGTCCGCATCTCCAGGAAGTGCGGTCCGGTTCCGGCACGTATCCCTTCGGCCGCCCGCCGGGCGGCGTCCTCGACGGCGAAGACGTCCATGCCGTCGACTGCCCAGGAGACCATGCCGTACCCGGCGGCACGCAGCGCGAGATCGGTGTGCGCCTGGTGACGGGCCAGGGCCGTGCCCATCGCGTACAGGTTGTTCTCGCAGACCAGCAGCAGGGGCAGTCCCCACAGCGCGGCCAGGTTGGCGGTCTCGTGGAACTCGCCCTCCGCGAAGGCACCGTCGCCGAAGAAACAGCAGGTGACACGGTTGTGACCGGTCATGCGGTCGGTGAGGGCGAGGCCGGCTGCCAGAGGCAGCCCGCCGCCGACGATCGCGTTGCCGCCGTAGAAGCGGCGGTCGGCGTCGAACAGGTGCATGGAGCCGCCACGGCCGCGGCTGCAGCCGGTGACCTTGCCGAACATCTCCGCCATGATCGCCTCGGCAGGAACCCCGCGGGCGAGTGCGTGCCCGTGTTCGCGGTACGTCGACACGACCGCGTCATCGTCCGCGAGCGCCTCGTTGACGCCGACGGCCACGGCCTCCTCACCGATGTAGAGATGCATGAAGCCCCGGATGCGCGCCGCGCTGTACAGTTCCACGCAGCGTTCCTCGAACCGGCGGACGCGCAGCATCGACTCCAGCAAGGCCAGTCGGTGCGCGGCCTGACGGTTCGGACGAGGGGCGGACCGCGGTGCGCGCGGCGTGCGGGTGGTGCTCATGCCGACTGTTCCGTCCTCTCCGAGGAGTCCTCCAGCGTGGAGATGTCGCCCTCCGGCAGGCCGAGTTCACGTGCCCGCAGCAGGCGCCGCATGACCTTGCCGCTGCGGGTGTGCGGCAGGTGCTGGTCGAAGGCGATGTCGCGGGGGGCCACGGCCGGGCCCAGTCGGCGCCTGGCGAAAGCCAGCAGATCCCGTCGCGTCGCGGTCGTCGCGTCGAAGCCCGGCCGCAGCGCGACGAAGGCCTTGACGATGTTCCCGGCCACGGGGTCGGGGCGGCCGATGACCCCTGCCTCGGCGACCGCCGGATGCTCCATCAGGGCGCTCTCGACCTCGAACGGCCCTATGAGATGTCCCGCCGACTTGATGACGTCGTCTGCACGCCCGACGAACCAGTACCAGCCGTCCGCGTCACGTCGTACCAGGTCGCCGGTGAGGTACCAGTCGTCCGCGAAGGCGGCGGCGGTGCGCTGCTCGTCGTTCAGATACCCGCGGAACATGGACGGCCACCCGGGCCGGAGCGCCAGCTCGCCCTCCACCCCGGGCTCCCCCAGGGCGGTGACGTGCCCTTCGGTGACCTCGGCACGGCCGTCCAGGCCGCGCCGCAGCACCGCCGCCTCCACCCCGGGCAGCGGGCGCCCCATCGAGCCGGGACGGATGTCGCAGGCGGCGAAGTTGGCGATCATGATGGCGCCGGTCTCGGTCTGCCACCAGTTGTCGTGCACCGGCAGTCCGAGCACGTCCCGCCCCCACACCACCGCCTCCGGATTGAGCGGCTCGCCGACCGACGCGATGAACCGCAGCGCGCTCAGGTCGAACGAGCGGGGCAGGTCGTACGGCCCGGTCCTCGGCGTCGTCCGCATCAGCATGCGCAGCGCCGTCGGCGCCGTGTACCAGACGCTCACCCGCTGCTCGGCGAGGATCCGGTACCAACGGCGGGCGTCGTAGTCGCCCTCGTCCACCACCACCGTCACACCGTGCATGAGCGGTGCGACGATCCCGTAGGACATGCCGGTGACCCAGCCCGGGTCCGCAGTGCACCAGAACACGTCGTCCTGGTGGAGGTCGAGGGCGTACAGCGCGGTCATGTAGTGGGCGACGGCCGCCTCGTGCACGTGCACCGCGCCCTTGGGGCTGCCGGTCGTGCCGCTGGTGTAGTGCAGCAGGGCCATGTCGCGGGGCGAGGTCGGCGGGATGGTGAAGGTGTCGGGGGCGTCGGCCATGAGCGCGGCGAGGGACAGGGTGCCGGGCAGGTCGTCCGCGCCCTCGCCGACGATCAGTACGTGGCGCAGACCCGGCAGTGCCTCGTGCTGTCCGGCGACCTTCCTGCGATACAGGTCCGACGTGGTGACCATGACCCGGGCGTCACACAGCCGCAGCCGCTGAGCCACCGGGTCCGGTCCGAAGGCGGAGAACAACGGGCACAGGACACTGGTGTTCTTCAGTGTGCCGAGGACCACGGTGTACAGCTCGGGGCAGCGCCCCAGCAGCGTCACCACCCGGTCGCCCCGGCCGATCCCGAGCGTACGGAGCACGTTGGCGAATCGCGACGTTGCACGCGCCAGGTCCCCGTAGGTCACGCAGTTCACGGAGTCGTCCCGCGCGACACAGCGCAGCGCCACCGCCTTCGCGCAGGCCGATGCCGCGTGCCGGTCCACGGCCTCGTGCGCGATGTTCAGTCCCCGCCCGCCTGGCAGCCCCTGCAGCCTGGCTCGCGCCTTCGACCACGAGAAGTCCGCACACTCCTTGTCGTAGTCGCCCAGATTGGGGGCAACCCGGGGCACGGTGTCCTTCCGGATGGTCTCCCACCGCATGCCGGCCCCTCCTTCCTGCGGGCCTTCTTCGACCTTCCGCCCGGTTTGTCCCGCCCGCATTGGGCCGAACGGCCCCGGTGCGTGGCCGGACGGCTCAGGTCCACGGTTGCCGCTTGCTCCAGACTGATGACCAGGTCACGTCCCGGGGGGTGATGCGTATGGCGCCTTCGCTGCGGCTCACGCTGCTGGGCGTGGGCGCCATGGCGTCCCCGCGTTTCGCGCCGGCCGGACTGCTGGTCGCCAGTGGCCGCCATCGTGTCGCCTTCGACGGCGGTCCCGGTGCGGAGCCGCCCGAGGGCCGGCTGGATGCCTGGCTCGTCACCGACGAGCACGCCGAACTCCGCTCCGCCCTGCGGCGTATGGCCGCCGAACGCGGGCTGCTGCCGTGCATGACGGACGTGGACGCCGGCGGGCTGCGTGTCCGCGTGCTGCCGGTTGCGCACACCTCCCATCCGACCTGCGGTTACCGCATCGAGGGAGAGGCGGGGGTGGTGGTGTGGGCGCCGGAGTTCTGGACCTTCCCGCTCTGGGCGGCACAAGCGGATCTGATGTTCGCGGAGGCCTCGGGCTGGGACCGCCCCATCCGCTTCCGCGGTGGAGTGGGTGGACACGCTCCCGTGCGCGATGTCGGCGCGGAAGCGGCACGGAACCGGATCGGCCGCCTGGTCTACGCGCATATCGGCCGCCCCTGCCTGCGGGCGATGGACGCCGGTCTGACGCCCGAGTACGGGGAGTGGGGTCGGGAGGGCCGCACGTACGTCCTCCCATCGCACCACCGAGGGTGTTGATCGTCGACTGAAGCCGACAGGGCAAAACAGGATCAAACGGGACCAATGGACCCCTGGGCGTGCCCGCATGGCTCTGTCGGCATGCCGACGTGGCCGGAAATGCTGCGGTTGTAGGCCTCGAAGGGCGGCGGGTCTCATGCGCCGTCCGCAGTGCCGAAGGAGGTCGGTCGTGGATGCCGACGCCGCAGTGAACGTCTCCCCGGCCCTCGCGTCCGACGGGCATGTCATGGGCAAGGACGGTATGGCCGCGCTCCTGGACGTGCTGGTCCGGCGAGGATTCACCGTGATCGGCCCCACGGTGCAAGACGGTGCGATCGTGCTGGCCGAACTGCGGTCGGCCGACGAGTTGCCGTACGGGTGGGGCGTGGAGTTGGAGGCCGGGCGGTACCGGCTTCGGGAGCGGCCGGACGGCGCTGCCTTCGCGAACGCGGCGGGTCCCCAGTCGTGGAAGCCGTTCCTGCATCCACCGCGGGTGCGGGAGTGGAGCGCCGATCGGGTCGAGGGCGAGCTGGTCCTCACGGCCGAGCAGGCCGCACCGCCTCGATACGCCTTCCTGGGGGTGCGCCCCTGCGATCTTCGGGCCATCGCCATCCAGGACCGGGTGCTGACCGGTGGGACGTACCGCGACCCCGTCTACGCGGGGCGGCGCTCAGGGGCGCTGCTGATCGTGGTCGAGTGCACGGAGCCCGGCGCCACGTGCTTCTGCGTCTCGATGGGCACCGGGCCCGCTGCCGGTCCCGGCTACGACCTGGTCATGACCGAAGTGGTCGACGAGGGCGGGCACCGCTTCTGGATCCGCGGCGGCAGTCAGGAAGGCGAGGAGATCCTGGCCGAACTGCCCGCGCGTCCGGCCGACTCGGAAACCCGGGAAACGGCGCGCGCAGACGTCACGGCCGCCGCGACCCGCATGGGACGGAGCATGCCCGAAGCCGACCTGCGGGAGCTGATGGCCGGCACGCTCGACGCCCCCCGCTGGGACGACGTCGCCGGGCGGTGCCTGACCTGCGGCAACTGCACCATGGTCTGCCCCACCTGCTTCTGCACCACCACCGAGGACGTCACGGACCTCACCGGCGACCACGCGGAGCGGTGGCGGCTGTGGGACTCCTGCTTCGACCTGGACTTCTCCCATCTGAACGGCGGCCCGGTCCGCGCCTCGGCGCGCAGCCGCTACCGGCAGTGGATGACTCACAAACTCGGCACCTGGTACGACCAGTTCGGCTCGTCCGGCTGTGTGGGCTGCGGACGGTGCATCGTGTGGTGCCCGGTCGGCATCGACATCACCGAGGAAGCCGCCGCTCTGCACGACTGGACACAGTCCGGCGTACAGCCTTCGGGGCCGGAGGAGCGATGACCACCCTGCCGCCCCCGCTGCCGTACCGCGTCGCCGACGTCCGGGCCGAGACCGGCGACACCCGGTCGATCGAGTTGGTACCGGCAGGAGGAGCACTCGCGCCCTTCTCACCGGGGCAGTTCGCGATGATCTACGCCTTCGGGGTCGGCGAGGTGCCCATCTCGGCCAGTGCCCTGCGTGGCCGTCATGGGGGGCTCGTGCACACCGTGCGTGCGGTCGGCGCGGTCTCGACCGCCCTGTACCGGCTGCGCCCGGGGGAAAACGTCGGACTCAGCGGGCCGTACGGCAACGGCTGGGACCTCGAAGCGGCAGCCGGCCACGATGTGCTGGTGATCGCCGGCGGCATCGGGCTGGCTCCGCTGCGGCCGGTCGTACACGCGGTCCTGGACCGGCCGGACGGCTACGGCCGGCTCGCGGTCCTGGTGGGCGCCCGTACCCCTGCCGATCTGGTCTACCGGGAAGAGATCGAGAGCTGGCGCGGCCGGGCCCGGGTGGAGGTGACCGTCGACCGGCCCGGGCCCGGCCGGCACGGTGCGGTGGGCGTGGTCACCACGCTCCTCGACCGCCTTGAGCTGCGCCCCGAACGGACCTGCGCGCTCGTGTGCGGACCCGAGGTGATGATCCGGCACACCGCACGCGCCCTCTTGCTCCGGGGCCTGGCCCCACAGCGCGTTCAGGTGTCCTTGGAACGCAATATGCGCTGCGCCACCGGCCATTGCGGCCACTGCCAGCTCGGCCCGCTCCTGCTGTGCCGCGACGGTCCGGTCGTCGGCTACGACCGCGTGGCACACCTGCTCCTCGTAAGGGAGTTGTGACATGGTCACCGAGCTCGGACCGGCCACCGATCCACGGCCGGCGCTCGCCGTGTGGAAGTTCGCCTCCTGCGACGGCTGCCAACTGACCCTGCTCGACTGCGAGGACGAACTCCTCGGCCTCACCGAGCGCGTACGGATCGACCACTTCGTGGAGATGACCCCGGTCGAGGGCGCTGACGGTAAGCGCGCGCGGCTGGAGGGCCGCGGGCCGTACGACCTCTCCCTGGTCGAAGGATCGATCACCACCGCCGAGGACGCCGAGCGGATCCAGGGCATACGCCGCGCCTCCCGGTACCTGGTGACCATCGGAGCCTGCGCCACCGCGGGCGGCATCCAGGCGCTGCGCGACTTCGCCGACGTCGACGAGTTCCTCGCCGCGGTCTACGCCCATCCGGAGTACATCGCCACGCTGGAGACCTCGACACCGATCTCGGCCCATGTCCCGGTCGACTTCGAACTGCGCGGCTGCCCCATCGACCGCCGCCAGCTCCTCGAAGTCATCACCGCCTTCCTGGCCGGACGCAAGCCCCAGATCCCGAGCCACAGTGTCTGCTTCGAGTGCAAGAGGCGCGGGACCACCTGCATCACCGTGGCCCACGGCACCCCCTGTCTGGGCCCGGTCACGCAGGCCGGGTGCGGAGCCCTCTGCCCCGCCTACGGACGCGGATGCTACGGCTGCTTCGGACCCACGAGCCGGCCCAACCTGCGCTCCATGGTCGCGCAGCTGCGCCACGACGGGATGAGCGAGCAGGACATCCAGCGTGTCTTCCGCACCTTCAACGCCACGTCACCGGAATATGCCTCCGTACCCGACCTCGCGGTCGAGGAGCGGCACAGCCCTCGCGCCCGGAGAGAAACCCACCCGGAAAGGCCGGCATGAACCCTCGCGGAACCCGTGTCCTGCGACTTGACGCGCTGGCCAGGGTGGAAGGCGAAGCGGCCCTTCACCTGCGCATCCAGGAGGGCACCGTCACGGAGACGCGGCTGCGCATTTACGAACCGCCACGCTTCTTCGAGGCCTTTCTGACCGGCCGGGGCCACACCGAACCCCCCGACATCACCGCCCGCATCTGCGGCATCTGCCCGGTCGCCTACCAGATGAGCGCCTGCCAGGCGATCGAGAACGCCTGCGGTGTCACGGTGGACGGCCCCTTGGCGGAACTGCGCCGCCTCCTGTACTGCGGCGAGTGGATCGAGAGCCACACCCTGCACATCTACCTGCTGCACGCTCCGGACTTCCTCGGGCGAGCCGATGTCGTGGAGCTGGCCCGCGACCAGCGAGCCGCCGTAGAGCGCGGCCTGAGGATCAAGCAGACCGGCAACGCGATCCTCGAACAGCTCGGCGGCCGCCCCATCCATCCCGTCAACGTCCGGGTCGGCGGCTTCTACCGCACGCCGGCACCGGACGAACTCCGCCCACTGGCGGCACGGCTGCTACAGGCCCGGGAAGACGCGCTGGAGACCGTCCGCTGGGTCGCGGCGTTCGACTTTCCCGACGCCGTGTGCGACCACGACCTGTTCGCACTGCGTGACCCCGGCCGCTACGCCGTCGACTCCGGAACACCGGCGGTCATGGCCGCTCATGGCCAGGGTCCGGCGCTGCGCGAGTTCCCCCTGTCCGACTTCGAACAGCACGTCCAGGAAGGGCAGGTACCGCATTCCACCGCTCTGACCGCCACTCTGGACGGCCGCCGCCATCTGACCGGCCCGCTGGCCCGCTACGCGATCAACGGCCGGTGGCTGTACCCCGCGGCCGCCGAGGCGGCGCGGGACGCTGGCCTGGGCGACCCGCTGACCGGCGCCATCTGCGACAACCCCTTCCGGAGCATCGTCGTACGCGCCGTCGAGGTGGTCCAGGCCGTCGAGGAGGCCCTGCGGATCATCGACGGATACGAACGACCAGCCCGGCCGGCCATCGAGGTCCCGCCCCGCCAGGGCGTCGGCGCCGGGGCCACCGAGGCGCCCCGGGGCCTGCTGTACCACCGCTACGCCCTCGCGGAGGACGGCACTCTCACCGAGGCCCGCATCGTCCCGCCCACGGCCCAGAACCAGACCGCCATCGAGGAGGACGTGCGCCGGGCCGTCCAGGCGCGCCTGGACACGGCCGGGCCCGTCGCCGGCGACGAGGAGCTCACCCACCTGTGCGAACGGACTATCCGCAATCACGATCCCTGCATCTCCTGCGCCGCCCACTTCCTCGACGTGACCGTGGAACGCCCATGAGCGGCCGGGTCGTGGTGATCGGTGTGGGCAACTCGCTGCGCGGTGACGACGGAGTCGGCCCGGCAGCGGTGGAGGCGTTGCGGGGCCGCGTTCCCGACGGCACCGTCCTGGCCGTCAGCGACGGCGAACCCGCGCGCATGCTCGACCTGTGGCACGACGCGGACACGGTGGTCGTACTGGAAGCCCTCCGAGCCGGGTCGGCCCGGCCGGGGGAGTTGCGCACTCTGACGGCGGCGGAGGCGACCGGCCGCACGGCGGGCACGGCGAGCACGCACGCGCTCGGCCTCGGAGAGTGCCTCGCGCTGGCCGAGGCCCTCGGTCAACTGCCGCCGACGCTCGTGGTGCACGCCGTGGAAGTCGCCGACATCGAACTCGGCACGGGCCTGAGCGAAGCGGTGCGATCAGCCCTCCCCGAGCTGATCGACCGCGCCGCCGCGTCCGTCCGACAGGCCTACGAACAGAACCGGGGGGTCTGAGGGGCCGGTGGCAATGAGGACCCCGCCGAAGCATCCGACGGCCGGCCCCTGCATCGCGGGTGCGGAACCGGCCGGTTTCTCCGTCTCGGCACCACATCCCGCGACACGACCATCAAGATCATCCGGGTCGCCGTCCTCGAAGCGCATATGTCCGGGCAGCGCCCCGAGCATCAGGACCGTGCCGCCGGGTGTCCGCGGCGAGCACGCTGTGCCCACCCAACCCGTCAACGGACTTCCACCGTTGAACCCTCACGCCACCTTTCGGGAGTGAGGGCGATGCCCGGGCGGCCGGAGGCAGAGGCGGGGCGCGGTACCGGATGGGCGGAGAGACGTCCCGCACGACCGGGCCCGATGTGGTGGCTGGTGGCCGTTGCCCTCGTGGCGGCCGTCGTCCTGGTTGCCCTCCTGCGCAGGCGTGAACTGGTCCAGGCGTATCACCTCATCACCGGAGTGCACCCGCTCCCAGTGGCGGTCGCCGTAGTGTGCGAGGCGTTGTCGATCGTGTGCTTCGCCGCGCTGTACCGCTGGCTGCTGGCGGCGGGCGGGGCCCGCTGGGGGCTGCGGCCCACGACGGGGATCGTCGTGGCTGCCAATGCCGTGGCGGGCGCATTGCCCGGCGGGGCGGCGTTCGCTGCGGCCTGGATCTTCAGGCAGTTGCGCCGTCGAGGCGTGGACCAGGTGGTCGCGGCGGCCGTGCTGGTGGTCGCCGGTGGACTTTCGGTACTCGGTCTGGCCGCCCTGCTCGTGGCCGCCACTGTCGCTGCGGGACCGGCAGAGCTGCGCGCCGTTCTGCTTCCCGGAGTCGGCGTGCTCGTCATCCTGGGGATCGCCCTGGCGGCGTTCGGAGCAACCCGCTTCGCCGGCTTCCGCGCAGCGGTGCGGCAGGCGTGGACGGACGCCGGGCGGCGCTCCCGTCGCATCCTGCAGGGCCAGGAGGCACTCGCCCAGCTGGTCGAGCAGGCTCACCACCTGCAACCCGGCCTGCGGCCCTGGCTGAGACCGTTCGCCTTCGCACTGTTGAACTGGTTCCTCGACGCCGCTTGCCTGGCCGCTGGCCTGTGGGCGCTGGGCATCCGCGTGCCCTGGCACGGTCTGCTGCTCGCCTACGTGCTCACCCAGATCCCCGGAAGCCTGCGCCTGACCCCGGGCAGCGTCGGCATCATCGAGACGAGCCTGTCCGCGCTACTCGTTCTGTACGGTCTGCAGCCCGGATCGGCGATCGCAGCGACGCTCCTGTACCGGGCCGTCAGCTATTGGGCCCTGCAGCCCGTCGGTTGGGCGTGCTGGCTCGTCATCACCTTCCAGGGCGGCGCGTCCCGCTCCGGGCCCCGCCGCTCGGCAGGATGCGGCAGGCTGAGCCGGTAGCAGTCGAAGGAGCGGAGCCAGGCGCCCGGCCACAGCGAACACGAGCTTCGTGCGGGCGAAGGCCGCCCCGCAGCGCGCACCCGTCCGGGGCCGGACCGCTGCCCCGCCGTGGCCGTTCGAATCTTGCTGGACCCGTACGCCTCCGCACGGTCAACCGCCCGGCAGTACGAGCGCGCACGTCTCCCCCGGTGCGATGGTCACCGTGCGGTCAGCGAGCACCACGCGGATCCGTGACTCCTCCGAGTCCGGCACGCTGATCTCCAGCAGCCCGCGTCGGCGTCGCACGCCCCGCGGTCGCCGTAGGCGCGACACGCGGTTCAAAAGGATCGTGCGGGCGATGGACGAGCTGCATGTGAGTGCCCTACCGGTCGTCGATGGGGAAGGGCGGGTCGTCGGTGTGGTGTCCGAGGCCGACCTGCTGCCCAAGGAGGAGTTCCGGAACCGAGAGCTCACCCGATTCGAGCGGATCCGCCGCCGGTTCGACCTGGCCAAGGCGGAGGGGATGACAGCCGAGCAGGTGGTGAGCCGGCCTGCCGTCGTGGTGCACCCGGACGCCACTCTGGCTCAGGCGGCTCGCCTCATGGCCGTGCATCGTGTCAAGCGGCTGCCCGTCGTCGATGACGAGGACACACTGTGTGGCATCGTCAGCCGCGGTGACCTTCTGAAGGTGTTCCTGCGGTCGGACGGGGACATCGAGGAGGAGGTCCGCCGCACGGTGGTGGCCTATCTGTTCCCTCTGCACGTCCATGCCATCCGTGTGTCGGTGCGGGAGGGGATCGTCACGCTCCGGGGGCCCGTCCACGACACCTCGCTCATCTGGGTTGCCGAGCGCCTCGTGCGCGGGCTGGAGGGCGTGGTGGACGTCGAGTCCCGGCTCAGTGGAGCTACTGGTGGGCCGGAGTGATGCAATCCAGCGGGCCGAGGTTCCTAGCTACTTGCCCCTGAAGAAGTCTGGGGGCTGCCTCTGGGTTGTCCTCTGGGGAGAGCTGGTAAGGGCGGGCCGTGGCCGCGACAGTGGAGG
>NZ_JBIVTV010000044.1:20881-22158 GCF_044756885.1 Streptomyces sp. NPDC091412 | reverse complement strand
TAAGGGGACGTTTGTGCTGCTGATGCGCAGGTTTAGCTGTTTTGTGAGTCGCCCGGGATCGACCGATTAACGCACCTTGCATCGAATATGCAGTGGGAGAGTCGGTTGCCGGCGTGGCGTGTTGTCGCGTTCTGTCTTAACAGCTGCTGTCCGGTTCGAGCTGTTACTGCTGGTCATGGTCACCGCTGCGAGCGTCTGCGACAACGAAGCCGGCAGACAGTTCCTGACCCGCAGCGCAGCCACCCATCCCACGATAGGCAAGGTGTGGGTCGACGCCGGCTGCAAGAACCAGGCCGTCGAACACGGCGCGAGGCTCGGCATCGATGTCGACGTCGTCCCCCGCGATGCCCGGGTCAAGGGCTTCTCCGTTCTGCCCAGGTGGTGGGTCGTGGAACGAAGCCTCGGATGGATCATGATGCGCCGCCGACTCGCCCGCGACTGCGAAACCAGCCCCGAACCCGAGAGCATGATCCGCCTCGCAGTGATCTCCGCCCTCGCCGAACGCGTAACCGGCGAAACCACCCCAACCTGGCGAATCGAAACGGGTATCACGCCCACAAGGCCTGAATGTTGATCAGATGCCCTTTTATACGCAGCCGGGTGGGTTTGCGGGGCCTGTGCAGTCCGTGTTCGTCGTTTGTGTTGTGGTTTTTGTTGTCTGGGGTGTTGCTGCGGCGTTTGTTGTGCCTGCTGTTGCGGTGAGGAGTGCGGCGATGCAGAGCGCGCCGGCTAGGTGTCGGATGTGTTTGCGGGTGTTTGTTGCCATGATGCTCTCCCTCTGGTTTGGGATGGATTGCTCCTTGTTTGCCGGTTTGGTATTTCAGCTTGGTGGTGTGGCTGGACTGCTGTCAATCTCTTTGTTTTCCCTGGTCAATGGCTTGGTGGGGGGTATGTGGTGGGGTGGTGGCCGGTGGTGTCGGGCTGCGGTCGTGTCTGCCCGGCGGCCGAAGGTCTCCGGCTCGCCGCGGTCGGCTCGGGTTTGCCGCCCCAAGGGGAAAGTAGGTGTCCGGTTTGCTGTGTCCGGTTCGGTTTTGCCGTTCGCGGGCGGAGCTGGTTTGGTTTTGCCGTTCGCGGGTGGAGTGGGGGGTTAGAGTTTGATCACGGATATGGAGGCGGAGCCGGAGTTGGCTGCGTAGGCGCGGTGTCCGTCGGGGGAGAGTGCTATCCATACCGGGTACCCGGCGACGTGGATGGGGTTGCCTACGGTGTGGTTGGTGGTGGTGTCGATCACGGACACTGTGTCCGAGCCGGCGTTGGCGGTGTAGGCGCGGCGTCCG
>NZ_JBIVTV010000044.1:0-20788 GCF_044756885.1 Streptomyces sp. NPDC091412 | reverse complement strand
TACCCGGCGACGTGGATGGGGTTGCCTACGGTGTGGTTGGTGGTGGTGTCGATCACGGACACTGTGTCCGAGCCGGCGTTGGCGGTGTAGGCGCGGCGTCCGTCGGGGGAGATGGCCACCGCGACGGGGGTGTGGCCGACGGGGATGGGGTGGCCCACGGTGTGGTTGGTGGCGGTGTCGATCACGGACACTGTGTTCGAGCGGGCGTTGGCGGTGTAGGCGCGGCGTCCGTCGGGGGAGATGGCCACGCCTTGCGGGGTGTCGCCGACATGGATGGGGTGGCCCATGGTGCGGTTGGTGGCGGTGTCGATCACTGATACCGAGGCGGAGCCGGAGTTGGCGGTGTAGGCGCGGCGTCCGTCGGGGGAGATGGCCACCCCCTGTGGCTTGTCGCCGACGGGAATGGGGTGGCCCATGGTGCGGTTGGTGGCGGTGTCGATCACCGATACCGAGGCCGGGCCGAAGTAGTTGGTTGCGTAGGCGCGGCGTCCGTCGGGGGAGACCGCTACCCCGCCCGGGGAGTTGCCGACCTGGATCGAGGACACGGACGGTGCGGTGGGTTCGGGACCGGAGGAGCGGGACTGTGCCAGGTAGATGCCGGCGCCCGCTGCGGCAAGCGCCACCAGTGCCACTTTCGCGATGAGCCTGGCCCGCCGGTTTCCGGGCCGCGGCGGGCGGGGCCGGCCCCGGGTCTCGTCTCCTTTGTGCGGCGGCGGTTGCAGGGGCGGGCCGGCCGGTTCGTCCGGCTCGGCCGGCGGCAGGATCTCGGTCGGCGGGGCGGATTCGCGGGGGTGCGGCGGTTTCGAGGCGCGGGGCTGCTCGGGCGGCGGCACCTTTGGTGGGGGAGCCGGTTGCTGCGAAGGGGGCGGGTGGGGCTGGTCGGCGATGGAGGCGAGCAGCCGGGCGGCTTCCTTGCCATCCATCCTGTCCGCGGGGTCCTTGGCCAGCAGCCCGGCGAGGACCGGGGTCAGCTCCGTCGCCCGGCGCGGCGGGCTGGGGGGCTCGAACAGCAGGGCGCTCAGCGTGGCGAGGGCGGTGTCGCGGTCGAAGGGGCCGGCCCCCTCGAGGGCGTAGTACAGGGTGGCCCCGAGTGAGAACAGGTCGGCGGCGGGGGTGGGCGGCTGGCTGTTGGCCCGTTCCGGGGCCATGAAGCGCGGCGTTCCGAGGATTTCCAGGGTGGCGGTCAGGCGGTCCTCCCCGGAGCTCGGCTCCAGTGCGATGCCGTAGTCGGTGAGCATTACCTGGCCGCCGCCCTCCGTCGGGCAGGTGGGCTGGGGTCCCGGGCGGGTGAGCAGGATGTTGGCCGGTTTGACGTCCCGGTGCAGGACGCCGAGCCGGTGTCCCTCCAGCAGGGCGTCGAGGACCGCCAGACCGATCCGGGCGACGTTGCCGGGCGGCAGCGGCCCCCGCTCGCGCACCACCGCCTCCAGATCCATGGCATCGGGCACGAACTCCATGACGATCCACGGCAGGCCGCCCTCTTCCACGATGTCGTGCACGGTGACGACATGCGGATGGTTGCGCAGCCGGGCGGCGTGCCGGGCCTCGCCGCGGGCCCTCGCGATGCGGGAGCGCACCTCGCTTTCGGGGACGTCCGGCGGCAGAATGATCTCCTTGAGTGCGACCTCGCACGCCAGTTCCTGGTCGTACGCCAGCCACACGCGTCCCATGCCGCCGGTACCGAGCCGACGCAGAAGCCGGTAACGTCCGATGATCACGCGCCCGGCGGCCTCTTGCGCTCCTGACATGGCACTCCTCTTCCAGGACGGCCAGCAGGGGTTCCTCGGCGAAGGGCTCTCTCCACGTATCGCATATCGCCCGAAGAACGGCAAGTCACCCGAAACGGGTGCAGCCCGCGTATGTTCCGCGTGTTCCGCGCGGCGGTGTCGGGGTCAGGAGCGGGAAAGCGCGAGCGCCGGGAAACGGTCATTGCCGTGGATCGGTCGAGGCTGTGCATGCCGTGAGAGGGTCGAGGTTGTGCATGCCGTGAGAGGGTGCAGGCGTTCGATGAGCTGACCGCCTGCGAGCTGACCGCCTGCGAAGCGGGTTCCGGCGTGGACGAGGGCGACGAGGTGGGGCGCGTTCACAGCCCGTCACCGCCGTCGGGGGATTCCGGGTGGTCATCCCGGTTTGGGACTGCACCCTGGGCACGCCGGTCGCGCCCGATCCGCCGCCCGAACTCATTGCTCATGCTGCGGCCTGCCTGGACACCGCCCTGCGCCGGATCGGCGGGGCACCGGCCTATGTGCTCATGTGCTGACCGGCAACGCCGGGACCGTGACCCGTCGAGCACATCGCGCGGGCATACCGGTCCGGTACCCGCGGACGGCCGCAGCCGGCCGGCACTGCGGCTGCCGGGTCATGACGTGTGTGCTCCACGGCCCCAGGCCCTCGCGGGCAAGGGGGTGGCCCCCTTGAACTGGCCCCTCGGATGAACTGGCCCCTCGGATGAACTGGCCCCTCGGATGAACTGGCCCCTCGGACCGGGAACACCGTGGCCACCAGCATGGATTTCTGACGGCCGCGGACCGGGAGATCCGCCGGCGGCCCACCCGGGCATCTCCATGGCCGCCGACAGTTGTGTGCCGGCACGTTCTGCCGGCTGCCGGGCCGAGGACAGGCCGGTGGGCAAGGGCGGGCGCGTCAACGGCGCCGGATGCCGGCGAGGGCAGGGTGCGGCTTCGAAAACCGGTTGGGCGCGCGCCCATACCGCCGGCCTGTTTTCCCCACGCCCTCCTTGACGGCGTGGTGCCCGCGGGCGCGCCGGCCGGATGCCCGCCACCCACGCGGGAAGCGGAGGGCGGCCCGACCATCCGCCCCCGGGCGGACAGGGACGCCCTCGCCGCGCTCATGGCGTTCCAGAACCCGGCCGTTCAGCCTGGATCCACCGCGTGATGCCTGATCACGTGACGTGATCGGTTTCCGGGTGGATATCCCGCATCCGGGCAGGGGGCATTTCCGGATGGCTCCTTTGGTGGCGGGTTCTGCGAGGTCTTTCACGTCGCGGGCAGGCAGGGGGCCGGTCGCCTCATGTCCGCGCTCGGCGGCCCCGAGGCGACCGCGCGGGCAGGCAGGCAGGCGGTCGGTCGGGTGCGCAGGCGGTGGCCGGCTGCCCTCCACAGCTGTTCCAGCGCGTCGCGCCAGGGCCACCGAGCCGGGAAGTGCCAGGTCAAGGTCCGTGCCCCAGCGGCCGGCCGGGCCGGGACGCCCCGATGCGGCCGCGGAGAGTCGTGGAGGGCCGGCTCCGCACCGGCGACGACGGCCACTTCTCCACCCTCGGCCGCAGGAAGGACCTCATCATCCGCGGCGGCTTCAGCGTCCACCCGCGAAAGACCGAGACGGTTCCGTCCGAGCACCCCTTTGCCGCCGGGGAGTTGAGGGTATCCGTCCGCGACCCGGTCGCGCGCCGCGCGAGTATCCGTCCGCGACCCGGTCGCGCGCCGCGCGAATACCCGCACGAGTACCCGCACGAGTACCCGCGCGAGGCCCGGCTCGTCGACCCCTCCCGAAGGGACCCACCGGCACGGTCCCCAAGAGGCGGATCGCCGTTCCCACGCCGCCCTGACACGCGGTGCACCCCACCCCCGGGGGGGGGGGGGGGAGGGTCGGTGGGCCGGGGATGTTTGTCAAGCCCCGAATCCCAGGGACATGACGCGGTGCGTCGGGCCGGGGTCAATTGAGGCACGGGTTCACGCAGAACAGGTGGACCACCCGGATGGTCCGGACGGTGTTGACGGGACGTGTGTCCCGCGGCCGCCCCGCCGGAGAACCGGCAGGACCGTTTCGGCACATTCCTTTCCCACCATTTCTCACCAAGGAGATTGACCATGGCCCGCACACCTCGTACACGGCGTCTGGCGATCCTCACCGCTTCCGCTGCCCTGGCCGCGGGAGGCGCGCTGATCCCCACCGCCGCGTTCGCCGCTCCGGCCCAGACCAGCGCGGTGGCCACGCAAGCACCCCAGCAGGAGGCCAAGACCGTCAGCGGTTACGCCAATGACATCAACTACTCCTCGGACTCCTCGGACTCGTCGTCCTCGTCGTCCTCGCAGTCCACGTCCTACACGCTTACGCCGAACTACAGCTCCTACTCGACCTCGTCGGACTGGTCGTCCTCGCAGTCCTCGTCGTACTCGCAGAGCTGGGTGTACTCCTAGACGAGCCGGTCCACATGCCCGCGGGCACGAGAGGGTGTTCAAGATCCGTTGCGACAGCTGACCTGAACACCCTCGTGACCGCACTGCACGTGAAGATCGACGGTGAGCGGGCTGGGATCATGCGTCTGCCCGGGCGGCCCCCGAAGCTCAGCCACTCGGAGTTGCTGTGCCCGGCGGTGATGCAGGCGATGCCCGGTTTCCACCGCGAGGCCCGCTGTCTGCGGCACGTGCGCACGCACTACCAGGACATGCTCCCGTACGAATTCCGTCTCATCCCGTCCCCTTCCGCACGCCACCACATGGGGGTACCCGCGCATGTCCACGCCTTCTCGGGGCCGGCAGCCCGGCCGGCCGCAGCTGCCGTTCCAGCCGCAGGCCCCGGAACCTCCCAGGAAGAAGAGCAAGGGCAAGACCTGCGCCGGGGCCGGCTGCCTGGGTGTCGTCGGCCTCCTGGTCATCGCCGGCGCGATCACCGCTGCTACCGGCGGCAGGTCCAGCAGCGGTACTGCCAGGAGCCCGGCCGCCGCATCCCCGGACGCCGGCAACGCCTCCAAGGCCTCCGCCTCGCAGTCCGCCCCCCGGAAGGAGGCGCCGCAGACCGTCACTTACGTCGTCACCGGCACCAGTGGCGCCGTCGTGCAGTACGGTCCGGCCGGGTCCCTGGCCCGGGGCACGGTGCCGATGAGCGTGACCAGGCCGCTCGAGGACCCGCAGCACTACGCGATCACCGCGCAGCTTCAGGGGGGCGGCCATGTCACCTGCCGGTTGAAGGTCAACGGCAGGGTCATCTCGCAGTCCACCGCGTCGGGCGGCCACACCATCGCCTCCTGCGAGATCAGCAAGGACACCTTCAGCGACAAGTGGACCCGGTTTTGAAGCGGCTCCCGCTGCAGGGATTGGCGTTGCTGGTCCTGGGGCGTGAGCGGCTCCTGGTCACGCCGAGGCCGATCACAGCCGGGAGACCTTCTTGCCCGTCATCGAGGTGCCGCGGTCGGCGTGCGCGGTCTCGGGCACGATGCCGTTGCGGTCGATGGTCTCGCGGATCAACTCCTCGGCGCGGTCGGCTGATTCGGCCGGTTCCACCGTGTGGCCGACGATGCAGCGGCTGAAGATGCCGATGACGACGCAGGCGCGGTACCGGATGCCCTTGGCCGGTCCGGCGGGCTTGGTGACGTCCCCGGTGAATACCTGGGAGGGCCGCGGCCAGTGCAGTTGCTTCAGACGTTGCTTCACTTGGTGAGCCGGCGGTAGTCGATGAGGCCGGCGGTAGTCGATGAGGCTGGTGGCAGTGGCAGTGGCAGTGGCAGTGGCAGTGGCGGCAGTGGCTGTCCATGCCCGCCCAGTTCACGGGCTCCTCTGCGTTTCGGCTTCACCGCCGCAGGCGCTCGCCGCCATCACCCGCAGCTGCCAGGCCCCGGGATACACTGCTCCGCCCCACCCCGACCGGAGGTCATCCCAGTGTTCCCCGCACGGGTACGTGCCGGTGCCCCGTTGGCTCTGGTGATTCTCGCCCTGTCCGGCTGCTCTTCCCTCTGGGGCTGCACCGACACGACGGCGAAGCGCGGTGAGGCCGGTGTGAGGGTGCAGGTCGAGGACACGTCCGGGCAGCCTCTCGGCGTCACCGCCGAGGTCGTTGACTGGCGCCTTGAGCCCCACCCGCAAGTGCCCTCCAGAGGTGACCGGGTCCACTTCCACTACCACTTCGACGGCCTCGACGAGGCATCCGGCACACACGGCCCTGCAGTGGATGCCTGCGCGGTCGACAAGGAGCGCGTGGCGTTGGGGTGTCAGACGGTTTATTCGTCCCAGGCGTTCGGGCCGGACGATCCCCACACGGGCGACGACTGGCTCGCCGTCGAGCACCCTGAGCAGGTTGCCGGAGTGCTCTTGATACCCAATGACCAGTCCTACCACGGACGAACCTGCGAGCAGGACATCAAGGACGGTGGCGGGCCGCATCCTCCGGAAACACCCCGCACGGGGGACCAGTTGTAAGGCCAAGGCGGTTGAGCGCGCGGCACGGGCCTGCCGGCGCCCCGGTGTTCGCCCTGTCTGGCGGTCCGGTTGTGCGCCCGTCGCCCCGGCTCGACCTCGCTGCGCCCGCTCCGAGTCCTCAGGATGAGCCACCGCATCGCCTTCTTGACCGCTCGGGGCCAGTCCCGGCCGGAACGGGGCGGCAGCAGACGGGACCGCGCCTCCTGGCCGGCCTCCTTCCAGGCGTTGGCCGGCGAGCGCCTGGAGGTGTCGCGCCGGGACGGCACGCCGTGCCGGGCGATCCGGACGCGGCGGAGGCAGGAGAGCCGGTCGGCATCCAGGACCGGCCCACTCGCCGCGGCGGCGTGCGCGAACCGGCGGACGGCCTGGTGAACCGCGACCCGCTCCTGCGCGGCGGCGGTTCCGCGCCCGGGCCGGATCCCGCAACTCACGCAACTCCTGCACCGGTACGAACGACGGCCGCACCGGACCGCACTCCGTGATCCGGGCGACCCGCACCGAGTCGGCCACGTCCGTCCTGCGGCCCGGCACATCGCGCAGATGCGCGGCGTTGAGCAGCCAACAGGTCAGCCGGCCCTCCAGCGCCGTGAACACGGGCTTCCAGCCGGGTAGCGGCCGTGCATTACGGCACTGCCGCCCCCGGAACCGGCCGTGCATTACGGCGCTGCCGCCCCCCGGAACCGGCCGTGCCCGCTTTCCGGGCAACCGGCTCGAGCAAGCCCCGAGGGCTCAAGCCACGAGGGTGCGCGGGCAGTTCCCTGCCTGCGCGCCGCGAAGATCTGCTGTCGCAGACGCCGTACGCCGTTCTCGACCGCCCGCCGGCCGATCGTGGCCCGGTCGGTGACGCCGTCCTCGGGTCCGTTCACCACGCCGACGACGGGCGGGACGACCTGTGCCGCCCCCCTCGTCTGTGCCGCCATGGCGTCCCCCTCGTCCCTCGGTTTTGGGGCCGTCGTCCATCGAGTCCTCGCAGGCTCACCCGATCCACGTCCTCAGGCCCGGGCACCGGCCCCTGTCCGGCCAGTCATGCGGGAACCGCCGGGGGAGGTCCCGGCTCGCGGCCCCGGCCTCCTGCCGCCTTCCGGCTGCCGGCGTTCGCTTCTTGGATCACCCAGCGCCCGCTGGGGGTCGGGCCTTCCCCACGGCCGGCGTGCCAGGCGGACCAGCCGCCCGGACCCCGTCGGGGTTGTTGTTTTGCACATGAGCAAGACACGACCGGCCGGGCAGGGCGCCCCCTTTGCTCCGAGGGCGGCGGTTTACTCCGAGGACGGCGGTGCGCTCCCAGCCGGCACCTACGACCGGCCGGCACCTGCCGCTTTCCAGCGGCCATGCCGGGATGCACCGCCGGTTCGAAGTGATCCCTGGAAGACCGGTGTCACACGCTGATGCCCGTCCTCGCCCCCGCTGATGAAGACCCGGCGTCCGCCCGGCGGGAGGTCGCTCAACCGCGGACCGAGGCCGCAGGTGCGGACGTTTCGAGAGAGGGTGGCCTCGATGCCGGCCCGGATCGCGCAGCGCCGCTGCCCGTTCGCGGTCCGCTGCTCCAGCCCGTTGCGCATCCGGATCTGGTGGGGTTCGCGGGAGGGCAAGGACCAGGACCTCCCGCCGGGCCGAGACCGGCTGATCAACCCCCACGATGTGGAAGCCCGCCGCGGCGGCAAACGCGGCATGGTCCGGGACGGCTGCAAGGTCCACTGCAGCGAGACCTGCGAGGACGGCCTGCCCCGCCTGGTGGTGAACGTGGCCACCACCCACGCCGCGGTGGATGACTCCCGCCTGATCGACAGCGTTCACGAGAACCTGGAGCGGCGCGGGACGAGGCCCGGCGGGCATCTGGCCGACGCAGGCCGCACCTTTGCCGCGATCATCCTCACCGCTCGTGCCGACTCGCCAAGCGCGCGCGGAACGAGCAGTTCACGACCCCCCGCCCGGTCCGAAACGCGGCGTCACAGGCCCAGGGAGACGGCCAGGCGCGTGAGCTCGGCGGTGCTGCTGATGCCGAGCTTGGCCCGGATCCGGCGCAGATACGCATCGACGGTGTGTTTCGAGAGCCCCATGCGCCGGGCCGTCTGCACGTAGGTGCGCCCGGCGGCGATGTGCTGCAGCGCCTCCCGCTCACGCGGGGCCAGCGCGGCCGGCCCGCACGCGAAGGCAGAGGCAGAGGCAGAGGCGGGGGAGGGGGTGGGGGTGGGGGCTTTGGCGTACAGGGCGGGTGCGAGGCTCATGGCGGCTTTCCTTCGGCGCATCGGTCCGGTCGTCCCGGCCCACACCTTCGGAATCACACAGATGCCTTAAATGTGGGCATTTGCCCCTAACGGACACAGGCAGGCCCAGGCCGGTTCCACGCCGTCGCACATTTCCTGAAATTTCCGTTATCTGCCGATGTTGGTGGCGTGCGGAACACCCTCGGCGCCCGGCCCCGCACACAGCGCACTGCCCACCGGCGGCGGTCCGTGCCCCCGGCCTGGCCCGGGCACCTCACCGAGCACCGTGCTGGTGCTTCCTGCCCCGCAGGATCATGCTTGTCAGTAGGGCCCTGACAGCGGAGGTTCCCCCGGGAACAGCGGTCGAGGAACGAGCGAGGCGAGATGAGCGCCGATGGAGCACCCTCCCACTCCTCCTGGTGAACGGCCGGGCGAGGCGGACACCCCGCCCGAGCCGCCCCGCACCGCCACCGTCACGGCCACGGCCACCGTCGACGAACACGGCATCGTGACGGGGTGGGGCGAGGGCGCCCGGCGCCTGCTCGGCTACGAGCCCTCACAGATCATCGGCCGCCCTGCCGCCCGCCTGCTCGCCGGCGACACCGGCGAGGCCGCCCGCCGGGCGGCCTCGCACCAGGCGGCCGGCAAGGACCGGTGGAACGGCACCGTGGTGCTGCGCCACCAGGACGGCCGCCGCCTCGAACAGCGCCTGCTCGCCCACCGCCGCACCCCCGCCGGCGGTGCGGCCACCGAGTGGCTCCTTCTCTGCGCCGTGACCAGCCCGCCGCCGCACCCCGAAAACCGCCCGCAAGACACACCTGGCGCACCGGGCGAGCGGGGGCAGGAGGAGGAGCCGGGCGGGCTGAGGGAGCTGAAGGAGTGGGCGTTCGCCCAGTCCCCCTGCACCCTGGCCGTCTTCGGCACGGATCTGCGGCTCATCGCGGCGAACACCGGCATGGAGCGCGCCCTCTCGCTCACCGAGGCCGAGATGCGCGGGCTGCGCCTGGCGGACATCGTGCCGCACCCCGTGGGCGAGGAGATCCAGGATCGGATGCGCCGGGTGCTGCAGGACGGCGGGCCGCAGTGGACCGAGGCCTTCCTCCCCGCCGCCCACGCCGGATGCGCTGACGGCCCGGAAAGCGGCCGGCCGGTGTCGCTGACCGCGCTGCGCGACGGAACGGGCCGGCTGCGGGGCGTGTGCCTGACCGCCTGCCAGGGGCACGAGGAGCACACGGAGAGGGAGCGGATGCTGCTGAACGAGGCCGGCGCCCGTATCGGCACCACCCTGGACATCGCCCGTACAGCCCAGGAACTCACCGACGTCGCCGTCCCCCGCCTCGCGGACTTCGCCGCCGTCGACCTGCTCCCCGCGCGCGGTGAGGGGGCGGACGCCACCGCCTCGGCCGGGCCGGTCACCATGCGCCGCGCCGCCGTGCGCTCCGTCCTGGAAACAAGCCCCGAGTCCCCGGTCGCCGTCGGCGAGTCCAGCACCTACCCGGCGCTGTCCCCGGTGGCCGAATGCCTGGCACAGGACCGCGGGGCGCTCTACGAGATGACCGGCCCCACCCTGGCCCGGTGGGCCGGCGAGGACCCGGGAGCGGCCCGGATGAGCGAGTGGGGCACGCACTCGCTCATGGTGGTGCCGCTGCGCGCCCGGGGCACCACCCTGGGCGCCGCCCTCTTCAGCCGCCACCACAACCCCGCCCCCTTCACCCCCCAGGACCTGCAGCTGGCCGAGGAGCTCACCGCCCGGGCCGCCCTGAGCATCCACAACGCCCGGCGCCACACCCGCGAACGCACCACCGCCATGACCCTGCAGCGCAGCCTGCTCCCGCGGACCCTGCCCGAGCAGGCCGCCCTCGAGATCGCCTCCCGCTACCTGCCCGCCGACCCCCTGGCCGGCGTCGGCGGCGACTGGTTCGACGTGATCCCGCTGTCAGGCGCACGCGTCGCCCTCGTCGTCGGCGACGTCGTCGGCCACGGCATCCGCGCCTCGGCCACCATGGGCCGGCTGCGCACCGCGGTAAGCACCCTGGCCGACGTCGACCTGCCGCCCGACGAACTGCTCACCCACCTCGACGACCTCGTCATCCGCCTCTCCGCCGACGAAGCCACCCCCGAAGGCGCCCCCGAAGGCGCCGGCGGCATCGGCGTCACCTGCCTCTACGCCGTCTACGACCCCGTCACCCGCCGCTGCACCCTCGCCCGGGCCGGCCACCCCCCGCCCGCCGTCGTCACTCCCGACGCCGCCGCCTACCTCCTCGACGTCCCCGCCGGCCCCCCGCTCGGCCTGGGCGGCCTGCCGTTCGAGGCCACCGAGACCGAACTGCCCGAAGGCAGCCTGCTCGCCCTCTACACCGACGGCCTCCTCGAACCCCGAGACCACGACATCGACGAAGCCCTCGACAAAATGTTCGCCGCCCTCGTCCGCCCCACCCACACCCTCGACACCGTCTGCGACCACGTCCTCACCGCCACCCTCACCCACCGCCCCGACGACGACATCGTCCTGCTCATCGCCCGCACCCACGCCCTCAGCGCCGACCGCGTCGCCGCCTGGGACCTGCAACCCCACCCCGCCGCCGTCGCCCACGCCCGCCAAAACGCCGCCGCCCAGCTCACCACGTGGGGACTGACCCACGCCGCCTTCATCACCGAACTCATCGTCAGCGAACTCGTCACCAACGCCATCCGCTACGGCAAACCCCCCGTCCAGCTCCGCATGATCCACCACAACACCACCCTCATCTGCGAAGTCTCCGACACCAGCAGCACCACCCCCCACATGCGCCGCGCCCGCGTCTACGACGAAGGCGGACGCGGCCTCCTCCTCGTCGCCCAACTCGCCGACCGCTGGGGCACCCGCCATACCCCCACCGGCAAGACCATCTGGGCCGAACAAACCGTCACACCTGACAGTGAGGATGTGACGCGGTGACGCTGCGGGCGGGGACTGCAAACCGTTCGGTGTAACCCCGATCATGGAAGACGCGCCGATGACCAGTGAGAACGTGGCCGGGCACGAGGCTGCCGAGTCGGCAGCGGCTGTGACGGCAGCGGCTGTGTCGGCGAAGGCCGTGGACGACCAGCTGATCGACGAGCTGGTGAGCCGGGCCCAGGCCGAGGGCCTGCAGCTGACCGGCGAGGGCGGGCTGCTCCAGCAGCTGACCAAGTACACCGTCACGGTGTTCTACCGCACCACAGCAGCGCCTGACGGGAAGCCGCTCGGCTCACCACTGCGTACATCAACAGAACCGGCTGACACACGGTGTGCTGCGGTGGCGGATCGGTTGACCGCTCCGCCACCGCAGCATCCGTCGGCGTAAGGTACACCCACTCCTTGGTAGGCGTTTGGCAGAGAGCGCAGGGCATTCCGGTTCTGGTGATATCCATGTGCGGGACTGTGGACACCCCAACTGCTTACTGTCTCGTGCTGCCGTGACGGCCCGCCTGGCGGGCGCTGCGGTAAAGATCTGGTGATGGCCTCCCGCCCGGCGGCAAGCATCCCCGATCACACTTTTACGCAGGTCACGGGCCAGGTCCCATGACTGGACGCTCAGCGAGGCGAAGATCGGCCCAAATGGCCGGCCGTACTACTGCCACGGCGTGATGGCCGGCGACGGCCAGCGCCCTGCGGGCACGCCGCTGCGCGCCGCTCAGGATGAGGCCGGTGCCCCGCCCGGGTTCTGGACGGACCGGGGTCTGGCTGCGGTCGGCCTGGCGGCCGGGGACGTGGTGACCGAGCGTCAGGCCGAACTGCTCCTGGGCGAAGGCCGGCACCCGGACGCCGACCGGATCGAGCGCGAGCGCCTGGAGGCGGGCGACGATCCGGCGAAGGCGCGGCGCGCGATCGTGCTGGGCAGGCCCATCGAGCACAACAAGTCACCCAAGACCGAGAAGGCCAAGGAGCGCTCGCCCTGGCTGGCCGTGGATCTGGTGTTCCGGGCGCCGTCGACGGCACAGATCGCGTGGGCGCTGCTTGGTGAGGAGGACCGCCTGGTGCTGGAGTTGTGCCAGGACATCGCCCGGGACAAGACGCCGGCGTGGCTGGGGGAGTCAGTCGCACAGATCCGTTGGGGGAGCGGCGGCAAGCACCGTGCCCCCGATCCGGGACGGGCTGATCGTCGCGGTGCTCCGGCACTACGAGTCCAGAGCCGGGAAGCCTCTGCTCCACGATCACGCGGTGGTGTCGATCCGTGCCCGGTGGCCGGACGACAAGGGACGTGGGGCAACCTGTCGGCGGACTCGATGCTGGAGCACATCGTCGCCGCCGGCACCCTCTACTCCCTGTACGTCATGGAGGAGGTGTCCGCCCGGCTCGGATGGGCGTGGGAGCCGCGCGAGGTGACACCCGGCCGACGACCGGTCATGGAAATCGCGGGCATCGACCAGCGGCTCATCGGCTGGCAGTCGACCCGCCGCCAGCAGATCGAGGACGCGCTGTCCCTCCTCGTGGCCGACTACGAAGAGCGGCAGGGGCACCCGCCGGGGGAGCGGGCCGCCTACGCGCTGGACCAGCAGGCCGCCGACCGGACGCGCCCACCGAAGCGCAAGGTGCCCCGGTTGCTCTCTGAGCTGCGCGAGCGGTGGCGGGCCTCAGCGATCCGGGCGTTCGGCGCCTGCACTACCTACCGGCTGGCACAGCGGGCACGGGCGGCAGCCGCGGCGGTGTGGGCACGGGTGCGGCCGGTCGTCGACATAGCGCTGGCCGTCGTCGACACCGTCGCCGTGTTGTACGTGATGCGCGGCGCGTTCAAGCGCCGGCACCTGCTCACCGAAGCCCGCCGCCACCTCGTCTACGCCCTGCGCGGCCGACCCCACCGGCCCGGACTGGACGAACAGATCGTGCAGGCCGCCGTCGACGACTACACCCGCCCGCCCGCCCGGCCGGCCGACGGATGATGACCGCCGACCTCCGCACGCTGTACCCGCGCGACACCGAGGACCAGGCCGTGCTGCGCCCGCTGACCCGCGCCCGCACGAAGTCCCCGTACGATCGGGCCCGCCTCGCTGCCGGCGCGCTGACCGCCCAGGTTCACGCGGTACGCCGCGCGCACCGCCTGGGCTCCCGGACCCGGCCGCACCCCGTCGCCGCGCCCGCCGCCCCGAGGCCCCGCCCGCGGCCGTTCCGCTCGGACCGGAAGGCGAGCCGGGGCCAGGAGCAGACGACCGACGTCGCCACGGTGGAGCACAGACCCGCCGCACGTTCGATGCCGCCGCCAAGATGGCCGCCAAGCTCCAGGACGGCATCCGGGACCGCGCCGTCGCCCACGGCCCCCGACCACAGCCCACCCCGGCGACGGCCCCGCCGCCGCACACCCCGCGGCCCGGCGCCCAGCCGGCGCCGGGCCGGACCACAGGAGGAGTCGCGTGAGCACCCCGGAAGAACCCAGCCTCGAGGACGCCCTCGCCCGCGCCCGCGAAGCCGCCCAGGAGTGGGCCGCCGTGCTCGACGAGCCTCCGCCGTGGGAGCCGATCTGGAAGCGGCCCCGGACACCGAAGAACGACCGGGACAAGAAGCGGGAGCTGCGCAAGCAGCGCAGGCGGCTCCAGGACGCCGGACGCCGCCGCTTCGTCGCCGGGCAGTCGCGCCGGCCCCGGTCCCGGCAGAACCGCATCGGCAACGCGGCCGCGCGCCGCGACGCGCGCGCCCTGTCCCGGGTGCGGCACTCCACCGCCTGGCTGTGGTGACGATGCCGGGCATCGTCCACCGAGTGGACCGCACGATGTTCTGCATCCGGTGCACGGCACGACATCGGATGCTAGGCATCGAACGAGCAGGGCGCGCAGGAGATGGGTGGCGCGGGCGGGGTCGGTGCGGAGCTTGGTGAGGATCCGCCAGATCTTGAGGTGGGCGAAGCCGTGCTCGACCGGTGCACGTCCGACGGCGAGGACGCGGCTGGCATCCTTCTGGCCTGGGGTGAGCTCGTGAGCGCGGCTGGCTGTGGAGCCGGTGATGATCACGGGGTCACGTATGTCGTTGTCCAGGCCGCGGAAGCCGAGGCCGGCGAGGGTGCCGAGACCGGCTGCTCGCGCCGCCGGCACCACCGGCGCCCGCCGCACACCAGGGGGAGGGCGCTGCTTCCACTGCTGATGGGGCTTCTTGAAAATGGCTCTGGCCGCAGTTCCGTGAAAGCGGAGGTCCGCGACGGGAAGACACCATCCGCCCCTGGGTGTCCGTACCGTCGCGATTAATACGCTCGGGGACGTAGGAACAATGGTCGGCTGTTTTGTGGTGATCGACGGCTCGGCCGGTTCATGCCTGGAACTCGGTGAGGTCGATGGCGTGAACGCGCAGCGGGTAGCCGTACACCGGGTGTGCCGTCTCCCGCTCGGGCGCCATGCCGAGCTTGCGGATGACGTTCTCGGAGGCGTTGTCACCCACCCGGTTGATGCTGATGACGCGGTCCAGGCCGCGGTCCTGGAGAGCGAACTCCAGTGTGGCGTGGGCGGCTTCGGACGCGTATCCCTGGCCCCAGAACTGTGAGCCGATCCGCCAGCTGATCGCCACGGCGGGCATCACCTCCGGCAGGAACTCGGGCACGGACAGTCCCGTGAAGCCGATCAGTTCGCCCGAGGCCAGCAGCTCGACGGCGAAGAGCCCGAAGCCCTCCTCGTCCCACTCCTCCTCCCACCGCTCGATGTCCTCGCCCGTGTGGTCCAGGTCGCGCACCGAGCCGTCGTCGATCCAGCGCATGACCCGTGGGTCCGCGTTGATGTCCGCCATCGGCGCGAGGTCGTCATCGTGCCAGGTACGGAGGAGGAGGCGGGGTGTGCGGATCTCGGTCATGCGCCCATCCTGCCGAAGGCAAGGGCCTCATCCGTAATCCGGCGCTCGCCCGCGCTGCCGCCGCGGAACCACAAGGCGTCAAGCCGCCTGCACCGCACCCGTGATGGGTGAAACATCAGACTGACGGCTGGGCAGGCGACATGCCACCTAGTCAGCGCGGTCGAGAGGTAAGACCGATTCGGCGGCAGCCTGCCGCAGCACCGAGATCATTCACGGAATCGCGGTCAGAGCCATTTTCAAAGAGCGCCAACACTGCGACGGAACCGGCTCCGCGCGGTCCACCAGGGAGGCGTATGTGGCGAACACGACCACCGGCCCCGATCCCGCCCACAGGGCAAGCTGGATCGGGTTGGTGGTGGTGCGTACCCCCGTGAGTTGAGCACCGGGTTGTTCTCCAGCGAGCACACCGCCACCATCTGCGCCCGGTGGCCCGCCAACCGCCACGCCTGGGCGGTCTGCGCGAGCAGGTCCAGGGTCGGTACGGTCACCAGGATCCGCCCGCCTTTTCCACTCGCTTCGGAAATCACAGGGACGGCGTGAAGGGCGGGACGGACACCGTACCGTCCTCGCCCACGACGATCTGCTCGGCGAGCTGGGCCAGGACCTGAGAGGGGTGCAGCCCCCGCCGGCTGGCCACCACCCGGATCAGCCGACTGGACGCGGCGGACAGCCGGACCTCCGCGCGCAGTTCGTCCTCTTCCTCCTGCCGCCGTTCCCCGAAGGCGGCCTGTGCCGCAAGAGCACCAGCAAACCGTTCCTCACGCTCGCGAGCCCACACCGATCCCTGGGCATCCTGTTCCGGCTCATACACGCTCCAACCGACTGCAGCCATCAAGTCCCTGACGCGTCGCCACTCGGCGTGCTGGGCCAGCCAGATGGCAGCCGACCGCTCCCGGTCCATCTCGAACTCGTAGAAGGAACCGTTCCCCCTCAACTGCTCCGCGGTTTCCCGCTCACGGACAGCGGCCTCCGCGACCTTTCCCGCAATGGCGGCGACGTCCAGGCCATTCGCCTGACGCCGGACCTGATCCCGCGCCACGTCCTGAGCACTCCACATGCTTTTTCCCTTTTCCGGATGCGCGGGCATCTGGGCCCGCATCGGGTGGTTGAGGGTGTCCCGCAGTACTGACGCCCGCTGCCTCCCGCCGCGCCGAAGAGGACGGACGGCTACCCGCCGGGGTCCGCTGCGGACGCCTGCGTTGCGCACTATCACCACGCCGGGACGAACATCCGGCCTGCGGGATTCCGTCTGCCGTCGAGCTCCTGCAGATCGTCATCCTCGCCTTCGTTGCCGGTTGCCTGGATCATTCGCTGCGCACGACACTCAGCGCGGCGCGTACCAGGTCGAGGGCGAGGTCGAAGGCTTCCTCGTCGGCCAGGGGACAGTTGATCTTGTAGGGGTCGGAGGGGACGACGTGGCGGTACTGGACCCGGGGGTTGTCCTTCTGCCCGAGGCGCTCGAGGTCGTCGGGACTGAGTCGTACGGTCATGCCTCCGTTGCCGGGGCGCAGGTACGCGACCGCTCCGTAGCGCTGGGGGCCGTCGTCGCGGATCATCAGGTAGTCGGCGAGGCCGTCGAAGGTCTTGGAGGAGCGGCCGAAGGCCACGACAACGTCCTCCTCTTGCAGAAGCCTCATGACGAACCGTTCGGTCAGGACGGTGCGCTCGTCGTTCTTGCCCGCGCGTCCGTAGATGAACTGCATCAAGGCGACATGGTCTGCGGGTGGCAGGGGCGCCGACCCGCTGAGTGTGGGCGCCTCATCGTCCGCCTCCGTCTCGGTGGCCTCGTCGGGGGAGGGCGCGGCGTCCACTGCTGATGCAGTCTGGGAGACGCTGCCAGCGGCAAGACGCTCGTACTCCACGATTTCCTGCGGTGTTCCCTCGACAACGCGCATGCGTGCAGACCCCCTCGTGATGATGGCGGCAGGCGGACGCTGCCCCAATGAGCAGGACTGTAGCTAAAGCTGCCTCGAAAGGCGGATGCTTTACATAAAGCTCGCAGGACGCGATCTCCAGCTCCTGGCCGTCTGCGCCCTTCTGCGGCCGCGGCGAGGCCAGAATGCGCGGGGTCGCGGTCAGGTACAACCGGAAGTCCGCCAGGATCCGCTCGTTGTCGTGGGCGGCGATGCCCGAGCAACTGCTCCCGCCCCCGCCCCCGGCCGCCGACCCCGAGCACGGCGACCAGGAGCCGGAGGCCGAGCCCCGGGAGGCGATTGACCTGACGGCGCTGCGGGCCTTGAGGAAGTCCCGCACGGATGTGGAAGCCCTCGATAGAGCGGCTACGGCGCCTCCCAGACGCCTTCACCGCGGCGGCCGACCAAGCCTGCGCCACCATGGACCTCTACGCCGACCGGGAAGACACCGACGGACCGAACCCGGTGTGCGAGGACGGCCAGCGGGCGCACCACCCGCAGGAGTCCGGACCGCACCGCGGCCGGGAGGCGGCTACTGATCGCGCACCAGGCCTCGCCCTGGAGAAGCTGGATGCACATCTGGACGTAATGGCCGAGCGCGGTGACATCGTGACGCCCGACATGGAGCAGGCCGGAAGGGACGACGGCGGTGAAGCCGGCCGCATTGGTCTGGCGTAGATGACCTTCGGGTCCGTGGGGCAGGCGGCTTCGACCACGGTGCCGACCGGTGGTGAAGAAGCCGCGCGCCTCCTGGCCGCAGCACAGCGCCTGGCGCCGCTGCCCACCAGCGCACATGAGACCGTCACCGAGGTCGGCCGCCTGCTGGGCGACGATGCGAAACTCTTCATCGCCCACCACGACGCGGAGGCACAGCCCACCGACCACGACCGTGAGCATTGCGGATGCCGGATCGAACTGACCACCCCCGACGGCGCACTGAGCCTTTTCCAACCTCAGGTGACGCGGCCAGGTCGGGGCAAGTGATGGAGCGGGAGTAGCGCGAGCAGTTGTGAGGAAAGGACCGGTTGCGCTCCAAAGCCCGGTCGTGATCTAGGACGGTAACTGGCCTATGTCGCACCTAGCGTCGCTGTTGACGACCAACATCAGCGAGAGGACCGCGATGCCCGAGCAGACCAACGCCGCTCCCGAGGGCTACACCAGCGTTGCGCCCTGGGTCGTAACCGACGACACGGGGGCCTTCCTCGACTTCGTCACCCAGGCGTTCGGAGGTGAGGAGTTGGGGCGGGTGTCGACCGAAGATGGCTTGATCGGCCACGGTGAGATCCGGGTCGGCGACACCGTCGTGCTGGCCTTCGACCGACGTGCTGACTGGCCCCCCATGCCGAGCCTGCTGCGCGTGTTCGTCGGCGACGCGGACGAGGCGTTCTCACGAGCCATCGCAGCCGGAGGCCAGGCCGTCACTTCGCTCGCGGACGACGCCTTCGGACAGCGCGGAGGGCGTATCAAGGACCCCTTCGGCAACATCTGGTGGGTAATCAGCTGCGTTGAAGACGTCTCTGAGGAAGAGATGTGGAAGCGACTGCAGGCGCCCGTATACGCCGAGGCCATGCGCGTAGCTCAGGAGACGCTCGACGCCGAGCTCAGCGGGCGACGCCATGGGCGCAACAGCGCACCCGTCAAGACGACCAGCTGAGCGATGAGCGCTTTCAAATCCTCCTGGTGACTGGGTGAGTTGACGCGAGACTGGACACACGAAGAGGTGAAGCTCCCGGTATATGGGTTGTCGACCAAGATCAACATACCCGCCGGGAGCTTCACGTGCTTGTCCATCGATCAGGGCTCGATCTGTCCAGCTCGGCCTTGCGGTTCCTGTCGAGGCTGCTGTCTGCCCGGCGTCGGGAGCGCGGGACGCGGTGGCGACGGCTTCCGGTGGGTCGGCAGGCGTTGCTGGCGCTGGCCCACCTGCGATGCGGGCACACCTACGCTCAGCTCGCCGCCGGTTTCGGTGTCGGCACCACTACCGCATATCGGTACGTGGTCGAGGCCGTCGAGGTTCTGGCTGCACACGCCCCCAGCCTCGCCGCAGCCTCCCGCGTGGCAGTGCGCAAGGCGTTCGTGATCCTCGACGGGACGCTGCTGCCCATCGACCGGATCGCCGCCGACCGGCCGTACTACTCGGGCAAGCACAAGAAGCACGGCATGAACGTGCAGGTCATCGCCGACCCGTTCGGCAACCTGCTCTGGGCCTCACCCGCCTTGCCCGGCTCTGTCCACGACATCAAGGCGGCCCGCACCCACGGTCTCGTCGACGCCCTGGCCGAAGCCGGGATTCGCTGCTGGGCCGACAAGGGCTACCAGGGCGCCGGCGGCACGGTACGTGTGCCATACCACGGCCGTCGGGACAAGCTCTCCACAGGTCAGCAGGCCGTCAACGTTTCCCACGCCAAGATCCGGGCTGTCGGCGGCAAGCCGTGGCCTCCCTGAAGTCCTGGCGTCTCCTGTGCAAGCTCCGGTGCAGCACCACCCGCATCACCAGCCTCGTCCAGGCGATACTCACGCTCCACCTCAACGCTTCAAGCTGAGGTTGGAAAAGACTCACTGAGTGAGTCGCTTGCCGTAGTCAGGGACAGCGGCTGGCACTTGCCCGCGCTGCGTTGATACTCCACGACGGTGGCAGGTGCCGTTCCCGCAACAGATGAGAAAACATGTTGGCGAGCTGCGACGATGCGTCTGTTTCCCAGGCGGAGGACATTTGTTCGTTGCGGTTTCGGGCTGCACCTCCCGCAGGGCGTCCTCGTGCCGCTGGCACGCGTGCAATCATGCTGTTCGCCGACACGGCAAGGGAGGGGTGGATGGCTGGCGTATGGGTGACGGTCTGTCTGCCGGCCGAGGCCGCAGGCGATATCGAAGGGGCGCTTACAGAGGCCCTCGCGCCTTTCTACCTGGACACGGTTGACAACCTCCCCGACCGTGGCATGTGGGACGAACGCCGCATCCGCGGCGGCAGCAACGGCATGGGTTTTGCGATCGCCCCCGGATATATGGACGATCCGAGGCTCATTCACGACGAACCTAGATACGACGGGGCGCCACGCCCCAGTGCCCCGGGCGTCTGCGCCGGAGGACCGCGTGCCCTGCTCGATTTCTCGCAGCCGCACCTTGCTTCCGAGCGTGCGGTCGCCGCGTCCTGGGACCTGTGGCACAGCCTGTCTGCCGTACACCCTCCGGCCATTCCCCTCGCGGTCTTCGTGGACCGTTGGCGGAACGATCCGGACGCATTCCCCGGTGAACGGGGGGGGGAGACGAGATGTTCTCCGCTTACCGGGCCCAGCCGCTGATCGGGGCATACCTCGACCACCCATTCAGTCTGGGCATGGGGTATCTGGGCTTCCTGGGCCCTGACCACGATCCCAGGGAGCACCCCGTCATCAGCTATGACGGAACCCGTGCCGCGTACATCCGTGACCTCACTTCTTCAAACCCGCGGGAAACGGACGTACTCACCCTGGACGGCTGGTGGCTGGAGGCCGGCTTCAACGCCGTCCACGCCTTCTGCGAGCCTGACCTTTGCCCTCACGACCCTCCGACGCCCACCGTGTGGCCGGGCAGCGAGGCGTACCTCGCGGACCTTCCCGGCGACACGATCCTCGTCCGGCTCCACTGCCACGCCTAACCTCGGGCTTTCATGAAGCGGGCTGTCCGACAGGCAGTCAGGAAAGCAGAAAGTGCCCCTGACCAGCAAGAATGAGGATTGTCGAGGTCCTTGTT
>NZ_JBIVTV010000043.1:0-22311 GCF_044756885.1 Streptomyces sp. NPDC091412 | reverse complement strand
AACGGGGCAACACGTTCCCACAGGTCATCAGGCACAAGATCATCCGACACTCGAAGAACTCTGCCGCCATCAAGCCCAACTGCCAAGCCCCACACGCCAACTCATTCTGAAATGATCAGTAACTGATCGTTTCAAAATGATTTGAGCTGTGGGTCTTGCGCTCGGCGATCTTGGTCGGCAGGGTGTCAGGGATGCGTGTTGATCTTGTTCCTGATGACCTGTGGGAGCGGGTTGCTCCGCTGCTGCCGCCGGCTCCCGAGCGGCGCCACCGCTACCCCGGACGGCTGCGTGTTCCGGATCGGGCGTCGAACCCGTACACCACTTCCCTGGACACAACCCATCCGGACCGCACGCTCACGCAACTCCAGCGGGTACTTCCTCGGGGCAGGCATCGTCTGGATTCCTCTCATGAGCCCCATATGACCCGCTGTCAGACCTCCCCGCATCTCGGGGGAACCTCAGCTGTTCAGGAGCGGTGAGGGAAGTCCGCTTGGGCCGTGCGGTACAGGCCGATAATGAGAAGCGCGGTGGAGCCCGCCCAAGGGAGCATGTCGGAAGGGTGTGCCGCGGGCCAGGCCCACCAGTGGGCTGTCTGTTCCGGTCCGTAGCCGAAGACTGAGACGGTCAGGGCGAGCAGCGTTGGGATCACTGTCGAAGCGTGATTTCCGAGAATCTTTCTGCCGATGAGGGCGAGTCCGGTGTAACAGGCCAGGTTGCGTACAGCGGATTCAGTGATGGAGCCATTGGCGCTGCTGATCCATCCTGCTGCAACCGGGACTGCCACAGCGGCCGTTGCCGCCACCACCGTGATGGCGAGGAGGGAATCGAGAGCGGCGATGCGTCGTACCGCTGTGATCTCGATCGGGGTGGGCGTTCCGTAGCAGGCGTTGAGGGCGATGGCCGGCGCCAGTGGGGCGAAGAGAGCGAACGGGACGTTAGCTGACGTCGCTCCGCCCAACTGGGGCAGCGGCAGGCTGGTGTCTCCGAGGGCAAGGGTCACAACCCAGAACCCGGTGGTGACGATCGCGAGGAGGAGCGTGCGCCGTGTGTGAAGCCACCATGTCATCGTGGCATGCACCGGACCTGGGCGATGGTGGAGCGGTACCAGGCTTTCTGGTTGCCCAGGTTGTCGTCGAGAACATGTTCGACGGGTTCCCATGTCCGTGGGTCGGTTCGGTGCTGGGCTTCCTGCGGACTCATGCCCGCCCGTACAGAGAGCCAGGTACGCAGCTCGTCTTCGGATTCGAAAGCCTGTTGTGCGGCCCTGGCCGGGTCTGCCGGGCAGTTGGTCTGGCTCTCGTCGTCTGAGTCGTTGACCAGGACCGTGGTGAGATCGGCGACAAGACCGGCCACGATGTCCTCGCTGGTGTAGCTGGCATCCTGCCTGACCGTGACCGTCCACTGATTCCGGCTCGGGTGCTGGTTGTCTTCGGTGACCACTTCCGGCGAGGTCACTCCGACAAGACGCAGGCGTGTGACCGCTGTGCTCACCGTACGGGACGTCTCGCTGAGGCGGGGCGTGTGCTCGGGCCAGACACACACTCGGGTGCCCCGGGAGTCGGTGCAGACCAGTTCGGACTCAGGCCGCGTCTGGACCGCGTCGGGGCCGAGATGGTTCACAAGGCTGACGCCGCTGACGGTGGTGGCCATGGCGGCTACTACCGACAGCGCGACGCCCGCGTACGGCACGGAGTCGGGCAGGCTCCCCAGACGGGGGGCGCGCCGCGACGCAGCCACTGCGGCAACTGCCAGGCCGGCCAGGCCGACAGCCACAAGCACCGGTGCCAGGATGCCCGCGGGGTCGACCGCGGAGGTGTTCATGCAGCAGCCATGGGCCGGCCGAGTGAGATGACGCAGCCACAAAGGCTCGAGTGCAGGCGGATACACGTTCCACAGGTAGTCGCCGACCAGAGTCACCGGGACGGCGGCTACGGCGGGCAGCCATATTCCGATCGCGTAGCCGGCGATGACATGGGCGCACAAGATGGCGCCCGCCGATGCGATGATCCTGACATCCGGCCACCCCGGAGCCGACTCCATCTGTAGGCGAGTCACGGCGAGCGCTGCCGCGAGGGCGAGAAGACCCAGCAGCACGACCGGCGCGAGGGAAGCCCCGGCGATCTCCCACCCGTTGCGGGTCGGGGTCCCGTCCCCGATTTTGGCGCGGCGGAGCCTACTGGCTTCCCACGCCGCACACGCCGCGGTCACCGGCGCGATGAAGATCAGAGCGGAGGCCGCCTTGGCAGTGGCGGCGGTCCAGTAGCCGTCCAGATCACCGGAGACGTAGTCCGAGGAGACATAGAGGACCACGATGAAGAGAAGCAGGGGAGCGGCGAGAACGGCGGCGTTGGAACGCGGGTGGAAACGGAAGAGCACTATGCTTCGCCTCCACCGAGAACTGCGGCGTAGGCGCCGTCTGCGAGCCGGCCTGGCGCGGTGTCATGCGGGGCCTGGGCGTGGAATTCCTTGACCGTACCGCTGAACCGGACCGCCCCCTCCGACAGGACCACCACATGGTCGTACACCTCGGACAGGTCCTCGGTCTGGTGTGTGGAGGCGACGATGTCGGCATTTTCGGAGAGTTGCTCGACGACTTTCCGGAACGTGCCCCGCTGTGCGGGGTCGAGACCCGCTGTCGGCTCGTCCATCAGAACGAGTTGGGAAGAGTGCACCAGTGTCTGGGCCACGCCGACCCGGCGAAGCTGTCCACCGGACAGCGACGATGCCTGCTGGCCCGCTTTCTTGGCGAGTCCGACGCGACCGAGTGCCTCCAGCGCTCCGTCCCACGCGTCTCGCCGTGACATGCCCTTGAGCCAGCCTGCGTAGGCAACCTGTTCCTGGCAGGTCATACCTGGAACGGGTGTGATGTGCTGGGGCATCCAGCCCACTTGACGCCGATACGTGCGTAGCTGGGAACGCAGGGCGGGGTCGAGTCCCGCGAAGGAGACGGTGCCGGAGCGGGGCTTGAGGGCGGAGGCGGCAAGAGCCAGAAGCGTGGTCTTGCCCGCGCCGTTGGGCCCGAGCAGCACAGTACGGCCCGAGGGGAAGGCGAAACTGAGTCTGTCAAGGACGACCGGGCCCCGCCGGTACTGATAGGTGCAGGAGTCGAACTCGACAGACACAGCCTCACAGCCTTCTTACGGAGATTGTCGTTGCTTCAGTGCGCTGCTCAGTATCGGACGGAGACCGAGTTCACCTTCAGGTAGTAGCCCGACGGGCTGTCCTGGATCTTCGTCACCGTGAAGTGGTAGTTGCCCTTCGGCTGGACGCCGAAAGCGTGCGAGTCGGAACTGCTGCAGTGGAAGGTGTAGCGGCCTCGGTCCTCGTTGGGCTCAACAATCGAAGTCTCGCGAGTCAGCTGCAACTGCGTGTTGTCGACCGGGGCGCCCAGCCCCCCATTGCTGCAGCCGCTGAGGGATATGGAGGTGCTCACGCTGTCGTTGTTGTTGTCGGTCCACGTCCGGGAGTCGAACCCGGTGCGGACCCCGTTCATGCTGGAGCTCCAGCTGCCTTCAGCGTGGGCCGGTATCGCGCCGGCGAGGACGACAGCCGCAGCACATCCCGTGACAGCTGCGATCACTCTCTGTCTACGCATGTAGCTTTCCTCCCATAGCTGTACGTGCACGACGTCTACGCAGAGACGCACAGACGTGCCCACATAGAGTGGACGAGGAGTGACGTTACGTTACTCAACTTGATCATGTGGTGAACGAAAAGCAGATCGATCACGACATGTTCATGACTAAATGATCAGCGGGCGGACCGGTGCCCGACCGTGGCCGGCAAGCGGCTGACCAGCTGGATCGTCATCGACATCGACGCCACGATCATCCTCTCCGCGTCCGACAAGGTCGGCGCCGCGGTCACGTTCAAGAAGACGTGGGGGTTCCACCCGCTCGCGGCTTGGTGCGCCAACACCCAGGAATCGCTGTCGATGCTGCTCAGACGGGGCAACGCTGGGTTGAACACGGTGGCCGACCAATGTAGACGGGAGCACTGACAGAGTCTGTAGCCAATTCCCAGGTCACGCAGACGTCGCAAGTAGTGGTGCGAAGGCACGCTGTTCGTCGAAGGGCTGCCGGGTCTGGAGGCAGTGGTGGAGTTGGCCGAGGAAGCGGTTGAGTAGGTGGCGCTGGGCGGCGTTGTGCCAGTCTCCGTGCTCGCGTCGGCGTCGGTAGTGGGCGTTGGCTCCAGGGGAGGCCTGAAGGGCTGAGAAAGCCCAGAGGAAGCCGGCGTGGGCGGTTGTTCTTGACGAAGCGGCGGCCGATGAAGCGTTTCTTGCCGGATGCGCGGGTGATGGGGGCGGAGCCGGCGTAGGACTTGAGCGCTCTGGCGTCGGCGAAGCGGGTCCGGTCCTTGCCGATCTCGGGGAGGATTCGGGCTCTGGTCGACAACGACCGGGGTGTGGGCGGCCCCTGACCAGGGCGTGAGGCGGGGCCGCCCAGTCCCTGCCGTCCTGTCAGGGAGCAGGGCACTTCGACGGTAGAGCTCGGCGCCGGTCGGAGCCCTGTTTCTGTGGCCAGCAGTTCGTGAGCCGGCTCCCCGCCAAGCTCCGTCTCGTGCGGCTCGGGAAGGTGTCTTGCGATGAATTTCGCAGCGTTGACCACCCGTCAGCATCGTCGTACAACCCCCAACCCTCCTTGATCGTCAAGGAGATGTGGCCCGGCGTGGGCCGCTGATCGGCACCACGCCAGCCGCGTGACCTGACCGTCTCTCACCTGGAGATGCAATGAGAGCTGACTCCGTCCGCCGCGCACTGCGGCTCGGAGCCTGTACGACGCTCGCTGCCGGACTCGTCGCCCTGGGGCTCACCACCGCTCCCGCGTTCGCCGAGACCGAGCCGGAGATCGATCAACTCTGGATCAACGCCCCGTACGAGCCGACCCTGCCGCTCGGCATCAACGGCGGGACACCGCTCACCCGCACGCTCGATGTCAGGCTCAGCCACGACAACGACCACTTCACTGTGACCGACGGCCGGCTCACCGTGGACGCCTCCGGGCTCGCCGGGGTCGCCGAGATCACCTGGCCGGACAACTGCACGCCGAGCGGCGCGACCGCGGTGTGCGACGTGCCCGAGGTGCCGGTGACCTGGAACACCGGCGGCGAGGTGCACCTCAAGGTCCGCGCGGCCGACGGGGCGTCGGTCGGCGCGCAGGGCCGCATCACCTTCGAAGCGACGGCCACCGGCGGCCCGGACGGCACGCTCACCGCGCCCCGGGACAGCTTCGAGACCACGGTCACAGTCGCGTCGGGACCCGACCTCGCGCTCACGGCCGGCAAGGACATCGAGCACGCCCGGCCGGGCAGCAAGCAGAAGCTCCCGCTCACGCTCACCAACCACGGCAACGAGACCGCGCACGGCTTCACCATCAGGATGATGGCCTCGTACGGGGTGCAGTACCTCAACCGGTACGACGCCTGCACCTACACGACGTCGAGCGGGGACGAGTACGCCCCGATGTCGTACGCGGACTGCACCTTCGCACAGGATCTGGCCCCGGGTGCCTCCTTCAAACTGCCCCAGCCGCTGCGGGTCGCACTCACCCGGCAGGCGCTCCAGGAGCGGGTGGACATCTCGGCGGACCCGGTCGGCGCGACCAACCTGGGGGGCTACAACAGCTATGTGGCGCTACAGATCGGCGCGGACAACACCGCCGACTTCTCGGTGACCGGCGCTGCGGTCCAGGGCGCGGCGGGCGAGACGGTCACCGCGTCACTCACCTTCAGGAACAACGGTCCCGGCTGGCTGGGCAACCTGGGCTCCGGGGACCCGGTCGCCGCGGTCCGGCTGATCGTTCCGCCCGGCACCACGGTCACCGGTGTTCCGGAGGGCTGCGGGCCGGGCACCCTCTCCGGCAGTTACTACCCGAACCGCACCGGCGCCCCGCGCTACGACTGCTCGCTGCCCTACTGGGTGCTGGAGAACACGGAGCGCTCCTTCGCCTTCAAGCTCCGGATCGACACGGTGGTGCCCGGAGCGACGGGTGAGGTCAGCATCCATCCCGAGTTCGGCGAGTTCCGCCACGACCCGAACCCGAGGAACAACACGGCCGTACTCACGGTGAACTAGGGCCTCTCGTTTGGATCATGCCGGGCTCGCGGGCCCTGGTGCCGCGCCTCGCCGCGTTGTCGTCGGTTGGCAGGGCTCCGCCCTGCCGCCCTCCTCCGCCTTGCGATGCACGGCACCAGACCCCGCTCCCTGATCCGGCCTGATCCAAACGAAAGACCCTAGCGCACACCAGCGCCCCGAAAGGCACCCTTGTCTCTGCGCGTCGCGCGGGTCTTCTCCGCGCGACGCGCCTCCGCCTTCGCGATCTTCTCGGCGTCGATGGCCAGTTCGCGGAACATCCCGCTGATCGGGTTGGTGAAGCCGGTGAAGTACAGGCCGGGGGCGTTGCGGGCAGCGGCGCCGTGGAGCACCGGCCTGCCGCGGGCCTCCAGGACCGACGAGCCCCTCCAGGGCGCGGACTTACCCGGTCGCGGCGATCACGGCGTCGGGCTCGATCCGGCTGCCGTCGACCAGGACGACCTTGCCGCCCTCGAAACAACTCGCTACCGCACGTCCTCGCGACTACGACGACGCCGCGGCCACGCTTGCCCTGCACGACCGCGCCCGCTACACCGACGGCTGTGCCGCCTACCCCGTACCGCCCTGGGCGGGCGTCTTCCTGCGGGCTGCGGCCTGCTTCGCCCGGCTCGTATCCGGCGAGGACCAGGAACTGCTCGCCGCGCCAGGAGACCGCGCGCACCTGCTATGTGTGGCGGAGACGGCTAGTGATGGTCTGCGGGGGAGTGTCAGTTGAACCTCGTCATCTGAGCGTCAGTGGCGCAGGCGCGGCGACTTGGTCGTTGGCGCTGACGGGTGGTGCTCACCCGTTGCTGACATGAGTGACGAAAGACCATGTCATTCTCACGCCGACCGACAGGCAGACCGGCCCTGCTCCCGCTGCGGAGGCGATCTGCTCCTGCACTGGCACGGCCCGCTGATGACGAGCGTGTGGATGGAGCTCAGTCCAGCCTGCGACGCCGACCGTCCCGCCGTCAGCGCGTTCATCCGCTGGCACCGCGACCCCGCCCGCGATCTTGACGCTCGGAGGGGGGCTTGTTGGTGTACGGGAAGGCGGCTGGCCTGGCGTGTTGCTGATTGGTTGAGAGGCCGGGTGGGCGGTTTGTGCGGGGGGCCGGGCTGTGTGAGCTGGGGTTGTGTTGTTTGTGCTGAGTGGGGCCGGGCTCGTTGCAGGTATCGGTAGCGCTAAATGGCTTGGTGTGTGTTTGTGCTGGTCAGGGTGGTTCTGTCTGCTCGGCGGGTGGGGTTAGCGGCGTCGGGTGGGGCGGTGGTGGGTTTCGGCGAGGTGGTCGAGTCGTACCGCGTCGAGGGCGGCTTTGGTGATGTGTTCGGTGCCGTCGCAGATGGCGGTGATGGCTGCTTGGCGGATGAGTCGGGTGAGGGATCCGATGCGGCCTGCGGTGCGTTGGTGGAGGTAGGTGTGGTGGCGGGGGAGGGTGCCGGGTTTGTGCTGGTGGAGGTCGAGGGCGTTTTCGATGTCGGTGATGACGTCGCGGAATGGTTCGCGTTGGCCGTGGCGGGCGGGGAGGGGACCGCAGTCGATGAGGGTGGCGCGTCCGGCGAGCTGGGCGCCCCGTGTCCCGCTGAAGAGGGGGGTGTCGGTGACGTTGATGCCGGCGTACACGAACGTGGCGGGGAGGCGTTCGGTGAGGTCTTTCAGCAGGTCGGCGGCCTGGGCGCCGGTGGTGGTGCGGGGGTTGAGGCGGTGGATTTCGTCGATGAGGACGAGTTGGACACCAGCGGCGGTGTAGGTGTGGCAGACGGCGTCGGTGATCTGGGTCTGGGTCATGCGGGTGGTGGTGGGGATGCCGAGGTAGCGGGCGAATTCGGTGATGAGGGTTTTCGCGGTGGCGCCGGGCGGGACGAGGACGTACGCCACGGGTGCCGCGCCGTGGGCTGATCCGGGCGGTGCGGGGTTTTTGCGGGTGTGGGCGAGGTGGCAGGCGCGGCCGACGTGGAGGAGGGCGGTCGTTTTCCCGGCTGCGGCGGGCCCGGTGACGATCAGCGAGGGCCGGGCGGTGGCCTGCTGGTGGCGGCCGAGGATCATCAGGGTGCGGACCTGGGTGGCGAGTTGGCTGATTGCGGGGGTGCGGATGGTGACGAACGCGGAGTGGTAGGCGAGGCGTTCCTCCGTGCTGCGGGGCGGGTCGTCGGGCTGGGGCGGGGCGGGCGGGTCGGTGGTGGCGAAGCGGTGCCAGCCCTGCCAGGTGGTCAGGGGCCAGGACGGTTCTGGTGCGCCGGCGCTGTCTGCCTCGGTGACGGCGTCACGGGCCCGGGCGGTGTTCCTGCTGGTGCCGCCGGCAGGGGTGGCGTGCTCTGTATGCGGGCGGGTGTTCACCACTTGTCGGCTTCCTTGTGTGCGTCGTAGAGCCCGAATCCGGCGGCCGGGGCGGGGCTGAAGTCGTCGGGGAGGTCGTCGAGGTCGTCGATGCTGTCGTTGTGGTCCTGCCGCGCCGGGCTGTCGGCGGGTGCTTCGGCGTCGTGGTCCGCATGGCGGGCTGTGGGGAGCGGGACTCGAGCGGTGCGGGCCAGGAGGGCTTGTTCGGCCTTGGTGGCGTGGCCGGTGTGGACGCGGCGCATGAGCTGGTCGAGGGCGTCGGCGAGGCCGGCTTCGTGCTGCTCGGCGTCGTGGTGGTTGCCGTGCAGGGCGAGGGTCCTGATGTGCTGCCAGGTGTGGTCGTTGAACGGCTGGTGGACGTGGTCGCGGTGGATCCACGGGATCTCGGTCAGTTGGCCGTCGGGCAGGCGGACCCAGATCTGGCGGACGTCATGGGGGTTGTAGTGGATCTCCCATTTGCCGCCTCGGCCGGCGACGGGGGAGGGCTGGCCGCGGTAAGGGGCGAGGAGGTCCGCGTCGTAGGTGCGGTGGTGGATGCGGATGCCGGAGGCGGTGATGGCCTGCCAGCGCACGGGCAGCAGTTCGATGTAGTCGTGGCCGGTCAGCGGTACGGGGACGTGTCCGGCGACGGCGACCAGCGCGGCCCACATCTGGTTCGGCGTGAGCGCTTTGCGGGGCATCAGCGGGTGGCGGAGGCCTTCGTGGGGCCGGTGGTGGTAGTGCACCAGCCACTCATCAAGCAGATCCTGCAGCTGGGTGACGCTGTAGCAGGCGTCTTTTTCGGTGTCGGGGCCGCGGCGGGTGACGTCGGATCCGGTGTAGCCGGGCAGGTGCTGGCAGAACAGCGCGTTGATGGTGCCGAAGGTCCGCTCCACGATGCCTTTGGCGGTGGGGGCGTGGGGCGGGGCGGGCTGGACACTGATGCCGAGACTCTCGCAGGCGGCGGTGAACGCGGCGGAGACGAAGACTTTGCCGCGGTCGACGACGATCGTCTCGGGCAGGACGACCGGCCTGGCCGCCGCACCGGCCAGGCGCTCGTCGAGCGCGGCCAGCTGCCGGTGGGGGAGTGAGGGAGCGTGGTCCATGCGCAGGATGTTCGGCCAGGTCGGCCGGGCGGGGTGCGGGACGGCCATCTCCGCCAGCAGCAGGGCGGCATCAACGGACTTGGTCGCGCTGGGACACAGCACGGCGGCGAGGATGGCGCGGGTGGCGACGTCGACGGCGATGGTGAGTTCGGGCCGGGCCAGGCGCCCGTCGTCGAAGAGGGCGAGGACGTCCAGGCGGGTGGTGTCGACCTGGACCTGTTCGCCGGGCCGCAGCGCCGTCGCGGGGGTAAAAGCCCGCCCGTCGACACTTGCGGGCACCTGCCGGACGGGCCCGCAGGGCAGTTCACCGGGCCGGGCCAGGGCGGTAACGAGCCGGTAGAGCGTGGCTTGCGACGGCGCGGGCACCGTGCCGGGGCCGTGCCGGTCCTCAAGGATCTGGTTGATGAGAGGGAACAGGCCATTGATGGTGCCCCGGGAGCGGCCGCGCCGGCGGCGCAGCGCTTCACGGACGGCGGCGACGACCCGTTCGTCGGCCCGCCCGGTGGGGCTGGAAGTACGGGTGGTGCGGTGGTCGAGCAGCCCCCACAGTCCCTGCTTGCGGTAGGCCAGGCGCATGCGCTGCACCGTGGTGCGCGACACCCGGCCGAAGCCCAGCGCGGTCAGCTCCTGGGCCTTGGCCTGCTCCCGCTCTGCCAGCGTGTGCCGCTCGGGGTCGTACCGCGGCCGCACCGCTCCTTCGCTGCCGGGCCCGCCGGGCAGCCCGCACTCGACCTCCCTCACGTGCCGCTGCCACGCCAGCGCTTTCTCACGCGCGGCGGCAGGGGCGGTCTCGAACAGTCCCCACTGCGGGGCCGCCTGAGGCACATCGGCCCCGATGACGGTGAAGCCGGGGTCGGCGAACAGGTGCCCGGCGAGCACGGCCTCACCACCGCCGTCCGGGCCGACGAGGTGGATGTCCTGCCCCGAAAGGGCGACCACCTGCCACTTCACGCCACGGAACCGGACGTGAGCACCGACCTTCACGGCCGGCCGGGCATGCCGCCGCGCGGTCACCCGGCATCTCCCGTCTCGGGGCCGCTCCAGCCCCGCGGGCCGACGGGTACGCGTTCGTGCAGCGGCGTGTCCAGGCCGGCCGTCAGCTGTCCGTGCCACAGGGCGTGGAAGACGCAGGGGAGGACCTCGATCGGGTCGCCGATTGCTTCGGTGCCCTCGATCAGCGGCCGCGGCCGCGTGAACGCCTCGACGACTGCCGCCATCAGGCCCAGGCGGCCGGTGTTGCGGGGGTGGCGGTAGCCGGCCAGCCATTTCAGGTTGGCGGCCAGGACGTCGTCGAGCGGTGGGAGGCGCCGGTAGGTCCAGCCGATGTGCGCGCATGCTTCCGTGACGGCTTGGGCGGCCTTGAGGGCGCGTTCGCCGCCGGCGTCGGGGTGGCTGGGGCAGTCGGCGAGCAGCGCGGTGCCGTCGGCACGCCGGGCGAAGAGCTGCGGCACCCAGGAACGCACCTGCCCGCGGGGATCACGCCACAGCAGCCGCACCGGCCGCCCCGCCAGACCCGTCACGTCCGGGTCGCGGTCCAGGACCATCAGCTGGGCGCGCATCGCGTTCGACCCCGCGGCCACGTGCCGCCCGGTGGTCGCCGACCACCACAGTCCCGGACCCCAGCGCCGCCCCGGGACTACCGGGAACGCCGACACCGGCGGCAGTTCCTCGAACGCCACGGCCATGGCGGCATCCGCCCACCGCTGCTGCACCGCCTGCCCCACCGGGTCAAGGAACACCGCCTCGAACCCGCCGCCCTGGTCTACGGCCACTCGCCCTGCCCGGCTCCGGGGGCGGGCTGCTCCTGTGCTGGTCACCCGCGCCAGCCAAGCCGCTCCCGCCGGCAGCCGCCGCCGTTTTCAGTATTTCTGCCGCGAACGAGTGCCGTATCAGCTAACAGCCGACCCACCCCTCGGCGCATCACTCTCAGCCGCCGTTTTCCTGCCTGCCCGCCGTCAGCATCTGGCTGAGCACCTCAACGGGCATGTCCACCCACTGGGCCACCTCCTGAAGCGGCACCCCGCCGTTCACCGCCGCCACCGCGGTCCGTTTCCAGGCGTTCTCGATCAGACCGGCACTGTGACTGAGACCGCGCAGCAGCCGCCGGACGACGTCGGCGGTCGGCCCGGTCTGCACTCCGCGCAGCTGCAGCAGCTGCTCCTCGGCGCTGTCGATAGCGCTGGTGATCAGCCTGCGCTGCTCGGCGGGTACCGCAGCCCGCCACATCGTCCCCGAACCGGGTGCCTTCTTCTCCTTGCCCAGCACCCGCAGCTGGCCGGCCATGGTTGCGGCCTGGTGTTCCCGCCGCAGCCACCACGGGTCGTTGTCGTATCCGGGTGGTCCGCCGGCGCCGCGGCGAAGGCGGATGACACTGCCCATCCACGCCATGAGCGGCCCGCCGTGGTCCGTCGCGGCCAGCGGCCCCAGCCACTCCCGTCCGACCCGCTCACCGAGCCTGCGGCAGAACATCCCGTCGGCGGGCAGCGCCCGCGGCCGCCCGGCACCGCTGTCGGCCCACACCAGCTCGGCCATGGCCGGGTCCAGCAAAGCGTCGGCCACCGCCACCACCTCCGGGAAGACGACCGCGTCCCGCCCCACGATCCGCCACTGCTCCAGATCACCACCGGCATCCCCGCCCGCAACCTGATGCAGGCGCCGCGGCCAGATCGTCTCCCGCTCCCACTGCAGGGCCTGCTCCCACCACCGGGCCACCACCGCCCGCGCCAGCGCGAACACCCGCTCCGGCTCCGCACCGGCCCGCACCGCCCGCCGCGCCACCCCGGCCCACCGCCGCTGCGCCGCCACTACCTCCGGCAAGCTCCGCAGATCGAGGTGCTCCAGCGGCTGATTGGCGTCCGCGTCCAGCAGCCACCGTCCATGACGCACGCACACCCGCTCCCACCGCGGCGCATACCGCACCGCCCGGAGGGCCGTCCCCGTGCGCCGGGCCGTGCACAGCCGGCAGCTGAACGCCACCGGACCGGCCACCGCGCCACTGATCCGCCACAGCCCCACCGGATTGCCATCCTCGGCGCGCAGCTTGGCGTCCCCTTCTTCCCAGGATGGCAACGCCCGCGCCAGCACGTCCTCCTCGACGCCGCACATGCCTGCCAGGAGCTGGCGTCCGGCTGCGTTCAGCAGCACCTCGGCGTCGGCCCGTGCGCCTCCGCCTTCGTGACCGGGCGGGTAGTTGCGCCATTTCCAGCAGGCCCGCAGCACCTTCGCTTCCATCCCGTAGCGGCTTGCGATGCGGCAGATCAGCGACGAGGTTGTCTCCCCTCGCAGGGGAGCGGTCCTCAGGAGGCCAGTGCGATAGGTCACTGCATCACGGTCTCGTGTTCCCAAGTTCAGTCGGGCGTCTTCTCAACGGGTGCCCGGCGGAACAGACACACCGGATCCGCGCGGTCCGACTGCAGACGGCTGCCATCGTCCTGCGAGAGCGTCGGACGCCGTTCACTGCGTGGCCCGGCTCTCGATTGTCTCTGCTGCCCTCCTTCCGGTGCCCTTGTCACTCCCGGGCCGCCACAGGCGGCAGTGCAGGAGACACCGGTGGAGGCGGTCTGCGTAGTGGTACTTGACGGGCAGCAGCGGCCCCTCGGCTGGTGAACTACCGGCACGGCCAGGCCACCCGATCGCCCTGCCGCCAGCTTTCTGAGCCGGTAATCTGCACGGATCTTCGAACGGACCAGGGGAGGGGCCGTGGGGGCGGGATGGACGGCGCTGTTGGTGGCCGTGGTCGGTGTGGCGGGCACGTTGGGGGCGTCGTTGCTGACGCAGAGCCGCGCGGACCGCACCAAACGCATGGAGGTCGAAGCGGCCGCGGCGCAGCGGCGTGAGGAACGTGACCACGCCGAGGCTCTACAGGAGGCCGAACGGGATCGGGTCCGGGCTGAGCAGTCCGTCCTGCTGCGCCGGACCTGCTACATCACACTCAACACCGCAGCCCGTCAGTACCTGACCGCGCAGGTCGACGTCCTGCACGCCCTGCGCAACGACACCGGCATCGACGATTCGCTGGCGCAGCTCGAGATTCGGCGTACCGCGATGCGGGAGAGCTACGCCGAGGCGCAGATGATCGCTCCCCGCCCGGTGATGGACGTGGCCGGTGTGGCCAGTAGGCGTCTCAACGCCGCTTACGGTGAGCTGAAACGGATCGCCGCCACCACTTACCGGCTGGCAGAGGATCTGGACGCCTTCGAAGAGGGCGTCGACCGGTCGTGGACCCACCTGTCCGAGATGCGGCAGGAGATGCGCTCCGATCTCAAAGTGGACGAGGACCCGCTGCACAACTGACCGCAACCTCTCTCCCGCGCATCACGCGCACCCCAGACACAGGAACAACCACTGATGGGTCTTTACAAACGCATGCTCGAAGCTCAGGACGACCAGGGCTGGTACTTCTCCGACCAGTACGTGTGCACGGGCTGCGTGGACGACGAGGTCCTGCAGGGACTGCTGCGCGAAGCCGAGGACGAAGACGCTATCTGTGATTTCTGCGGCCGCTCCCCGGCCGCGGAACTCGACGTCCTGCTGGAGACGTTCGTCGCCGCCATCTACACCGAGTACCGCTCCGCGGACGACGAAGGCGTGTTCTGGGACGGCAGAGAGGGCGGCTACCAGTGGGACATCAAGGACACCTGGGAGGTGGTGGACGACTGCGGCGGCTCCGAAGTCCTCACCGGGAAGGGCCTGCTCGAGGCCGTACGTGACGCCGTCATCGACAAACCCTGGGTACCTGTTAACTTCATCGCACCCCGTCGGGACGAGGCCCTGCGTGACGGATGGGCTCGGTTCTGCGAGCAGGTCCAGTACCACACTCGCTACGTCTTCTGGCTGCGGGAGCCGCAGGACGAAGGACTGGGAGCCGGCGAAGTCTCCGCCGGCCGCATCCTAGACCACGTCGGCGACCTCATCGACCGGCTCGGACTGGTCACGGAACTGCCCGCCGGGACCCGCTTGTGGCGCGCGCTCACCCACACCGAACCGCAGGTCGACTGGGATGCCAAGCGCCTGGGGACTGCGCCGCGGGATCACGCCCGGCAGGCCAACCGCATGAGCCCGGCTGGCATCCCCATGTTCTACGGCGCGGCCGATGCCGACACCGCGGTCCGCGAGACCTCACTTCGCAGCGACGACCCCTGGGCTACGGCCGCGATTTTCATGACTACTGCAGCCTGCACCGTCGTCGACTTCACCGACCTGCCTCCTGTGCCCTCCTTCTATGATCTCGCGCGAACGGCGGACCGCCGCCCGCTGATGTTCCTCCGGGACTTCGTCGACCAGCTGACGCAGCCTGCGCGGTCCGCCTATGAACAGATCGACTACGTCCCAACCCAGGTGATCACTGAGTACCTTCTGCACGTCTTCCGTCCTCTGCAGTCGGTCTCCGGTCTGCTCTACACCTCCTCCCTCACCGGCGAGAAGGCAGCCGTCCTCAATGTCCCCAACGAATGTTGCCTCGACGCCACCGAGACTGCCGAGACCGGCGGCCTGGCCTTGACTCTCGATGCCGCGTCCCGCCGTACAGTCCCTGTCCGCCTCGAGTCATGACACGCAGCAGGCCCGCAACGGCGATAGACCGTGCGTATTCAAGAAGAAGTGACACATCAGAGTTACAACTAAGCGCCTCACCTGCGTCAATTGCGGCGCACTCACCCCAGCGGGGGCCAGGGCGAAAGTCGCCAGCACTCCGGTGCTGTCCTCCGGGCACTGAGCCCCACCAAGGGGTGAGGCGGGACGCTACCGCCGGATGGAGGTACTGCTGTGATCGTTCGCTTCGCGGGTGGCCCGCTCGCCGGGCGCGAGCTGGAGACCACCGACGCCTCGTGGGCCGGAGGCTGGCTCACGGCCGGTGACGCCGACTGGGGCCTGTACGTCCCGGTGCACCGCGACCCGTGACCGGCGTCGTCCTGGCGGTGGTCCGGGTCACCTTCCCGCGCTGCCCGTAGCGGCCCACCGGCGCCGTGACGTACGAGACCCCGGGCCCTGTCGGCGGGCCCGGGGTCTTACGGTGACGGGGGAACGGTCAGAGGTTGTCCCAGTAGTTTTCCCGCTCGGAGAGAGGACCGAACCGCTCGATGGACCAGCAGGTGCAGTTCCCGTCCTCGTACAGCTCCTTGTCGCATTCCTCGCGGTGCTCACGCACCGGCCGGCGCTTCGGAGCCGCCGACGGCGCGGACTGCGGGGCGGGCGGCTCCGGGTGGCCTCGACGGCCGGTGCCGGGCCCGCCCACTCCATCCCCAGCGCTGCGAGGGCGGTGTCCAGGATTGGTTTTTTTGATCAGGTCGGTGGGTGTTGAGCTGGGTTGATCAGTTTGCTGGTCGATGTGTGGGAGGGGGAGGGGAGCCAGATCGTGAGGCTTGTGGTGGGAAGGGCAGTGTCGGGTCAGCGTTGTGAGCTCGGGGTTTATCAGATGGCGGGCTGGCCGATCAGCTCCTCTCACCTGCAGTGAGCGTTGGTCAGGTGCGTTGCTTGTTGGTACATGGTTGGTGTGACACGGGGCGGGGCGTCTGGTTCGCGCGACGTGCAGGGGAGGTGGGGGAGCCACGAGTACCAACATGCCGCCTGAACAGGGCGGATGAGGTTTTCGGCAGGCGTAATTCCCCGCGGCCGCTGCCGTCCCGGTCTACGCCTCGTGATGTCGGCGCCCCACCCATAATTCATCAATCACCGAACACATATTCAGGAGGCCTGCTCGTGTCCGCGCTGCGGGCACCGTTCGTAGGGCCGGCGCGGCGGTCGGCCCGCAGCTAAGAAGGCTGCGGGCCGGTTGCCCATCGCCTCGCTCAGTGCGGGTCCGTCGTGGAGGACAGCCGTGCCTTCCTCCGCCCGCGGAGCCACTTGACCGAGCGGATGACCGTGCCGACGGCGGCGACCACAATGGTGACCACCGGCGCGTACATCTTCGCCAACGCGACCGTCTGCTCAAGCCGGTAAGTGAGCACGAGCACCAGCATCGTGCCCAGCAGGGCGAGCACGGTGATGGCCAGCGTGATGTGGTGGTCCTGGGCCCAGATCTCGACGGCCGCCAGGCGCCGACGCAGCAGCGCCGACGTCTTCTTCACGGCCGACACCAGGCGCGCTGCCCGAGCACGGACATGGTGGCGACGCCACATGATCTCGGCGGCGACCGTGGGTCCGCTCAAGCAGACCGCGGCCAGGATCATCGCCAGGAGGACCTGGGAGGTCACGCCGCACCCCGCTTGGTCTTGGTGCGGACGGAGGCCTGGGTGTGCAGCTGCTCCGGGATCCAGATACGACGCTCCCGCGCCGCCTTGTACAGCGCCGTGCGGAACCGTGTCTTACGCATCCGCACCGCGCCGTGGGACAGGTTCAGCTTGTCGGCGATCTCGGAGTCCCCGAAACCCATCACCGTCAGCCGGACCACCGCCTGCGTCGCCGGCGCCTGCTCGTCGAGGATCTCCTCCAAGGCGGTACCGAACACCTCGGTGTCGATCCGGTAGTCGGTCGCCCCGAGCAGCCTGCCGATCCCGACCTGATTCGCCGCGTCCTCCGTGAAGTCGTACACCGCGTGCAACTGCGCCCACTTCACGTGCTCCCGGGCCCACCGGACGTAGGCCCGCCGAAACGTCCAGATACACAGAAGGACGATGTACGACGTCACACAGCTGGCCCCGCGCGGACAGTTGTAGTCGGCCCGCCAGCCGCATCCCTTCCTCAAGTCCGTGCGGAACTTCTTCATGGCGTACGCCAGCACCTCGACCATGAGAGTGTCACGCGCCTCCTGGCTCCCCTTCAGCAGGCGTACGTCGTCGGCGTGGACGAAGAAGTCACGGCCCAGGCGCGCGCTGTGCTTTTGGGCGAGCTGGGCCATCTTGTTGGAGCCGATCATGCCGAGCACGATCGGCTGGAGCTCCAGGAACAGCTCACTCTCGAAGGTCTCGTAGGCGGGGCCTTCGAACCCCTTGTAGGACAGCTCCTCGATCCGCGCGGCGTCCTGCTCGAGCCGCGAGCTCCGCTCTCCACCCACCGCCGCGTCCACGACCTCAATGATCTCGACTTCCTGGTTCATGGCATACACCCCCTCGTCTCAGCTGCCCCGATCGCCGCAACTCACTGATCGCGCGAGTCCAGGGATGCGAAGCAGACCGCTTGTTGTACGGGATGGAGTGCAGGGGGAATCTACGAATGTCACACGCGAGCCAAAAATTATTCGGGATCACGCCTAATTCAGCCGACGTCACCCCTCCGACCAGGGCAAATGGCGTGGCCGTGGTCCCGACGACGCTCGTCGGGACCACGATCTTGCCGTTGCCCCTCCCCGCATGGTCGAAGGCGCCCAAGGAGATAGCTGGCCGCGAGCGCCACGACCCCGACGACGACCACGCCCACCACACCCATCACGCCCACCTCATCCCGATCGCGGACAATTGCTCGATCCGCTCCGGCGTCAGCGCGGCGGCACGGGAGCGCTGGTTGCCGACCCACGTCCCGGGCTTGAGCGACACCTACCGCTGTTCCTGGCCTTCCTCGCCGCCGCCCAGGGTGATGGTCTCGACATGCTTCCTCCGCACCGTCAGGTGTCCTTCGCGCACGGAGTCTTGCCGCCCTCACCGGTCTTCATGAAGCAACCATGGCCTCCGGGTCCATCTGCCGGCCGGTGAAGAACCGGTACTGTCGAAGTCGGCGAGCACCGCGTTGACCCACTCCTTCCACAGCCGCTTCAGGTACGCCTTGATGTGGCCGATGTAGTTCCCCTTGTCGTACTGCGTCTCCACGAGTCCGTGCGCATCAACGACGTCCGACGCCGGTCAAGATCACATGTCAGAGGACACACGCCAGCTCCGAGGAGCCTGCAACGCCAGGTGCAACACAGCGCGTTGCGGCCCTGACCTGCTGAAACGCCACGTGGGTGGGGTGCGGGCGAGCGCGTTGACAGCGCGAGACCCCGGGCCTCTTGAGGCCCGGGGTTCGCTCACGGCGCTGGAAGCGGTCAGAGGGTGTCCGGGGCGGCCTAGGGGATCGTCACCGGCCTCGCCCACTCCATGCCCAGTTCCCGTAGTGCGTTGCCCTGTTCCGCGGTGAGTTTGTCTCGCCTCGATTTAGTGTTCGAGATCCATACGCCTAGCTTGACGACCACCGGCTCCGTCTCGCCGGCGACCGAGATCTCCTCAGCGTGCCCCCTCGGTACAGGCCGTTGGCCTTCCCGCTCGACCCACTGCGTGAGGGCCGCGAGGCCGCACTGGAACGCCTGCTGCGCCTTGCCCGATCCCTTCGTCGACCGCGCAGCCGCCGGTGCGGGAGACGGTGCTTCAGCGGGTTTCACGCCCAGCTTTGTCAGCCGTTCCTGTTGTTCGGCGGAGAGTTGTGTCCAGGTGCTCGCTTCTCTTTGCCGCGTGAGCCATCGTCCGATGTCGTCGCCCTCGAACAGCACCCCGGGGTCGATGGCCGGCAGGACGCCGTCGGCGTCGACCAGGTCCGCGAGCACCTTGTAGTGCCGTTGCCAGTCGAGCGGCCAGGGGCAGTCCCAGTCCGGGTCGATCGCCGCCAGCTGCGCCGCGCGCTCTGTTGCCCGTTCCGGGTCCTTGCCCAGACCGTTCTTCGCGCCTTTACGTCGGAGGTTGGCCATGTGCTGCCCGATGGGCACCATGCCTTCGCCCTCGCCCCAGACGGCGTCTTGGCGGGGTGCGAGGTGTCCGGTGGCCCGGTGGTAGGAGCGGAGCGCGGTGAGTTTGTTCTCCCACGCTTCGTCGCCGGGTTCCCAGACCATCCCGGCGTCGTCGAGGAGTTCTTTGCGGTGGGCGTCGAGTTCGCCTGCGCGCTGCGTGCGGCGTTGCTGGTGGACCCACCGGCCCAGAGGGTAGTCCTTGGTGACGCCGACTGCGGTCTCGGTGTCGTACGGCACGGCGTACAGGCCCGTGATCTCGTTCTCGGTACGCCACCGGATGAGGGCTTGGTAGCCCTCCAGCCAGACCAGTGACTCGGGCCGGATGATGCGGCAGCGGGTCAGGGCGGCGATGTCGGCGGCGTCGCGGGGGGAGGCGAAGTTGACCACGACCGAGGTGACCCGGTCGACCTCCTGCTGCGCCTCGCTGGTCTCCTCGGTCTCGTCCCGGTTCTCCGGGCCGGCCGCGGGGGCGGGCCGGACGTGGATACGGCGGCGTTCAGCACCGCGTGTCAGGGCGCGGGAGGCGAGCTGGTCGACCATGCGTTCCGAGTGCGAGCGCAGGGCTTGGAGGATGTCGGCCAGAGGTTGGTAGCTGGCCGAGGCGATCATGTCCTTCGGGTCCTCCCCGGGCTGGAGGAAGACGGGGATGATGATCCGGGCGGTCTTGGTCGTGCCGTCGGGGTTGGGGCGCAGGGCGCGTCCGATGTTCTGAACGACGTCGACCTGGGAGCTGCGCGAGCCGACGATGCACACGGCCTCGACCCCGCGCAGTCCGGTGATGTCGACCCCGACCCCGAGCGCCCGCACGGAGGAGAGGAACGCCCGGTGTACGCGCCGGTTCTGGGCGTTGATGCCGTTGGCGAACCGGTGGATCACCGCCCGCCGGTGCGCGATGGGATGGTCCCCGCACAGCCAGCCGGCCCACACCCTGTCCGGGGGCACGTGACGGCCCTCCTCCAGCTCGTACAGCTCAGCATCAATCGACGACGCGGGCAGCTCCTCCGCCCCGGCCAGCGCCGCCGCGGAGGCCTCCGCGGTATACAGCTCAGCGGCCGTGCGCGGCATCTGCTCGGCGAACGCCGCGGCCTCCTCCACCCGCTGGTGGAACACCATGGTGGTGTGCAGATTCTGCTGCGCCGCATGCTCCAGCAGCGCGGCTTGGAGCAGGGCCATGCGCCGGCCACGCAGGGCATCCTCGGACAGGCCCAGGATCGGGTCCGGGTCGCGGATCTCCAGCACGTCGATCTCGAACCCCGCGAGGATCGAGCGTTCCACCGCCTCCGCCAGCCCAAGATCGAAAATCCGGGTTCCGTAGGTGCTGGAGTCGTCCTCCATCGACGCGATCACCACCTCCCGCCCGTCCCGGCCCCGCTGCGGTCGGGGCGCGGCGAGGATCCGCGGGGTCGCGGTCAGGTAAAGCCGGAAGGCGACGGGGATCCGGCTGTTGTCGTGGATCGCCGCCCATGGCCGGCCCACATCTCCCGCGGTCATGTGCGCCTCGTCCAGAATGGCCAGGTCGAACGGAGCCATCCGCTGCCCGTACAGCCGCTCTCCGCCCGCCAGAGCCGATTCCAACGGCCCAGGCACAGTCCGGCGACCAGTGACGTCGGCGGGGTCCTCACGGTCCACGAGAGAGGCGTACGTGGCGAACACGACCACCGGCCCGGTCCCGGCCCACAGGGCGAGCTGGATCGGGTTGGTGGTGGTGCGCACTCCGAGCTGCTCCAGGACCTCGTCCTTGTCCACCGAGCAGACTGCGACCATCGGCGCGCGGTGCCCGACCCGCCGCCAGGACTGGGCACTCTGCACGATCAGGTCCAGCGTGGGCACAATGACCAGAATCCGCCCGCCCGGGAAGTACTCCAGAGCGCACGCAGCGGTGGTGATCGTCTTCCCGGACCCGGTCGCGGACACCCCCATGGCACGCGCCCCCTCCGGAGGCACAAATGATCTTGCAGGAAAACCAACCCAATTACGAAAGCTCAACTTCTGGTCGACCTGGTGCTCCTTAAGCGGAACCAAAAACATTTCCACGCCCTCCCCGATTCTTATTCATGTGGTCTTTCAGAGGGCGGCGTGCGGAGTGCAGACCGCGCCCAGGTCGTTCCAGATCATGGCGTCCGCCTTGTGCCAGCCACCGGGCTTTCCGTCCTTGAAGGGCGGTTTGTCGTCCGGGCCGTAGTGCCAGGCATCGAGCGTGCAGACGATGTAGTCCCCGCCGCCGTTCACCGTGCACAGGCCGCCGGCCTCGCCCAGCGCCTCCAGCACCCGGCGCCGCGCCTTGGTGTGCGGATGGGTGCGCGGCAGCACGTTCGTCCGGACGAACTTCTCCAGCCGCACCAGGCCCGCCCGCTCACGCTGCCTCAAGTCCGCGAGCTGCATGGCCAGTTCAGCGGTTCCAGCGGACCGGCCGCTACACCGGGACCAGTCCCGGTCCGGGATGCCCGCCAGGGCCTCGCTCACGGCCGTCACACCGTCATCCCACCCGTCCGCGAACAGCGAGCCCCGAGAGGCCGGCGCCATGCCGCCCAACTCCACCACCTCGCAGTGCGGCCTGGTGGCCGCCCTGGCCTCCAGCGCGGCCACCAGGCCGTCCGCCTCGCTCGCGGGCACGCCCTGCGCCTTCAGGAGCGCGAACACCTTCAACCGGGCGTTCAGGCCCGCAGTCTGGTACTGCGTCACCCGGCGCAGAGAATCGCTGCTCAGTGCGGGATCGGGTCCGGTAGATTCGTGGTGACCGGTCATCTTCGGTCGTTCCTCTCGGAATCCCGGGGAGGTTCCCGGGTGGTTGGGGGTGTCCCGTGTTTCCGCCAACGGTACATGCGGCATCAGTCTGATGCACCCACTACACTGGAACCCACACGAACGAGCGACCCCCACCCCAGTAGCCAGCACGGCCCGCGCAGCGGGCCCCAACGGTTCTGGAGGCGCAGCCGGAAGGACCGTCAGGCGGGGAGCGCAGCGGACCGCCGTCCAGGCTGGAGCGAAGCGGAATGCCTGCTGGCCGGACGTAGTCCGGCTGCGGTCCGGGAGCGCAGCGGACGGACCGTCAATCCCGGTGCGCAGCACCGGGATTGCGCGGGAGGCGCAGCCTCCCGCTGGCGCTCCCGCGGAGCGGGAGCGCAACCCCCGCGCGCAGCGCGGGGGTTCGCTTGCACATCGCGCAGCGATGTGGTACCCGCTCCGCGGG
>NZ_JBIVTV010000042.1:0-23379 GCF_044756885.1 Streptomyces sp. NPDC091412 | reverse complement strand
GATCACCACGAGTCACGCGACCGGTCTACCGCAGCCAGCACCTTCCTGAAGCGGGAATGACCGATCCTGTGATCTCAACTCAGAACAGGCCCTAGTAGCCGGCCCACCGGATCTCGGCCGTGACGGGACCATCCCCGCGGGCGCGGGGAGCACCGGGCCGCATCGTCGGAGGCGATCCTCCACCGGGGACCATCCCCGCGGGCGCGGGGAGCACGCTAAGCATGCCGAGGCGCGCGGAGGTTGGTGGGGACCATCCCCGCGGGCGCGGGGAGCACACGGCGTGGGCCGTCTCGGTGGCGGACCCACGGGGACCATCCCCGCGGGCGCGGGGAGCACTTCGAGTCGGACATGCCCAAGGTGAAGACCTTGGGACCATCCCCGCGGGCGCGGGGAGCACCGCTGGAAGCTGCTCGCCGGTGTCTGGGCGGGGGGACCATCCCCGCGGGCGCGGGGAGCACGGCCCGGGGCTCCGGCTCCGCTGCTTCAGTCAGGGACCATCCCCGCGGGCGCGGGGAGCACCGCTCGGCCAGAGCCTCGGCGAATTCGGCGTCGGGACCATCCCCGCGGGCGCGGGGAGCACTGGACCGGCCTCGGCACCCGCCGTGATGAGGAGGGACCATCCCCGCGGGCGCGGGGAGCACCCCTCCTCCACCGCGGCCAGGGCGTACCGCTTGGGACCATCCCCGCGGGCGCGGGGAGCACAGGCCCTTGAGGACGAAGTAGCCGAACGAGCCGGGACCATCCCCGCGGGCGCGGGGAGCACGCGACCCAGGCGGGGAGTTCCTGCCGGGCGCAGGGACCATCCCCGCGGGCGCGGGGAGCACAGGTCATGCTCGAGGACGGCGATCGTCGTGGGGGGACCATCCCCGCGGGCGCGGGGAGCACTGTGCATCACACTCCGTACATGTCACATGCACGGGACCATCCCCGCGGGCGCGGGGAGCACCTCCTTCCAGACATGCAAAAGGACCCCGAGGTGGGACCATCCCCGCGGGCGCGGGGAGCACGACTCAATGAAGGATCTAGACATGCGAAATCGGGGACCATCCCCGCGGGCGCGGGGAGCACTCGGGGTGAATGAGCAGCTCGCGGTCGCCCAGGGGACCATCCCCGCGGGCGCGGGGAGCACCTGAACACCGACCCGTCGATCATCGAGGGCACGGGACCATCCCCGCGGGCGCGGGGAGCACATGACGCCGGGGCGGGGCATGTCGGAGCCGGTGGGACCATCCCCGCGGGCGCGGGGAGCACCGGGTCGCCATGGCCCAGTTGGTCAGCACCTGGGGACCATCCCCGCGGGCGCGGGGAGCACACCGTCACCAGCGGCGTGGCGGCATCCTTCTCGGGACCATCCCCGCGGGCGCGGGGAGCACCCCTTCACGTACCGCAACTTTCGGGAGCAGCCGGGACCATCCCCGCGGGCGCGGGGAGCACGCGAGGTACCCGTTCGGGACAAGCTTGTTGTAGGGACCATCCCCGCGGGCGCGGGGAGCACCTGAGCTCCCGCACCCGCGCCTTCAGCGCCTTGGGACCATCCCCGCGGGCGCGGGGAGCACACTTCGTGACCTGTGGCTTTGTCACGGAGGCAGCGCGTTCTGAAGCAGTTTCACTGATTCCGACAAAGCAGCGATAAGGGGCATGAGTGCGCTCATCGGCTCCTGCCGTACCGCCGTCGTTTGGACGCGTTGCTCCAGCCTTTCCGTGGGGTGGTCGCGGCATTCGGGGAGCTCTGGGCGTTCGGGCGGCGGATCAGGGTCAGGCCTTCGTGGTCGACCGGGTGCCAGGCATGGTCATGGGTGCGGAAGGTGAAGCCCTGTTCGTTGTTCGTCGTGTGGGCAAGGAGGGCACGGCCCTGGTCGGCGTACTGCTGGACCTCGTCCCAGAGCAGGTCTCGGATCCGTGCGGACGGGTTGCCGATGAAGACGCCGGCGGAGATCTCGAGGAGCCAGCGGGTGAGGTAGCCCCTCAGGCCGGGTGGGCAGTTGGTGAGGACGATGACGGTCACCAGGAGAGCTCCACGTCGTCGTAGGCGTCGTGATCACCGCCGCCGTAGTTGCGGCCCGCGGCGACGGTGTGGCCGCCGTCGCTCTGGAGGGTGACGACATCGCGGTCCTCGTTCGTCGCCCCGACCGACGCAGCCTCCGGCAGCAGGAGGCGTTTGATGTCGTTGACACAGCGGTCGAGCAGGGACGTCTCGTTGATGCGGTCCCGCAGGGCACGGCGGGTGCGCGAACCGACGTCCTCCTCGTCCTCGGCGGCGACGTCGAAGGCGAGCGGAATGCCGATCTCCGTCTTGTACAGGTCTGCGATGTCGAGGACGAAGGACAGTTCGTGGCCGGAGTGGACGAAGCCGAGTGCGGGGCTGCAGCCGAGGGAGGCGACGACTGCGTGGGCGATGCCGTACATGCACTGGGCGGCGGCGGTGACGGCCTGGTTGACCGGGTCGCCGCTGGTGAAGTCGCCGGGGGTGTAGCGGCGGCCGCGCCAGGGGACGCCGGTGCGGGCGGACTGGGCGCGGTAGCAGTCCTTGACGCGGCTGCCTTCGTGGCCGAGGAGTTCCTGGCGGGTGAGCCCGGCCGGGTCTTCGTCGGGGAACCGCAGTCGGTACATGGCGCGGGCGACGGCGAGCCGGCTGCGGATGTTGGCCCACTGCATGGCTTGTGCTTCGGCGAGTGCGGAGGAGCGGGTCAGGGCGCGGCCGCCGGCGTAGTAGCGCACTCCCTGCTCCCCTACCCAGCAGACGGCGGCGCCGGTTTCGCCGAGGACGCTCATCGCTTGGTGGGTGATGCGGGTGCCGGGTCCGAGGAGGAGGGTGCCGATGGTCGCCGACGGGATGTGGGTGGTGCCGTCGGCGTCCTCGGCGGTGATGGCGTTGGCGTCCCGGTGCACGGTGCAGCGTTCGAGGTAGACGAAGGAGAGCCGTTCGCCGGTGCGGGTGAGTTGGCGCGGGGTGAGCGCGGTGCGCCGGGAGACTGTTGTCACCGTCTCACCCTGTCTTGCCCAGTGGTGCCAGGGTGAGCAGGCCGCAGCCGTATGCCTTGGCCTTGCCGATCCCTTGGGTCAGGGCGCGGCGCAGCAGTTGCGGGTCGGTGACTTCGAGGCGGCCGTCGAAGGTGACGGTGACCAGGCTGACGGGTGCCGGGCGGCCGCCCTGGGCGGTGGTGCTGCGGGACTTGTCGAAGGCGAGGTCGCGTTTGTCGCGGACGGTCAGTTCGTAGCGGTCGCCGTGGTGGGGCTGCTTGGTGTGGGTGGTGCCGCTGGGAAGGAGCCGCTTGTCGTCTGCTTTTTCCAGTACGCGGAAGCCGCATTTTTCCTGGCGTTTGAGGAGCCAGCCCATCTGGTGCACCGGGGTGAGGTGCGCGGTGCGCTTGGTGGGTTCGTCGTCCTTGCGGCGGGCGTGGTGGACGGGGTTGGCGGTGAGGCGGAACGCCCACCGGTCGCCGGTGGTGATCCGGTCGAGGAGCGGGCCGTAGGGGCGGCTTTGCCAGCCCGGTTCGGCCGGGTCGGCGGCGGCTGCGGCGGGCCAGCCGGCTTGTTCGACGAGATGGGTGAGGTCGGGCCGGTCGGGGCTGACGACGTACAGCATGACCTCGGCGCGAGTGGTGTGGTCCAGCCGCCACAACACCCGCGGGCCGTCCGAGGGGGGTGTGTCGGTGGGCAGCAGTGTCGGAAAGGACGACATGACGGCCGCGTGCATGGCCTGCGGTGAGGACAGCAGGCGGCGGGCACCGGGCCGCGCGGTGTTCACGCGGAAGCGGGTGAGGAACATCAGGCGCTCTCTTCGTCCAAGGCGTCGAACGGGTCGTGCCGGGGCAGGTGCCGGGCGGACGGGTTGGGGATGCGCACGCTGCACGTGACCTGGGTGCGCAGAGTGTGGCGCCGGTGTTCGGCGGCGAAGCTGAGCGGCTGGTCGCGCAGGGTGTCCGCGGCGTTCTGCTCATGCTCGTCCGCCTCACGCAGCACGGTCAGTTCGACCTCGTCCTGGCCGCGGTACTGCTTGCGATACCAGGGCGAGGCCTGCCACGGTTCCTCGCGCAGCACATCCTGCAGGTCACCGTGGTCGTGGAGGTGGAGCTCGACCGGGAGGGAGGGCGGGCAGGAGCGGCGGCCGAGGAACGGCGCGTACACGGGGGCGCGCAGCGCTGCGTGCAGCTCGGTGAGCAGCGGGTGGTCGCCTTCGAGGGCGGCGACGAATACGGCATCGGCGAGGTAGAAGCGTTCGGACAGCGGCATGGATTTGCCGGTGACGCCGTGGTGGGCGGTCTGGAAGTCCCGTACGCGGGTTCCGGGCTGGTCGATGCGGACGCCGAACCGCAGGGCGGCCAGCGGTTCCAGCCGGTCGTCGTCGCCGCGTTCGATGCCGGCCGCGGCAGCGAGCATGCCGATGACGCCACTCTTGGTGGGGGCGGACTCGGTGGTGCGGCGGGTGAAGCGGGCCGAGGCCCCCCAGGACTGCAGGGGGCCCCCGAGGCGGAGGGTCAGCACGCTCATGCGGGCTTGTCCAGGCGCTCGGCGACTGCCTGGCCGACGGCGGCGACGAGTTCGACGAGATTCCTCGACTCGGTGCCGATCCCGGCGAGCTTCTGCGTGTTCGGACCGACGCGCAGCACCCAGGTAAGGGTGGAGTCTTCGTCGCCGTATGCCCGCTCGATGTCGGGGATGTACTCGGCCAGGCACTCGGAGGCCTCGTGAACGTAGCCGCCCGTCTCGCCGCGCACCGGGTCCTCGAAGGCGGCGACGAAGCTGACGGGCCGGGTGGTGCGCAGCTTGACGATCACGGCGTCGGGCAGCGTGTGGTGCCCGAAGGTGTTGATCTTTCCTGTGGGGAGGGAGGCGACGAAGCCGTGGACGAAGGCCTCCACAGCCCGGCGGACCGGGTCGGTGCGCGGCTCGTCATCGCGCAGGCCCTGTCCGAGGTTGGCGGCGAGCTGATGGACACCGAGCGCGGCGTAGCGGTAAAGGGTGGCGGAGTTGAAGTCGACGGTGCCGATCATGCCGGCGCCGGTCTCCGCGTCGGTGTTCTCGTCGTCCACGGCCGTGTAGTAGTCCGACTCGTTCTCCACACGGTGGACGCTGATGGCGTGGGCGACTTGGACGGCGGCGTCGACGTTGATGTCGGCGTCGTCCGCCACCATGCGGCCGAACAGGGCGATGTCGACGGAGTGGTGGGTGTCCGCGATCTGCTTCGCCCGGCCTTTGTTCTCTTTGTCCTTCAGGTACGCCGTAATGTCGGCGGCGCCCTCGACGGCGAGGCGGGCCAGGCCGTCGAGTTGGCGGGCGCTGAGGAACACCAGGTATTTGGACTCGGGTGCCGGTTCCGGCTCGCCGTCCTTGGCCGCGGCCGCCTTGCGCTTGGGAACTTCGGTCTTCAGGCCGGCGGCCTTCACGGTCTCGTCCGCGATCCGCAGGACGGTCTCACCGGAGAGAGAGGGATCAAGGGCGGTGATCCGGCCGGCGACCGCCTCCACGATCTTCTTGGTCCGCACGCCAAGCTCGCTCGCGTCCAGCAGGTGCTCGTCCTTGAAGTACGTACGGGTGGCCCGCTTCCATGCCTGGCTGGAGACGCGGGCACGCGGCACTCCCCCGTACACCGCGGTCTTCGGCGCGCCGGTGTCGTCGCGGTTGAGGTTGCTGGGCGGGACGGTCTGCAGGGCGTGCACGTCGAGGAAGATGCGGTTCACGAGGCGTCCTTGTCGGTGTCCGTGGTGCTGGTGGTGTCAGAGCCGGCCGTCGAGTGACCGCCGTTGTTGGGCTTGTCGTGCCAGGCGTGGAAGGAGCGGCCCCACTCCCTGCGGACGGTGTCCGCGCCGCCGGGCCACTGCCAGGTGTAGAGCTGTCCGGCGAGCAGCGCGTGATCGAGCCCGATGTCCTCGCGGCGCAGCAGGACGACGATGTCGCGCAGCCGCTGGGCAAGAACGGCCAGGTCGGGGGCGGTACCGGCCCGGACCAGGCGCTTACGCACCGCTTCGTCGATCTCGCCGGGCTTCATCATGCGGCGCACCGCTGTGCCCAAGCCCCGGCGGCGGTCCGGCCGGTCGGCCTGGTACATGCCAGTGCGGCGGGACTGCTGGTGCAGCGCGTAGAGGGTGAGCGCGACGTGCAGGGCGTCCTCGGCCCGGACCAGTTCGCTCTCGCTCAGCGGCCGGGCACCGTCCGGCGTTTCGTGCAGGGGGCCGGTGTCGATCAGGGCCCACAAATCCGGCAGCTGCCCGGCCTCCCGGCCGGCGCCACGCCGGAGCCGGGCAAGGGCCGCGACGGCATGAGACTGATCATCAAGATAGCCCCGCTGCAAGGCGGCGATGTGGCCGGCGGCGAGCCGGGTGAGTCGTTCGCGCGGGGTGACAGGTGCGGTGACGGTGGTCATGCAGGTGCCTTCACGGTGGTCTCGGGCGCCGGGCTTGCGTCCGCATCCGGCGGCGTATCGGAGGGGTCGGGGCGGCCCAGGCCCTTGGATAGAGCGGCGCGGAACCACTTGCCGGCGAGCGCGGAGTTGAGCCACTCGGTGCCGTGCTTGAGCTGGATGATCCGGCCCTGCCAGGCCGCGTCCCCGGCCGCGGCCATCAGCCGGTCGCCGAGCTTGCCGACGATCCCGTACACCTGCTGCTGCCAGGCCGTGCGCTGCGCGTACGGGTCGTCGGTGTCGGCGAGGTGGGCGAGCCAGGTGCGGTACGGGGCCTCGAGGAGACCGTAGGCGAGATCGCGTGCGCTGGAGCGGGGCCCTTCGGTCTCGGTGCCGGCCGCGCGGGCCAGGTTGGTGGCGAGGTCACCGAGCGCGTTGACCGCGAGGTCGGCGTCGCCGACGGCCGCAACAGCCTGCTCGGCGTAGCGCCGGTCCTGCTGGTGGAGCAGGACGACGGCCATGGCCACGTGGTCGTCGACGATCTCGTCGATCACCGACTGCTGCGTGCCGTAGCGTGCGCCGACGATCCGGGCCCGGACTAGGAAGCCGCGCTCCAGCTCTCCCTCCGTCACCAGGCGGGCCACCCACTCCAGGATCCCCGGCCGCAGGTAGTCGGCAGGCTCGAACCCTTGGGCCTTTTCGGCCTCGGTGGCGACCAGGGCGCCGAGCCCGCGCCACGCGGAACGCTCAGGAGCGTGCTCGCGCGGCAGATAAACCGGGATCTTCCTCAGCTTCTTCTCCTGGGGCTTGCTACGCCGCCAGGCAGTCATCGGCTCCCGGTGCTGACGGTCGCGGGCGGTGAGCGGATCGCCATAGCCGAGGACGACGCCGTGCACGCCGGCCTCGTCGAAGTGGAGCCGCAGGCGCCGCGTCTGCCAGGTGTACAGGTCGCGTACGCCGGTCGGGGGGCGCTCGGCGCCGCCTGGGCCGGACGGCTTTCTGCGCCATGCCGGCGCGTCCGCTTCGTCGATCTCCAGGATGGAGGTGTCGGCTGCCACCAGGTTCAGCAGCAGTGTCTCGCGCAGGGTGCGGCCTTCGACGAAGACGCCACCGAGGTTCCCGGCCCAGCCGACGCCGAGCGGGTAGACCTTGCCGCCCTTGGCGCGCTTGTCGCCCTCCACGCCGGTCTTGATGCCGGAGGTGTCGTAGGCGTGCGCGTGGACGACCCAGCGGGCTGCCTCGGCGAATGTGAGCCGCTCGACGGTGGGCATGCGGGCTGTGAAGAACGGTTCCCCGTTGGGAACGTCGGCCACGATCCGGTTGAGGGAGAACACCTCGTCCTTCGCCGTGCGTAGGCCTGCGGTCTGGAAGAACGGGGCGTCGGTGTCCAGCAGGTCGAACCGCCCTCGGTGCGCCTTGAGATACGCCCCGATCGGTGCGAAGCAGCTCTCATCCGCCCACAGATCCGCCCACGCGTCGGTGTCCTGCGGCCCGTCGAGTGCGTCGTGCGCGACTGCGAGCACTAGACGGACCAGGGCGAACTCCTGGGTGGGCAGGTCGCCGACGATGCGCCGCAGGTCGTGTGCCTGCTCGAACACCTCGCGCAGCGACAACTCACCCTGGCTGCCATCCCGCCTGAGCACGGGGATCCACGGCCGGGCGGTGAGGTCGAACGACAACACACCGTCGCTGTTGCTGTTCTGGTCGGTTTCAGGCACGGGTCACCTCAAGACCGTCGCTCTTGCTGTACCGGAGATGGAAGCCTGCCAGGTGGGTCTGACAGTCCTCGTCGAGCTGCAGGATCAGCTGGCCGGCGAGCCAGTGACTGCCTTTCACCTGCCAGGCCGGAATGTAGAGTTCCTCGAGCTCGTCGAGTGCCCGGTCCATGACGTCGGCGTAGCTGAACTGGATCGGCAGCCGCAGTCCGCAGCTGGCCGCGGTGCGGGCCGCAAGCGCGGTCGGCACCTGGTCCGTGGGCAGTGGCAGCCCTGCGAGGGGGCGGCCACTGCGGTCCGGCTCCAACCAGGGCACCGTGGCCAGGGTGCCGTCAGCACGCCGCTGCACGACCACAACCTCCAAGCTTTCGCGACTGTCGCGTACCTGAGCCCGCCCCTCACGAGTGTCGTCCGCGTCACCGACACCCGCTGCGATCCAGCCGAACAGCGGCCGGCCGGGGCGGGCAGCGGTATCCAACCGGAACGTCGCAGCGCGTTCGGCCTGGTCCGCGCGACGCTCCTCATGGCGCGCGCGGGCGGTCTCCAGCGCCTCCGCCCAGTCGGACGGGCCGTCGGACCCGTCAGCGTAGGCGCGCTGCACCAGGGGGCTGATGTCCGCCGGCAGCCCCACGGGATGCTCCCGGTCGCCGTCGAGGTGCGGCAGCAGGGCGGCAGCGGAACGCAGCAGCGCGTACTCCCCGTACACGGCGAGCGAGCCGCGCACCGGCGCGGGCACCGGAGCGTTCCAGTTGACGCCAGTGATCAGGCAGCGCGCCTGGCGCAGCCGCTGGGGCCGGTCGGTCTGTTCCTCGCCGCCGCGCTGGTGCCGGTGCAGGCGTCCCATGCGCTGCAGCAGGAGGTCGACCGGGGCGAGGTCGGTGACCAGCAGGTCGAAGTCGACGTCCAGGGACTGCTCGGCGACCTGGCTGGCGACGACGATGTGCGCCGCCCGCGGCCGGTCGTCGGCTTTGCCCGGCGGCCCGAAGCGTTTGAGGAGGCCGGCGTCCTTGGCGGCACGGTCGACGTCGATGAAGCACGAGTGGGCGACGGTGACGTTCGCGTCCCCGAACCTCTCCCGCAGCGCAGCCGCTGCTTCAAGGACCCGGCGCACCGTGTTGCGTACGACGAGGACGGAGCCGCCTTCGGCGAGTTCCGTCTCCAGCCGGTCGGCGAGGGCGTCCATGTCGTCGTCGAGCTGCTCCAGTTCGACGTCCGTGCTGCGGGCGGAGGCCGCAGGGCGCCGCATGGTGGGCGTCCCACCGGGCGTGACCGCCGTCAGGAGCGGATAGTCACCGGCCTGGGCAACCGCGTCGAACGAGTCCGTCGCCTCGCCGGTGGCCTTCCCCGCGTACGCCTCGGCCAGTTCCCTTCGCCGGCCGGCCGGCAGGGTCGCGGACAGCACGACCACCGGCACGCGGTACGCGCCCAACCAGGACAGGACCCGGTCGAGATAGACGCTCATGTAGGTGTCGTAGGCGTGCGCCTCGTCTATGACGACGACCTTCCCAGCAATCGCGAGGTGGCGCATCGCCAGGTGCCGGCTCTTGAGCCCGGCGAACAGCAACTGGTCGACCGTGCCCGTGACGAACGACGACAGCATGGCCTTCTTCCGGCCCCGCAGCCACGCGTGGGCGACGAGTTCGGTCGCTGCGGAACGGCTACGGCTCGACGGCCGCCACTCACGCTCCTCGGGTCCGTCCACGTCGACCGCGGCGATCCGCCGGCTGTTGCGCATGAGATCGGCGAAGTCGTCGTTGAGAGCAGCCTTGGAGTGGGCGAGTAGCACCGAGTAGCGAGCCCCCTTGGGGGCAGGCAAGCGGTCGAGCCAGTCCAGCAGGCGGGGGAACATCGCGTTGCCGGTGGCCATCGTCGGCAGCGCGAAGAACACACCGCCCGCCCCGGACCGCGCGGCAAGGACCTCGACAGCGGCGAGCGCCGCCTCCGTCTTCCCCTCCCCCATCGGCGCCTCGATCACCATCAGCCCCGGCTCGTCCATCCCCCGTGCCAGTTCGACAGCCGCCTCCTGCACCGGCCGGACCTTCGCTCCCGGCGGGAGGTCGAATCGGGACGCGAACAGCTCCTGCACGTCCCCGGCCGGCTCCTTAGCGCGCCACGGACCCAGCAGGTCCAGTCCACGCCAGGCGGCCGCGATGCGCTCTGCACTGGTGCGGGGTACGTCCTCAGGAAAGTAGGGAAAGAGGTCGGGATTGCTGGCGATCCAGTCAGAGACGATGACCAGCGCGGACAGCAACACCTGCACCGGCTGCGGCAGTTTCACCGCACGCCAGGCCGCCAGGTGCTCCCGTACGCCGAACTCGTCCGCGCAGGCGTCGAGCAGTTCTTCCTGCACCTGCTTCCACAGCGTCTGGCTCGGGCCGTGGGTGCTCAGCAGATGCGGGTGGCGGTCGAGTGCCTGGATCTGACCGTGCTCGGGCGGCACCCCGTGATGCCCGCCCACCGCCACCGTGAACTGCCCGGTCTGCTTGACCGTCCAGCCGTGCTGCTCCTCCAGCCACTCCCCCAGCAGCACCTGCCCGGCCAGCCCGTGCGGCGCGAGCCGCCGGTCCGCGCCCATCGCCTGCCGCGAGCGCATCTGAAGCCCGTGGCCACGCATGACCTGCGCCAGCTGCTCCACCTGGCAGGCGAACGCCGGGGTCGCCTTCCCGATGTCGTGCACACCGGCCAGCCACACCACCAGTCGGCGCGCATCCAGCTCCCCACCAGGCAGGGCACCGGCGATCAGCCTCCGCACGGACAGCGGCAGCCACTCGTCCCATAACCGCCCGGCCACGGCGGCGCTGTCCTCCATATGCCGCCACAAGGGCAGCCATCCGTCTGAATCACGCTCATGCTTGGCCCATACGCTCAACGCCGGCCGGTCCAGCCGGGCGTGAAGCCCCATCAGGGCGCCCCCTTGCCTGTCATGCCAGATACCTACAGGACGTAAGTGAAGCGTGTAGGCAATATGAAGAAAATGGGGAGGATCTGCTGCCAGTTCAGACCAAGCCGCAGCCGCAGACACAGAGGCGAACTTAGTGTTGGATCTTCGACAGCCGCGACGACAGGAACCCGGAGGGATGATATGCACCTTTTGCCGGACTCCATGAAACTCATGAAATCCACGGCACCTCCTCCATAAACCCGCAGGCCACGCAGTCTGCTCCCCGCACCCGCGGGGATGATCCCGTAAGCCGCATCTTCACGGTGTCGCCGTCAGCCTGCTCCCCGCACCCGCGGGGATGATCCCGAAGAGATCACCAAGGCCGTTCAGGAGGGGCGCTGCTCCCCGCACCCGCGGGGATGATCCCCGAACCGTCCAAATCCTCCCGAAGATCAACGAACTGCTCCCCGCACCCGCGGGGATGATCCCCTCAACGCGGCGAACATCACGACCGGCAAGCTCTGCTCCCCGCACCCGCGGGGATGATCCCGGCCCCGCTGATTCCCCGGTGCTACCAACACCCTGCTCCCCGCACCCGCGGGGATGATCCCATGCGCTGGGCCTCGGCCATGGCGAGGATCGTCTGCTCCCCGCACCCGCGGGGATGATCCCACGATCTCGAAAACCGGCCCCATGTCGTCTTCCTGCTCCCCGCACCCGCGGGGATGATCCCTCCGGACGTGACCGGGTCAACGTAGAGCCGGTCTGCTCCCCGCACCCGCGGGGATGATCCCCGCGACATCGAGCACGCGCCCGCCGAGGACCCCTGCTCCCCGCACCCGCGGGGATGATCCCGGCAAGGCCCTTTACAGGGCCGCCGGCTGGGGCTGCTCCCCGCACCCGCGGGGATGATCCCGAGATCAATGAGGGCGACCTTGTCGTCTCGGCCTGCTCCCCGCACCCGCGGGGATGATCCCCAGGCCGTGGGCCCGCAGTCCGCGGCGCTCAACTGCTCCCCGCACCTGCGGGGATGATCCCGTCTCAGGAACAGTCGTCATCGGTGCGGTCAGCTGCTCCCCGCACCCGCGGGGATGATCCCTGGTCGACCCACTGGTCGGCGTCCTCAAGACCCTGCTCCCCGCACCCGCGGGGATGATCCCTCCTCATCCGCCTCGATGACACCGTCCACCCACTGCTCCCCGCACCCGCGGGGATGATCCCGCCACCCAGAGCGCCCAGCAGACCCAGCTCAACTGCTCCCCGCACCCGCGGGGATGATCCCGCTCTCGCTCGCGGACGGCGGTCGGAGGGATCCTGCTCCCCGCACCCGCGGGGATGATCCCCCGAACAACCCGGACCTGATCGAAGCCCTCGCCTGCTCCCCGCACCCGCGGGGATGATCCCGGTCTTCCCGACCCGGACCGTGGTGATCCTGTCTGCTCCCCGCACCCGCGGGGATGATCCCCCCGAACGTGCCACTCCTCACGGGATCAGACGCTGCTCCCCGCACCCGCGGGGATGATCCCGACCATGCCCCACTCGGATTCGGCCTCGGTGTCTGCTCCCCGCACCCGCGGGGATGATCCCACCGCCGGGGACTTCGTGAGGATGGAGACCAGCTGCTCCCCGCACCCGCGGGGATGATCCCGGCACCCCCGGGGCGGGTCGCCTGATCATGTCCTGCTCCCCGCACCCGCGGGGATGATCCCGCCAGGCCGCTACCACCGAGAGGCGCGCTGAGCTGCTCCCCGCACCCGCGGGGATGATCCCTCGTGGTCGGCCAGGTTCAGCGCGTTCCCCTTCTGCTCCCCGCACCCGCGGGGATGATCCCGGCACGGTCACCAAGAACACCGAGGTCACCACCTGCTCCCCGCACCCGCGGGGATGATCCCAGGCCGTCGTCCTTTTGGGCGACGTCGCCGACCTGCTCCCCGCACCCGCGGGGATGATCCCTCGTCTGGTGCACGGGTGCGGTGATGGCGATGCTGCTCCCCGCACCCGCGGGGATGATCCCGCCAAGGCCGGCGACCCGTCCCGCGGGCTGATCTGCTCCCCGCACCCGCGGGGATGATCCCCGTGCCGCAGCCTCCAGCTCTGTGGCTGAGCCCTGCTCCCTGCACCCGCGGGGATGATCCCCCCCCGGGTGAACAAGTTTCCGCGACAGGGTTCTGCTCCCCGCACCCGCGGGGATGATCCCGTCGTCTATGCGGTCATGTGCGAGCGGCTGGACTGCTCCCCGCACCCGCGGGGATGATCCCGGGGCCCGCGGCGTCGTCAGCCTGCCGTCGTCCTGCTCCCCGCACCCGCGGGGATGATCCCGAGGCATGGGTCAGTCCTCCTTCGACGCGGCACTGCTCCCCGCACCCGCGGGGATGATCCCTCGAGGACCTCACCGGGGATGAGCGCGACGACCTGCTCCCCGCACCCGCGGAGATGGTCCCGTGGCCAGCTCGCGCTGGTCCATCAGCCGCTCCTGCTCCCCGCACCCGCGGGGATGGTCCCGCGACGAAGGCCAAGCCCGAACCGCACGTGTCCTGCTCCCCGCACCCGCGGGGATGGTCCCGTGTTCGTGCCGCTGCCGTTCGGTCCTCTCCTCTGCTCCCCGCACCCGCGGGGATGGTCCCCAGATCCGCCCGCAGCGGACCAGGCCGATCGTCTGCTCCCCGCACCCGCGGGGATGGTCCCGTGCCGTCCCAAAATGCGGTGACACCGCCGATCTGCTCCCCGCACCCGCGGGGATGGTCCCGGCCCGGGCACCACCAGGACCACGCCGCCAATCTGCTCCCCGCACCCGCGGGGATGGTCCCTCCCCGGCCACCGGCTCGCGGCAGGCCCGCTCCTGCTCCCCGCACCCGCGGGGATGGTCCCGCGTGATCAGTCTTGCCGAACCGGATCCGTCGCACAGAGGGCCCCTCGCACGTACTCTGACCTGCAGTTTCCCTCCGACCTGCGGAAACTTCCACGCTTCAACCCGCGTCAGCCCGTTCCGGCCCGCCTCAGGCCGCCTCGGGACGGCGTCCGTGTTCCCGTGGGAACACCACCGGGAACACGGCACCGCGCAGTGCCCTGACCAGCCCGTACCTCCACCCAGCCTCCATGAGTCCGCGTCGGCCGCCAGCTTGACCGAAAGGTGCCGCGCCTCAAGCAGCGAAGGCCACATACGTGCCGGCCGTGAGGCCGGAAAACGTGATGAGCTGGCGCGGCTTCAAACAGGTGAACGCGACGTGCATCCCGATACCGGCGGCGACGGCGTACGGCATCGTCTGCTCGACGAGCAGGGCCGGGGGCAGTGCGATCTCCAGAACGATGACGACGGCCGCGACGAGCCGCCACAGGCGGACGTCGCGGTCGGTGAGGTTGCCCATGTAGCTGCAGACGACGCCGGGGACCGCGTACTGGCGGCGGTAGGGAAGCCACTCGCGCACCTGGCCGTAGACGTGCACCCACTGAGCCAGGTACAGCCCGCTGCGGAACTGCTCGGAGCGGAGTTTCTGCCAGGCCGAGTTCCAATAGATGTCCGTGGTGACCAGGACCATGAGGACCTGCGCCCACGTGTTCGCCGTGCTGGAGCCGTGAGCGATGTGCAGGCCGGTGCCGAGGTCCCCGGCGAGCAGCAGGCACGCCCCGGTGAGCAGGGTGTAGCGGACGGCGTTCGGGCTCTTGAGGTAGAGCAGTTCCATCCCGGCCCCGGCCAGGACCAGCAGCAGCGCCAGGCGGGGAGCGACGCCGACGGCCAGGGCGACAGCCGCGGCCGTGCGGACGACCAGCGCGGGCCGGTAGACCGAGACCAGCAGCCGGGCGCGCGCCGGGCCGAAGCGCTGTTCGACCACGTGCGCGTTGAGCGAGCCAGGGGTGAGGCGGTCCCATCCGCCCTGGCCGAAGGAGAGCGCGAACCGTGCGGTGAGCACGGTCCCGAACACGACCCGGAACCACTGAAGGCGCGCGGGGTCGGTGGGGTGCTGGAACCCGGAGGCGAGGGCGTCAAAGAACCACACGGCTGCTCCTCACCTCCACGGGTTGCTCGCCACGCGCGGACAGCACGCGGCCGTGACCGTCGACCCTGGCGTAACGGCCGGACGCCACGAGGTGGTTGACGATCGTCTGGAGCTGCGGCGGGCCCAGGATGAACGAGCCCGGCGAAAGCGAGTCGTAGACGTTCACTGGCTCGGTACGGCCGTCTTTGGTGGTGCCGGTGAGCGTGATGATCGTGAACGTGGCCCGGCAGAACATCTTCCACCGCATCCAGCGGCCGGTCAGGGGCGTGAAGCCGGTGACCATCCACACGACCAGGGCGACCGTGACGGCGGCCTGGACAGCGGGCAGCACGGAACCGTGCATGAGGAGCCTCCGAGAACAGGGAGGGTAAAGGAAAACGGGGCGGGCGGCCCGCGGACGGGGCCCAGGGGGTCAGCGCTCAGGCTTGGCGGGCCGCTGCATCAGCGCGGCCGCAGCCTCGTCGAGCGTGACGTCGCCGTGGAGCAGTGCGGAGATCACTTCCGTGATCGGCATCTCGACGTGATGGAAGCGGGCGAGGGCGAGGATTGCCTCCGCCGACTTGACGCCCTCCGTGGTCTGCCGCGTGGCGGCGGCGGCCTCGTCAAGGGTCATGCCCTGGCCGAGGTGGGCGCCGAAGGTGCGGTTACGGGAGAGCGGGGAGGTGCAGGTGGCCACCATGTCCCCTATGCCGGACAGCCCGGCGAGGGTAGCCGGGTCGGCACCCAGGGCCGTGCCCAGTCGGGTGGTCTCCGCCAGGCCTCGGGTGATCAGCAGGGCCGTGGCGTTGTCGCCCAGACCCATGCCGCACGCGATGCCGGTTGCGAGCGCGATCACGTTCTTCACCGCGCCGCCCAGCTCGCAGCCGATCACGTCGGTGCTGGTGTACGGCCGGAAGTACCGGGTGTGACACGCCGCCTGGAAGCGGCGCGCGGCGTCCTCGTCCGGGCACGCGACGGTCGCGGCGGCCGGCTGGTCGGCCATGATCTCTCGGGCCAGGTTCGGCCCCGACAGGACCGCTACCCGGTTCGTGCTCACACCGGCCACCTCGGCGATGACCTGACTCGCCCGTAGCCCGGTGTCCCGCTCAATGCCTTTCATCAGCGACACGACCACGGTGTCCGGCCCGATGTGCGGCGCCCAGGCGGCGAGGTTGGCCCGGAGGGTCTGCGCGGGGATGGACAAGACGAGGTAGTCCGCGCCGTCCAGCGCGGCGGCCGGGTCGGTCGTGGCCGTCAGGGAGGCGGGCAGGTCCACGTCTGGGAAGTAGCTCGGATTGCGGCGCCGGGTGTTGATCCCGTCAGCGACTTCGCTACGGCGGGCGTGGACGATCACGTCGCTACCGGCGTCGGCAAGGATCTTGGCCGCTGCGGTGCCCCAGGAGCCGGCCGAGAACACCGCCGCACGGGCGCGGGGCTGGCTCACTGGGTGGTCCTCTCGCTGGGGGCGGGGCCGTCGTCGGGGCGTCGGCCGGGCCGGGTCATCGTATCGACTGCGCCGGGCGCGGCCGGTGAGGTTGCGGGCCGGTGGAGGGTCAGGAGGACCGCTCGGCGGCCGGGGAGCGCGGGCAGTACCCGGCGGGCCTCCGTGAGCATGCTCTCCGCCTGGACGTCGCCGAGGTCGCGCCGTAGCTCGTCGGCGTGGCTGATCCACTGCCGGTAGAGCCGTTCCCACATCTCGGGCTCGTCTGGCCGCTCGTCGACGTGCTCCACGATCAGGCCGGCCGCGCGGGCCTGCTCCTCCCAGACGGGTTCGGCGCCGCGCCGCAGGGCCCGGGTGAGGACCAGCCGGCCGCCGGGAGCCAGGACCCGGCCGAGTTCACGCACCGCCAGGTCCCGGTCCGCGGCGCGGCTGAGGGCGTCCACGCAGACCACGCCGTGAGCGCAGCCGTCCGGTAGCCCGGTGGCCTCCAGCCCGGCGACGCGGAAGGCCGCCCGCCCGGTGGGGAGGAACTGCCCGCTACGGCCGATGGCCTGGGCCACGGCGACGCGCGAGACGTCGAAACCGACCAGACGGACGGAGAGAGCCCGGGCCAGCCATAGCCCGATGCCTCCGGCGCCGCACCCCGCGTCCACGAGGAGCTGACCGGGCCGCATCCGCAGCCGCGCCGTCATCAGCCCGAGGAGGGGCCAGTCACAGGAGCTGGAGGCGGCGACCTCCGCCGGGTAGTCCTCCCCCATCGCCGCGGCGTAGAGGCTGGAGACCAGGGTGGTGCGCGCCCGGGCGGCGTGGAACGCGTCGAACGCCGCGGCCGACGGTGAGGGCGGCGCGGTGCCGGGGGTGGTGGTGGGTGGTGTCATCGGGGCATCGCCCTCCTGATCCGCGAGCGGGTACCGGGACAGATCACCTGGACGGCGTGGATCAGCTCGTCCTCGCCGGAGAGGTCCAGGGCCACCGGCTCATGACGGGTGACGTCCTTGACCAGCCGCGCCACCTGCCCGGCCTGGTCGGTGAATCCGCCCCGGATCGGCTGGAAGCGGGCCGTCGCCTCCGGCCACGGGGCAAGCCCCTCGGTCCGTGCCGGGCGGAAGGACGGGGCGTCGAGCGGGGCGGGATCGCTGGCGAGGTCGTCCCGGGTCCCGGCGATGGCCGTCAGCCGGGATTGGGCGGCCTCGGTCACCGCCCGGGTCATCGCAATGGCCGGGCTGGTGTGGCAGCCTCCCCCAGCGAAGATGACCGGGACGTCCTCTGACCACAGGTAGGCCAGGCATACCGGCAGCCCGTACGGGCCGTCAACGAGCGCCAGCTCCAGCGCCATCCCCGCGGCCGTCAGCCGGTCCACGACCTCCCGGCCGTAGGGGTCCTCGACCGTGGCGGGGTCGATCAGCGTCCGCCGCCGCCCGCCCGCCTGCCCGTCCCGGTAGAGGACGTCCCGCTCCACGACCTCGAACAGGGCGTGCAGCAGCGCCTCGCTGCGGGTGTTCCCGCACGCCAGGCCGGTACTGGTCGCGCGCAGGAGATCCGGGCACCACTCGGGGCGCTGCGCCCGGCGGCGGACCAAGTCCACCGGCAGGAGCGATTTCTCCCCGCTCACCAGGCCAGTGCCGGGTGTCCACTCCCACACCACCCGGGCCAGGGCGCGCGCCTCGTACGGGACGGTCAGCGGCAGCGCGGAGACCGGGCAGCCGGGGGCGACCTCCTCCGCCGGGCCGTACACCACGATGGGAAGGGGTTGCTCCACGTGCCATAGCTCGATCGCCTCCAGCACGGCCGACAGCCGCGCGAGCTGATCCGTGGCGCCCTTGCCCTGGGACGTGCTCAGGGTCCGGGAGGCGGGCCGGACCGCTGTCCACACCGGTAGCCCGATGCAGTCCAGGCCGGTCAGCCGGGCGACCCGGGTGATACCGAACGCCGGCAGCCGCCCGGCCACCAGTTGCCACGTCTCCTCAGGGGTCCGGGCGCGTACCGTGCCCGGCAGCTCCACCAGGCCGTCACCGCACACTGAGGGCCGCCTCCTTCTGCTCAGCCAGCCATCCGGGCACCATCCGTTTCGCTGCCTGTACGGCGCGCGCCGCGCAGACCAGTCCACGGGCGGACGCCTCCGCGTCGAGGTGGTCCTCAGGACACCGCCACGCTTCCAGGAGCATCCGGCGCGTGAGGTCGTCACGTACCGCCGCGGTGGTGAACCCGGGCCGGGTGCGGCGGGCGGTGGTGAGGGCGTCGGCGTACCGGGCGACCGCTTGCCGGTCCTCGGCGGTTTCGTCGGCCAGGAGCAGGCTCACGGCCGTCTCATCCCGCAAATCCGGCGTCGGGTGGAACACCTGATGTGCGGCCAGGTCGCCGGTGACCTCGGCCAGCCGCTCCTCCAGCGGCCGGCCGCGGCCTCCGCCGGGCGGGAGCAGGGAGCGGTGCGTCAGGTAGGCCAGCCACGTCTCCGGGAACGCCGGGCCGCACACCTGCTGATAGAGGAGGCGGTCCCGGGTGAACAGGTGCACCCCGTCGACACGGCTGCGGGCAAAGCGGTTTGACCACTGCCAGTAGTACGGCGACTCCCACGTGCCGGGCGCGGGCCGAGCCTCCGCTCGAGGCGTCCAGCCGTCCAGGGCAGTGCGCACGGCGGCGAGGGCATCGGCGCGCTTGACGTCGCCGAAATACGGATCGCGCTCTCGCTGTTCAGCCAGCCACACGGCGAACTCGTGCTCTCCACGGCGGCGGCAGACGGCGTGCACCGCGCCGGTGGTGCGCTGCGGGTAGTAGACGGCGCGGAGGTCGGCCAGTAGGGCGGAGGCCCGCTCGCCGTCGAGGAGCCCGGCCAACTGGGCAAGTTCCACGATGTGCCGGAGGTTGACCAGCGGCCAGGAGAGCGCGGCCCGGTCACCGTCGGGTGCCTGCCCCACGGCCACCTCGTCGTCGCCGTCGAGCTCTCCACGGACGTAGGCCGTGAAGATGCGGCCGACGCCGAGCATCCCGAGCGGCGCGAGCTCGGCCGCCCTCAGTGCGCCGATGCTCGCCGACCCGATCACCCGGACGCCCCGGCCCATCGCGGCCAGGATCTCCTTATGTCGCAGCGCAGGCGCCTGGTGATACACCCCGTCGATGATCACCGCCGTGTCGCCCTTGCGGATGGACGCCTGGAAAAGATCGCCATGCGTCACCGGCGGCCACACCCGGACACCCGGCGCGGTAAGCACCGGTTCGGACCGCGGCAGCGTCGGCCCGACGAACGCGTGAATCATGAAGCCCCTTAGAGGTCGCTGGAGCGAGGGCGGGCGCCCCTCCTTTCGGACCCTTCAAGGCCCGAGGGGAGGGGCGCCCGGTCACACGTGAGGAGCGGGTTACTCCTCGTCCTCGACGTCCACGGCGACCACGACGGGCCCGGTGAGCTCGTCGCCGTCCTGCGGCGCCGCCGAGGTGTTCTGAGTCTTGGACTGCATGGATTCCTCCTGATATGAGGGATTCGATAGGACACGGAGGACGGTCACGTACAGGGCTCGGCCTGCCGCTCTCCGGCCTCCAAAGGCCCGCCCCAGGGACCGGCATGGACGCCCCGCTAGGCAAGGACGTCCGGCCGCCTCGGGTCTCCGCTCTCGGCGTGATGCCGACCCCGGGGGCGGGGGTCTATAGGGTTAGGCGGCCAGCTCCACGACCCGCGCGAATTCCGCCTCCAGCCGCTCCCGGCCGAGACGCGCGAACTCGGCCTCCAGGTCGACCGGCGTGACGCCGTACAGCTGGGACACCAGCCGGGCCGCGACGGCCCACCGGGCGGCCGGCGAGTCGTAGGCCACTTCCACGTCGCCGCCCATCGGCTCCAGGCTCAGCGGGTCGTGGACGATCCCGACCACGCCCCACGCGGGCACGTGCTCCACCCACGCCGCCACATGCTGGCGGCGCAGGTGCGGGCAGAGCTGGACGGAGATCCCGGCGCACGGCACGCACACCGGCGGGCTCGCCGTCCGCTCCCCCTCCTCGATCGGCCGACCCGCATCCCTCATGACGAAGAGGAGCCGCCCCTCCGGGTCCGCGGGCGGACGCGTGCACACCTGGCACAACTGATCCCGCATCACCCGGCGCTGCCGGAACGGATGGACCACCGCCTCCCGGAGCAGCGGCACCCCGCGCCGCCCTTTCGGCAGGAGCGACGGCCGCACCCACGGCACGCCAAAGCTATCTCGGTCGTGCGGCGTCTCGTCAACGAACACCAGCCCGTCCCCGCTCGGGTGCTGGGTGAGCGCCGGAGTGATGTTGCGCTCCAGGCTGTATCCAGTGATGTACGGCACGACGCCGGGCGGGGCCGGGGGCAGCACGGTCAGGGAACTCATGGCCGCCTACTCCTCCGCGCACCCAGGAGGAGCAGGCGGTGTCTTGTGTGGCGCGCGCTCACCGGCCACCCCCGCCGGCCTCGGCCGCCCGGTGGCGCATCTGGCCGAGCTGCACCATCGCCCACACCAGCCGCGGGTCACAGAGCTCACCGGGAGAGGCCATAGGCGCGCACCAGTATTCGCGGCCCTCCGGCTCCGTACGGTCCACCGCCGGTACTCCCAGGTAGCAGTCCCGGCCGAGGCATTGGAGACCGCGGAAGGTCTCGGAAGGGCTCCACGACCAGGCGGTGGACCCGGGCACGAGGGCGTAGTACGCGTCTGAGTGCCGGTCGCGGAAGGACGGGCCAGCCTCCAGCGCGCGGCGGAGGAAGGCGTCCACGCCCTCCTCGCCCTGCGCCCCGGCCGCGGCGCGCACGAGTTCACCCGGCATCCGGATCGCGGCGAAGATCCCGCCGCACGCGAGGAGCGCCACCCCCAGAGTCCGCCACTCCTCGCGGGCCACGTCGTGGTCAAGGGCGGCGGCCAGGAGCCAGTGGGAGACCGCGAGCTCCCGCTCCCGCCGCGTCACCAGGACGACGCCCTCTAACTCCTCGACGTCGTGCCGTTCGTCGGTGCTGGTCATCCTGCGGCCCCCCGTGTCGCCGCGCGCAACGGCCGCCGGGGCGGGCGCGGGTCGGTGCGCAGCGGCAGGGCGGGGGAGATCGGGTAGGGCAGGACAGGTCCGGGCTCCGTCACGGGCGTATTCGCGGTCACGGAGAGGTCCGCCAACTCACGGCGCCGTCGCCGGTCGTCTGGTGTTCTACGCATGGCTCGTGTCCCTGGCGTAGGTCTCTAGTGGATGACCAGGAACGTACGGCCGCGGTGTGGCGTGCACCACACACGGAACGTGGTAGTTCGCTGCGCAACGTCAGCAAACCACCACGCTACGTGGCATTTCACCTTGCCGCCTGAGTGAACTACCATGCTACGTGGTAGTTCTGGCGACTCGTCAGGCCGTCAGGCGTGGACGTTGAGGTGAGCGGCCATCTCCCGCATCTCACGCGTCAGGCTCCGCTTACGCGTGGACAGGATGTCCTGCATCAGGTACCGGGCCATGGGCTGGTGCTGCAACCATGTGCCGGTCGTCCGCTGGATGCGGGCCAGCTCGTCCATGGCGTCCTGCGTGGACCCCAGGATGACGTGAGCTTTGGCCACGTCCAGGCGGTGGCGGTTCCAGTTGATGTTGGACGGGCGGCCGACCGTGCGCAGGGTGCTGCGCCCGAGAAGACCCGTGTCCGCGCGGCGGAGGACACCGTGGGCGTCCCCGGCCAACGCCAGGTCCTCCACTGCTTTCAGCTCCGCCGTCACCGGCCCGAACTTGGCCCAGTGCGTCCGGTAGTCGACGTGCTCCTGGCCGATCGCGGAGGCGGCCGTGGCCGCCATCCGCCGCGCCTCCGCAGCCTCGTCCGGCCGGTTGTTCCGCACGGCGGCGGACGCGATGCGGAGGCACAGCTCCCCCCACGCCGCCAGCTGCCCAACAGAGGCAGAGGACAACCTGGGTTCGATCTGCTCCGCCGTGATGGCCGCCAGGTTCTCAGCCTCATCGAAACGGTCCTGCCTGAGGAGGAGCCAGCACAAGCCGGTCACGCCCGTGACGGCGGTCAGCGTCTCGCCCAGCTCCCGCGCCAGGCGGATACCGTCCACGAGGGCCTGATACGCCATGTCGTACTGGCGGACCTGCGTCAAATACTTCCCGGCCAGGAGGAGGGCGTGAGCCCGGACAAGGACGGCCTCCCGCCGCTGGCCCTCCTCCTCGCCTGCGGCCACCGTGGCGGCCTCCGCCGTGTGCAGCAGCGCGGGGAGGAGTTTGGCGACGGAGTTGTACCTGTCCGCGTTGTAGAGCTCCAACGCATCCTCGATCCGTCGGCGGATCTCCGGCAGCGACTCCGCCTCTCCGGGGTCGGCCAGCGTTTCCGAGGAGATCCCTACCGGCGGCATGAGCGTCCGCCTCAGCTGTGCGAGGAGCTGACGGTTCGTGCTGTCCTCTTCTACCGGGAGCGGCGACCCCGGCGCGAAGAGCGCACTGGTGGGTACGCCGAGAGTTTGAGCGATTTGATGCAACGTCTCCACCCGGGCGTGGCCGGCATCCTGCTCAAGTTTCCTGATCGTGCTGACCGACAGGCCGGACTCTTCCGCGAGTTGCTCTTGACTCAGACCAGCCGTACGCCGGTGGGCGCGGATGGTCTCTCCCAACGGGCTGGAATTGTGGGCCATACTGGAGCCTCCGTTACGACCTAGACACTCGAAACGGTACTCCGCGCAGCGCCCCGTGACTCCTTGAAGTTCACGGGGCGTTGACGTGTGGCGTGTCGGCGTACAGCGTCTGCCCTGCTGAGTCCACTCGTTCGGGGAGCTGCGCCCGGGTCAGCTCGCCGGACCCCGCGTGATCGTCACCCCCCGCGCCGCAGCGCACCAGGAGCACAGCGGGCAGCCCCCGCTGCCGTACCGGTGCGTCTTGCGGTGGCACGTCGTGCACGGGCCGACCTGGTCGCCCCGGCACAGCGCCGTCGACGGGTCCGGCTCACTGATCGGGGGGACGGGAGTGGTCATGATCGCTGTCCTATCTATTGATGTGGGTCTGAACTGGTCACTCGTAAGATCGGCGAGGCCCAGGGGCCCTGGGTATGGCTGTCATGGTCGAGCCGCTGGATG
>NZ_JBIVTV010000041.1:0-23910 GCF_044756885.1 Streptomyces sp. NPDC091412 | reverse complement strand
CGCCGTCGAACTGCTCACCGAGCAGACCGCGTGGCCCGAGACCGGCCGCCCGCGCCGTGCCGCCGTCTCCTCCTTCGGCATCAGCGGCACCAACGTCCACACCGTCCTCGAGCAGGCGCCCGCCACCACCGCGCCCGCCCCGGCCGCCCCCGAGCGCACCGCCGGCGCCGTCCCGCTGCTGCTGTCCGGCCGGACCCGCGACGCCCTGCGCGCCCAGGCCGCCCGCCTGCTCACCCACCTCCAGAACCACCCCGAGCCGTCCCTCGCCGACCTCGGCCACTCCCTGGCCACCACCCGCTCCCGCTTCGAGCGCCGCGCCGCGGTGATCGCACAGGACCGCGACGGACTGCTCGCCTCCCTCGGCGCCCTCGCCGCCGGCCGTCCCGACCCGGCCGTCGTCGAGGGTGAGGCCGCCGGGCGTGCCCGGGTCGCCGTGATGTTCTCCGGCCAGGGCAGCCAGCGCGCCGCCATGGGCCGCGAACTGTACGAGACCCAGCCCCGGTTCGCCGCCGCGTTCGACGAGGTGTGCGCCGCCCTCGACCCGCTGCTCGACCGGCCGCTGCGCGAGGTCGTGTTCGCCGCCGAGGGCACCGACGAGGCCGCCCTGCTCGACCGCACCGGCTGGACCCAGCCCGCGCTGTTCGCCGTCGAGGTCGCCCTCTACCGCCTCGTCGAGAGCTGGGGCGTCCGCGCCGACTTCGTCACTGGTCACTCCATCGGTGAGATCGCCGCCGCGCACATCGCCGGGGTGTTCACCCTCCAGGACGCCGCCCGCCTGGTCGCCGCCCGCGCCACCCTCATGGAGGCGCTGCCGTCCGGCGGCGCCATGATCGCCGTCCAGGCAACCGAGGACGAGGTCGCCCCGCTGCTCGGCGACCGCCTGTCCGTCGCCGCCGTCAACGGCCCCACCTCCGTGGTCGTCTCCGGCGACGAGGACGCCGCCGTGGAGCTCGCCGCCGAGTTCTCCGGCCGAGGGCGCCGCACCAAGCGTCTACGGGTGACCCATGCCTTCCACTCGCCGCACATGGACGCCATGCTCGACGCGTTTCGCACGGTCGCCGAGACGCTGTCCTACGCCGCCCCCCGCATCCCGCTGGTCTCCGACCTGACGGGCCGCAGGGTCGATGACGCCGAGGTGCGAACCGCCGACTACTGGGTGCGCCATGTCCGCGAGGCCGTACGGTTCGCCGACTGCGTCCGCACCCTGCGCGACGCCGGCGCCACTCTCTTCCTCGAACTCGGCCCCGACGGACTGCTGACCGCCATGGCCGAGGACACCCTCGGCGACGAGCATGACTCCGTACTCGTCCCGCTGCTGCGCGCCGGCCGCCCCGAGGAGACCGCCGCCGCCACCGCCGCGGCCCGCCTCCAGATCCACGGCGTTGACCTCGACTGGACCGCGTACCTCGCCGGCGCCGGGGCTCGCCGCACCGACCTGCCGACCTACGCCTTCCAGCACGCCCACTACTGGCCCCAGCTGCCCTCCGCCGCGCCCTCCTCGGCCGGCGACCCCGCCGACCAGAAGCTGTGGGCCGCCGTCGAGCGCGGCGACGCCGCCGAACTCGCCGCCGTCCTCGGCCTCGACGAGGACAGCCTCACCCCGCTCGACTCCCTGCTGCCCGCGCTCACCTCCTGGCGCCGCGGCAACCAGGAGAAGGCGCTCCTCGACACGCTGCGCTACCGCGTCGAGTGGACCCGGCTGGGCAAGCCCGCCGCGCCCGTCCTCGACGGCACCTGGCTGCTCGTCGCCTCCGACGCCACCGCCGACGACGAGAACGAACTGCTGGACGGCCTCGCCGAGGCGCTCGGCGCGCACGGCGCCCGGGTCCGCCGCCTCGTCCTGGACGCCGACTGCGCCGACCGGGCCGTGCTCGGCGCCCGCCTCGCCGGCACCGAGGACGTCGACACCACCGCCCATGTGCTCTCCGTGCTGCCGCTCGACGAGCGCCCCACCGACGGGCCCGCCGGCTTCACCCAGGGCCTCGCCCTGACCATCGCCCTCGTCCAGACCCTCGCCGACACCGGCGCCCGGGGCCGGCTGTGGACCGCCACCCGCGGCGCCGTCTCCACCGGCCCCGCCGACCCGGTCACCCGCCCCGTCCAGGCCACCGCCTGGGGCATGGGCCGCGGTGTCGCCCTGGAGCACCCCCGCCTGTGGGGCGGACTCGTCGACCTCCCGGCTGAGTTCGACCGCCGCGCCGGACAGCGCCTCGCCGAGGTCCTCGCGGTCAAGGACGCCCCCGACGGGGAGGACCAGGTCGCCCTGCGCGCCACCGGTGTGCACGGCCGCCGCCTGGTCCGCCACACCGTCGACGAGCTGCCCTCCGCCGACCGGTTCACCGCCTCCGGAAGCGTGCTGATCACCGGCGGCACCGGCGGCCTCGGCGCCGAGACCGCCCGCTGGCTGGCCCGCTCCGGCGCGGACCACCTCGTCCTCACCAGCCGCCGCGGCCCCGACGCCCCCGGCGCCGCCGAACTCCGCGCCGAACTTGAGCAGTTGGGTGCGAGCGTCTCCCTCGTGGCCTGCGACGTCGCCGACCGCGACGCCCTCGCCGCCGTCCTCGACGGACTGCCCGCCGACCAGCCCCTCACCGGTGTCGTCCACACCGCCGGCGTCGGCCACTACGGTCCGCTGGACGGGCTGACGCCCGCCGAGTTCGCCGCCCTCACCGCCGCGAAGCTGGCCGGTGCCGCCCACCTCGACGACCTCCTCGGCGACCGCGAACTGGACTTCTTCATCCTGTTCGGCTCCATCGCCGGCGTCTGGGGCAGCGGCGACCAGAGCGCCTACGGCGCCGCCAACGCCTACCTCGACGCCCTCGCCCTGGCCCGCCGCGCCCGCGGCCTCGCCGCGACCTCCATCGCCTGGGGTCCGTGGGGCGGCACCGGGATGGCCGCCGACGACGCCGTCTCCGGCACCCTGCGCCGCCAGGGCCTGCGCCTGCTCGACCCGGCGCCCGCCCTCACCGAGATGCGCCGCGCCGTCCTCCGCCAGGACGTCGCCGTCGCCGTCGCGGACGTCGACTGGACCCGCTACGCCCCGCTGTTCACCTCCGCGCGGCCCAGCGCCCTCATCGGTGACCTGCCCGAGGTCCGCGCCCTGGCCGCCGAGAACACCCCCGCCGACACCGGCGACGCCTCCGAAATCGTGCGGCGGGTCCGCTCGCTGTCCGAGCCGGAGCAACTGCGCCTGCTCACCGAGCTGGTGCGCACCGAGGCCGCGACCGTGCTGGGGCACGCCTCCGCCGACGCCGTACCCGAGGGGCGTGCCTTCCGCGACATCGGCTTCGACTCGCTGACCGCCGTCGAACTGCGCAAGCACCTCGGCGCGGCCACCGGCCTCTCCCTGCCGAGCACCATGGTGTTCGACTACCCGACCCCGCTGGAGCTGGCCCAGTACCTGCGGGCCGAGATGGTCGGCTCCGTGCTGGAGGTCGCGGGCCCCGTCGCCACCGGCGGCGCCGACGACGAGCCCATCGCCATCATCGGCATGAGCTGCCGCTACCCGGGCGGTGTCGGCTCCCCGGAGCAGCTGTGGGACCTGGTGCTCTCCGGCACCGACGCGATCAGCGACTTCCCGGTCAACCGCGGCTGGAACACCGCCGGGCTCTACGACCCGGACCCCGACCACCCCGGCACCACCTACTCCACCCAGGGCGGCTTCCTGCACGAGGCCGACGAGTTCGACCCCATGTTCTTCGGCATCTCGCCCCGCGAGGCGCTCGTCATGGACCCGCAGCAGCGGCTCCTCCTGGAGACCACCTGGGAGGCCTTCGAGCGTGCCGGACTCACCCCCGACACCCTCCGCGGCAGCCTGACCGGCACCTTCATCGGCTCCAGCTACCAGGAATACGGAATGGGCGCCGGCGAGGGCACCGAGGGCCACCTGGTCACCGGCACCAGCCCCAGCGTGCTCTCCGGCCGCCTCGCCTACGTCTTCGGCCTCGAAGGTCCGGCGGTCACCGTCGACACCGCCTGCTCGTCCTCGCTGGTCGCGCTGCACCTGGCCTGCCAGGCGCTGCGCAACGGCGAGAGCGACCTCGCGGTCGCGGGCGGCGCCACGGTCATGACCACCCCCAACGCGTTCGTGGCCTTCAGCCGGCAGCGGGCCCTCGCCCAGAACGGCCGCTGCAAGGCGTTCTCCGAGAGCGCCGACGGCATGACCCTCGCCGAGGGCGTCGGCATCGTCCTCGTCGAGCGGCTCTCCGACGCACGCCGCAACGGCCACCCGGTGCTCGCCGTGATCCGCGGCTCCGCCATCAACCAGGACGGCGCCTCCAACGGCCTCAGCGCCCCCAACGGCCCCTCCCAGCAGCGGGTCATCCGCCAGGCCCTCGCCAACGCCCGCGTCGCCCCCGGCGAGATCGACCTCCTGGAGGCCCACGGCACCGGCACCCCGCTCGGCGACCCCATCGAGGCGCAGGCCCTGTTCGCCACCTACGGCCGCACCCGTACGCCCGAGACCGCGCTGCTGCTCGGCTCGGTGAAGTCGAACATCGGCCACACCCAGTCCGCCGCCGGTGTCGCGAGCATCATCAAGATGGTCATGGCGCTGCGCCACGGTGTGATGCCGCGGACCCTGCACGCCGACGAGCCCTCCAGCCACGTCGACTGGAGCCCCGGCACCGTGCGGCTGCTCGGCGAGAACACCGACTGGCCGGAGACCGGCCGTCCGCGCCGGGCCGCCGTGTCCTCGTTCGGCATCAGCGGTACGAACGCCCACATCATCCTGGAGCAGGAGACCGAGGCGCCCGCCGCCGACGACGAGCAGCCCATCGTGGCGCCCGTGCCGGTCGCCGCCGGCGTCGTGCCATGGGTCTTGTCCGCCCGTGGCGCCGCCGCACTGCGCGAGCAGGCCGACCGTCTCCTCACTCACCTCGTGACCGCCGTCCCGGCGGCCCGCCCGATCGACATCGGCCTGTCCCTCGCCACCTCCCGCGCCCTCTTCGAGCACCGCGCCGTGGTCGTGCCGCCCGCCGGCACCGACCCGCTGGAGGCGCTGCGCGCCGTCGCCGCCGACGGGCCCTCGGGCGTCGTCGCCCGCGGTGTCGCCGACGTCGAGGGCCGCACGGTCTTCGTGTTCCCCGGTCAGGGCTCGCAGTGGGTGGGCATGGGTGCTCAACTCCTGGACGAGTCGCCGGTGTTCGCGGAGCGGATCGCCGAGTGTGCCGCCGCGCTCGCCGAGTTCACCGACTGGAACCTGATCGACGTGCTGCGGGGCGTGGCGGGCGCGCCGACGCTGGAGCGCGTCGATGTCGTCCAGCCCGCGTCGTTCGCGGTGATGGTGTCGCTGGCGGCGGTGTGGCGTGCGCAGGGTGTGGAGCCGGACGCGGTGGTGGGTCACTCGCAGGGTGAGATCGCCGCTGCCGTGGTGTCCGGTGCGTTGTCGCTGCGTGACGGTGCCCGGGTGGTGGCGCTGCGGAGCCAGGCCATCGGGCGCAGTCTCGCGGGCCGGGGCGGGATGATGTCGGTGGCGCTGCCGGTCGCCGACGTGGAGGCCCGTTTGGAGGCGTTCGGCGGGCGGGTGTCCGTCGCCGCCGAGAACGGCCCCCGCTCCTCCGTCGTCGCGGGCGAGCCGGAGGCCCTGGACGAGCTGCACGCGCAGCTCACCGCCGAGGAGATCCGGGCCCGCCGGATCGCCGTGGACTACGCCTCGCACTCCCACCACGTCGAGGACCTGCACGACGAGATCCTTCAGCTGCTGGGGGAGGTCGCGCCGACCGCGTCCGAGATCCCGTTCTTCTCCACGGTCACCGGCGACTGGCTCGACACCACCGTCATGGATGCCGGTTACTGGTACCGCAGCCTGCGCGGCCGGGTCCTGTTCGCCGACGCCGTGCGCGGTCTGCTGGCCGCCGAGCACCGGGCCTTCATCGAGGTCAGCTCCCACCCCGTCCTCGCCATGTCCGTCCAGGACATGATCGACGACGCCGGTGTGGCGGGTGTCGCCTCCGGCACCCTGCGCCGCGACAACGGTGGCCTGGACCGCTTCCTGCTGTCCGCCGCCGAGGTGTGCGTCCGCGGCGTCGACGTCGACTGGGCCGCCCTGTTCGAGGGGACCGGTGCGTCCCGTGTCGACCTGCCCACCTACGCCTTCCAGCACGAGAACCTGTGGGTCGTTCCGGCCGCCCCGGAGACCGTCACCGCCGCCGACCCCGAGGACGCCGCGTTCTGGACCGCCGTCGAGGACGGGGACGTCTCCACCCTGACCGCGGCCCTCGGCACCGACGAGGACTCCGTCGCCGCCGTGCTGCCCGCGCTGTCCTCCTGGCGCCGGGCCCGCCGGGAGCGCTCCACCGTCGACTCCTGGCGCTACCGCGCCACCTGGAAACCCGTCACCAAGCTCCCGCAGCGCACCCTCGACGGCACCTGGCTGCTGGTCACCACCGACGGCGTCGACGACACCGACGTCGCCGAGGCGCTGGAAGCGGGCGGCGCCCAGGTGCGCCGTCTCGTCCTCGACGAGACCTGCACCGACCGCACCGTCCTGCGTGAGCGTCTGACCGACACCGACGGCCTCACCGGCATCGTCTCCGTCCTCGCCGGAGCCGAGCGGACCGGCGCCGTCCCCGGCACCGGGCTCGTCCTCGGGGTCGCGCTCACCGTCGCCCTCGTCCAGGCGCTCGGCGACGCCGGCATCGACACCCCGCTGTGGGCGCTGACCCGCGGTGCCGTCTCCACCGGCCGCGCCGACAAGGTCACCGCGCCCGTCCAGGCCCAGGTCACCGGCATCGGCTGGACCGCCGCGCTGGAGTGCCCGGGACGCTGGGGCGGTGTCGTCGACCTGCCCGAGACGCTCGACGCGCGCGCCGGTCAGCGGCTCGCGTCCGTCCTCGCCGGCGCGCTCGGCGACGACGACCAGATCGCCCTGCGCTCCTCCGGCGTCTTCACCCGCCGTATCGTCCGCGCCGACGCCACCCCCGACGGCCCCGCCCGCGACTGGAAGCCGCGCGGCACCACCCTGGTCACCGGCGGCTCCGGCACCCTCGCGCCCCACCTGGCGCGCTGGCTCGCCGAGCAGGGCGCCGAGCACCTGGTCCTGGTCAGCAGGCGCGGTCCCGAGGCTCCCGGCGCCGCCGAACTCCGCGCCGAGCTGGAGGAAAGCGGCACCGCGACGACCCTCGCGGCCTGCGACATCACCGACCGCGAGGCGGTCGCCGCGCTGCTCGACGGCCTGAAGGCCGAGGGCCGCACCGTCCGCACGGTCGTGCACACCGCGGCCACCATCGAACTGCATACCCTCGACGCCACCACGCTCGACGACTTCGACCGCGTCCTCGCCGCCAAGGTCACCGGTGCGCGGATCCTCGACGAACTCCTCGACGACGAGGAGCTGGACGACTTCGTCCTGTACTCCTCCACCGCCGGCATGTGGGGCAGCGGCGCGCACGCCGCGTACGTCGCGGGCAACGCGTATCTGGCCGCCCTCGCCGAACACCGGCGCGGACGCGGTCTGACCGCCATGTCGCTGTCCTGGGGCATCTGGGCGGACGACCTCCAACTCGGCCGCGTCGACCCGCAGATGATCCGCCGCAGCGGCCTGGAGTTCATGGACCCGCAGCTCGCGCTGAGCGGCCTCAAGCGGGCCCTCGACGACGACGAGCAGGTCATCGCGGTCGCCGACGTCGACTGGGAGACGTACCACCCCGTCTACACCTCGGCCCGGCCCACCCCGCTGTTCGACGAGGTCCCCGAGGTGCAGCGGCTCACGGCCGCCGCCGCGCAGGGCGCCGGGACCGCCGCCCGGGGCGAGTTCGCCGCCGCGCTGCTGGCCCTGCCCGCCGCCGAGCAGCACCGCAAGCTGCTGGAGACCGTCCGCACCGAGGCCGCCTCCGTGCTCGGCCTGTCCTCCGCCGAGGACCTCACCGACCAGCGCGCCTTCCGCGACGTCGGCTTCGACTCCCTGACCGCCGTCGGGCTGCGCAACCGGCTCGCGTCCGTCACCGGGCTGACGCTGCCGTCCACGATGGTCTTCGACTACCCGAACCCGGCCGCCCTGGCCGGCTTCCTCCACTCCGAACTGGCCGACGTCCACTCCGCGGGCTCCGTCGCCGTCGCCGCCGGCGCGCCCGTCGACGACGACCCGATCGCCATCGTCGGCATGAGCTGCCGCTACCCCGGCGGCGTCACCTCCGCCGAGGAGCTGTGGCGGGTCGCGCTGGACGAGGTCGACGCGATCTCCGTCTTCCCGGCCGACCGCGGCTGGGACGCCGAGGCCCTCTACGACCCCGACCCGGACGCGTCCGGCCGCACCTACTCGGTCCAGGGCGGCTTCCTGCGCGACGTCGCCGACTTCGACCCCGGGTTCTTCGGCATCTCGCCCCGCGAGGCCCTGTCGATGGACCCGCAGCAGCGACTCCTGCTGGAGACGGCCTGGGAGGCCTTCGAGAACGCCGGCATCGACCCGGTCGGCCGGCGCGGCAGCCTCACCGGCACCTTCATCGGCGCCAGCTACCAGGACTACGGCGCCGCCGTGCCCGGCAGCGAGGGCTCCGAAGGCCACATGATCACCGGCTCGCTCCCCAGCGTCCTGTCCGGCCGCGTCTCCTACCTCTTCGGCTTCGAGGGCCCGGCCGTCACCCTCGACACCGCGTGCTCGTCCTCGCTGGTCGCCATCCACCTGGCCTGCCAGTCGCTGCGCAACGGCGAGAGCACCCTCGCCCTCGCCGGCGGTGCCAGCATCATGTCCACCCCCATGTCGTTCATCGGCTTCAGCCGGCAGCGGGCGCTGGCCGAGGACGGCCGCTGCAAGGCGTACGCCGAGGGCGCCGACGGCATGACCCTCGCCGAGGGCGTCGGCCTGATCCTGCTGGAGCGGCTCTCCGACGCCCGCCGCAACGGCCACGAGGTCCTCGCCGTCATCCGCGGCTCCGCCATCAACCAGGACGGCGCGTCCAACGGCCTCACCGCCCCCAACGGCCCCTCGCAGCAGCGTGTCATCCGCCAGGCCCTCGCCAACGCGGGCGTCGAGGCGGACGACATCGACGTCCTGGAGGGCCACGGCACCGGCACCTCCCTCGGCGACCCGATCGAGGCGCAGGCCCTGTTCGCCACCTACGGCAGGGACCGCGACCCCGAGCGGCCCGTGCTGCTCGGCTCGGTGAAGTCCAACATCGGACACACCCAGATGGCCTCCGGCGTCGCCAGCGTCATCAAGCTGGTCCACGCCCTCAACGAGGGCGTCGTCCCCAAGTCGCTGCACATCGACGAGCCGTCCACCCACGTCGACTGGTCCTCCGGCGCCATCCGGCTGCTCACCGAGCGCACCGAGTGGCCCGAGACCGGCCGTCCGCGCCGCGCCGCCGTGTCGTCCTTCGGCCTCAGCGGCACCAACGCCCACACCGTCCTGGAACAGGCCCCTGCCGACAGCGCCCCGGCCGAGCCCGAGGACACCCCCGCGCCGCGGGACGGCCTGGTGCCCGTCCTCGTCTCCGGACGCGGCGAGGCGGCCCTGCGCGCCCAGGCCGGAGCCCTGCTCGACCTGCTGGCTGAGCATCCCGGCATCCACCCGACCGACCTGGCGTTCTCCCTCGCCACCTCGCGCGCCACCCTCGAACACCGCGCCGCGGTCGTCGCCGACGACCACGAAGGACTGGTGCGCGGCCTGACCGCGCTGCGCGACGGAATGCCCGGCGCCGGACTGGTCCAGGGCCGCACCGGCCGCGGACGCACCGCCTTCCTGTTCACCGGACAGGGCAGCCAGCGCCTCGGCATGGGCCGTGAACTCTACGAGCACCACCCGGTGTTCGCCGACGCCCTGGACGCGGTGCTCGCCCGCATCGACGGCACCACCGAACGCCCCCTGCGCGACGTGCTGTTCGCCGCCGATGGCTCCGAGGACGCCGCCCTGCTCCACCGCACCGGCTACGCGCAGCCCGCGCTGTTCGCACTCGAAGTGGCGCTGTTCCGGCTGCTGGAGTCGTGGGGCGTCACCCCCGGCTACCTGGCCGGCCACTCCGTCGGCGAGATCGCCGCCGCGCACGTCGCCGGCGTCCTCGACCTCGACGACGCCTGCGCCCTGGTGGCCGCCCGCGGCCGGCTCATGCAGGCGCTGCCCGAGGGCGGCGCGATGGTCGCCCTGGAGGCCGCCGAGGACGAGGTGCTGCCGCACCTGGAGGGCCTCGCCGACCAGGTCTCCGTGGCCGCCGTCAACGGGCCGCGGTCCGTCGTCGTCGCCGGCGAGGAGGAGCCCGTGCTCGCCCTTGCCGCGCACTTCGCCGAGCAGGGGCGCCGTACCAAGCGTCTGCGGGTGAGCCATGCCTTCCACTCGCCGCTCATGGACGCCATGCTGGACGACTTCGCCGCCGTGGCCCGCGCGCTGACGTACCACGCGCCGACGATCCCGTTCGTCTCCAACGTGACCGGCACCCTCGCCACTCCCGAGCAGGTGTGCACCGCCGACTACTGGGTCTCCCACGTCCGTTCCACCGTGCGCTTCGCCGACGGCATCGGCTGGCTGTCCACCCAGGGCGGCGTCCGGACCTTCCTGGAACTCGGCCCCGACGGCGTGCTCACCGGCATGGCCCGCGAGAGCCTCACCGACGCCTCCCGCACGGCGCTGCTGCCCACGCTGCGCAGCGACCGCCCGGAGGAGCAGGCCCTCGTCACCGCCGTCGCCGCGGCCCACACCCACGGCTTCGACGTCGACTGGGCCGCATGGTTCGAGGGCGGCGGCGCCCGCCGCGTAGACCTGCCCACCTACGCCTTCCAGCGCGAACGGTACTGGCCCGACCCCACCGCGGCCGGCACCACCGCCGCCGTCCCCGGCTCCGCACTCGACGCCGAGTTCTGGGCCGCGGTGGAACACGCCGACGTCGCGTCGCTCGCCGCCTCCCTCGGCCTGGACGACACGACCGTCACCGCGATGGTCCCGGCGCTCACCGCCTGGCGGCGGCGCCGCGGCGAACAGTCCGCGCTCGACTCCTGGCGCTACCGCGTCACCTGGAAGCCGCGCGGCGGCGCCCCCGGCACCGCACCCACCGGGCGCTGGCTCGTCCTCGTCCCGGCCGAGCACCGCGACGAGGCCACCGCCGCCTGGGCCGCCGACGTCGAGGCCGCCCTCGCCACCGCGACCGTCCGCGTGGAGGTCACCGGCACCGACCGCGCCGCCCTCGCGGCCCGGCTCACCGAGGCCGCCGACGGCGACACCTTCCAGGGCGTGCTGTCGCTGCTGCCGCTCGCGCCCGGCGACGCCGGACACCCCGGCGCCCCGGCCGCGCTCACCCTCACCGCCACCGCCCTCCAGGCGCTCGGAGACGCCGGCCTCGACGCCCCGCTGTGGAACATCACCAGGGGAGCCGTCGCCGTCGGCCGCTCCGAGCAGGTCACGGCGCCCGAACAGGCCGCCGTGTGGGGCCTGTTCCGGGCCGCCGCCCTCGAACTGCCCGGCCGCGTCGGCGGCAGCGTCGACCTCCCGGAGGACCTCGACACGCAGGCCGCCCGCCGGCTGCGCGGGATCCTGGCCGCCGGTGACGGCGAGGACGCCGTCGCCGTCCGCGCCGGCGGCGTCTTCCTGCGCCGGCTGGCCCACAGTCCCGCCGCCGACACCGTCGGCTCCGCCTTCGACCCGGCGGCCGGCACCGTCCTGATCACCGGTGGCACCGGCGGCATCGGCGGACACCTCGCCCGCCGCCTGGCCCGCGACGGCGCCGCCCATCTGCTGCTCACCAGCCGCCGCGGCCCGGACGCCCCGGGCGCCGCCGAACTCCGCGCCGAACTGGAGGAGTCGGGCGCCCGCGTCACGATCGCCGCCTGCCACGCCGCCGACCGCGACGCGCTCGCCGCACTCCTCGCGGCGGTGCCCGAGGACGCGCCGCTCACCGCCGTCTTCCACACCGCGGGCGTCGTCGACGACCACGTGGTGGACGAGCTGACCCCGGCGAGCTTCGCCACCGTCCTGCACGCCAAGACGGTCGCCGCCCGTCACCTGCACGACCTCACCGCCGGCCACGATCTCGCCGCGTTCGTCCTGTTCTCCTCGACCGCCGGTCTCATCGGCGCCGCCGGACAGGGCAACTACGCCGCCGCCAACGCCCAGCTCGACGCCCTCGCCGAGCAGCGCCGCGCCCAGGGCCTGCCCGCCCTGTCCGTGGCCTGGGGCCCCTGGGCCGGTTCCGGCATGGTCGCCGACGCCGCCGAGATCGCCGCCCGCGTGCGCCGCGGCGGATTCGAACCGCTCGACCCCACCTCCGGCGTCGCCGCGCTGCTGCGCGCCGTCGACAACGGCGACACGACCGTGGCCATCGCCGACATCGACTGGGAACGCTTCCTGCGCGCCTTCGCGTCGGCCCGCCCGCTGCCGCTCGTCGCGGACCTCCCGGAGACGGCCGGCGCCACCGCCCCGGCGGCGGCCGGTGCCACGGGGTCCGGTCTGCGGCAGCAACTGGCCGAGCTGCCCGCCGAGGAGCGTCCCGCACACGTCCTCGACCTGCTGCGCACCCAGGTGGCGGCCGTCCTCGGCCACGCCGACGCCCGCACCGTCGACGACGACCTGGCCTTCCGCGACCTCGGCTTCGACTCGCTCACCGTCCTGGAGCTGCGCAACGCGCTCAACGCCCTCACCGGCCTGAGCCTGCCCGCCTCCCTCGTCTACGACCACCCCACGCCGCGCGAGATGGCGGACTTCCTGCTCGCCGAACTCCTCGGCACGCTCCCGGAGTCCACCGCCCACACCGTCGCCACCCGGGCCGTCGACGAGGACCCGATCGCGGTCGTCGGCCTCGCCTGCCGCTTCCCCGGCGGCGTCACCACGCCCGAGGAGCTGTGGCGGCTGCTGGCGGAGGGCCGCGACGGCATCACCGGCTTCCCCGACGACCGCGACTGGGACATGGCGGCGCTCGGCGCCGGCGCCTCCGACACACTGCACGGCGGATTCCTCGCCCGGGTCGCCGACTTCGACGCCCGCTTCTTCGGCATCTCGCCCCGCGAGGCGCTCGCCATGGACCCGCAGCAGCGGCTGCTGCTCGAAACCACCTGGGAGGCCCTGGAGCGGGCCGGCATCGACCCGGCCGCGCTGCGCGGCTCCACCACCGGCGTCTTCGTCGGCACCAACGGCCAGGACTACCCGAACCTGCTGCGCCGCTCGGCATCGGACGTCTCCGGCTATGTCGCCACCGGCAACACCGCCAGCGTGATGTCCGGCCGCCTCTCCTACGCCCTCGGACTGGAGGGCCCCGCGGTCACCGTCGACACCGCCTGCTCCTCCTCGCTGGTCGCCCTGCACTGGGCGGGCCGCGCGCTGAGCGCCGGCGAGTGCGACCTCGTCGTCGCGGGTGGCGTCTCGGTGATGTCGACCCCCGACTCCTTCATCGAGTTCAGCACCCAGGGCGGCCTGGCCCCCGACGGCCACTGCAAGCCGTTCTCCGACGACGCCGACGGCACCGCCTGGTCCGAGGGCGTCGGGATCCTGGTCCTGGAACGGCTCTCCGACGCGATCCGCAACGGCCACGAGGTCCGCGGCATCATCCGCGGTACCGCCGTCAACCAGGACGGCGCCTCCAACGGCCTGACCGCCCCGAACGGCCCGTCCCAGCAGCGCGTCATCCGCCAGGCGCTCGCGGACGCCCGCCTCGCGCCGTCCGACATCGACGCGGTCGAGGCGCACGGCACCGGCACCACTCTCGGCGACCCGATCGAGGCGCAGGCCCTGCTGAACACCTACGGCCGGGACCGCGACGCCGACCAGCCGCTGCTCCTGGGCACCGTCAAGTCGAACATCGGCCACACCCAGGCCGCCGCGGGCGTCGCCGGCGTCATCAAGATGCTGCTGGCGATCCAGCACGGCACCCTGCCGCGCACCCTGCACGTCACCAGCCCCACCAGCCACGTCGACTGGAGCAGCGGCGCCGTGTCGCTGCTCACCGAGGAACGCGACTGGCCCGGGACGGGACGGCCGAGGCGCGCCGGTGTCTCCGCCTTCGGCGTCAGCGGCACCAACGCGCACGTCATCGTGGAGCAGGCTCCCACCGACGAGCCCGCCCCCGCCCCCACCGACCAGCCCGCCTCCGCCGCCGACATCACCACCGTCCCCTGGATCGTCTCCGGCCGCAGCCGCGAGGCACTCCAGGACCAGGTCGACCGGCTCACCGCGTACGCCGCCGCCCACCCGGAGCTCTCCCCGCTGGACGTCGGCCGCTCCCTGGCCACCGACCGCACCCTCTTCCCGCACCGCGCCGTGCTGCTCTCGGGCCCCGACGGGGTGCGCGAGACGGCCCGCGCGGTCGCGTCCCGCACGCCCGGCCGTACCGCCTTCCTGTTCTCCGGCCAGGGTGCCCAGCGCGCCCTGATGGGCCGCGAACTGTACGAGCGGTACCCGGTGTTCGCCGACGCTCTGGACACGGTCCTCGCGCAGTTCGACACCGCGCTGGACTTCCCGCTGCGCCAGGTCCTGTTCGCCGCGCCGGGCACGCCCGACGCCGAGCTGCTGGACCGGACCGGCCGGACCCAGCCCGCGCTGTTCGCCGTCGAGGTCGCCCTTCACCGCCTCCTGGAGTCGTGGGGCCTGACCCCCGACCACGTCGCCGGTCACTCCATCGGTGAGATCGCCGCGGCGCATGTCGCCGGGGTGTTCTCGCTGGAGGACGCGTGCACGCTGGTCGCCGCCCGTGCCTCCCTGATGCAGGCGCTGCCGCGGGGCGGTGCGATGCTCGCGGTGCGGGCCACCGAGGAGGAGGTCGTCCCGCACCTCACGGAGCGGGTCTCGATCGCCGCGGTCAACGGGCCGTCGTCGGTGGTGGTCGCCGGTGCCGAGGACGAAGTCGTGGTGATCGCCGCGCACTTCGAGGCGCAGGACCGCAAGACCACCCGGCTGCGGGTCAGCCACGCCTTCCACTCGCCGCTCATGGACCCGATGCTCACCGCCTTCGCCCGGGTCGCGGAGTCCCTCACCTACCACGAGCCCCGCATCCCGCTGGTCTCCACCGTGACCGGCGCCCCCGCCGGAGCCGAACTCCTCACCCCCGGCTACTGGGTGCGGCACGTCCGCGAGACCGTCCGGTTCGCCGACGGCGTGCGGGCCCTGCACGAGGCCGGCGTCACCGCCTTCGTCGAGGTCGGCCCGGACCGGCAGCTCACCGCCGCCGCCCAGCAGACCCTGGACGCGTCCGCCGACGAGGCACCCGCCACCGTCGTCCCGCTCCAGCGCCGCGACCGCGCCGAGGAGACCACCCTCCTGGAGGGCCTGGCCACCCTGCACACCCAGGGCAACGGACCCGACTGGACCGCCTGGTTCGCCGGCACCGGCGGACACCGCGTCGAACTGCCGACGTACGCCTTCCAGCGCGAGCGCTACTGGCCCGAGCCCGTCGCGCCCGGCGCCACCGGCACGCCCGACCCCGTCGACGCCGCCTTCTGGGCCGCCGTCGAGCGGGAGGACCTGGAGAGCCTCACGGCCTCCCTGGGCCTGGACGGCGACACCGTCACCACGATGGTGCCCGCGCTGTCGGCCTGGCGCCGCCGCACCGACGCCCGCTCCACCGCCCGTGACTGGCGCTACCACGAGAGCTGGACCGCGCTCGGCACCCCGGCGCCCGCCGCACTCACCGGCCGCGTCCTGGCCCTCGTGCCCGCCGAACACGCCGGTGCCGACTGGGCGGAGACCCTCGTCGCCGCACTGGGCGCCGACCCGCTCGTCGTCGACGGGGCCCCCGGCTCCCTCGCCCGGGAACTCACCGATCTCGACCCGGCCGGCTGGACCCTGGTGGTCTCGCTGCTCGCCGCGGGCACCAGCACCCTGCCGGCGCCCGACGCCACACCGGCCGCCGTCCTGGAGGCCCTGCGGACCGCCGGCGTCGACGCCCCGCTGTGGTGCGTCACCCGCGGCGCCGTCTCCGTCGCCGGGGAGGCACCCGCCGCCGTCGGCCAGGCCGGCCTGTGGGGCATGGGCCGGGTCGCCGCGCTGGAGCACTCCGAGCGCTTCGGCGGCCTCGCCGACCTCGCGCCCGACGCCGACACCGCCATCGCGGGCCTCCTCGCCGCCCACCTGGCCGAGCCCGGCACCGAGGACCAGATCGCCGTCCGCGCCGCCGGTCTCCTCGGCCGCCGCCTCGTGCGCACCGCCGTCGCCCCCGGCGACACCGGATGGCGCCCGCACGGCACCGTCCTCGTCGTCGGCGGCACCCGCACCATGGGCGCCCGCGCCGCCCGCTGGCTCGCCCGCGAGGGCGCCGCCCGCCTGGTGCTGACCACCTCGCCCGCCGACGGCGCCACCGACACCGAGGAGCTGCGGGCCGAACTCGCCCGACTGGGCGCCGAGATCACCGTCACGCCGTACGACGGCGGCGACCGGGACGCGGCCACCGCCCTCCTGGACGGTCTGACCGACCTCACCGCGGTCGTGTACGCCGACGACGCCCCGGCGGACGGCCCGGCCGCCGCCCTCGCCCCGGTGGACACCCTCGCCGAGGCCGTCGCAGGACGTTCCCTGGACGCGTTCGTGCTCTTCGGCTCCATCGCCGGGGTCTGGGGCGTGCGCGGCCGGGCCGACGAGGCCGCGTGCGGCGCCTACGTCGACGCCCTCGCCCGCGCCCTGCGCGCCGACGGGACGCCCGCGCTGGCCGTCTCCTGGGGCGCCTGGGCCGAGCTGGCCGACCCGTCGACCACCGCCCATCTGCGGATGAACGGCCTGCCGGTGATGGACGCCGACGCCGCCCTGACCGCGCTGGCCGGTGCCGTCGCCGACGGCACCGCCGCGGTCACCGTCGCCGACGTCCGCTGGGACACCTTCGCCCCGGCGCACCACGAGGCCCGGCCCACCGCGCTGTTCGACGGTCTGCCCGAGGCCAGGACCGCCCTCGCCGGCGCGGCCCGCGCCCGCGCCGAGGGGGCCACCGCCTCCGGCGGCTACGGCCAGTGGCTCCTGGAGCAGCCCGCCGCCGACCGGGACGACATCCTGCTCGCCCTCGTCGGTGAGAAGGCCGCCCTGGTCCTCGGCCACGCGGACACCGCGCTCGTCGAACCCGACCTGCCCTTCCGGGACCTCGGCTTCGACTCGCTGACCGCCGTCGACCTGCGCAACCAGCTCACCGCGGCCACGGGCGTCACCCTGCCCGCGACCCTGGTCTTCGACCACCCCAACCCGACGGCGCTCGCCGCGCACCTGCGCACCGAACTGCTCGGCGGCGCCACGGACACGGCCGCCCCGGTGGCCGCGCCCGTCGCCACCGGCGACGACCCGGTCGTCATCGTCGGCATGGCCTGCCGCTACCCCGGCGGCGTCGACTCGCCCGAGGACCTGTGGCAGCTCCTCGTCGACGAGGTCGACGCCGTCGGCGACTTCCCGGCCGACCGCGGCTGGGACCTCGACGCCCTCGCCGGCGACGGCCCCGGCCGCAGCGCCACCGACCAGGGCGGATTCCTCCACGACGCCACCGACTTCGACCCCGGCCTGTTCGGCATCTCGCCGCGCGAGGCCATGGTGATGGACCCTCAGCAGCGGATCCTGCTCGAGGCGTCCTGGGAGGCCCTGGAGCGGGCCGGCATCGACCCGGCCACCCTGCGGGGCAGCGGCACCACCGGCGTCTTCGTCGGCGGCGGCTCCGGCGACTACCGGCCGCCCGCCGAGTACGGCCAGTGGCAGACCGCCCAGTCCGCCAGCCTCCTGTCCGGCCGCCTCGCCTACACCTTCGGCATCCAGGGCCCCACGGTGTCCGTCGACACCGCCTGCTCGTCCTCCCTGGTCGCCCTGCACCTGGCCGCCCAGGCCGTGCGCTCGGGCGAGTGCACCATCGCCCTGGCCGGCGGTGTCACCGTGATGGCCACCCCGGTCGGCTTCGTGGAGTTCAGCGCCCAGGGCGCGCTGTCGCCCGACGGCCGCTGCCGCGCCTTCTCCGAGGACGCGAACGGCACCGGCTGGTCGGAGGGTGTCGGCATGCTCGTCGTCGAGCGCCTCTCCGACGCCCGGCGCAACGGCCACCGGGTGCTCGCCGTGCTGCGCGGCTCCGCCATCAACCAGGACGGCGCCTCCAACGGACTGACCGCGCCCAGCGGCCCCGCCCAGCAGCGCGTCATCCGCCAGGCCCTCGCCAACGCCCGCCTCGAGGCCGCCGACGTCGACGCCGTCGAGGCGCACGGCACCGGCACCAGGCTGGGCGACCCGATCGAGGCGCAGGCCCTGCTCGCCACCTACGGCCAGGACCGCGAGCGACCCGTCCTGGTCGGCTCCCTGAAGGCCAACATCGGCCACACGCAGGCCGCGTCCGGTGTCGGCGGCGTCATCAAGATGGTGCTCGCCATGCGGCACGGTCTGCTGCCGCGCTCGCCGTACACCGAGAACCCCTCCTCGCACGTCGACTGGACCGCGGGCAACGCGCGCCTGCTCACCGAGCTCACTGCCTGGCCCGAGTCCGAGCGGGTGCGCCGGGCCGCCGTCTCCTCCTTCGGGGCCAGCGGCACCAACGCCCACCTGATCCTGGAGCAGCCGGCCCCCATCGAGGAGCGCGCGCAGCCCGCGCGGCCCGCCGCGGACGGCTCGCCCGTCCCCGTCCTGCTGTCCGGCCGCTCGCAGAACGCGCTGCGCGCCCAGGCCCGCAGGCTCCTGGCCCATGTGGCAGGCCACCCCGAGGAGACGGTCACCGACCTGGCCCGCACCCTGGCCACCACCCGCGCCGTCTTCGAACACCGGGCCGCGGTGACCGCCGCCGACCGGGACGCGCTGCTCGCCGGACTCACCGCCGTCGCGGAGGGCACCACCGCCGCGCACGTCGTCGAGCACCACGTGGAGCGCACCGGCAAGCACGCCGTGCTCTTCTCCGGCCAGGGCTCCCAGCAACTCGGCATGGGCCGGGACCTGTACGAGCGGTTCCCGGCGTTCGCCGAGGCGTTCGACGCGGTCCTCGCCCGCCTCGACGGCCACCTCGGTGCCTCGCTGCGGGACATCGTCTGGCACGGCGACCAGGAGTCCCTGGGCGAGACGAGGCACACCCAGCCCGCGCTGTTCGCCTTCGAGGTCGCCTTGTACCGCCTGGTGGAGTCCTGGGGTGTGACGCCGGACTTCGTCGCCGGCCACTCCGTCGGCGAGATCGCCGCCGCCCACGTCGCGGGCGTCCTCTCCCTGGACGACGCCTGCCGGCTGGTCGCCGCACGGGCCCGACTGATGCAGGAACTGCCGCGCGGCGGCGCCATGGTCGCGGTCGAGGCCACCGAGAAGGAGGTCACCGCCCACCTCACCGACGCGGTGTCGATCGCCGCGGTCAACGGCCCCACCTCCGTCGTGCTCGCCGGTGAAGAGGACGCGGTGCTCGCCGTGGCCGCCGTCCTCGCCGAGCGGGGCCGCCGTACCACCCGCCTCAAGGTCAGCCACGCCTTCCACTCGGCGCTGATGGACCCGATGCTCGCCGAGTTCCGCAAGGTCGCCGAGAGCCTGCGCTACGAGGCACCCCGCATCGCCGTCGTGTCGAACCTGACCGGCGACGTGGCGGGCGCCGGGGAACTGTGCAGCGCCGACTACTGGGTCCGTCATGTGCGCGGCACCGTCCGGTTCGCCGACGGCGTCACCGCGCTGGCCGGCCGGGGCGTCCGGGTCTTCCTCGAACTCGGCCCCGACGCGGTGCTGTCCGCGCTCGCCGAGCAGAGCGCTCCGGACGCCGTCGGCATCCCCGCGCAGCGCCGCGGCCGCGACGAGGTGGCCACCCTGGTCGCCGCCCTCGGCCGGCTGCACGTACACGCCGCCGGGCCCCGCTGGGACGCCTTCTTCGGCGCCGCCCCCGGCTCCTGGCTCGACCTGCCGACCTACGCCTTCCAGCGCGGCCGGTTCTGGCCGGACGCCCTGCCCGCCACCGCGCAGGCCGGCGTGTCCGCCGGGGAGGCCGACGGCACCGACACCGCCTTCTGGGACGCCGTCGCGCAGGAGGACTTCGGCTCGCTCGAGTCCGTCCTCGACGTCGAGGGCGACGCCCTGTCCAAGGTGCTGCCGGCGCTGCTCGACTGGCGCCGCCGCAATTCCGAGGAGACGCGGCTCGACAGCTGGCGCCACCGCATCGTCTGGAAGCGTCTGACCGGCGCGGCGATGGCCCACCGCAAGCCGCTCACCGGCACCTGGCTGGCCGTCGTCCCCGAGGGCCTCGGCGAGGACCCGTGGGTGACGACCGCTCTGGACGCCCTGGGCACCCGGGTGGTGCGCGCCGAGGTCGGCGGCGCCGACCGGGAGGCCATGACCGCCACCCTGCGCGAGGCCGCCGGGGAGGGCACCGGCTTCGCCGGCGTCGTCTCCCTGCTCGCCCTGCGCGAGACCGTGCACGGCGACGTGCCGGAGGGCGTCGCGCTCACCGGCACGCTGCTCCAGGCCCTCGGCGACGCCGGGATCGAGGCCCCGCTGTGGTGCGTCACCCGCAGCGCCGTGTCCGCCAACCGCGCCGACCGCCCGCGCCGGCCGCTCCAGGCCGCCGTGTGGGGCCTGGGCCGGGTGGCCGCCCTGGAGTACCCGCACCGCTGGGGCGGCCTGGTGGACCTGCCGGAGCGCGCCGACGAGCGGGCCGCCGCCGGACTCGCCGCCGTCCTCGCCGGACTCGACGGGGAGGACCAGGTCGCCGTGCGCGGCTCCGCCGTCCTCGCCCGCCGCCTCGTGCCGGCCCCGGACCGCGGGCAGAGCAGCGCCTGGGACCCGACCGGCACCGTACTGATCACCGGCGGCACCGGCGCCCTCGGCGCCCATGTGGCCCGCCGCCTGGCCAAGGACGGCGTCCAGCACCTGGTGCTGCTCGGCCGCCGCGGTCCCGAGGCGCCCGGCGCCACCGCCCTGCGCGACGAACTCGAAGCGCTCGGCACCGGCGTCACCCTCGCCGCCTGCGACGCCTCCGACCGGGACCGACTGGCCGCGGTGCTCGACGCGATCCCGGCCGACCGGCCGCTGACCGCGGTGATCCACGCGGCGGGCGTGCTCGACGACGGCGTCATCGACCGGCTCACCCCGGAGCGGTACCAGCAGGTGTTCCGCGCGAAGGTGACCTCGGCGCTGCTCCTCGACGAGCTGACCCGCGACCTCGACCTGGCCGCGTTCGTCCTGTTCTCGTCCGCCTCCTCCGCGGTCGGCAACCCCGGCCAGGCCAACTACGCGGCCGCCAACGCGGTCCTGGACGCCCTCGCCGAGGCCCGCCGGGTGCGGAACCTGCCCGCGACCTCCGTGTCCTGGGGCGCCTGGGGCGGCGGCGGCATGGCCGGCGGCCACGGCGCGGACGACGCGGCCCGCCGGGCCGGTGTCGTCGCCATGGACCCGGACCTCGCCGTGGAGTCGCTGCTGCGGCTGGTCACCGGCAAGGAGCCGACCGCGGTGGTCGCCGAGGTCGCCCTCGACCGGTTCGCCTCCGCCTTCGGCGGCACCCGGCCGAGCGCCCTGCTGCGGGAGTTCCCCGGCTACCGGGAGACCGTCGCCGCCGCGGCGCCCGAGTCCCCGGAGGGCACCCTCGCCGACCGGCTGGCGGGCATGCCGCCGGCCCGCCGCCTCGACACCGTCGTGGACCTGGTGCGCACCCGTGCCGCGCAGGTCCTCGGCTACCCGGACACCGGCGCCGTCGGCGCCGAACGGTCCTTCCGGGACCTCGGGGTGGACTCACTCGGCGCCGTCGAGCTGCGCAACCAGCTCGGCGCCGCGACCGGCCTGAGCCTTCCCGCGACGCTGGTCTTCGACCACCCGACGCCGCTGGCGCTGGGCGAGTTCGTCCTCGCCCGGCTCGTCCCCGACGAGCCGGCCGTGTCCGACGAGGAGACCGAGATCAGGGCCGTACTGGCCTCCGTCCCGCTCGACCAGCTGCGTGAGATCGGTGTCCTGGAGCCCCTGCTCCAGCTTGCCGGACGCGGTGGCGGAGCCGGCGACGACGAAGACGGCGAGTCCGTCGACTCGATGACAGTGGCAGACCTGGTGCGGGCCGCGCTCGGCGGCCAGTCCGACCTGTAGCGCGAAGTGATGGAGCAGAGATGAACGCCCCCGCTGAGAACGTAGTCGAGGCACTGCGCGCCGCGGTCAAGGAGACCGAGCGGCTGCGACGCCGCAACCGCACGATCGTGGCCGCGGCCCGGGAGCCGATCGCCGTGGTCGGCATGGGCTGCCGCTTCCCCGGCGGCGTCGACTCCCCGCAGGCCCTGTGGGAGATGGTCGCCGACGGCACCGACGTGATCTCCGGATTCCCGGACGACCGCGGCTGGGACCTGGAGGCGCTGCGCACCAGCGGCACCGACGACCGGGACACCTCCGTCAGCCAGCGCGGCGGGTTCCTGGACTCCATCGCCGGCTTCGACCCCGGCTTCTTCGGGATCTCGCCGCGCGAGGCCGTCACCATGGACCCGCAGCAGCGGCTGCTCCTGGAGACGTCCTGGGAGGCGATCGAGCGCGCCCGCATCGACGCCACCGGGTTGCGCGGCACCCGCACCGGCACGTTCATCGGCACCAACGGGCAGGACTACGCCTACCTGCTGGTGCGGTCCCTCGACGACGCCACCGGCGACGTCGGCACCGGCATCGCCGCCAGCGCCGTCTCCGGCCGGCTGTCCTACACCTTCGGCCTGGAGGGGCCGGCGATCACCGTCGACACCGCCTGCTCCTCCTCGCTGGTCGCGCTGCACCTCGCCGTGCAGTCCCTGCGCAACGGCGAGTGCACCCTGGCGCTGGCCGGCGGCGTCAACGTGATGTCGACGCCGGGCTCCCTGGTCGAGTTCAGCCGCCAGGGCGGTCTCGCCCGCGACGGCCGGTGCAAGGCGTTCGCCGACTCCGCCGACGGCACCGGCTGGTCGGAGGGCGCGGCCGTGCTCGTGCTGGAGCGTCTCTCCGACGCCCAGCGCAACGGCCACCCCGTTCTCGCTGTCATCCGCGGCTCCGCCGTCAACCAGGACGGCGCCTCCAACGGCTTCACGGCCCCCAACGGCCCCTCCCAGCAGCGCGTCATCACGCAGGCCCTCTCCAACGCGGGCCTGAACACCGGCGACGTCGACGTGGTCGAGGCGCACGGCACCGGCACCCCGCTCGGCGACCCCATCGAGGCCCAGAGCATCCTCGCCACCTACGGCCAGAACCGTGAACAGCCCCTGCTGCTCGGCTCGATCAAGTCGAACATGGGCCACACCCAGGCCGCGTCCGGCGTCGCCGGGATCATGAAGATGGTCATGGCGATGCGCAACGGGGTGCTGCCGAAGACCCTGCACGTCGACCGGCCCTCCACCCATGTCGACTGGACGGCGGGCAAGGTCGAGCTGCTCACCGAGAACCGCCCCTGGCCCACCGCGCCCGACCGCCCCCGCCGCTCCGGCGTCTCCTCGTTCGGCGTCAGCGGCACCAACGCGCACGTCATCGTCGAGCAGGCGCCCGACACCCCCGCCGCCCAGCCGGAAGAGGCACCGGCCGCGCCCCGCACCGCCGGCGTTCTGCCCTGGGTGCTCTCGGCACGCTCCGCCGCCGCCCTGCGCGAGCAGGCCGCCGCTCTCCTCGACCACCTGGACACCCCCGGCGCCCCCGGCGCACTGGACACCGCGTACTCGCTGGCCACCACCCGCGCGGCCCTGGAGCACCGGCTCGCCGTCGTCACCGACGCGGACGGCACCACCGGCCGCGACGCGCTCACCTCCTGGCTGGCGGGGGACCCCGCCCCGGACGCCCACGAGGGGCAGGCCCTCGGCCGTACCCGCAGCGCCTTCCTGTTCTCCGGGCAGGGTGCCCAGCGCCTCGGCATGGGCCGTGAACTGCACGCCCGCTTCCCGGTGTTCGCCGAAGTACTGGACCGCGCCCTGGACCTGCTCGACGAGGAACTCGGCGCCGGACTCGCCGACATCATCCGGGGCGACGAGGAAGCCCCGCTGAACGAGACGGGCTTCACCCAGCCCGCCCTCTTCGCCATCGAGGTCGCCCTCTACCGTCTGGTGGAGTCCTGGGGCGTCACCCCCGACTTCGTCGCCGGCCACTCCATCGGTGAGATCGCGGCCGCGCATGTC
>NZ_JBIVTV010000040.1:16274-27247 GCF_044756885.1 Streptomyces sp. NPDC091412 | reverse complement strand
TCCCGGTTCGCGAAATCGATCTTCGTGTAGATGCCCAGGTTCCCGATGATCCGCGTGATCGGATCCCAGGACATGTCCACGATCTGAGCGGGCTTGCGCCCCGCCCGACGCACCTCGGTAGTCGCCATCTCGGTCTGAACCTCGTTCCTCGCTGCGGGCTGGGAGAGCGGGCTTGCCGCCGGTCGGCGCGGCGGCGGGATGTGCGCCGCCCACGCCCTCAGGGACGCCAGTGCGGGTCGAAACCGCTGGTCAGTTTGCGTTTGTTGTGGCGCCACTTGGGCTCGTGGTTCACCATGTCGTTCGTCAGGCCGCGCAGTCGCCGGATGACCGCCCCGTAGGGTTTGACCAGCATCGACGACAGGGTGCCGCCGGGCGGCTCGTCCATGAACGGCATGAACGCGTCGGGGAAGCCCGGCATGGTGCAACCGATGCAGATGCCACCGACGTTGGGGCAGCCGCCGATGCCCGCCATCCAGCCGCGCTTGGGCACGTTGCAGTTCACGACCGGACCCCAGCAGCCCGTCTTCACCAGGCACTTGGGAGAGTTGTAGTCCATGGCGAAGCTCGCCTGCTCGTAGTACGAGCCCCGGTCGCAGCCCTCGTGCACCGTCTTCCCGAACAGCCACTGCGGGCGCAGCATGTCGTCCAGCGGCGGCGCCGGCGCCGTCCCCGCCGCGTGGTAGAGCACCCAGATCAGGGTCTCCATGAAGTTCTCCGGCTGGATCGGGCAGCCGGGCACGTTCACCACCGGCAGGCCGCTCTCCGCCTTGAAGTCCCAGCCCAGGTAGTCGGCCAGCCCCATGCAGCCCGTCGGGTTCCCCGCCATCGCGTGGATGCCGCCGTAGGTGGCGCAGGTGCCGGCCGCGACCACGGCCCAGGCCCGGGGAGCGAGTTGGTCGATCCACCAGTTCAGCGTCTGCGGTTCGCCGGTGTCCGGGTCGTTGCCGAACGACGTCCAGTAGCCGTCCCCGTCGATGATCCGCTGGTTCGGGACCGAACCCTCGATGACGAGGATGAACGGGGTCAGCTCACCACGTACCGCGGCCCGGTACGGGGCGAGGAAGTCCTCGCCGCCCAGGCTCGGCGAGAGCACCTTGTTGACCAGGTTCACCTTCGGCAGACCGGGGATCAGCCCCAGCACCACGTCCTCGATGGAGGGCTGGTCGGCGGCGGTCAGCGAGACGGTGTCGCCGTCGCAGCTCATGCCCTCGGAGATCCAGAGGATGGTGATCTCGTCGAAACCCGCACGCTCCTGGGGCGTCGCAGGCTCCCGGCTGACTTCAGTGGTACCGCCTTGGGTCGTCATGTCGTCGGCCTCCCGTGGAGTCGGTGGGGGAGTCGGTCGCAGGCGGCGGCCCGGAGGCCGCGGCATGCCGGGACGGACGTCGCGGTACCGGCCGGACCGGCCGGGGAGAACGCGTGGTCCTCCGGGCCACGGCGGCGCGACGCACCCACCGAATCCCTTCACCAGGCTCACACCGGTCCGGGAGCACCGCTCGTTGTGTACGGGCAGTGGAGTGAACGGCGCCGCCTCCGGGCGGACGGCGCTCCTCGGCCGCGGTCCGTCAGAGCTCGGCGGTGGGCCAGCCGAGGAGGCGCGCGCCGATCACGGCGGTCTGGAGGGTGTAGCGGTGCACGGGGTCGGCCGGGTCGGCTCCGGTCAGTTTGTGGATGCGCTCCAGGCGGTAGGTGAAGGCGCGCACGCTGAGGTTGAGGCGGCGGGCCGCCTCCGCGGCCGTGCAGCCGGCGTCGAAGTACGCGATCAGGGTGTCCAGGAGCGGCTGGGCGCCGCCGCGGGCGGTCGTCAGCGGGCCCAGCGTGTCGCGGACCAGGTCGGCCATGGCCTCCCGGTCGCGGGTCAGGACGGGATACACCAGGAGGTCGGCGGACCGCAGGACGGGCTCCTGGAGGTCCAGCCGGTCCGCGAGTTCCAGGGCGTTGAGGGCCTCCTCGTAGGAGTGGACCACTCCCCCGGCACCCGGGTGGGGGCGTCCGATGGCGACCCGGCCGCCGTCGGTGGAGGCGTACGCCTGCTTGGCGAAGAACGCCAGGACGTCGTCCTGGTCGCCCGGGGCGATGCAGATGAGCCGGCCGTCCTTGGTGGTGAGCAGGATGCGCCGGTCACCGAACCGGGCGACCACCTCGGTCTCGACGTACCGGGCGGCCGGGTGCGTGTCGTCGACGGGCTCCCCGCCCTGGGCGACGGCCACGGCGTGGGCGCGGGAGAACAGCAGTCCGTAGCGTTCCGCGCGTTCGCCGAGCCGCCCGAGGTCGCTGCGGCCGTAGAGCAGGTCGTCGATGAACTCCCGGCGGGCGGCCTCCTCCTTGCGCATGGCGAGCTTCTGCGCCCGGTCGTGGCCCTCGGCGAACGCGTCGACGGCCTGCTCCACCGCGGTGAGGACCTGTTCGACGCCTGCGGACGCCAGCGCGGGCGCGAAGTCCCTCGCCTCGGAGAGGTGCCGGCGCACGAGCCTGCGCAGTCCGTGACCGGCCTCCGCCGCCCGCTCCCCCTGGGCGCGCAGCAGGTCCAGCTCGTCCCGGGTCAGGCGGCGTCCGGTGGCACAGACGTCGGCCAGGATCTGCGCGTACCCCGTCAGATACTCGTCGGGTACCTCTGGCCCCGTCACTCGCCCTCCTCGGATCATCCCTGCACGTCAGCGGCGTCTTCTTGACGCACACCCGACAAGATTGACAGACGGACGCGCACGCCCCGCACTGGGCGCGCACTGTGACGTAACTCACCGCAAGAAGGCAGGCAAGCGCATATAAACCCCCCATAAGGGGGAAATTACCTCATAGGAGAACTCCACACTGGCAACCTCATGGAGAGGAGACGGCAGTGATGTCGTATCCGCAGCACTCCACCGGAATGAGCTCGCACCCGGAGATCGCCGAGATGCGAGAACGCCTCGAGCGTACGGCCGCCAGCAACCGGGCGATCGTCATCGAGGGGCTGATCGTGCTGGCCGGTGTCTACGCCGCGATTTCCCCGTGGGTGGTGCACTTCGCCGCCCAGCCCAGCCTCACCGTCAACAACCTGATCATCGGCATTACGGTCGCCCTGATCGGCCTCGGCCTGACCCTGGCCCCCGAGCGGATGTTCCGCCTGGCATGGCTCCTCGCCCCGCTCGGCGTGTGGCTGGTCATCTCCCCCTGGGTCGTACCCGCGGCCCACGGCTCCCGGGCCGGCGTCATATGGAACAACTGCTGGCTGGGCGCGATCACAGCCCTGCTGGGGCTCGCCGCCATGGGGCTGACCGTCGGACTCACCCGCCGCACCCGCCGGTGACCCGACCCACCCGCCACACCCACCGGTGCTCCGGGGAAACCGGCACCCACCAGCCACGACGGAGGGCCCATATCCACCGACCACAGAGGAATCCCGACCGTGGGCCGTACCCCGCACGACAGCGGGTACGGCCCACTGTCATGATCGACAACCCATAGGGTTAGCATATGAGCGCCGCCTAGCTCGAAAGATAGATCTGTGACTGTCAATGACGACTCGTTCACCAACTGGAAGCACCGCGAAGAGATCGCGGAGTCGATGATCCCGATGATCGGGAAGCTGCACCGGGAGCGGGACGTCACCGTCCTCCTCCACAGCCGCTCCCTGGTGAACAAGTCGGTGGTGAGCATCCTCAAGACCCACCGGTTCGCCCGTCAGATCGCCGGTCAGGAGCTGTCCGTCACCGAGACGCTCCCCTTCTTGCGGGCCCTGACCACGCTCGACCTCGGGCCGTCCCAGATAGACATCGGCATGCTGGCCGCGACGTACCGCGAGGACGACCGCGGCCTGTCGGTGGAGGAGTTCACCGCCGAGGCCGTCGCCGGCGCCACCGGCGCCAACAAGATCGAGTGCCGCGAGGGGCGCGACGTCGTCCTCTACGGCTTCGGCCGCATCGGCCGGCTCGTGGCCCGCCTGCTCATCGAGAAGGCCGGCTCCGGCAACGGCCTGCGCCTGCGCGCCATCGTCGTGCGCGGAGGCGGCGAGCAGGACATCGTCAAGCGCGCCTCGCTGCTGCGCCGCGACTCCATCCACGGCCAGTTCCAGGGCACCATCACCGTCGACGAGGCGAACAGCACGATCGTCGCCAACGGCAACGAGATCAAGGTGATCTACGCCGACGACCCGACGTCGGTGGACTACACGGCGTACGGCATCAAGGACGCCATCCTCATCGACAACACCGGCAAGTGGCGCGACCGCGAGGGCCTGTCCAAGCACCTGCGTCCCGGCATCGACAAGGTCGTGCTGACCGCGCCGGGCAAGGGCGACGTCCCCAACATCGTCCACGGCGTCAACCACGACACCATCAAGCCGGACGAGCAGATCCTGTCCTGCGCCTCCTGCACCACCAACGCGATCGTCCCGCCGCTGAAGGCGATGGACGACGAGTACGGCGTGCTGCGCGGCCACGTGGAGACCGTCCACTCGTTCACCAACGACCAGAACCTGCTGGACAACTACCACAAGGCCGAGCGCCGCGGCCGCTCCGCGCCGCTCAACATGGTCATCACCGAGACCGGCGCCGCCTCCGCCGTGACCAAGGCGCTGCCCGACCTCACGGCGAAGATCACCGGCAGCTCGATCCGCGTGCCGGTGCCGGACGTCTCGATCGCGATCCTCAACCTCCAACTGGCGCGCGCCACCAGCCGCGAGGAGGTCCTGGACTACCTGCGCAACGTGTCGCTGACCTCGCCGCTCAAGCGCCAGATCGACTTCACCAGCGCCCCCGACGCGGTCTCCAGCGACTTCATCGGCTCGCGCCACGCCTCGATCGTCGACGCCGGCGCCACCAAGGTCGAGGGCGACAACGCGATCCTCTACCTCTGGTACGACAACGAGTTCGGCTACTCCTGCCAGGTCATCCGCGTCGTCCAGTACGTCTCCGGGGTGGAGTACCCGACCTACCCGGCGCCCGCGGTCTGATCCGCACCCGTTGTCCGTCGGCGGGACGCGGTGTGTGAGACTGCGCCCATGATCCGCACCGCGACCCCCGCCGACGTCCCCGTCATCCACGCCCTGATCCGCGAACTGGCCGAGTACGAGAAGGCCCTGGACGAGGTACGGGCGACACCGCGGCAGCTCGCCGAGGCACTGTTCGGCGAGCACCCCGCGGCGTTCGCGCACATCGCGCAGGACGAGGACGGCGAAGCGGTGGGCTTCGCCCTGTGGTTCCTCAACTTCTCCACCTGGCGGGGCGTGCACGGCATCTACCTGGAGGACCTCTACGTCCGCCCGGAGGCCCGCGGCGGCGGGTACGGCCGGGCCCTGCTGACGGAGCTGGCCCGGGTGTGCGTCGAGCGGGGGTACGAACGCCTGGAGTGGTCGGTCCTGAACTGGAACCGTCCGGCGATCGGCTTCTACGAGGCCCTGGGGGCACGCCCGCAGGACGAGTGGACGGTGTACCGGCTGACCGACCAGCCGCTGAAGGCACTGGCTGCGGGAGCGTAGCCGGCCGCGCGCACCGGCCCGCCCGCGCTGCCCGCTCCGCCCGTCCCGCCCGCGTCGCCCACCTCCCCGCTCCGCCCGTTTCCCGGGCGGCGGGGCACCGCCCCCGATGGCAACATGGCCGGTGGGGGTCCTGCCCGTGGATGAGGGTGAAGGCATGGGCGTCAACGGCGTGAGCGGCGGCAGTCCGGGTGATCCGCTCATCACGACCACGGCGGTGGCGGTCGTCGACGCCGACGGGCTGATCACCTACTGGAGCCAGGGGGCCCAGGAGCTGCTCGGCTACTCCACCGCCGACGTCGTACGGCATCCCGCTCGGGCGCTGCTGCGCGGCCGCGACCCGACCGCCGCGATGTCCCGGCTGCGCCGGAGCGACCGCGCCGGGAACGCGCAGGTCACGCTCCGCCACCGCGCGGGTCACACGGTGCGGCTCATCGTGCGCGTGTGCCCGCTGCTCGCCGCCGACGGCCGCCGCGACTGGCTGGTTCTCGGGGCAGGCGTCCCGGCCGGCACCCCTCCCGAAACCCACGCGCCCGGCACCGCCTCCGCCGGCACCAAGGTGACCGGCACAGCCCCTACCGGTACCGACGCGATCCGCACCACCCCGACCGGCGCCGACGAGGGCAGGCCGTCGCCGGTCGTGACCCGGCACACCCGGCGGACGCTGCTCTCCGGGCAGCCCCAGGTCACCGTCGCCCACACGCCGCCCCGGCACGGCAGGACGGGCCGGCTCGGCCGCGAGCGCACCCGGCCGCGCTCCTTCTTCCCACTGCACGACGACGCGGGCCGAACGCTCGGGATCTGCTACGCCGCCCGGGACGTCACCGTCCAGGACCCGACCCGCGAGCGGCTGGTACTGCTGAACGCCGCCAGCGAACACATCGGAACCACGCTGGATCTCGACCGCACGGTCCGCGAGTTCGCGGAGGTCGCCGTCCCGCAGCTCGCCGACTTCGTGGCCATCGACCTCCTGGACGTCGCGACCACCGGGAAGGGCCCGCCCATCCGCTCGCCGGGCGGCCCGGTCACGCTGCGCCGGGCGGCCCATCTGTCCATCCGGCCGGACCTGCCCAAGGTGATCGCCGAGGTCGGCGAACCCATCCGGTACCCGCCGGGGTCCCTGCAGAACCGCTGCCTGGCCACCGGAGAACCCAGCCGTGAGGCCCTCGGCCCGGGGACGCCCTGGCTCCCCGACGACCCGGTGCGGTGGACCGGGATCAACCGGTTCGGTGTGCACACGCACCTGGTGCTGCCGCTGCGGGCCCGCGGCGTCACGATGGGCGTGGTGACCCTGCTGCGCTGGGAGAACCCCGACCCCTTCACCGAGGACGACCAGCTCCTGATCGAGGATCTCGTGGCACGGGCCGCCGTGTGCGTGGACAACGCCCGGCGCTTCGCCCGCGAGCACCAGGCCGCGCTCACCCTCCAGACCAGTCTGCTGCCGCCCAACCTGCCTCCGCACAACGCCGTCGAGGTCGCCCACCGCTATCTCCCCGCCGACGCGGAGTCGGGGGTGGGCGGGGACTGGTTCGACGTCATCCCGCTCTCCAGTGCCCGGGTCGCGCTGGTGGTGGGCGACGTGATCGGGCACGGCCTGCACGCCGCCGCCAGCATGGGGCGGCTGCGCGCCGCCGTGCAGACGCTGGCCGACCTGGATCAGTCCCCGGACGAACTGCTGGCGCACGTGAACGACCTGGTGATGCGTCTGTCGGACGAGGCCGAGGCGGCCGCCGAGGGCCCGGCGGCGGCCGGTGCGACCTGTGTGTACGCCATCTACGACCCCATCGCCCGGACGATGGTCGTGGCCCGCGCCGGACACCCCACCCCGGCCGTCGCGCACCTGACCGAGCCCGTGGAGTTCCCCGACATCCCCGCCGGCCCGCCCCTGGGGCTGGGCGGCCTGCCGTTCGAGTCGGCCGAGATCCCGTTGGAGGAGGGAAGCGTCGTCGCCCTCTACACCGACGGGCTGATCCAGGCGTCGGACCAGGACGTCGACGTCGGCATCGAGCGGCTGTGCTTCGCCCTGGCCCACCCCGACCGGCCGCTGGAGGAGATCTGCGACATCATGGTCCGCGCCCTGCTGTCGGACCGGCCGCGTGACGACGTCGCCTTCCTCGTCGCCAGGACGCGTGTCCTCAGCCCCGACCGCGTGGCGTCCTGGCACGTACCCGCCGACCCGTCGGCCGTGCGCGTGATGCGCGACGACGTCAACGACCGGCTGTCCCGGTGGAACCTCGAGGAACTGGCCTTCACCACCGAGCTGATCGTCAGCGAACTGGTCACCAACGCCATCCGCCACGCCCACGCGCCGATCAATCTGCGGCTCATCCACGAGCGCACCCTGATCTGCGAGGTCTCCGACGGCGGCCACACCTCCCCGCACCTGCGGCGCGCGCGCAGCACCGACGAGGGTGGACGCGGCCTGTTCCTGGTCGCCCAGCTCGCCCAGCGCTGGGGCACCCGGTACACAGGCTCCGGCAAGACGATCTGGACGGAGCAGCCCCTGCCTGACGAAATCTAGGCGAACCCACCCAGCCGCAATGGGATGGAGCGAACTGGGATTGATCGAACAAACCGGTCGCCCGGCAGGGAAGCACGGTGTTAGAAATGAGAACGTGGTCGGTTGTTCCCGCCAGCCCCGGAGGGCAGCGCAACCGCCGTTCGATGAGCGGCGGGCGGACGATCAGGCCCGCCGCCGTCCGGTGACCTGGACGGCCCGGAGCACGAGCGGGTTTCGTTTTCCACCGTCCTGGCGGCCCGGCACGGTGGCCGCGCAGGTCTTCCTGTTGCAGGTGATCGTCATACTCGTGCTGGTCGCCGCGGCCGCCTCCGCCGTGGTGCTCCAGCGGCGGTACGACGGGGAGAACACCGCCAAGGCGCGCTCCCTGGCCGTCGCGGAGGCGTTCGCGCAGGCACCCGGTACGGCAGTGGCCCTCCAGTCGCCCGATCCGTCGGCACTGCTGAAGATCCCGGCGGAGAAGGCGCAGCTGAGTTCCGGTGTCGACTACATCTCCGTACTGAACAAGCGGGGCGTGCGGCTCACCGACCCGGAACCGCACCTGGTCGGCACCCCGGCGCAGGAGATCGGCCGGGCCATCGCGGGCAAGACCTTCACCGAGACGTTCCACGGCAGCCCCACCGACTCCGTCCGCGCGGTGGTGCCCGTGGTGGGCGCCGGCCGGCACGTGATCGGCATCGTCACCGCGGGAATCGAGTTCCAGACCCTGGGGCACCTCCTGGACCAGCAGATACCGATGGTGCTGGACGCGGCGGCGCTGGCCGTGGTGCTCGCGACCGGCGGCACCTTCCTCGTCAGCCGGCGGCTGCGCCGTCAGACCCGCGGTCTCGGCCCGACCGAGATGACCCGCATGTACGAGCACCACGACGCCGTGCTGCACGCGGTGCGCGAGGGCGTGCTGATCGTCGACGCCGGCGGACGGCTCCTGCTCGCCAACGACGAGGCGCGCCGGCTGCTGGACCTCCCCCACGACGCCGACCAGCGGCACGTCACGGACCTGGGCCTGGGGCCGGAGATGACTCGGCTGCTGAACTCGGGGACGGTCGCGTCCGACGCGGTGTTCCCGGCCGGGGACCGGCTGCTGGCGGTCAACACCCGGCGCACCGCCCCGTACGGCAACGCTCCGGGCCTGGTGGCCAGTTTCCGTGACACCACCGAACTGCGCGCCCTTTCGGGCCGGGCCGAGCTGGCCCGGGAACGCCTGACGCTGCTGTACGAGGCCGGGGTGCGCATCGGCACGACGCTGGACGTACGGCGTACCTCTCAGGAACTGGCCGAGGTGGCTGTCCCGCAGGCGGCGGACATCGTCACCGTGGAACTGCTGGAGTCCGTGCTGCGCGGCGAGGAGCCCACCGGATCGACGCCCCGGATGCGCCGCACCGGGCTGTACGGGGCGGACACGCACAGCCCGCTCCAGCCGGTGGGCGACCTCATCGAGTTCGTGGTGGCCGACACGTCGATGGGGGCGGCGCTGCGGCGCGGCGAGGCGGTGCTGGTGCCGGATCTGCACCGCGCGCAGGACTGGCGGTCCCGGGATCCCCAGGGCGCGGTCCGGGTGCTCGACCACGGCATCCATTCGCTGATCACCGTGCCCCTCAGGGCGCGGGGCGTGCTCCTCGGCATGGTCAACTTCTGGCGGGGCGCCGGCTCGGCCCGGTTCGAGGAGGAGGACGTCGCGGTCACCGAGGAGCTGGTGGCCCGGGCGGCGGTGGCGATCGACAACGCGCGCCGCTACTCCCGCGAGCACGCGATGGCGGTGACGCTTCAGCGCAGTCTGCTCCCCAGGGACCTGCCCGACCAGGACGCGCTGGAGGTGGCGTGGCGGTATCTGCCGGCCCAGTCCGGGGTCGGCGGCGACTGGTTCGACGTCATCCCCCTGCCCGGCTTCCGGGTGGCGCTGGTGGTCGGCGACGTCGTGGGGCACGGGCTGCACGCGGCGGTGACGATGGGCCGGCTGCGCACGGCGGTGCTGAACTTCTCGTCCCTGGACCTGCCTCCCGACGAACTGCTCGGCCATCTGGACGAGATGGTGATGCGGCTGGACAGCCAGACGGCGAGCGCGGACGGCGAGGTGTCCGCGGTCACGGGCGCCACCTGCCTGTACGCCATCTACGACCCGGTGGGCGGGCACTGCGCCATCTCCCGCGCCGGGCACGTCGTACCGGCCGTGGTGGACCCCATGGGCCGGGTGACCTTCCCGGACCTTCCCCTGGCACCGCCGCTGGGGGTGGGCGGGCATCCGTTCGAGACGGGTGAGCTGAGCCTGCCGGAGGGCAGCCGGCTCGTGCTGTTCACCGACGGTCTGATCGAGGACCGCGGGCGGGACATCGACGAGGGGCTGTCGATGCTCGCCGAGACCGTCGCGCCCGCGGACCAAACGCCGGAGGAGACCTGCCAGGCGCTGATGGAGGTCATGCTGCCGGAGCATCCGAGCGACGACGTGGCTCTGCTCGTCGCCCGGACGCGGCTGCTCGATCCGTCGCGGGTGGCGGTCTGGGACGTGCCGCTGGACGTGGAGGCGGTCTCCCGGGTGCGCGGCGAGGTGACCCGCCGGCTGCACGACTGGGGGCTGGAGGAGTCCTGCTTCGCCACGGAACTGGTGCTCAGCGAGCTGCTGACCAACGCCATCCGCTACGGCGCCGAGCCGGTCCGGGTCAGGATCCTGCTCGGGCGCACGCTGATCTGCGAGGTGTCGGACGGCAGCAGCACCTCGCCGCACCTCAGGCGCGCGGCCATCACCGACGAGGGCGGCCGCGGTCTGTTCCTGGTCTCGCAGTTCGCGGACCGGTGGGGCACGCGCTATGTGCCGCAGGGCAAGGTGATCTGGGCGGAGCTGAGCCTGGACGGCCCCCCGGAGCCGGACCCGGAGGCACTGCTGGACGCGATGGCATGGTGAACGGACCGGCGACGCCTCCTTCCGCACCGGGGCCGGGTGTGCGGCCGGCCACCGGAGCGGTCACGCCAACCGGGTCGCCGGTGCGGCGGGGTGTGCGGCCGGCC
>NZ_JBIVTV010000040.1:0-16176 GCF_044756885.1 Streptomyces sp. NPDC091412 | reverse complement strand
CCACCCGAGCGGTCACGCCAACCGGGTCGCCGGTGCGGCGGGGTGTGCGGCCGGCCACCCGAGCGGTCACGCCAACCGGGTCGCCGGTGCGGCGGGGTGTGCGGCCGGCCACCCGAGCGGTCACGCCAACCGGGTCGCCGGTGCGGCGGGCACACCGGTGACCGCCACGGGCGTGGTGGATCCAGCCGCGCGAAACGCCGCCGTCCGCTCCCACGAGGCCCTTCCGGCCCGCGCCACGACCACAGGTGCCGGGGGCGTCTGCCTCACCCCGCGGGGCAGGGTCCGGCCTCGATGAGCCCGCGTACCGACGGGGACCCGCGCGGCCTGCCTGGTCGTGGGCGCAGCGGGCAACGGCCGCCGGGTACCGGCACGGTGGCCACCCAGGTGGCCGACGGACACCTCGGTGCCGACGAGGCCGCGGGGACGAGGAGCACGAGCGCGACGGACCGCCAGGCCCACATCGCCGACGCCGCATTGGAACCCCCGCCCACCAGGACCTCCCCCGAGTCCAACCTGCGCACGATCCCTCGCCGCCGGCGTAGCGGCACAATGGCCGCCCAAGTGGCCGACAGACACCTCGGCACCGGCCCTATCGGCGAGGCCGCGGCGACGAGGAACACGAGCACGACGGACCCCCGGACCCACATCGCCGACGCCGCAACCGAACCCCCGCCCACGCACGCCACCCCCGGCTCCAACCGCGCACGATCCCCCGCCGCCGGGCGGCGGGTGCCACCCGAACAGGCGCCGGGCGCCAGGGACATCCCGGGGCTTTCACCAGCGCGGCCCCGCCGCCCGGCCGTGCGGCGGCGGGGCTCGTCCGCGGCAGCCGGCCGAGGGGTCGCGCCCGGCCCGTGGACCGGGTGGCTGCGCTCGCACCCCCTGCCGCAGCGGTGCACTGTGGTAGGCGTGAGTTCCTGGCAGGGGCGTTTCGCCGACCGGGCGCAGGGGTGGCAGTCGGGTCACATACTGTTGCTGATCCCGGTCGCGCTCATCGTCCTCATCACCGTGTCCGACATCGTCGCCCCTTCCGACATCGTGCTCGGCCCGCTGCTGGTGATAGCCCCCGCGATCACCGCCTGGTTCGAGGGACCGTGGATCACAGGGGTCATCGGTGCCGCCGCGGTGGCGGCCCAGGGGTTCGCGGGCTGGCGGCTGGGCATCCTGCCGTCGCGGGAAGTGTTCGTGCAGATGATCGCCCTCGCGGTGCTTTCCTTGCTGGTCGTGGCCCTGTGCGCGGTCCGCGACCGCCGCTCGCGCGAGCTGGCCCAGGTCCGGTCCGTCGCCGAAGCCGCGCAGCGGGTGCTGCTGTGGCCCCTGCCCACCCGGATCGGCCCGCTTCAGCTCGCCTCTCTCTACCTGGCCGCGGAGGACGAGGCGTCGATCGGCGGCGACCTCTACGCGGCCGCCCGCACCGACAGCGGTGCCCGGGTGATGATCGGCGACGTACGCGGCAAGGGGCTGCCCGCCATCGGCGAGGCGGCCCTGCTGCTCGGCGCCTTCCGCGAGGCCGCCCATCACCACGCCGCCCTGCCCTCGCTCGCCGCCTCCCTGGAGCGGAGCATCACCCGCTACCTCTCCGACTTCGAACCCGAGGAGGAGGCTGGGGAGCGCTTCGTCACCACTCTGCTGCTGGAGATCCCGGACGACGAGCCGGTCGTGCGGCTGACCAGTTGCGGCCATGTGGCACCGCTGCTGCTGAGACCGGACAGATCGGTGGTGATGCCGGACCTCACTCCCGCCCCGCCACTCGGGGTCGGTCTGACCGACCCCAACGGCTCCGTCGTCGACGTACTGCCCTTCGGCCTCGGCGACACCCTGCTGCTCTACACCGACGGGGCCGTCGAGGCCCGTGACGGCCGCGGCGTCTTCTACCCGCTGGTCGAGCGGACGGCCCAGTGGGCCGACGGTTCCCCGGAGTCCCTGCTCCACCACGTCCAGCGCGACCTGCTCGGCCACACCGGCGGGCGCCTCGACGACGACGTGGCCCTGATCGCCATCCGCCGTGTCCCCGCCTCGCCCACCGCTCACCGCTTCGGCCGGATGGTCCAGGCCCAGGCCACCGGCTGAACGGCGCCGTCAGGGATATTCATCCCGGGGCTTGCCAAGATGATCGCCAAGACTCGTATAGTGACCGGCAGTTGGGCAACACGTGTCACTGGCGAGTGCCAGGCCTCCGAGCCGGCCCCGAGCCGGCGGACCGCGCTCGACGCCGCCACCCCGCCGACGCGGCCGGCTCCCCGCACTCCCACCCGTACGAGCACCCGGAAGGCGAACCACCTCATGACCGGCCAGACCACCGCCGACGACAAGCTCACCTGGCTCCTGGAGGGCCTGCTGGAGCGGACCCCGGGCGCGCGGCACGCGCTGGTGCTGTCCCGGGACGGACTGAAGCTGTGCCGCACCCCGGAACTCACCCCCGACCAGGCCGACCAGCTCGCCGCGATCGCCGCGGGCATCCAGTCGCTGTCGCACGGCGCGTCCACCGAGTTCGGCGACGGCACCGGCGGCGTCCGCTCGGCGATGACCGAGTTCTACGGAGGGGTGCTGTTCATCGTCGAGGCCGGCGAGGGCGCGCATCTGGCGTTGCTCACCACCGAGGACGCCGACGCCGGGCTCGTCGGGCACACGATGAGCGAGCTCGTGGAGCAGCTGGGCGAGCACCTCACCGCGCCGCCGCGTGCCGCCTGAGCCGCGGCCCCGTTCGAACGATTCAGAAGCGCAGGCGCTGAGTCCGATGGAACGCAGCGGTTGGACTTCAGGATCATGCTGGAGCAAGGTGGGGGCGTCCCCTCGATCCCGGGGAGACGCCCCTTCATCGCACCACCCGGAGACCACCCGATGACCTACGTCGCGGATCCTGAGCGTTACGACGGCACCATGCGCTACCGGCGCACCGGCCGCTCGGGGCTCGACCTGCCCGTCCTGTCCCTGGGCTACTGGCACAACTTCGGCGACGACCGGCCCTTCGAGACCCAGCGCGAGATCGCCCTGCGCGCCTTCGACCTGGGCATCACCCATCACGACCTGGCGAACAACTACGGCCCGCCCTACGGCTCGGCGGAGATCAACTTCGGTCGCCTGATGAAGCAGGACCTCGCGCCGTACCGGGATGAGATGGTGATCTCCACCAAGGCGGGCTGGGACATGTGGCCCGGCCCCTACGGCCAGGGCGGCGGTTCCCGCAAGTACCTGCTCGCCTCGCTGGACCAGTCGCTGAAGCGCATGGGCCTGGACTACGTCGACGTCTTCTACTCCCACCGGCTGGACGCGAGCACGCCGCTGGAGGAGACGATGGGCGCGCTGGACACCGCCGTCCGCCAGGGCAAGGCCCTGTACGTCGGCATCTCCTCCTACGACGCCGAGCGCAGCCGGCAGGCCGCCGCCATCCTGCGCGAGCTGGGCACCCCGCTGCTCATCCACCAGCCCTCGTACAGCATGGTCAACCGCTGGATCGAGACCGAGGGGCTGCTGGAGACCGCGGAGGAGGAGGGCTTCGGCGTCATCGGTTTCACCGCCCTGGCCCAGGGGCTGCTGACCGGGCGCTACCTCGACGGCGTGCCGGAGGATTCGCGGGCCGCGCAGGGCACCTCCTTCGACACCGCCTGGCTGTCCGAGGACATGCTGCGCAGGCTGCGGGCCCTGAACGACATCGCGGCCCGCCGCGGGCAGACCCTCGCCCAGATGGCGCTCGCCTGGGCGCTGCGCGACGAGCGCGTCACCTCCTTGGTGATCGGCGCCTCCCGGGTGGAGCAGCTGGAGCAGAACGTGGCCGCGCTGGACCGCATGGACTTCAGCGCCGAGGAGCTGGCCGAGATCGACGAGTACGCCACCGACGGCGGCGTCGACCTGTGGCAGTCCGCCCGCACCGGAAAGCTCGGCTGACCCGCGCCGAGGGGTTCGTGGACGGGGCGGCCGGACTCCACCGAGCCCGGCCGCCCCGCGCCCCGGCTGCCCCTACGGCCGTTTCGAGGGCCGTTTCGAGGCGCCGGGGCGCGTCCGTGGGGCGGGGGTGTCCGCCCGTTCGGCGAGGATGACGACCGGTTTCTCAATTCACCTGGCAGGCGGCTCCGTTGAGGGTGAAGGACGCCGGATTACCGGTGTTTCCGGTGTGGTTGGCCTGGAAGCCCAGGTTGGTGGAGGCTCCGGGGGCCAGGGTGGAGTTGTAGGCGACGTTGCGGGCGGTGACGGCGCCGCTGGTCGGGGAGAAGGTGGCGTTCCAGCCGGAGGTGATGGTCTGTCCGGCCGGCAGGGTGAAGGCCAGCGCCCAACCGTCGATCGGCGCGGTGCCGGTGTTGGTCACCGTGATGGACGCGGTGAGCCCGGTGTTCCAGGCGCTGGTCGTGTACGCCACCCGGCAGGCACCCGCCGGCGGTGTGGTGGGCGGGTCGGTCGGCGGCGGTGTGGTCGTGGAGTCCAGCCCGAAGAAGGAGACGGCACGGGCGGCCATGCCCGAGGTCGGCAGGGTGTGCCCGGTGCCCTGGATGCTGACGGCCTCGACGGGTGCCTGTGTGCCGGTGCCGCCGTAGCGCGTACGGGTCCAGGTGGACTGCGGGTGATCGGTGAAGGCGGGAGTCTGACTCACGCCCAGGACGTCGGTCCACTGCTTGATCTCTTCACCGAAGTTCGGGTAGCGCAGGGTGGTGTCCTCGGTGCCGTGCCACACCTGCATGCGCGGCCGGGGGCCGTTGTAGCCGGGGTAGGCGCCGCGGGCCAGGTCGCCCCACTGCTGGGGTGTCCTGATCACGGTGCCGTTCGCGCAGGCGCTGTTCCACTCGGAGCCGTCGGTGGTGGCGAAGCAGCCGAAGGGCACGCCCATGAAGGCGGCGCCGGCCTTGAACACGTCGGGGTAGTCGCCGAGCAGGACGTTGGTCATCATCGCCCCCGAGGAGGCGCCGGTGACGAAGACGCGTGCCGGGTCGGCCCCGTAGCGCTGCTGGGCGTAGGTGACCATCGACATGATGCCGACCGGGTCGCTCCCGCCGCCGCGCTTGAGCGCCTGCGGCGAGGACACGTCGAAGCAGCCGCCGCTGCGCGTGGCCGAGGGGTAGATGACGAGGAAGCCGTAGCGGTCGGCCAGCGAGGCGAACTCGGTGCCCGAGTAGAACGCGGGCCCGGAGCCGGTGCAGTAGTGCACGGCCACGAGCACCGCGGGCCGGGCCGGCGCGCTGTCCGGGCGGTACACGTACATGCGCAGGTTGCTCGGGTTCGCGCCGAACCCGGTCACCTCCGTCAGGGACGGCCGCCTGGGCGCTCGGCGCGGCCAGCAGGAGTGCCGCGAGCAGGGGCGTCACACCCGCGAGCAGGGCCGTCAGCAAGGTGCGGAGTCCGGGCCTTCTTCGGGTTCGGGGCATGTCGTCGTCCTTTGCTTCGAAACTTTCGAATCGATTTCGGGAAGGCGCCGCGTCACGCTAGAGGTGCCGCACAGTCGCGTCAACCACTGGGATCACCCGTAACTCACAAAGGGACGGCGGGAGGTCGAGCTTCGGCCATCCCTCAGTACGGCATGCGCGAACCGTTGACCGGCTCCCGTTCTGTTCGTAACCTGCGCGTCACATTCGACCTCAGCAGCGAAACTTTCGAGAAACGGAGATGGCATGCCCATGCCCAGACGGGCGGCGCAGGCGTTCACGGCCGTCCTGCTCGCCGCTTCCACCGTCACGGCCCTGTCGCACACCGCCGCGGCCGCCGACACACTGGGGTCCGCCGCGGCCGGAAAGGGCCGTTACTTCGGCGCCGCCGTGGCCGCGAACCACCTCGGTGAATCGGCCTACGCCAGCACGCTCGACCGCGAGTTCAACCAGGTGACGCCCGAGAACGAGATGAAGTGGGACGCCACCGAGGGCACCCGCAACACCTTCACCTTCGGCGCCGCCGACCAGATCGTCAGCCACGCGCAGGGCCTGAACATGAAGGTCCGCGGGCACACGCTGGTCTGGCACTCCCAGCTCCCCTCCTGGGTGTCCGGCCTGGCCGCCACCGACCTGCGCTCGGCGATGAACAACCACATCACCCAGGTCATGCAGCACTACAAGGGCAAGATCTACGCCTGGGACGTGGTCAACGAGGCGTACCAGGACGGCTCCAGCGGGGCCCTGCGCAGCTCCCCGTTCGCGGACAAGCTCGGCAGCGGCTTCCTCGAGGAGGCCTTCCGCACGGCCCGCAGCGTCGACCCGAACGCCAAGCTCTGCTACAACGACTACAACACCGACGGCGTCAACGCGAAGAGCAACGCGGTCTACGCCATGGTCAAGGACTTCAAGTCCCGTGGCGTGCCGATCGACTGCGTGGGCTTCCAGTCCCACTTCAACAGCGCCTCCCCCGTTCCGTCCGACTACCAGGCCAATCTGCAGCGCTTCGCCGACCTCGGGGTGGACGTGCAGATCACCGAGCTCGACATCGAGGGCTCCGGCACCGCCCAGGCCAACAACTACTCGAACGTCGTCAAGGCCTGCCTGGCGGTGACCCGTTGCACGGGCCTCACCGTCTGGGGGATCACCGACAAGTACTCCTGGCGCAGCAGCGGCACTCCCCTGCTGTTCGACTCCAACTACGGGAAGAAGCCCGCGTACGACGCGGCCCTCGCCGCGCTCGGCGGCTCGGGCACCGGCGGCGGAGACGGTGGCGGCGGCAACCCGGGCGGCAACGCCTCCTGCACGGTCTCCTTCACCAGGACCTCGGACTGGAACGACGGCTACAACGGTGAGGTCGTCGTGAAGGCGGGCTCCGCCCCGATCAACGGCTGGACCGTGACGCTCACCTTCACCCCGCCGCAGAAGGTCGCCAGCCTGTGGAACGGCACCGCCGCCTGGGACAGCAGCGGCAACGTCATGACCGTGCGCGCCGCCTCCTACAACGGCAGTCTCGCGGCGGGCGCCTCGACCAGCTTCGGCTTCACCGCGGTGAAGAACGGCAACAACTCCACACCGGCGCTGGGAGCCTGCACGGCGTCCTGAACCGGGCCCGGGCACTTCACGCACGACCGGGGCGCGCCTCGCGGGGCGCCCCGGTCGTGCCCCGTCCGCGGCGGCCCCCGGCCTCGCTGACATGCCCTTGCCTGGAGCAATGCCGAGGCGGTGACGGTGCGACACAGCACGCTGGTGGTCTTGATCAAGCCCGCCGGGAGTACCTGTGAACAGGCCGCCTGAGTGTTTCCGCGAGGACCGTCGCCCGGAGCCGGGCCGCACCGCCGTGCGCCCGCCCGGCCCCGCCACGCTCCCGCCGCCTCCCGGGTACCGCCGGGACGAGCGGTGAGGCGGCCCGGCCGCGGCAGGGACGCGGGCACCGGTACGCCGCGCACGCCGAGGAAACACTCGCCGGTGCCCGCCCAGCCTCTGTGGCTGCGCTGGCTCCCGGTCTTCTACGTCGTGGTGGTCCTCGCCGTCGAACCGGTCACCCCGGCGCTGTGGCCGGTGAGCTTCGTGCTCACCGCCCTGCCGCTGGTGGCCGCCTTCGGATACGGCCCCAAAGTGGTCGCGGCCGTCACGGTGTTCGCCATCGTCCTGGAGGGCGTCCTGGCCGGCACCCCGTGCTGTGCGGGCCGTTCGGTGGGCAATCTGTGGGACCGCCACTACGTGGCCAACTACGTCTGCACCTTCGTGGTGGGCATCCTCGGCACGATCCTCGCGGCGCACCGTGCGCGCCGGGAGCACACCCTCGCCACGGTGCGTTCCGTGGCGGAGACCGCGCAGCGCGTTCTGCTGCGCCCGGTCCCCCATCGTCTCGGCCAGGTCTCCGTGGAGACCTTGTACCTCTCCGCGGCGGCCGAGGCGCAGATCGGCGGCGATCTGTACGAGGCGGTGGCGACCGCGCACGGAGTGCGTCTGCTCATCGGCGACGTCCGCGGCAAGGGCCTGGTCGCCGTGGAGACGGCCGCGACCATGCTCGGAGCCTTCCGCGAGGCCGCGCCCGACGAGCCCGATCTGGCGGCTCTGGCCCGGCGCATGGAGCGCAGTATGAGCCGGTATGCCGCGCAGTTGCCCGGCGCGGAGGCGGCCGAGCGCTTCGTGACGGCGGTGTTCGCGGAGATCCCCGACGACGAGCACGTCGTGCGTCTCGTCAACTGCGGCCACCCGCCTCCGCTGCTCGTCAGCGGCGGCCGGGTCACCGAACTGGAGGCGACCGAGCCCTCGCCGCCCATCAACCTCGGTGGGCTGCTCGGCGGCGGCTACCGCGTGGACGTCGAGCCCTTTCGGCCCGGCGACGAGTTGCTGCTGTACACCGACGGTGTCACCGAGACCCGCGATCCCGCCGGCACCTTCTACCCGCTCGCCGAGCGCGTCCGGCCCTGGGCCGGCCTCCCGCCCGGCGAGCTCCTGGCGCACCTGCACGCGGACCTGCTCGCCTACAGCGGCGGAAACCTCGACGACGACCTGGCCGCCCTGGCCGCCCACCGCCTCCCCACCGAGCCCGCCCCCGAGCAACGACACGGGGCATGACCGAGGCCGGCCGCCCGCACCCGGCCCCTGGGGCACGACTCGGCACGACGGTACGGCCGACTCCGCCGCCAGGAGGCCCACGGTTCCGCTGCCGGTCGGCGCCCGCGCACGTCCGGCTTGACACCGACGGTGTTCCGGCCGCCCGGGCATGTGCCGCCAACCCGCAAGTCCGGCACACCCCTCAGGCACACGCGAACCAGCCCACCCGCGCGACCGGACCGGCCCGCCCGCGCCGGTCCGGTCGACCTGACGGCATCGCGGCCGCCCCGACGTGCCCCGGCCGACCGGCCCGGCACCCGGCGGGCTCGTACCGGTCGGCACCCGTGCGCGGACGAGCTCGCCCGCCGGCTCGGGCAGGTCAGCGGCGGCCGGCTCGCCGCGGGATCACGGGACCTGCCAGGCGTCGCCGGGGCGGGCCGGCAGGGCCAGGTGGTCGAGGTCCGCCGGCCGGGGCGACGTCACCGGCCACAGGGGGGCCGGGGTGCCGTCGGCGACCGCGGCCGGGGCGTCGGTGAGGTTCATGCGGTCGCGCAGACGGCCGTAGAAGTCCGTGGGGCCCAGCCGAACGGCCCGCAGCCGGCGCGGGGAGGCGTAGACGCCGATCCAGTCGCCGGGGTCGAGGACACCGCGCAGCTGGCCGTCGATACTGACGGCGGCCTGGCCCGAGCGTTCCAGGACGCGCATGCCGATCGGTTCGTCCGGCGCGGCCACGACCGAGCGGTTGAACGCCATGTGCGGGGCGACCGGGGTGAAGACGAGGGCGTCCGCCCGGGGCGAGACGACCGGGCCCCCGGCGGCGAAGCTGTAGGCCGTGGAGCCGGTGGGGGTGGCGACCAGCAGCGCGTCGGCCGAATAGGACGCCAGGAGCCGGCCCGCGAGGTAGACGCCGACGGACACCTGCCGGTCCCGGGCCAGCTTCTCCACCACGACGTCGTTCAGCGCGGTGACGTTCATCGCGATGCCCCAGTCGCCGCCCGCCTGGCAGTCGGCGCGGACACGCGGTGGCGGCAGCAGCGGGCGGCGGCCGTAGCTCATCAGCTCCTCGATGTCGGCGGGCACCTCCAGGCGGCGCGAGGCGCGCAGGGTGAGCATCATCCGGCTCTCCACCGTGAGGCGCTCCGCGACGACGGCGTCCAGCGCGGCACGTACGACCGTGACGGGCACCTCCGTGAGGAAACCGACCCGGCCGAGGTCGACGCCCAGGACCATGGCGTCGTTCACGGCGGCCAGCCGGGCGCCGCGCAGGAACGTGCCGTCGCCGCCCAGGGTGACGATGAGGTCCGGGTCGCCCGCGGCCTCGACCTCCTCCCGGGAGCTGCGCCGCTCTCCGTCGTGCCACACGTCGATGTCCGCGCACCCCACGCCGTGCACGTCGCACCACTCGCGCACGGTGCGGGCGGCGGCCGTGGCCTCACCGCGCCCGCCGTGGACGACCAGACCGATACGACGCACCGTCACCTCTGCCTCCGGATCCGCGCACCCGAGCCGACTCGATGCCGGACGCCATCCTCACCGCGCGGTGCGCACCTCCCGGAACGCCACGCCGCCGGACGGCCCCGCACCACCGTGTCCGACCGCGCCCGGCCGGCACCGACCGGGGCGCGGGCAGCATCCACGAGTTCCCCTGCCTCAGGTGTGGAAACACCGGATTTCCCGGGGTGTTTTCCTGCGCATGCCGGGCATCCGGTGTGTCCGGAGGTTGATATCCATGGTTCCCTTGCTGCTGGTTCTCCTGCTCGCTCTGGTCCTCTTCGGCATCGGGTTCGCCCTGAAGGCGCTGTGGTGGATCGCGATCATCGTGCTCGTGCTGTGGCTGCTCGGTTTCGTCGTACGGCCCGCGGGCGGCGGCCGGAGAGGCCGCTGGTACCGCTGGTGACGGCCGTCGCCTCGGTCCGCGACGGTCGGAGTGGAGCCGTGCGCCCGGTGATCGTGCCGGGCGCACCGTTCTGCGCGGGCACGTCAGCTCGCCCACGCCAGGAGCCGTTCGCCCGGCTCCTGTTCCCTCAGCTGGGCCAGCGACTGCTTCTCCAGCTGGCGCACACGCTCACGGGTCAGGCCCACGTGCTGGGCGACCTCCTTCAGGGTGCGCTGGTGCCCGTCGTGCAGGCCGTACCGCAGGCTGAGGATGAGAGCCTCGCGCGGCGCCAGTGTGTCGACGGCCTCCCGCAGTTCCTCGGCCAGCGCCTGGTACTCGGCGACCTCGGGGGCCTGCAACACCTCCGTGTCGGAGATGAGATCGCCGACCACCGTCTCGCCGGTGTCGTCCACCGGCATGTCCAGGCTGATCACCTGCCGGCCGACGCGGCGCAGCCAGACGACCCTGTCCTCGGCGAGGCCGCTCTCACGCGCGACCTCCTCGACGGTCGGCTCGTGTTCGAGGCTCAGCTGCAACTTGCGTTCGATCTTGGCGAGCTTCTGCAACTGCTCCACGACGTGCATCGGCAGCCGCACGGAACGCGCGTGCGTGGCGAGGCCGCGCTCCATCGCCTGGCGGATCCACCAGGTGGCGTAGGTGGAGAACTTGAACCCCTTGGTGTGGTCGAACTTCTCCACGGCCCGGATCAGGCCCAGGTTGCCCTCCTGGATGACGTCGAGCAGCGGCAGCCCGCGGTGGGCGTGGCGTTTGGCCATCGCCACGACGAGCCGGAGGTTGGCCCGCACCATGTGGTCCTTGGCCTCCTGACCGTCCCGCGTGGCGGCCTCCAGTTCCCGCCGGCGCTCCGGCGCGAGCTCACGGCCGTCCTCGTCGGCCTGCCGCAGTTCCGCCATGGCGTGCAGACCGGCTTCGATGCGCCGGGCGAGCCGCACCTCGCCCTCCGCGTCGAGCAGTGGTGTCATCCCGATCTGGCGCAGGTACTGGCCGAGCAGGTCGGGTTCGCCATCGAGTTCGGGCACCGCGTCGTACCGCTTGGTGGCACGGGCCGGCGCCCGTCGTCCGTTAGGCGCGGACGTCGCCGTCCTCTGCTTCGCGGGAGCCATCACGCGCTCCTCATCTCCTCGCGGCCGCCGCTCGGGTACCCGCAGCGGCCACGGGCTATACGTCCTGGCCGGGGTACGGGTCCTCCCCCCTGCCCGGACGCCGGGAGCCGTTCCGCCCGGCGGCGGACGAGGCGGGTCGGACCTCGGGAGCCCTCCGGCCGATGCGCACCTGCCATCGCGTGGGTCCGGATTCGAGGTAGTCCCAGGTGAACACGCCGGGAAGGGTGGCTTCGAACTCGCGGCGCAGCGGCTTGGGGTCGTGGTTGTTGACCAGGGTGAACGCTTCGCCGGGCCCCAGGCGGGCGAAGCGGGCGAAGATGCGGGGGTGGCGCCTGCCGTGGGGGATCGAGGTGACGTCGACGACGGCGGGCCGGTCGAGCCGGCCGCCCTCGAGCAGGGTCTCGAAGTCCGCGGTCAGGAGCGGCAGGTCGGCGCCGGGCAGGAGGGCGAGCGCGGGCAGCAGCACGTCCTGTTCGACGGCGAGATGGACGGTGAGGAGGCTCGTGACGTCGCGGGCGGCACCGTCCGCGGAGTCCGCGTCGTCGGCCGAGGCGAGCGCGTCGATCCGGGCGGCCACAGCGGCCGCGGTGGCCCGTAGAGCCCTGATCAGCAGCCGGGTCTCGACCGCGCCCGCGGCCGGTGCGTACAGCGCCTGGTCGGCCGCGGCCAGGTGGCGGCGCACCTCGCCGGTGCAGAAGTCGGTCAGGGCCGCTCGTGCCCGCTCCCGGTCGGCGCGGCCCAGACGGAGTTCGGTCAGCAGCGCCGTCTTGGACCGCAGCGCGGTGAGCAGGCGGCGCCGCGCGGCCAGGATCGTGGCCTCGGCCAGGGCGGCCGGGTCGGTCGTGGTGTTGCGGATGTGGACCTCGAAGGACTGTGCCACGGCTGTCCTCTTCTCGTTCTCGCTCACCGCCACGCCGGCACCCCGGCGATTCCCCCATTATTACATGTGCTATTCGTAAAAATAACGGGAGCTGTGGGGGTTCGGCTCCGCCTCGGCCCGGCACCGCCGGGCCGAGGCCGATGGAACGCGGCCATCCGCCGATCGCCGCGGGCGACCGCCGGGGTCAGGACGTCTTGGTGACCGTCAGCAGGGCCGCGGAGTCCTCCAGAGCCTCCAGGCTGTGCCGGGCCTGCGGCACGATGAGCAGGTCCCCCGCCATGCCCTCCCACGACGTGTCGCCGCTGCGCAACAGCACCCGTCCGCGCAGCACCAGGACGGTCGCCTCGCCCGGGTTGTCGTGCTCGGCCAGGGCCATGCCGGCGCGCAGGGTGATGAGGGTCTGGCGCAGTACGTGCTCGTGGCCGCCGTAGACGGTCTCCGCGCTGCGGCCGGCCGAGGACGCCTCGGCCCGTTCGAGGAGCTCGCGTGCGAGGGCGTCGAGGGAGATCTTCTGCATCGCTGTGACTCTTCCTCACGAGGGGAGCTGAGCTGGGCAGTTCCGTAGCGTACGCCGGTACGCCGCGGCCTTCGGGCTTTCCCCCTCCGGCTGGTGACCGGTGGGAGGGAGCCACCCCCCTCCCACCCGGCGTAAGGTGGCCGTGCCGGGCCCGGACGGTGAGGACGAGCACCGGCCCTGCCCGGGAGGTGCCCCATGTCGGACGATCCATGGTGCCCGGAAGCGGAAGAGACGGCCGGCCACGGGGACGCCGCCGTCCAGGGAAGCGGCCTGACACCGGGTGGTGAGGCCTTCGAGGAACTCAGCGCCCAGATCCGGCAGCTCAGCCTGGACCGCCGCAGGCTGCACCGCCTGCTGGATGCGGTCGTGGCCATCAGCGCCGACATGGACACCCGCTCCGTGCTGCGGCACCTGGTGCAGGCGGGCACCGACCTCGTCGCCGCGCGCTACGGCGCCCTCGGCGTGCTCGGCGAGGGCGGGGAGATCGTCGACCTGATCACCGTGGGCGTCGTCGACGCCGAGCGGCTTCTGGCCGAGTCCGGGCTCCCGCAGAGCCATGGACTGCTGGGCAGGCTGATCGAGGAGCCCAAGCCGCTGCGGGTCGACGCCATCGCCGCCGATCCTCGCGCGGTCGGCTTCCCGGACGGCCACCCGGTCATGACCACCCTGCTCGGAGTCCCGCTCACCGTGCGCGACACCGTCTACGGCAACCTCTACCTGGCCGACAAGGAGGACGGCACACCCTTCGCCGACGCCGACGAGGCCCTGCTGACCGCGCTGGCCAGCGCCGCGAGTGTCAGCATCGAGAACTCCCGCCTGTACGGACGGCTCAAGCGGGCCGCCGAACAGTTCCAGCGCCGTCTGCTGCCGGTGCTGCCCGACCTGTCCCCGCTGCGGGTGGAGGCCCGCTACGAGCCGGCGTCCGAGCTTCCCCACCTCGGTGGTGACTGGTACGACGCCCTCGGGCTGCCCGACGGGGCGGTCCTTGTCGTCGTCGGTGACGTGACCGGCCACGACGTGGAGGCGGCGCCGATGATGGGGCAGATCCGCAACATGCTGCGGGCCCTGGCCTTCGACCGGTGCGGGCCGCCCAGCATGATCGTGGACAGGCTCGACCGGGCACTGACCGCCCTCAGCGATCCGCCGGCCGCCACCCTGGTCCTGGCCCGCATCGAGCGGGAACCGGACGCCGGGTACGCCCTGCGCTGGACCAACGCGGGGCATCCGCCGCCGCTGCTGATCACCGCCGACGGCACGGCGCGCTGTCTCGCTCCCGACACGCACGGCATCCCGGTCGGCGTCGAACCGGGCCTGCCCCGACCCGACCACTGGCAGCCGCTGCCCCCGGAGAGCACCCTGCTGCTGTTCACCGACGGCCTGATCGAGCGCCGCGACCGGGACATCGACGCCGGTCTGCGGGACCTGGCGGACCATGCGGCCACCCTGGCCTCCGCCCCGCTGGACGCGCTGTGCGACGCGCTGCTCGGCCGCCAGGACGGCTACGACGACGACGTGGCCCTGCTGGCCCTGCGCGTGCCACGCCTGCCGGACTGAGCGGACGTCCGCGTCCGGGGGCCCGCCGCTCCCCCGGACGGCCCAACAGCGCTGGGCAGGAGGGGGAGATGGCGCGTGAGCGGTGGGTGCGTGGTGGAAGGCATGGCGAACCTGCGAGTCGGAGGAGAGCCAGATGCCGGATGCTGTGGTCGAGGGTGCCGCGGACGGCGACAGTGCCGTGCCGGTCGGCTCCGGCGGGCGCCCCTTCGAGCAGGTGGGCGCGGTCGCCGACGCCGTCCTCTACGAGGGCTACCTGCTCTATCCGTACCGCCGCTCCTCCCCCAAGAACCGCGTCCGGTGGCAGTTCGGGGTGCTGTTGCCGCGCAACTGGGTGGAGCACGACGGACCCGTCACGGTCGGCGTGTCCGGCTCCGCCGACTCCTGGTACCAGCAGACCGAGTGCCTGCTGAGGCACCACAGGCCCGACGCCGTGGTGTGGATCAGAGTGCGTTACCTCCAGGCGCAGCACAAGCAGGTGGAGGAGACCGGCCCGGACGGCGGGCACCACCCCGTGGAGTCGCTGCGGACCGGCGACGGCACGACGCATCTGACCTTCGACGAGGCGGTGCCGCGCGAGACCGACCTCGTCGTGCCGCTGGAGGACCTGCTGCGGCGGAAGTGCACCGCCCCGGTCGGAACGGCGGGCGGCGAGGAGAGCGAGCCGCTGGCCGGGGGCGCCGGGCGGATCGTACGGCGGCGCGCGGAGATCCGGGCGGACACCACGCTCACGGCAGAACGTCTCGCGGACGGACTGGTCCGGCTGCGCGTGCGCACCGAGAACACCGGGCACGCGGCGGATCCGCGGGTCCCGCGTGACGCGGCACTGCGCCAGGCGCTCATCGCCACGCACACCCTCGTCGGCGGCACGGACGTGGAGTTCGTCTCGCTGACCGACCCGCCCGCGGACCTGCTGGAGCGCGTCCGCGACTGCCGCAACGCGTTCACCTTCCCCGTCCTCGGCGGCGAACCGCCCGCCGCGGGCGACGGCACCGGCACCGCGGAACACGCCCAGGCGCCGGACGGCGCCACCGGACCCGTGCTGCTCTCCGCGCCGATCATCCTGCCCGACCGTCCCCAGGTGGCGCCCGAGAGTCCGGGCGACCTGCACGACGCGGCGGAGATCGACGAGATCCTGACGCTGCGGACGATGCTCCTGACCGACGAGGAGAAGCGCGAGGCGCGCGCCACCGACCCGCGCGCCGCCGAGATCCTGGACCGGGTGGACAGCATGCCGCCGGAGGTCCTCTCCCGGCTGCACGGCGCCATCCGCTCGCTGGCTCCCACGGCCCCCGCCGCACCCGCCGCCACAGCCGCCCCGGGGGACTTTTCCGCGGAGCGGCCCGCCTGGTGGCAGGAGGGCGGTGACGACGGCCTCTCCCCCACCACCGAGACGGTGCTCGTCGACGGCGTTCCCGTGGGAGGCGGCAGCCGTGTCCGACTGCGTCCGCGCGGCCGGGGCGCCGACGCCCAGGACATGTTCCTGGCCGGACGGACCGCGCGTGTGGCCGCGGTCTTCCACGACGTGGACGGCAGTGTGCACCTCGCCGTCACCCTCGACGACGACCCCGCGGCCGAACTGCACACCTGGTACGGCCGCTTCCACTACTTCCGGCCCGACGAGCTGGAGCCGTACACCGCCACCGACTCCCGGAACCCGAACAGTGAGGGGCAGTAATTCACATGGCGACTACCGAGGTGCGTCGGGCGGGGCGTAAGCCCGCTCAGATCGTGGACATGTCCTGGGATCCGATCACGCGGATCATCGGGAACCTGGGCATCTACACGAAGATCGATTTCGCGAACCGGGA
>NZ_JBIVTV010000039.1:0-28588 GCF_044756885.1 Streptomyces sp. NPDC091412 | reverse complement strand
ACTTTGCCCGTAACTCGGCAACGGGCGGACGCAGAGTCATGCTCCACCCTCCCACCAACGCCGCCTGGGCAAGCAGTAATTGAAATACAAGCCCCCGGCCGCACCGAAAACTGCCAGATTGGCGTGTTCGCCGCCTACGCCACCAAGCGAGGACGCGCCCTGGTGGACCGTGAGCTGTACCTGCCCAAGTCCTGGACCGAAGACCGCGAACGCTGCCGCGCCGCCCACATCCCGGACGAGCGGACCTTCGCCACCAAACCCGACCTGGCCAAGGCCATGGTCCTGCGGGCGATCGCCTCGCCGCTGCCGATCGCCTGGGTGACCGCGGACTCGGCCTACGGCCAGGAATGGCGGCTGCGCCGCATGCTGGAGGAGACCGGCCTGGGGTATGTGCTCGCGGTCCCCAAGTCCCAGCAGGTGCCCCACTTCGGACGCATCGATCACCTCTTCTCCCAGGCTCCCGACGAAGCGTGGGAGAGACGTTCGTGCGGTGACGGCGCCAAGGGCCCGCGCGTCTACCACTGGGCCGCCCTGCAGATCACCTCCATCGAGGACTTCGACGGCGAACTGCCCACCCACCAGCGGTGGGCACTGGCCCGCCGCAGCATCAGCAAGCCCGATCAGATCGCCTACTACCTCGCCTACGCACCGCTCGGCACCACGGTCGAGGACCTGGTCCGCGTCGCCGGAACACGTTGGGCCATCGAGGAAGCCTTCCAGGCTGCCAAGAACGAGTGCGGCCTGGACCAGTACGAAGTCCGCCGCTACACCGGCTGGATGCGGCACGTCACCCTGGCCATACTGGCGCACGCCTTCCTGGCGGTCATGGCCGCCGACGCCGCGGTAAAAGGGGCAGCAGAAACGGTTCCTGCCTCGCGCCCCTCACCGTGGCAGAAGTTCGGCGGCTCCTGGCAACTGGCCACCCGCCCGCCACACGCGCTCATCAATCCCTCATCAGGGCACGCGCACTGAGATGGTCACAGTGGCGCAGGCGACGCCAAGCCGTCGCCCGCCGCTGCCACTATCAGTGGCGGCTGCACACGATCGAGGGGCGGTCCGGGAAAGAGAACACGGGCCGGAACTCAGCCCACTACACTCGCCCAAACCGCCCCTGAACAGGGAAAACGTCAAAGTGCTGCTGGAGTACTAGGCCCAATACCGGTGATTTAGGTTGTTTTCCGGCTGGTTGAAGTGGCTCTGGTTGGCCCGACCAGCCGGACCGTCGGGGTGTCTGGCCGTGGTGGGCTGTGGTGCTCGGCTCGTTTGAGGGCCCAGTTGGACATCTTGCGTTTGATCACGCGGGGGTTGGAGCGCAGCCGCCGTGCGGGCAGCAGTCGTTCGGTGATCTCACGCAGGCTCTGGGTGATGGACCGGGCCAGTCGTGAGGGGGGAAAGTGCCGCCTGCCCGGTGACGTGGCGGCGGACGACGCGAAGGGTGCGGGTGAAGGAGATCCGGTCGGGATCGTGCCCGGCCTTGAGGGCGGCCTGGTGCATCAGGTCCCGCAGCGCGTGGTGGACCAGCAGGAACGCGAAGATCTCCTGTTCGACACCGCGCGGGTGCTGGGAGCGCAGCACCAGCCCGGGGACGCCCTGGTGGTTCTTGATCTCGTCCAGGGTGTTCTCGATCTCCCACCGCTGGGCATAGAGGGCGGCAAGCTCCTCGGCCGGTGCCTGGTCAGGGTCGAGGAGGGTGGTGATCAGCCGGTAGACGGTGCCGTCACCGCCGCGTGGGCCGAGGGTGTACTCGATCACCCGCACCCGCTCGGGGTCCGCGCGCCGATAGTTGTCCCGCGCGGCGACGATCTCCGACAGGTAGGAGCCGTCGGCGAGGGTTTCCAGGACCGGCAGCACCACGACGCTGCGGACCCGCCACAGCAGGTCCGCGCCGCCCGCCTTCGCGGCCCGCCACAGGTCGAGGCCGCAAAAGCCCCGGTCGGCGAGCACAAGCATGCCCTTCGTCAGCGCGGGGAACAGCCGCTGAGCCAGGGCGGTCTCGTGGACCTTGAGTGGTCCGACCTCGGCCGCGAACACGACATGGGTGCCGCACTCGGCCAGGGCCGCCACCCTCGCCTGCGGATACGCACTGCGGCCCTGTCCGCGACTGGTACCGGGACGCCCGAAGAACTGGGCGTTCGCCGCGGTGTCCGGAACATCAAAGACCGTGCCGTCCACCGCGACCAGCCGCCACCGCCGGTACCAGGCGCCCTGCGTTCGCGCGACCGCCACCGGCCGGCACACCCGGGCGAACAGGGCCCGCAACGGCTCCGGCCCAAGCCGCAACCGGGCCCGCCCGATCGCCGCCGTCGTGGGCACCCGCCAGGCGGTCGCCCACCGGCCTTCACGCTCCAGCCCCTGAACCAGAAGCCGGGCCACCTCTTCATAGCCCTGCCCGAAGAACAGACACATCGCCAGGACGAAGTAGACCACCACCCGTGCCGGCAGCAGCCGCGTCCGCTGCTCGACCCTGCCGCACTCGACGATCACCTCGTCGACCAGTTCCGGCGGAAACGCCCGCGTCAGCACCCCCAACGCGATCCGATCCGAGAACCGATCAACCCCCGACGACTTCACCTGACCCGGCCTTGGCACAACCCACCCAACGACCAGAACCCACCAAAGTCACCGGTATTGGTACTAGGCCGTGTTTTAGGTAGCTCGGGTGGCCAGCCATTTGGTGAGGTCGCCCGCGATCTGGTCGATGCTTGTCTCGACGATGACGTCGTGCTCGCGGCGGCTGGTGTCACGCCGGACGATCTCGTAGCCGCCAGTCTCCAGGACGGCGACGGACGCGAACCAGGCGGGATCGTCCTCGTCGGGCTGGATGACGACGAAGGTGTTGTCTGTGCCGTTCAGGTCGCTTACCAGCTCGAACAGGGCGTCTTCGGACGGGTCGTCGACGTGGTCGCCGTTCTCGCTGTCCGCGCAGTAGTAATCAGCGGCCACCGGACCTCCCCATGCGTGTGCTGCTCGAAGTGCCGGTGGCCAGCATGGCACGGCCGCCTGGCCGCCCGACGGCTCACAACCACTGGTGGATCGCCGCGACGTGAACCGTCGCCTCGTACCGAACCGCGAGCTTGTCGAATCGGGTGGCCACTGCCCGGTGCTGCTTGAGACGGCTGATCCCGCACTCGACCGCATGGCGCTCGCGATAGTCGATCTTGTCGAACTTCGGCGGTCGGCCGCCTCGTGAACCACGCTTCTTGCGGTTGCGGACTTGATCGGCCTTCTCCGGGATCGTGCATCCGATGCCGCGTCTGCGTAGGTAGGCGCGGTTCGCGCGGGAGCCGTAGGCCTTGTCCGCCCGGACCTTGTCCGGCCGGGATCGCGGCCGGCCAGGACCGGTCCGAGGCACCCGGATGGCCTCCAGGACCTGCTGGAACTGCGGGCTGTCGTGCCGGTGCCCGGCGGTGACGAGCAGCGACAACGGCCTCTGACCCTGCTCGCAGGCCAGGTGGAGCTTCGTGGTGAACCCACCCCTTGACCGGCCCAGCCCGTGGTCGTCGGGCTCGATGGCGACACCACCAGGCGCCTCCTTCTGCCCCGCGCCGTCCCGGCGGGCACCGGCCGCATGCTGGTGAGCCCGGCAGATCGTGGAATCGACGTTGACCTCCCACGTGATCAGCCCGGCCTCATCGGCCCGCGCCTGTAACAGCGTCAGCAGCCGGGCCCACACCCCCTGCCGCTGCCATCGCCGGAACAACCCGTACACGGTCTGCCAGGGCCCGTACTCAGGCGGCAGGTCACGCCACGGAACACCCGTCCGCACCCGCCAACGCACACCATCCACCAGCCGTCGCCGCCCCGGCCACCGGCGACTCACACCCGCCGCAGGCAGCAACGACTCCAGCACCGACCACTGCTCATCAGAAAGATCCCCACGCCCCACACGGTGATCATCACGGCACGAGGCATGGACCGGAACCCGGACCTAAAACACGGCCTAGTCCGGTGTGCAGGGCGAGTTCGAACAGGGCCTGCAACCGGTGTCGTTGTGCGGTGGTGAGGAGCTGACGGGCTTCGTCAGCGGTGAGAGGTTCGAAGCGGCGGGGCCGTGGGGTGCCGGTGCGGACGTTGCGGGCGACGTTGCGCGAGATTTCCTCCTCGCGGACGGCGTGCTCCAGGGCGGACTTGAGCACGGAGTGGATGTACGTCAGCGTCAGCGGAGAGAGCCGCTTGGAGCAGCACGATCCGACGGCGCAGCAACGGGGGCTCACCACGCCCCGCGTCGATGCCGCGCGCAGCACTGGCAGGCAGTGCGCAACTGGTTCAGACAGGTGCGGACGTTCTTGGCGGTGAGCTTGGTGAGCTTCTTCTTGCCCACGCCTCGGATGAGGTACCGGTTGACGCCGGCGGTTGCTGAGGTTTTCAGGGTGGGGTCGGTGGGTCGATAGCCAGGCCGGTGGCGGTGAGGCAGCCGTCGGTCAGGTGGGGTCGGAGTTGGATCCTGCGTAACTCGCGGCGGAGTTTGCGGTCGAGGTCGTGGGGTGTGTCGAAGGCAGTGTTGGCCATGGCCCTGCGCACGAGTGACCAGACGGCCTCGACGGGGTTCAGGTCGGGTGCGTATGAGGGGAGACGGACGGTGGTGAGCCAGTCGTGCTCGGCCTCGTACTTTTTCAAGCCCGCTGCCAGGTGGGTGTTGAGATTGTCCCAAACCACCACGATGGGACCGCCGAGCTGGATGTGAGCCCTCACCAGCAGGTCTCGGTAGTCCTGCCAGGAGAAGCTCTTCCGTGCTCCCTTCAGGAGCAGATGGTGACGGGGCCGGTAGATCAGTCTGGCGGTCTCGCCGGATTTGTAGCAGCACAGCGCGGCGACCGAAGTCCTGCGGCGGGATCTGCCCCGAACGTGAATCACGGGCGTGTGGCCACGTCGTCCCCAGGTCCGGGCCCGGGGCGGAGTCATCGCGAATCCGGCCTCGTCCTCGAAGACGATCCATGCCCCGGACGCCGCCGCGAGACTTTTACCCGCGGCCACACCTCCTTCTTCCACAGCTCCACCGCGTGCTCGTCGCGTTCGAGTGCACGGCGGGCAGGTGTCTGCCAGGACCAGCCGTGCCGCTTCAGCAGCCGCCACACCGTAGCCACCGACAGGCTCAGCCGCAGACGACGGCTGATCACCGTCTGGACCCGGGCCAGAGTCCAACGCTCATCGTCGAAGCCGTAAGCTGACGGACCCTTGCCGAGTTCCTCCTCGAGCACCGCGAACTGGTCATCGGTAACGGTCGGGGAGTTGGCCGGGCCCGCGGAGCGCAAAGCCTCCATGCCGCCCTCGCGCCAGGCCCGGCGCCAGCGTTCCACCGACCGCACACTCACCCGCAGGTCCTTCGCGATCACTGTGGTCTTCTCACCTGCCGCGAACCGCTCGCCGGCCTGGAGCCGGATCCTCTCCCGAAACGCCCGACGCTCAGCGGTCAGGCCCCCACCCTCCGGATACCGCATCCCACCGGCATGCCGCAGGGATCATGAACCGTCACCGCCCCGACGACAACCCGAAAACCTCAGTGGTCGACGCACGGTGCGGCGCGCGCGGTGAGCGCGACGGCAACCACAAGCTCAAGGCCGACCAAGCGTAGGAAATCCGTAGTCCCGGATGACCTGGCATAACAGCAACAGTGTGCGGCGCTGCTGCATGGCTATGCTGTGCCATCAGCGCTGCTGGTTTTGGGCCGAGCGACTCCAAGATCGATCATTTGGAGCCTGGCTCAATGGAAGAATTCTCCCTTCCCGAGGACATTACCGCCCTCAGCGACGACGAATTGGACGAGCTCCTCGACGGCGCAGTCAAGTCCTTCGATGCGAAAGCGGGCAGCAGCACCGTCACTACCGACGACCTGACCAAGCTCCGCGAGCTGGCCACTGCGGTCAATGACATCCGCGCGGAGAAGGCAGAGCGGATCGCCGCCGCCGAGCAGGCCGCCGCGGAGATCGAGCAGCTGGCCGCCGCCGTGCGCGGCGACGATCCAGAGGAGGCCACCGCCTCCGTCAACGAGCTCGAGGAGCCCGCAGAGCCGGAGCCGGCCGTCGAGCTGGAGTCCGCCAAGGAACCCGTCGCCGCCTCCGGCGCGGTCGTCAAGCAGCGCGCCCTCGACCTGTCCCGGGTCCGCGTCCATCAGCCGCGCGTACTGCCGCCGGACCCGAACCCGCGCCCGGAGATCACTGCCTCCGTAGACGTCCCGGGCTACCATCCTGGCCAGCCCCTCGACATGGAAGGCGTCACCGAGGGGATCATCCGCCGCGCCAACGCGCTGAAGACTGCCGGTGGCGGCGTCGGCCTGTGCGCCTCCTACCGGCTGCCGTTCGACACGCCGCTCATCATCAACGACTCCTCGTCCGGCACTGAAGGCACGCGCGCGGTCATCCTCGCTGCGGACCAGGGCCGCTTGCCGCAGGGCGACATCGTCGCGTCCGGCGGCTGGTGCGCTCCCAGCGAAACCGTGTACCAGCTGACCGACATCGCGTGCCCCGAAATGCTGTGGGACGCGCCCGAAATCCAGTTGGCGCGTGGTGGCCTGCGGTTCTTCAAGATCCCGTCGCTGGACGTCGGCAGCATGACGTTCGTCCACACCGAGGCCGACGACATCAGCGGCGCGGTCAAGCCTTGCTTCAAGATCCCCTGCCCTGAGCCGGAAGAGGTCCGCTGCGACGCCGTCGGTGTCTGCCTTGAGGCAGGAATCCTGACTCAGCGTCACTTCCCGGAGCTGGTAGCCTGGTACCAGCGCAACACAATGGTCGCGCACGAACTCCGCGTCCGTCAGGTCCTGTTCGAGCAGGCCGTCGCCGCCTCCACCCCGGTCACCATCGCGCAAACCTTCGGCGCCTTCTCCGCGATCTTCGCCGCCGTCGCCCTGCAGGCCGCCGACATGGTCGAGCGGCACAGCCTGTGCGAGTCGATCTCGATCGAGGTCGTTTTCCCTTGGTGGGCCAAGGCCATGTTCCTCGCCGACATCGCACGGCAGAACGGCGTCTCCTGCCACGACATCGACCCGTCGTGCATCATCAACGCGTTCGCCAAACTCGGCGTCCGCGTCCAATGGGCCCGCGGCCTCGGCCCGGCAGTGCCGAACCAGATCGGCGGCGAGACGCCCGCAGCCGTCTGGCCGGACAGCGTCCCGTTCCTGATCCACCCCGCCGGAGCTTTCCAGATCGGGCGCGGCGGCGAGATCTCGCTGGGCGTAATTCACGATTCGAACAAATTCTCGACCAACGATTACACAGCCGCTTTCTCGGAAGAGTGTGTGGCCCTGGTATCGCGCGGGCCAGAGTCCCGGATCGTCACCGTTCCTGTATGTCCCGACGGGCGCACCGGCGAGCAGTTGGGCATTGACTGCCCGATCGCCTGACCTTCAACGACAAGCGGTCCCAGCCGATGAGGCTGGGACCGCCGAGGAATGAGAGGAGGCAGGCGCCGATGGAAGTCCTAGCCCACGCTGCTCCGGTTTCGCCGCTGCCGCTCGTAGTGCGCCTCGCAGAGGCCAAGAGCCTCATGCGGACGGCCGCACCCCGGCTCGCTGCACGGCGTGAAGGTAGCGGACCCCGGCGTGCGGCGCTGCTCGGCAGTCAGGCGACGGCAGTGGAGGCACCGCACGGTTCCATTGGCTTCAACGCTGACCGACGCCCCTTCCCCGCTCAGTGGGTGGCCCCGCTTGCACGTCGTCCTCTTGGGTCGCTCGGTCAGCCCCGTACGGCGCGCGTACTGCCAGTGCTTCGAGCACAGGCCGCGCGCGACGTAGGGGCGGTCACAGCCGTCGACGGAGCAGCGGTCATCCGCCGGGCGCCCGTTGCTCGACCGAGTGGTGCTGACGTTCTCGGCGTGGGGGACGGCTTCCAGATGCGCGGGGTTCACGCATCGGCGGTGAGGGCAGGTGGGGCCGCCCTCACACTGCTCCGGAAGGTGACAGGTGTGGTCCACGACCAGCCCCTCGGGCACCGAGCCCCGCTCCTGCGCGTAGGCGAAGCGGTGAGCCGGAGAGTGGAGGAAGGTGCCGTAGCCGTGAACGTTCAGTGCCGGTCCACGGCCAACACGCCTCGTTTTCCGCCGACTTGTCCACCAGCGCCCAGAAGTCGGCGCAGATGTCATCGGTGTACTCGAACCGGCGACGGACCTTGACGAGCGGGTCCCCGTGGCGCTGGAACCGGGAGTAGTGCTTGCGGCACATCTCCCTGCCCACAGCCTTCCCCCCGCAATGCTCGCCGTCTTCAACGACCCTACACAGCGCGAACTTGCCCGCTCGGGTACGGACAGTCATCGGGTCTCCGGTGCGTTGCCAGCGGACGTAGTGCTTGTTGCACCAGCCGCGCGCGATGGCAGGGCGGGGGCATCGGGTTCCGTTCTCGACAACGGAACAGGTAGCGTCGGCCATGGCCGTACTCCTTCTTGCCAAGGGGTCGGTCTGGGTCGGCGGCGTGTGCAGCGCCGTCGGCCCTTTCGGCAGGTACAACGGCCGTTGTCGGCGTGTCGGTTGCTCCCCGAAGGGGTGATCTGACATGCCACCCGCTGGCATGAAGCGACGCGTCGAGGCCATCCCGGGCCGCCCCTTGCCGTACGGCATCCTCGGCGGCTGTACCGACGTCATCGGCGTCCAGGACCCGCACGAGTTGCTGGGTGTCGAGTGGATGGCGCTCGGCTGCTGTCCAGTCCGTGACACCGACTGGTGCGCGCCCTATGAGTCGCCAGGGGACGAGTCACCGGGAAGCCCGCCGGGCCAGAAGGAGTTCCGCGACCCCACCCACGAGGAGGCGGACCCGGTCACCATCTACGCCGGTGTCCGCTGCTCCACGATCGGCTGGTCGTACCAGGAGGCCACCGAACACGTCCGGGCCGCGCTGGAGCTGGGGGAGCAGCAGGCCGTCGAGTCGGCGTTCTGGCGGTACACGCTGGCCCCCCGCGCGGTCGACCTGACCCCGGCCGATGGGCCGGTGTCGATCGGGCAAGGCGTCGCCGTGCTGGAGGGCTGCCTCGCCGAGTCGTACGGGGGTGTCGGCACCCTCCACGTGCCGACCGGCGCCGCCGCCCTCCTCGGCTGCTGCAACGTCGCATACGTCGACGGGAATCGGCTGTCCACGCTCGCCGGGAACTGCGTCATCGTCGGCTCCGGATACAGCGCGGCGAACAGCGGCCCCGATGGCCTCCCGGCACCGCCCGGCACCGCGTGGCTGTACATCTCCGGGCCGGTCGTCGTCCGCCGCGGCCCCATCGACGTCATCCCCGACCGGGCCGGCGCCTCCATCGACCGAAGGGTCAACGACAGGAGGGTGCTCGCCGAGCGCACGTACGTCCCCGCCACCACTTGCACCGTGTGCGCGGTGCTCGTCACCACCTGCTGAGGCCCCGCCATGCCCCCCGAGCTGATCCGCGTCCAGCCCGCCCCCGGCCTGCGCCGGGACTTCGCCATGTGGGCGGTCGCCCAGGTACCGAAGGTGCGCACCGTCTCCCAGTCGGAGTTCGCCGTCCCCGCCCGCGAGTTCACCAACATGCCTGAGCGGCTGCTGATCGGCGCCATCGTCGACGGGCACCGGTACGTCAGCCCCGACGAGGAACAGGCCGGCGACAGCGGCGGTGCCGAACTGCTTGGCGTCGGCCTGCCGGAGAGGGAGGGGATCCCCGGCGAGCCGCTGCCGCCCGTGCCCGACGAGGCGTACAGGCCCGACTCCACGCCGCTGCCGCCGCCCGACTTCGCTCCGCTGGAGGACGCCCCCACCTACGAGGCCGGGGAGGTCGTCCTCGTCGGTGAGGACGGGCCGGAGACGTACGTCCCCCTCGGGGACCCGCTGAGCGAGGGCCCGGCGGACATTGCCGGGGACACGGCAGGGGACGCCGGGCCGTTCGCCTGCGGCATCTGCCCCCGTGACGACTTCAAGAGCGCACGCGGCCGGGACACTCACCGCCGCCAGGCCCACCGGGAGGACTGACGCCGTGGCCGTCGAACCGCTGCCGTGCAACACCCCCGCCCCGGAGCCCGAGCCGGTCACGCCGCCGTGCTGCGCCCCGTCCATCGCCTCCGCGCCGCTGTGCCAGCCGGACGGCACGATGATCCTCGCCGTGCTCCGGTCCGGCTGCATCGAGTGCGGCGGCACCACCGAGGACCCGGAGGTCATCGGCTGGCTCGACCCGGCCACCAGCACGATCGTCCCTGGCCCGCTTCCGGCGGATGCCGGGCCGTGTGATTCCGGCTGCCTGACGACGGTCTGCAGGCAGCTGTGCGACGACACTGACGGCGACGGTCAGGCCGACACCACCTATTCCGAGCTGTGGTGCCTGCGCTCGGACGGCTCCGCCGAGCTGCTGCTGACCTACCAGGACGACCCGTCACAGCCGTACACGCCCGTCAGCCCGGTCGACTGCGAGCACGCGTGCCCGGAGTCGGAGACGGTGACGCTGTGCGACAGCGCCCCGAACGGGACGGTGACCTCGTTCCTGCGCCGGTATTCGTTCCTCGACGGCGCCGACACGCATGAGGACCTCGCCCTTGACGGCACGACGCCGTACATCGTCCTCGGCACCGTGGGTGCATGCGAGACCGCCTCACCGTGCACGGCACAGACCACGCCCGCGGCGACGCTCGGCCTCTGCCTCGCGGACGGCACGCCGATCGCCGTGGTGGTCACCCGCGACTGTGAGGGCACGGTCACCCGGGACGGCTGGCTGAACCTCACCACCGGCGCCTACAGCACAGGGGAGCCACCGGCCGGCACGGTTGCGTGTGGTGACTCCCGCTCTATCCAGGTGTCGGGGACGTTCTGTGACGTGGACCCGGACACCGGGGACGTCCTCGGCCTGGTCCTGATCGAGTACAGCTACGACGCGGACGGCTCGATCGCCGCGGTGCGCCTGGTGGACGCGGTCACCGGCGACACCTACACCCCGCAAGGGGAGGTGACGACGTGCCCGGCCGGGGTCGAGCAGCCGGAGCGGGACCTCCTCCAGCTCTGCGACACCGCCGACGACGGCACGGTCACGGCCTTCGTGCGGGACTACGCCCGCGACGAGAACGGGCAGATCACCGGGCACACGGACTACACCCTCGACGGCGCGCCGTACACCCCGGCCGGGACGGTCGGCGTGTGCCCGGCGGAGTCGGTGTGCGCGGACTGCACCACGCACATCCTGTGTGACGTCCCGCCGGACACGTCCACCGCGGCCCTGCCTCCCGGCGCCGTGCCGGGGACCCTGTCCAACGGGGTCGGCTACTCGGTCGCGAACGCCACGTCCCAGTTGGGTCAACCGTGGTGGCTGATGAGGACGAGCCCGATCACGTGGACGTTCTCCCAGCCGGTCGCCGTGACGTTCGGCATCCAACTCCGCCAGAACGGCACCTGCGCGGTCCTGCCGGAAGGGGCGACGCCGGTCACGCTCGCCCCTGTGCACACGTGGAACGCGGCCACGCGCACGCTGTGCACCACCGCACCGAACAACGACACCTCCATCTCGACGTTCACGCACCCGGGACTGACAGAACTCGCGGTCGGGCACTCCGGCGCCGGATCGGCCATCTCAAAGACGGTCGGGGAAATCTCGGTCACGCCGGTCACGCCCACGTTCGAGCGGACCACCTGCCGGGACTGCTCCGGCGCGGTCACGTCCGTGACGGACACGCTCCTGGACGGCATCACCGCGTACATGCCGGTGGGCACGGTCGGCGTCTGCCAGCCGCCGGCGCCCGAGGAGGAGCCGTGCCGGGACTCCAGCACGGTCCTGCTGTGCGACGACCCCGCGCCTGCCGACGTGCCGCCGCTCCTGGTCACCCCGGCGATCACGGACACCGACCCGACGCCCTACTTCTTCACCAGCCACAACACGGTGCTGGCCGGAGGCGGCCAAGCCCTCTGGGGCGGCGGAACCCTCACGTTCCCGGCGGAGACCAGCAACGCCGCGACCGGCGGCCCGCAGGTCCACCGGTGCATCGCCGGTGTCCTCCGCCCGGCTGCTCCCGCCTGTGACGACGGCACGGCCACCGTCACCGTTGAGGTAGACGTCCAGAACATGGGCCCCAACGGCGGGGTGCTCACCTGCGGGCGCCTGCGCCTGCTGACGGCGGACGGAACCCAGCTCGCGTTCCAGTCCATGAGCAGCGTCGGCGCTGGCGCAACCCGCCACCTGGCCGTGAGCGCTCCCGTGCCGTCCGCCGTGGCCAACGCCGGGGAACTCGTCGCGTGGATCGACGTGGAGACGTGGGACCAGGCCAGTGGCTCCTCGACCGCCCCGAAGTCCTGGCAGGCCCGCAACCTCGTCGCCACCATCGCTTACGGCCAGGCCGGATGCCAGCCGCCGACCCAGTTCCTTCGGACGATCCTCACGGACTGCGAGACGGGCGCGACCGTCTCCCAGACGGACACCACCCTGGACGGGCAGCCGTACACGGTCACCGGCGAAGTCGGCCAGTGCCAGCCCACCGGAGGCGGAGACGCATCCCAGTGCCGCCACTGCGAGCCGCTGATCCTTTGCGACGTCACCGCAGGAGAGGAGCCGCATCCCTTCCTGCGCACGGTGTGCCGGGACTGCACCGGAGCCGCCCTCACGGTCACGGACACTGAGCTTGACGGGGCCACCCCGTACGTCGTAGCCGGGGAGGTCACGAACTGCGGGGCCGCGGCCGGGACCGAGCCGTGCCGGGACACCAGCAGCACCCTGCTGTGCGACACCGCGGCGACCGACCTGATCACCGTTTTCGACCCGGCAACCCGGGCGGACGCGGACGGCTGGGAGGTCGTCTCCTTCAGCGGCGCCAACCCGGGCTATGGCCCGGAGGCGGCCATGCCGTACCCGGCCCGGTACGGCGCCCTGTTCGGGTATCCGGCGCTCGGCGCCCGCGCGGACCAGAACGCGGGTACCGGCGGGGGGACCTGGGCCGGCTACGACTCCGCCCCGGTGCGGTGGGTCCTCCGCAAGACCTTCCAGGCGCCGGAGGACGGCGTCGCGGTCGCCCAGTCCGTGGGTTTCCGGGCTGACGGTGGCGCCCGCGTCCGTATCAACGGCGTGGACGCGGGCATGTACGGGCAGTGGAACCAGCCCGCCACCTCGGGCACGGCACAGATCCCCGTCATGGCTGGCCCGAACACGGTGGAAATCGAGGTCCGGGACACCACCGGCATCAACAACGTGTCCGGCCGCCTCGACCTCCTCCTCCCGCACACCACGCAGTTCATGCGCCGTCAGGTGGTGGACTGCGAGACCGGCGCCGTCGTCTCCGTCACGGACACCACCCTGGACGGCGAGCCGTACGAGGTGGCCGGTGAGGTCGGCCAGTGCCAGACCGTGTCCGAGTGCTGCGAGCAGCCGCCTCCGGAGATCCGCGTGGACGTCGAGACGGCGCTCCTGTGCGTCCGCGACCAGGCGAGCGGGGAGATCACCGGGCAGGTCATCGCCGAGCGCGTCTACGACGACCAGAGCGGCGACCTGATCGAGCAGCGGCTCACTGATCTCACCGGCGACCCGTGCACGCTCCCGGCCGGGGCGGAGCTGACGAAGTGCCCGAGCCCGGACCGGATCACCCGTCAGGTGTGCGTGGTCGAGTCCGGCAGCAGCGAGTTCCTGACCAACGCGGCCAACGCCACCAGCGGCCAGGACACCGACTGGACTTGGGCGCCGAACCTGACGGGCCTCTGGTACCCGATGTACCGGGTAGCACCCAACCCGGCATGGACGACGACGGACACCGCGCCGAACAAGGCGCACTGGGTGAGCCCGCACTCTGACCGCACCGTCTGCCCGACCGCCGGGGAGAACTCCCCGCCGGTTCCGGGTACCTGGTACACGCGCGCCTCGTGGAACCTGCCGGCCAGCGTCAACCCGGACTCCATCCGGATCGCCGCGACCGTCCTGAACGCGGACAACACGGTCGTGCAGTGGCGCCTCAACGACGGAGCATGGCAGCCGGTAGGTGATAGCACCCACGCCGCTCCCGCGTGGACGTTCCCGCCGACCGCCGTACCCGGAGGGCGTGCCGGTCAGAACGAAGTCGTCGTGCAGCTCCTGGAGACGGCGCCGGCCGTCTCCTGCCCATCGACCAACCAGGCCGGGATGCTCCTGCACGTCCTCGCCACCTACGACCACGAGCCGAAGGTGTGGACGCAGGTCATCGAGCCTGGCGGCCAGGTGTACTACCTGGACGAGAACGGCACCCGCCAGGACGCCATCCCGGCCGGGCGCCGCCTCGTCGCCTGCGGCGGAGGAGGAGACGCCCCGTGCTGTCCGGCGGTGAACACCGACGTCCTCACCCTGTGCGACACCGCCACCGATGGCACGGTGACCAGCTTCCTGCGGCATCTCACCTTCACTGAGGGCGTTGCTGCGCCAACCGTCCGGGACACGACCCTGGACGGCACCAGCCCGTACACCCCGGCCGGGACGGTCGGCAGCTGCCAGGACACCGCCGCGGGCCGGGACGTCGAGATCACGCCCATGTGCGTGGTCGACAACGCGACAGGCCGGGTGATTCAGCGGATCCTCGCCGAGGTCACCTACGACACCGCTACCGGCGACCGGCTCAGCGTCCGCTACGTGGACCCCCTCACGTGGGGGCCGGTGGCCATGCCCGGCGGCACGCACCTGGACCTGTGTCCCGACGCGCAGCCGGACCCGACGCCGGACGTCGAGGTCGTCCAGCTCTGCGACCTGGTCGACGGCCAAGAACCGGTGCCGTTCCTCCGGCACCTGGCCTACGCGCCCGGGCAGACGGCCCCCACGGTCGTGGACACGGCCCTGGACGGGGTCACGCCGTACGTGCTCGCCGGGACGGCCGGGGTCTGCTCCACGCCGTGCGACGTCCAGGCCGTCCTGGAGCAGTGCCGGTGCGACGACACAACGGGCGACGGCAAGGCGGACACCGCCTATGTGGAGCTGCTGGCCGTCGACTGCGACGGCAACCTGACCAGCATCGGCACGTACACGCCCGGCCTGGGCGCCCCGTACACCCCTGTGGCGCCGGTCGACTGCGAGGACGAAGAGCAAGGCGCCGACCCGGCGTTCGGTGTCCAGGCGCACCGCGTGGAGCTCGCGCCGGGCACCTCCTGGGACGCGGACGCCTATCCGACGCTCCAGTCCGTCACCGCGGTCAGCCGCGACGACACGGCGACAGTCACCACCGCTGACGGCACGTCCACCCTCTACCCGGGTGAGGCGGCCACCTGGAGCGTCGGCCGCGACGTCGACGCCCGCCTGACCGGGCCGCTCGTGATCACCGCCGGGCCCGGCACCGTCACTGTCACCTGGACCGAAGGGAAGCAGCTGTGAGCGGATGCTGTGGGCCGAGCCCGGTCATCCTCAACGGGTCACCGGAAGCCCGAGTCGACGTGGAGCCCGTGCTGCTCTGCGATCGCCTCCCCGACGGCACGGTGGCCGGCCGTGTCGTCGTCGAGGCGGTCTACGACACCGTGTCAGGGGATCGTGTCGGCACCCGGACCGTGGACGCGGCGACCGGCACCCCTTACGTCCCGCAGGGAACCTTGGGGCCGTGCCCGGTGTCCTCGGACTGTGCGGAGCAGACCACGCCGACCGCGACGGAGGGCCTGTGCCTCGCGGACGGCACGCCCATCGCTGTGACGATCGTCCGGGACTGCACGGGCGCGGTCACCTCCGAGGGGTGGGTGAACCTCACCACCGGGGCGTACAGCGCGGGCGCGCCGCCGGCCGGGACGGTCGCCTGTGGTGACTCCCGCTCCATCGCCGTGTCCGGCACGTTCTGCGACGTGGACGCGGGCGGCGAGGTCGTCGGCCTGGTGCTGATTGAGTACCAGTACGCCACGGACGGCACGATCGAGTCCGTCCGCCTGGTCGACGCGGTCACCGGCTCGACCTACACCCCGGCGGGCACGGTCACCACCTGCCCGGCCGGGGAGGTGGACCCGCCCGAACAGGACGTCGTGGAGCTGTGCGACACCGCGGCGAGCGGCACCAGGACGCCGTTCCTGCGGGACTTCCGGCGCGATGAGTTCGGCGCGATCGTCGGGCACTCCGACTACACCGTTGCCGGCGCCCCGTACACGCCGGCCGGGACCGTCTCCCTCGGCCCGTGCGCGGCCCCGGCGACTGTGACCGCCCGTCACATGAACGTGGTGCCGGGCACGTCGTGGACGCCCGCTCAGGTGCAGGCGGGCCGCCGCATCACCGCCCTGACGTACACGGTCCTCGCGGGCACCGCAGCGGTCACCGACGCGGCCGGTACCGCGGTCAACGCCATCCCGGCCGGGGCCAGCGTGACGTGGACGAACGAGGAGGAGGGCACCCTCGCGCCGCCGACGTCGATCGCTGCCGAGACCGGCGGCAGGGTCCTGGTCCACTGGACGGAGGCGTAACCCATGGGCACCCTTGGCCACTTCGACCCCCCGTCCGCCGCTGGCGGGCCCACGGCGGATTTCTGGCGCACCCCGCAGGTCACCGGCGGCGCCCTCCCGGACGGCACCAACGACCCCACCGAGGCGATCGCCCGCACCGGCCGGGTCGGCATCGGCCCCGCGTTCGCAGCCGCGGCTCCGGTCGCTCAGCTCGACGTCGCCACCGCCGCACGTACGGGCACCGACCGGCGCGACGCCAACACCGCGGCGTACGTGACCGGCGCCCTCCCGAGCATCGTCGCGTGTTCGCCTCCGGCCACCCCTGTGACGGGTGTGGTGGAGTTCCTGCACTCCAATCAGACGGTGGGCGTGGGCATCGCCTGGAACGGCATCTACGCGGCCGGGTCCGCCACGAATCAGGACCTCGCGCTCATGCAGCGCGGCAACGGGTCGCTGCGCGACCAGTGGCAGGCGAAGGCCGGCGGCTACGCGACGTCCATCAAGACAGTGGCCGACGCGCGGGTCCTGAACGGCGGCTTCCAAGAGCTGTTCTACGACGGCCCCGACTGCGTCTACGTAGGCGGCCACTACCTCCGGGCATCCTCGCTCACCCCGCTGGACACCTATCACCAGTGGAACATCACCACCGGCGGGGCAGCCCGCAACGCCCTGGAGCTGCGCGCCACCCGCAACTGCGCGGACGCCCTTGAGGGCGCGTACATGAGGGTCGCGGGGACCGAGGTCCACCGTAAGAAGCTCACGCTGCACGACGCCAACCCGGGCGACAATGCCCGCTTCTATGGCTTCGGCATCCTGGGGAGCACCCTCGTCTACCAGGTGGACAGCACGAACGCGTGGCACCGCTGGTACGCCGCTACCGGCGCGTGTGCCTCGCAGGAAGTGTTCGCCGTCTCCGGGCAGGCCCTGGCGGTCGTGGACCCGTCCGGGCTGAACAACGGCGGCAACGGCGCCGGGGCGCTCCGCTTCGGTGCTGAGGGCTCCAACGTGGCGATCACGTCGAACTGGGCTGACCCCGACGGCGTGAACTACCGCGGTCTCAACTTCATCACCGGCGGCCGGTTCCGGTCCTCCATCAGTGCTGGGGGCCTCTTTCGTCATCAGCGGTGGGGCGGCACCGCGGACGCCAACCGGAAATGGGTCAACGGCACCCAGGCATTGATCCAGTTCGACGAAGCAGGCTCCGGCGGCGGCTATCTGTCCCCCATCCTGTGGCTGGAGAACAACAACTGCGGCGGCCCGTGCGGCCAGGGCACCCCGCCCCAGCTCATCATCACGAACAGCAACAGCACGAACAGTCTGCGCGGTTGGATCTCCTTCCTCCGCAGCCCCGGCGATCAGACCGAGCTGGCCAGCGTCCGCGCGCAGAACTCCGGGAACCTCGAACTCCGCGCCCTCAACGTCGTCCAGCTCATCGCCAACAACGCCGTCCGCCTGACCGCCAAGTCCACCGGCGTGATCAACATCAGCGGTCTGCCCAGCTCCGCCACCGGCCTGGCCGCGGGCGACGTCTGGCGTGACTCCAGCGGCGTGCTCCACGCCGTCTGACCCCCGAGAACGGAACCCCCTACGTGATCCCCGCCGACATCGCCGCCCAGCTCCAGCCCAACGACCGGGTGAGCGTCCCCGTCGAACTCCTCAACACCGTGACGGGCCTCCTCTACGACCTGCCCGCCCGCCAGTCCATGAGCCTCATCCTGCGCATTCAGCAGGAGACCGAACTCGTCCCCGAGCCGCCCACCCCCGACGCCGAGCCCGACCAGGACCACGAACCTGAGGAGTAACCCCCATGTCCGGAACCGTAGGAAGCGTCAGCGTCGCCGGGACTGACCGGGAGTTCCTGGCGCTGTGCGACGTTGCCGCGGACGGCACCAGCGTGCCGTTCCTGCGCCGCTTCTCCGTCACCCCGACCGGCACCGTCTCCGCGACGGACACCGAGCTGGACGGGACCACCGCGTACACGGTGACCGGCACGGCCAATGTGTGCCTGCCGGAGCCCGCCGAACCGGTCGACGTCGAGGCCCACGGCGTCCAGGACACGGGCTGGTCCCTCGCCGCCAACCCGGGCACGCAGTCCGTGAGCCTCCTCGTCTACGCGGGCACCGTCAGCGTCACCACCGAGGAGGGCACGCTCACCGTCCCGGCCGGCGCTGCCCTCTCCTGGTCCGTGGACGGCGATGAGGTGGACGCGCAGCTCACGGGGACGCTCACCGTCGCCGGGACCGCCCCGGCCGCGTCCTGGCACGTCATCTGGACCGCGCAGGCGTGAGCACGCAGGCCCGGTACTCGCCCTCCGTCCCCCGTGTCATACGGGCGACCGGCACGACGGACAACACCGGGAACGTCACGTTCAACTGGGGGGCCGGGACGTTCTCCGCGCCCCCGGTCGTGACCATCGGCCTCCAGGCCGCCGCCGGGTTCCGCTCCCACGCGATCACCGCGAACTCTGCGACGTCGACCACGGTCAACGTGCAGGCGAGCGCCGGTGTGACCCTCCTCGGGATCGGTGTCCTCGCCGTGGGCACCGCGGCGGCCGGGATCGTCGTTCACGCGCACGCCGTGGCCGCCTGATCCTTCCTAGACTCCTACTGACGCCGCTGGTTGTGGGCCGGGCGACTCCTCCCCCTGTCACCGAGGAGCCCCCTCATGGCCAAGTGCTGCACTTCCCCGGGCTGCAAGTGCACCGTCACTGCCGGGCCCGGCGTCACCGTGGACGGCAACGGCTCGCCGTCGCTGCCGTACATCGTCTCCGCCGAGGGCGGCGGCACGACCGCCCTGGCCGTCACTGACTCCGAGACGATCAACTTCGACCTGACCGGTACAGGTACGCCTGGCGATCCGTACGAGATCACCGGCAGCGTCATCCTCGATCCCGCCCCGCCTGGCGGCGGTTCCAACCTCCTGAACGAGGGGCCCGACGGCCTGTTCGTGGAGTGCGCGGATGTGCGGACGTGCTTCTCCGCGACGGACGGTGCGACATACGACCCGGCCTCCGGGGAGATCGGCGCGAAGGTGTCGACAGATGCCGGGAACCAGACCACCATCGGCGGCGACGGCGGTCTCTACACCCCTGCGGCCTCGACCGCCGTGGAGGCGAAGGACTCGCCGACAGTCGACGTCACCGTGTCCGGCACCGGCGCGGCCGGCGACCCGTACGAGGTGAGCGCCGCGGTGATCCTCGACCCGGCCCCGCCTGGCGGCGGGACCAATCTGATCGGGGCAGGTCCTGACGGCCTGTACGTGGAGTGCGCGGACGTGAGGCAGTGCTTCTCCGCTGGGGACGGCGCCGCCTACGACCCAGCCACCGGCGAGATCAGCGCCCGCATCTCGGGGGACGCCGGCAACACCACGACCATCGGCGGGGACGGCGGGATCTACACCCCCGCCGCGGCGACGGCGCTCGAGGCCGCCGACACCAACACCGTGGACGTCACCGTGACCGGCACCGGCACGGCCGGCGACCCCTACCAGGTGGCCGCCGCAGTGATCCTCGACCCCACACCTCCCGGCGGCGGAACCAATCTGATCGGGGGCGGCCTTGACGGCCTGTACGTGGAGTGCGCGGACGTGAGGCAGTGCTTCTCCGCAGGCGACGGGGCCGCCTACGATCCGGCCACGGGCGAGTTCTCCGCGCGCCTGTCCGCCGACGCGGGTAACGCCATGGTGTTCGGCTCGGACGGCGGCCTGTACGCGACCGGCGGCGGCACGAGCACGCCCACGGCGCTTCAGTCCAGGGACACCAGCACCGTGGACACCACCGTCACCGGCGCGGGCACCGCTGGAGACCCGTACGTCGTGGAGGCGGACGTCATTGTCGCCCCGGAGCCGAACGGCCTGGAGGCGACCGCGCAGGGCCTCCTCGTCGCCCCCAGCTCGGACACCGGTAACAGGTTGTCCATGGGCGGCGACGGCCGCCTCTTCGTGCCGCCCGTGCCGCCGCCGGAGGTCGGCTGCGGCCTCAAGGGCGACGGCACCGCCGCCTCCCCGCTCGCCGCCAACCCGGCGGCTGGCCTGGACCCGTGGGCGTCTCACTGGTCCTGCAACGCGACCCAGTACTCGACGCTGCGCTGCGACCCGAACACCGGATACCTGTGGACGCCGCCCGAGCACTACACGGCGGACGACTACCTGTATCAGGAGCACATGAACCCGTCCATCGCTTCGATGGGCCCGACGGGCGGGTGGGTGGCCCTCCAGCCGGGCGGCGTCGTGGCGTACGTGCAGTGGGCCATCCCCGCAAATTTCATCGGAAACATGTGCCGGGACTGGGGGTATTCGGGGCACGTTCACGCCTCCATCGACATCACCGCCAATGCGACGGCGACGTTCGAGCTGGGCTACATCCTCCAGGTGGACGGGACCACGGTGGGCGCCCGGCCGATCGAGGGCGTTTACAACGCGTTCGGCGCCTCTCGCCGGGAGCGGTACGCCGGCAGCGTCAGCCACGCCCGGTACCGCCTGGGCGCCAGCGGTGCCCGGTCCGTCGTGTTCTTCCCGGCGGTCAACGTGCTCGCGGGCAACATCGCCATCAACTCGTGGATCTCGGACGCCGCGCTCCACACCTCGACCCGAGACTGACCCAGGAGGTCCCCCTATGACGCGCTATTTCGCTGCCCCTGACGGCGGCCTCGCCGAGGTCGGTGACGGGCCGCTCGCGGCTGCCAGCATTCCCGAGGGCTGGGAGGAGGTCGCCGCCGAGGAGTACCGGACCAGGCAGGCCGCCGCCCGCCAGGCCGCGGCCGAGGCCGCCGCCGAGTTCATCGCCAAGGACGGTGACGTGCCGGCCGACTCGGACGTCACGGTGCCGATGGAAGACCTGGAGGACCACGCCTCCGGCGGCGGGGACGGCGGGCGCAAGCCCGCATAGCCGCGCCGCACCTTGATGTGGGGTTAGGGACTGTCCGGCCGATCAGGAGCGTCGTGGGCACGGAAGCGCGTGGACGCGGCATGCGACGAGTGTCATGATCACGGCGACGCTGGCGGGGAGGGATCCTGATCTATAGGCTCGTTATCTCCATACCTGTTGGTATCTACGTGTTGCTCTTCGCCGTCTCCGGCGTAGTGGGGATTACGCGTGGCTGGGTGCTCCCCATAGAGAGTGGTCGCATGGAGCTCCCCATGTACTGGCGTCGAGTTCGCCGCGTGCGCCACTATGGCTGGGGCCAGGTGATGGTGGCCGTCGGCCTGTGCTGGCAGGTGGTCTTCCTGTGGTTGCTCAATGACCCTGCCCCCCTCCACCTGTGGATACTGTCCGGCATCGCGGTTTGTCTGCCTGGCAGCATCGTGATGGGGGTGAGCCAGCGCACGGGCCCCGTACTCGGTAAGAGGCTGACGGCCTTTCTGGAGAACGTGGGGAAAGTGAAGAGCGAGGAGATCGTAGCTCTCTTCGACGGCCGGGGCCGGATCGAGCTGACGCTCAACTTCTTGGAGAACCTCATTACGGGCAACGTCGAGGAGATCGCCCACGCGCTCGGCTACCGGCTGCTGTCCACCGAGGTCACCGACAGCCGCACCCGCATCCGCTATCGCTTCGAACGCGACGACGCGCCGCTCGCACGCTGCCGGGCCGAGCTGACCATCGCACGCCTGCGCGCGGGCGGCCCGGTGCTGCCGGCGTGGGAGCCACCCCCGCCCCCGCCCCCTTCGCCCCCGCCACCGCTGCCGCCCGAATCATGGCCACCCCTGCCACCTTCACGATAGGAGGGCAGCAATCCAACGACAGCCCCCTCAGCGAACTGGCAGCTCAGCCCCCACCGGAGAGCGACGCGAGGAACCACGCCCGCTCCAAGGTGTGTTGGCCGACGGCAGACGGGATGGGAGCTGGGAGAAGGTGATGGGTACTACGTAGTTCCTGGTGGTTGCGGCGCTGTGGCTGGCTATGCTGGACAGCGCCGCTGGTTCTGGGCCGGGCTGACCAACACCGTGTTGGAGGGCTCATGTCCTGCCCGTTGATTGCGAACGCCAGCGTCATCCGCATTACCCGCGTCGACGGGTGCGGCCGCCCCGTCTGCGGCACGGATAACGGGTTCGTATTCGACTGTTTCGCCAGTCTCGCGATGAACGTCAACACCGACGAAGGAACCGACGTCGAGTACAAAGCCGCCAATGGCCGGGTCTGCGGTTTCAAGCGCGGCTGCCCCAGCTTCAAGGGATTCGACACCGAGCTGAACTTCTTCAGCTTCAGCCCCGAGATGATCGAGATCATGACCGGCTCCCCGGTGGTGCTCGGCTACGACGGCAAGCCGATCGGCTTCGACTCCTGTTCCATTCAGTGCAACAGCGGCTTCGCTCTGGAGTTGTGGGCCGAGGTCCTCGACGAGGAAGTCTGCGACGTGTCCGGCTCGGGCGACGGAGCATGGATCTACGCCCTGCTGCCGTGGATCAGCAACGGGCAGATCGGCGACCTGGAGATCGGCAGCGAGCAGGTCGTGCCGCAGCTCACCGGCGCCACCCGGGCCGGAGGTGGCTGGGGCGTCGGCCCGTACGACGTCCTCGCTCAGGACGCCGCCAACACGGCCGGTCCTCTCCTCACCCCGCTCGGATCGAACTGCCACCGCCGCGTCATCACGACCACCATCGCTCCGCCCGAGGCGACGTGCGACTACACCCCGGTCGCCGGCGAGCTGTGCCTCGCGTCCTGACGATGGACGTTCCCGACATCGTCGTCCCGGTGCGGGAGAGAGCCGTCTCCCAGGAACTCAGGTACGCCCTGCGCTCCTGGGAGGCGCACCTCCCGCACCGGCGCGTGTGGATCATCGGCTACCGGCCGCCGTGGCTCGGCGGCGTCGAATACGTCCCGAGCCAGCAGGGCGGGAGGACGAAGTACGCCAACACGACGGCGGCGATGCGGCACGCGTGCAGGCGCCCGGAGATCTCCGACCCGTTCCTGTGGGCGAACGACGACTTCTTCGTCATGGAGAAGCTGGACGACATGCCGGTGCTGCACCGCGGCCCCGTGCGGGAGGTCGAGGAGTACTACGCGGCCCGCGCGTCGGGCTCGTATCTGCAGGGGATGCGGGACACCCGTGCGCTCCTGGCGGAGTACGGGCACGAGGACCCGCTGTCGTACGAGCTGCACGTCCCGCTCCTCATCGACAAGGAAGGCATGCTGGACGCCGTGTCAGCCGGTCGACGCATTGCGGCGCTGCACAAGCGGACAGCATACGGCGTCGTCAACGGCATCGGCGGCGACCGGATCGCGGACGTGAAGGTACTGCACCGCGGCCCCCGCTTCGACCGGTCGACGCCGTTCCTGTCGACCATGCCGGACAGTTTCGGCAACGGCGAGGTCGGCCGGCTCATCCGCGCCTCGTTCCCCCAGCCGTCCACGTACGAGACCACGCGGAGGCGCTGATGCCACTCCAGACAGGCCCGTGTACGGCGTGGCCGACGGATCTGTGCTGCGACGTCTCCGAGGCTGAGCCGGGGGCCGTGGAGCGGTGGACGCTCGTCGCCTCACAGATCCTGTGGGCCTTGTCCGGTCGACGCATCGGCCCGTGCCCGGTCGTTGTGAGGCCTTGCAAGCGGGCCTGTCTGGAGTCCTCCCCGGTCAGCTTCCAGGCCGGGGCCGGTACCGGAGGGTGGATCCCGTACATCGGGACCGATGGGCTGTGGCGCAACGCGTCGGTGTGCGGCTGCCGGAGCGACTGCTCGTGCGTGGAGCTATGCGAAGTGCTGCTGCCTGGGCCGGTGTACGACGTGGTCCAGGTCGACATCGACGGCGAGGTCCTCGACCCGGGCGCGTATCGGGTCGACGCCCCCGGCCGGCTCGTCCGTACGGACGGCGAGTGCTGGCCTGAGTGCCAAGATCTCTCGGCGGCGCCCGGCGAGGAAGGCGCGTTCACGGTGACGTACCGGTGGGGGCTGCAGGTCGACGAGGCCGCCGTCGCGGCGGTGTCCGAGCTGACGTGCCATCTGTTGAAGGGCTGCGGCGGGTCGGGAAGCTGCGGGTGCCGGGCGAACAGGGGCATCACCCGGCTGACCCGGCAAGGCGTGGAGATGGAGATGCCCGACCCGACCCTCATCTACAGCGAAGGCCGGACCGGGCTTCCGTTCGTCGACCTGTGGTTGAGCACCATCAACCCCTACCGGCTCACGTCACCGTCCCGGGTGTACTCACCAGACTGGAAGCGCCCCAGGACGACGACATGGCCGTGACCTCATGCCACGTGCTTCCACTGCGCGCCTCGGAGGATGTTCGAGACGTTGGAGCGGCTGATGCCGTACTTGTCGGCCAGGAACTGCTGGGTGACCACGCGAGGGACGTACTCCTGCCGGATCGCCCTGACCGTGTCCTCGCTCAGCACGGCGGAGGGCTGGCCTTCGCCTCGGGACTGTCGGCCCGCCTGGACCATGTCGCTTACGTTTTGCGCGTGGTCGCCGAGGTAGAGGTGCCTGATGTTGATGCACCCGTCGTCGCCTCGGTGGCAGGTGTGCAGCACGAACGCGTCACCAGGGTCACCGTGGGCGGTGATCCAAACCGCGCGGGCGGCCCAGATCACCCGTCCGTCGATCTCCACCTTCGGCCTGGTGCCGTTGCGGTTCTTCAAGATGACGCAGTCGTCGGTGGCGGCAGAGGCAGCGGCATGCAGTTCGGCTTGCAGCTCCCCGGTGCAGCGGTTCGGTGTGCGCCCGTTGGGGTCTCGCCTGCCGTGCTTCCTGCTCCACTCTGCGCAGGGCTTGCACCACGGCTGGGCACCCCGGCGGCGGCGCGTGCAGCAGGCGCCGTTGGCGAAGACCACGGTGCACGTAGGATCGGCCATGTCGACTCCCTATCAGTCGGCGTGACCCCCGGGGCTGGCGCCCACCGCCACCTGGGGGTTTGTGTGTTACGCCCCAAATCGTATGGATGGGGTGTGACATGGCCTTGAGCCCGCTCGTCGTCGACGACATCGCGCAGAAGCTCCTGGCGTGCGTGTGTGCCGAGCTGACCGTGGCGGCCGCCAAGGTGGACGGGCAGCCGGGTTGCCCTTGTGTCGCCTGCGTGGTGCCGGGGAAGCCGGCGTGGGACAACTGCACTGGAGACTGCTCGGGCGCGGAGACGCCGGGCCAGCTCACCGTCAATCTCGACCGGATCTACCCGACGTCGGGCTTCCCGACCGAGACGAAAGACGTCCTCGGGAGCCGGAACTGTCTGCCCGTCAGGCAGGCCGCCGAGTACGTCATCACGCTGCTGCGGTGCGCGCCGACGTACAACGAGCAGGGCTGCCCGCCGACCTGCGAGGAGCAGGCGCAGGCGGCTCGCATCATGCACGTGGACGTCACGAGCGTGATCAATGCCGTGGCGTGCTGCTTCCCGCGGACCAGCGATGGCCGGCGCGGCCAGCAGTTCACGATGGGGCAGTTGCGGGTCCTCGGGCCGGAAGGGCAGTGCGTAGGCATCGAGCAGCGGGTTACGGTCGCGCTGCCGTCGTGCGGATGCTCGGGAGGGGATGCGTCGTGAGCGTGGAGCTGCATCTGGAACCGGGCCGGCTGGCGCGGATGCTGCGGATGAGGAACGGGATCGTTGAACGCCGCCTGGCGGCGCGTACCAGCCGCGTGGCGGCCATCGCTCGCGCGGAAGCTCCCGGCAGCATGGGCCGGCACATCGACTGGCACATCAAGGAGGGCCCGCGCGGCCTGCAGGCCGCCATCACCTGCTCCCACCCGGCCGTGCGATATGTCATCGAGGGCACGAGGCCCCACATCGTGAGGCCGCGCAGGGCGAAGTCGCTGCGGTTTGAAGCAGGCGGGCATGTGGTGTTCTCGGCATACGCCAGGCATCCCGGGACCAGGCCGAATCCGTTTCTGCAGAGGGCTTTGCGGATGGGGCGCTGACCAGGCATTTTGACTACGTCGTGGAACACCTGCACGACGAGGATGCGTGTCTGCGACAGTCAATTCCAAGGTGAGCAACTCTCCTGTTTTGCAGGCATCTTGTGGCATTCTTTGCGCACGTTGACATCCTGCACCAGGGGGGCGTAGTGAATCGAGCGGCGGAGCCGATCGAGGTCGGCCTTGTCTTTGGCGACCCGAACGGGGAGGATGTGACGGAACGGGAGATGGAGTCGCTGATCGAGGAACTGGATCAGCTCCCGCTACTCCACATGGCGCACAGTCCTGCCCCGCCGCCGCCCGATGGCACCCGAGCCGGCAGCGTAACCATCTACAGTTCCTTGGTTCTGGGCTTGGCCGGAGCGCCGGCCGTCCGATCGCTGATCCTGCTGGTCCAGGACTGGCTGGCCCGCCGCACTACGGGCACCATTACCCTCCGGATCGAGGGCAACGAGCTGAACCTGGAGGCCGGATCGCCAGCGGAACGGCGTCGGATTGTCGAAGCCTTCCTTGCGCACCTGTCGTCCACTGGCCGCGCGGCGGACTCTGATGACTAAGCGGGCTCTGGTGCTGGCCACTGAGACTTATGAGGACCCCCGGTTCGCCGCCCTGCCCAGCGCGGCCTCCGACGCGAAGCAGTTGCGCGATGTCCTCGGTGACCCAGCGGTCGGTGGGTTCGAGGTGAATGTGCTGGTCGACGAGTCGATGCGGAACTGGAAGAAGGCGATCGACCAATTCTTCAGCTCCGCCACTTCCGATGACACGCTACTCCTTCACTTGTCCTGCCACGGTCGCAAGGACCGCCGCAACCGACTGCACTTCGTCACCCACGACAGCGAGTTCGAGGCGCTGGCTGCCACCTCGGTCGGCGCCGACTTCCTTGCCGACTCTATGGAGCAGAGCCGTAGCCGACGCATCATCTTGCTTCTCGACTGCTGCTACAGCGGCGCATTCAACAAGGGCATGCGTACCCGTGGGGACCAAGAGGTCGAACTCAACGAGACCTTCCAGGGCAGCGGCCGGGTCGTCATCACCTCCTCGACCGCACTCCAGTACAGCTACGAGACCGACCTGCTCAGCCGGGTCGAGGGTGAGCCCTCGGTGTTCACCTCCGCCGTTGTGCACGGTCTGCGCACCGGCGACGCGGACCTCGATGAGGACGGCATCGTCAGCGTTGACGACTTGTACCGCTTCATCAGCCGTCGGGTGCCTGAAAAAGTGCCGGACCAGACGCCGACGCTGAGCGTCTCTTCGGTCGAGGGCGAGCGCTTCGAGCTGGCCCGCAGTCCGCGCGCCGCCGAGCTGGCCGACCGGGCCTTGCGCCGCGCTCGCGAAGAGGGCCATGAACTCACCCAATCGGTACAGCAGTTGGCGCTCGCCGAGGCTAGTCGCCGAACGCAGGAGTCGGAGGCCAGGGCAGTTGAACTGAGCAAGCAGATCGAAGAGGCAGAAGCGGCAGTGGCCCGGCACACCACCGCCCGGGCTCAAGGCATGCAGAGCCTGTCGAGGATGCTGGGCTTGCTCTTCTCGCTCGCCGGAGGGGCGGCTGGACTGTGGTCGGCCTCGCTCTGGGTGAACGGTTTCACCCTGCCCAGCGGCGGTGGGAAGCTCCTGGCGTTGGCGATCTGCGCCGGTGTCCTCGACCTCTGTTTCATCGCCGTGATCGTCGGGACGATCTCGCTGATGGCAACCGCAGGAGCGTTCCTGGGGGGCTGGATCATCGAAGAGGAGCCGTTTGCTCGGGGCGAGCCCACTGGGCGGAAGATCGGCTGGGGTCTCCTCATCGGCGGCGCCGTGGCAGCCTTGCTCTTCGTGATCGCCGCCGAGGTGATCTGGCTACTGCCCGCCAGTCTGCACCTCGGAGCATGGATCTCCAGCCTCGCCGGATTCCCTGTCGGCAGCGCGACCGGTTGGGGCGATGTGCTGACCGCCCTGTCCGGGATCGCCGGGCTGTTCGCCGCTGCGGCTGTGCTTGCCGGCACAGATCGCTCGCCCGACGAGGAAGTCGTCGAGGAGACGGGTCCCGGGTTCGTCAGGCGAGTTCGGTACAAGAAGCGCTGGAAGTTCGGCCCCTTCTACTCCTACGACACACAGGAGTTCCGGCAGAGTAGGGGTGGAGATCTCTGGTGACCACCTAGTACTCCAGCCGGCTTCTGTGTTTGTCCTGGTCAACGGCCTGGCGGTGGGGAGTGTAGCGGGGGGCGTGCGCGGGACGGTCTTGGGCCGGCCGTCCTGCACACGGGTCTTCCAGGGGACGTGGCGCCCAAGCTGGAGCAGACGATCCTGGCTGCGCTGCGGGATGCACGCGAGGAGCCTGTGCGCGGCCTCGATTACTTCCCGGCTCGCGTCTTGCCGGTGGTCCTGGACCTCGTGGATGGCCACCTCGGAGTGAGCCCTAGCTACTTGCCCCTGAAAAAGTGTTTGGGCTGGTGAGGGGCCGGTGCTGTGGGACGGCGTTGTGCCGTTGGCCTGTCGGCGACATGTCCCTC
>NZ_JBIVTV010000038.1:0-30166 GCF_044756885.1 Streptomyces sp. NPDC091412 | reverse complement strand
CCCCGACCATCTCCTCAGGTGTCACACCATGCCAACCCCACCCGCCGACCAACAGACACGCCACTCACGAGTGAAGATGACCAAGCCCTACTAGTAGGGCTTGGTCATCTGAGCGCGCGGGCCGAGGCTGGGGTGTTGTGTTTTCAGGCGCCGGTGAGGGTGCGAGAGGTGTCCATGAGGGCTTGGGTGGTCGCCGTGTCGAGAGTGATCGGCACATGCTGCTCGAAGCGGCCGGGCTTGCCCCAGTAGAGGGGCGGCTGCCAGTCGTCGCGGCGGGTGGCTTCTGCGACGTTGTGCGCGGCGGTCTCGACGGAGTCGAAGATGATCGGGCCGAGGACCTTGGCGCCGGCGCGCATGTACCAGGGGGCGGCGCGCATGATGTCGGTCTTCACGGCGCCCGCGTTGATCACCCCGGCGGCGAGGCCGGGCTCGTTGAGGGTGAGGTGGGCGGCGTAGTGGTGGTTGCCCAGCTGGACCGGCTTGCGGTCGCGGTTGAAGTTGAAGCTGGTGAACTCGGGGAAACGAGCGAAGTCGGCCTCTTCGGTGGGTGCGACCGCCGCGGTCATCATCAGCACGACCGGGCGCTCGGCGCGGCGCAGAGCGGGTAGGAGGAGCTGGGTGAGGTGGTAGCGGGAGAGGTAGTTGACCGCGAAGAACGGGTGGAGCCCGTCGGCGGTGCGGCTCTCCGCCATGGTGAGCACGCCGGTGGTGTGGACGAGGGCGTCGATGTTCTCGTTCTCGTCGAGGGTGCGGCGGGCGGCGTCGCGGACGCCGTCGTGCGTGGACAGGTCCGCGGCGAGGAACGACGCGCGGGAGGCGACGGCGCCGAACGAGGCGAGTGCGGCCTCGCCCTTGCCCAGGTGGCGGCCGAGTATGACGAGGCGGTTGCCCTCGGCGAGGAGGATGCGGGCGGCCTGGAGACCGATGCCGCTGTTGCCGCCGGCGATGACGATGGTCTTCATGATGCTCCGGGGAAAGGAGCGGGCGGCCCCGGTCTCGGCCGGGGCCGCCCGCAGTCGGTGGGCCTGGCTCAGGCGCTGATGAAGTGCTCGGCCTGTTCGCGGCTGGTGTGCAGGTTCCAGTAGTCGAGGGCGATCTCGTCGGGCGCGCGGTGCGGGACGCCTTCGGGAGCCTGAGCGGCGATCATCAGGTTGATGGCCACGTTGGCTACGTAGATGCCCTGTTCGGCAAGGGTGTTGTGGAGGTTGAGGGCCCAGTTGCGCTGGCCGGCCTGGGCGATGTTGGCGTCGGCGAGCATCGGGTACGGGCTGATGGCACCGCCGCCGGTGGTGAACAGCACGGTGCCGGACTGGGCTTCGAGCATCCCGGGCAGCACCGTCTGGACGGCGGCGACCGCGCCGTACAGAAGGCTGTCGATCTGCGGGCGCAGGGCGTCGAGCGTGACGTCCTTGGGCGCGGTCATGGTCAGGCCCGCGTGCGGCGAGAACTCCAGCACGTCGATCCTCCCGAACCGGGCTATCGCGCTCTGAAGCGCGCCGGTGAGCTGGGCCGGGTCGGCGGCGTCGGCGGCAAAGCCCTCCGCGGTGATGTCGGTCTCGGCGAGCTCGGCGACAAGGGCGTCGAGCTTGTCCTTGGAACGGGAGATCAGGGCGACGTCGTAGCCGTGGCTGCCGAAGACCTTGGCGATGGACAGACCGAGCCCGGGGCCGGCTCCGACGATGGCGATAGTGGGCATGGCAAAGCTCCTAAGGTGGTGGGGAGTGAGGTCCCGGCCGAAAGGCCGGGTGAAGTGCCGGAGGCACGTGGCCGGGGGGCAGTCCCGGACGGGCTACTCGACAGCGCCGGGTGGTGCCCAGTCCGTGGGGCACGGCGCGTCGAGCGCGCCGAGGATGCGCTGGGAGACGGCGCCGAGCTGGCGCTGCTGCGCCTTGGTCAGCGGGTCGAAGACCAGGCGGCGGACCGCGTCGACATGGCTGGGGGCGGCAGCAGTGACCTTGTCCATGCCGTCGTCGGTGAGCGTGGCCAGGGTGGCTCGCCCGTCGGACGGGTCGGGGCGGCGCTGCACCCAGCCGCGCTTCTCCAGGCGGATCACGACGTTCGACAGCCGGGAGAGCGTGCTGCCCGCGTATTGGGCGAGCTCACTCATCCGCAGGGTCCGCTCCGGCGCCATCGACAGGGCGGACAGCACCACGTACTCGAAGTGGGCGATGCCCGCATCCTGCTGCATCCGCGCCTCGAGGGCGGCCGGCAACTGGGTCAGCACATAGGCGAACGCGTACCACTGCTGCTGTTCATCAGGGTCGAGCCAGCGCGGCTCGATGGTGTCCGGTGCGTCTTCCATAGCCCCAATGTACTCCAAGCATGGAGCAAATAGCGAACCGCCTTACTCTTAGCTTGAAGTGAATCTGCGGTACGGTTCCTCCATGCTTGAAGTTATTGGATGGAGTGATGAGAGCCGATGAACGTCTTCTTGTGGATCGTCGCGGGCGTGCTGGCCGCCGTGTTCCTCATGTCTGGGGCGGTGAAGCTGAGCCGCTCGCCGCAGCAACTGGCTGCCTCCGGGCTCGGCTGGGCCGAGAACTTCGGCGCGGGGCCCGTCAAGCTGATCGGCGCGCTGGAGGTTCTTGCCGCCCTCGGCCTGATCCTGCCGCCGCTCGTCGGCGTCGCGGAGATCCTGGCGCCAGTGGCCGCCACGGGCCTGGGCGTGCTGATGCTCGGCGCGGCCGTCACACACGGCCGACGCAAAGAGTCCCAGATGATCACCGTCAACGTCGTCCTGCTGGCACTCGCCGCCGTCGTCGCCTTGGGCCGCTTCGGCCCGCACGCCTTCTGATCCCTACGCGACGAGCACCGGCCCGCTGCGAATGCGGGTCACGAACTGAGAAGGAAGAGCAATGCTCCCCGAGGAGAATAACGGCGTCATCACTGCCGACGCGCAGGTCGCTGCGCTGCAGACGATTCTGGCGGCACACGGCCAACCGGCAACGGATGTCCTCGCCGGCGCCGATGCGGGCCGCGAGCCCACCACAGGCGCCTCCCCGCAGACGACCGAAGGCCCCTACTACGTATCCGCCGACGGCGAGGCCCGGCAGCGGGTGGACATCGCCGATGGGCGTCCCGGTGTTCCGCTCCAGCTGCGGATCACCGTGCTCGACGCCGACCAGGGCATACCGGTCCCGGGCGCCGAGGTCGACGTGTGGCACTGCGACGCGCTCGGCTATTACTCCGGGCACCTGGCCCACGACCCCGACACGCTGCCGACCATGAACGAGCCCGGCCACGTCCCGCCCACCGACGAGTCGCGCTTCCTACGCGGCTCCCAGAGGGCGGACGCCGACGGAACGGCCGGCTTCGACACCATCTACCCGGGCTGGTACTTCACCCGCAGCATCCACATCCATCTCAAGGTCCGGGTCGACGGCCGGGAGGTGTACACCGGACAGCTGTACCTGCCCGAGGAGTACAACGAGGCCGTCGAGGTATTCCCGCCCTACAACCAGCACACCACGCTGGAGCGGCTGCCCAACGCCGACGACCTCGTCTACCGGTCCGCCGGCGGCAAGCACCTGCTCCTGGACGTGCAACCGGTGATACCCGGTCATCTGCAGAACGGACTCATTGCGTCATTCAGCGTGACCGTCGCCCCTTCTTGAGAGTCCGCCGTGTCGCCCCGCTCCTGCCAGCGCGGCGGCACGGCCCGGCCGGATGCCCAAAGTTCAGCCCAACTCGCGCACATCACCAAGGCGTAGAAACAAAGCCTCAGTCCCAGGCGCCGTTTACTGCTTCTAACCTCTGTGGACAGAACAACTAGGCAAACGTGGCGCCCCAGGTGGCTGGCCCGACGATGCCGTCCACGCTCAGGCCCCTGCTCGACTGGAAGCTGCGGCAGGCGGAGTCGGAGCCCGGCCCGTACTGGCCGTCCACGGTGAGGGAGTAGCCGTGCGCGCTGTTCATCCGGTACTGCCAGGTCGCCACGCTGGCGTGCACGAAGGTCGGCGGCTGGCGGAAGCTTACTCCGGGATAAGGCAAGGGCCCGCCAACGGGGTTGACCTCGCCGCTGAGTACGCGGGAGTACAGGTTGCCCGGGCAGTCAGTCGCGTGGTGGTCGCGGTGGCCGGTGATGGCCTGCGCGGCGCCGCCCTGCACCCGCAGGCGGTCGATTCCGTAGCGGATGGCGTCGATCAGCCCGGCCGTGATGGTGTCGTAGTTGCTGCTGGTACCGCCGGTCAGCGCACAGACCGCGTACCAGTCGTCGTTGCCCTGCGTGGTGCCCTGGGCGGCAGTACGGACGTTCTCGCCGCGACCCTGGAAAAGGTAGCCGTGGACACAGGCGAGGTGGCTGTAGGCGATGTCCGACCAGCCGTTGGAGTCCATGTGGAAGTTCTGGATGCCCCGCACCTGGCCGGCGCAGTCGGCGTGGTTGGCCTTGGCCACCTTCACGGCGTCGACATGATGGACGGCCACGCCGCCCTGGGCCGGGGTGATGTTGCTGCTGACGCTCTTGGGTGACCGGGCGCCCCACTGGGAGCGGGTGACGAACGTGGCCATCAACTCCGCCCTCCTCGGCCCAAGGCACAACTGACGGTGGCGTTTAACGGCTCGGCGTGGGCGTTGCGCACTGCGTCGGGGCCATAAACCGCGCTGGCGTGGCGGGGGTGCGTGACGATGGGGAGCTCGCCGCTCCCCGCGGGGAGGGGGGTGGCGGCATGCGCGGGTCCGGAACAGATGACGGGCAGCGCGAGCGCGCTGCCGGCTGCCGCCAGCAGCGCGGCGCGGCGAGATGGGCCGTGGGTCAACAGTCCTCCAGTTGGGCGCAAAGTGGGGTTCGATTGTCCGGATGTTGACAGGTTCCCGTCAAGCGCGGTGTCAGGACAACTAGCCTGCAATTCCAAGTAGTTGGGGCGGACTCACGTGGCGGGTTTCATCCGGGGTGCCGCCACGGAAATCCCGGGGGCGGCGCCAGGCCGGACGGCCCCGACACTGGGGCGGAGACCCGTGATGACGAGGTTTGTGCTCCTTGCGCTGGCCCAGCTAGTGCTGTGACCGGAAAGGTTCACCGGCTCGCGGCGTCCGGCACGGCACTCCCCCAGCCTTCGGCCGGGGGTACCCCCACGCCGCGTTGTCGCATCACCCGAGTACATCCAGTACGCGGGCAATGCTCCGCCTTGCGATGTTCCCCCACTGCCTGAACGGCGTGGGAGGTGCCCCCAGCACCGGACGCCGCGAGCTTCCCGGCAAACCTTCCCGGCCACAGCACTAGATGGAGAAACGCTCCTTCGCCAGCAGCGGCCGCACCCGCGAGGCAAAGCCTCCCGAGCGGAAGGGGCGCTGCAGCAGGCCGGGGCGCAGTTGTTGCGCGAGCGCGGCGGCGATCATGCCCTGGTCCAGCGCGAGTACGAAGTCGCTGACCCGCCCGGTCCGCACGTTCACGGAGTCACGGAAGCCGTACGTGTCGTCGTACGCGCCGAAGTCCACGTCGAGCGCCTTCAGGTTGTCGATCGCCTCCACGCGCGCGTGCGGCAGAGCGAGGAAAGAGGCGTGCGGGGTGACGACGCCGAGGGAGTTGTAGCCGTCCTCCTGCATGCCGATGGCGTCGACGCCGTACTCGCGATAGCCGCCCTCGGGGATGCTCGCGGGGGAGAAGCCCCAGTAGCCGTACTTCTCCTCGTCCAGGCCGTGCTCGATCTGGCTGCGCACATACCGGTCGTGCGTGAGGCCCCACGCGCGCGGGGACCACTCCGGCTCCGGCACGAACAGCGGCACCATCAGCGCCTCGAACATCGACCCGCCCCACGTGGGGACGAGCTTGCGGCCGCGGTACGTGTAGTGGCCCTGCCAGACTCGGATGCCGTCGATAGCGACGTACGAGCCCTCGGGCTCCTGCTCCTGGCCGCTGCCGGGCAGTAGCGTGCGGAACATGTGCCAGTAGTGGTCGGCGGGCAGGCTGCCGTCGGCGATGCCGAGGTAACTGGCCATCCGCGGTTCGGTGTTGAGGGCGCCGTAGTGGTGCCCAGTCGGCTCACCCTTGCCCGGCTTGTCGGGCCAGAAGCCACCGCGCAACTGGCCTGGGCCCGCGACCGGGTCGGCCGCGTCGTACGGCGTGTAGTAGTACGACCAGTCGGCGCCGGCGAGCAGCTTCGCGGCACGCGGACGCAGGGCCGGGACGGCGTCGGCAGCGATGCGCAGGCCCGTGACGAGCCAGGCGTTGTCGACGGACGAGAGGAACGGGCGGACCGGAGCGCCGCTCTCGGGCCAGGTCGTCAGGACGGAACCGTCGTGCGCGTCGTACCAGTTGAACCAGAACCCGTGCGCCCGCTCCAGCCGCTCAACCGCGGACACAGTACGGGTCAGGCTGCGCTCCATCGCGTTGCGGGAGATTACGCCGAGCCCGCCCGCGGCGGCCGTCGCCCACAGCCCACAGCCGATGTTCGTCGGCGAGGTCTGCACGGACGGGACGGGGCGGCCGGATCCGCTGACGTCGATCTTGTCGGCGGCCAGGCCGAAGTCGGTCGTCATTGCCTCGATCGAGCGGTACGTCGAGTGGAACCACTTCCGCAGCGGCGGTGTATCAGAGGTAGGAGCGAGACGACGACGCGAGGAGACGGCACTGGCGGTCGAGGCCGTGCCGGAGGCTGGAGCGGCATCGGCCGACGGTGCGGCGCCGAGCGCGAGGGTGGCGCCGCCGGTGCTTACGGCGGTGAGGAAGGTACGGCGATCCATGAAGGTCCTTCTCCCGAGAGGGCAGGTGTGGAAGGGGATTTCGTGGTGCTCGTGGGAGTGCGGGCGCAGTCGGCGCATATCAGGGACGCGCCGACCCCACCTGGGCGGGCCCGCGGAGTCAGGGGCCGCGGGCCCGCGGGGGCCGGGTTCGCGGGGGTCAGGTCCCGCGGACCCGTACGTCACGGGGCGGCGGCGGGGCGTGTGCCGCTCCGGACGGTCGTGAGGTGAGTGCGGCGGCTACTGTGCCGGCACCCACCGGCAGGGGGATCAGACGCGCGGCAGGACCTTCTGGCGGCCCAGGTCGCCGAGCCACCGGGCCGCCGGCTTGGGTGTGCGCTCGAAGGTGCCGGGGTCGAAAGAGATCAGGCCGAAGGTCGCCTTGTAGGTGCCCCACTCGTAGTTGTCGAGCGCGCTCCAGGCGAGGTAGCCGCGGACGTCGATGCCGTCTTCGATGCAGGCGGCGACGGCGTCGAGCGCCCCTGTGTAGTAGTCGATGCGGCGCTGCTCGTCACTGGTGGCGATGCCATTCTCGGTGACGACCAAGGGCGTGTCGGGGCCGATGAGTTTGGCGGTGTGCCGGATTGCGTGTCCGACGGCGGTGGGGTAGTACTCCCACTGCGTCAGCGTCCGCTCGGCGTCGGGCGGCGCCGGGATGGGACCTTCGGGCCCGATCTTCGTCCGGGTGTAGGACTGCACGCCGATCCAGTCGTCGCCGCGGGCCGCCTCGATGAAGACGTCCTCTCGCGGGTGGCGGTAGGCGGCGGTGACGCCTTCGGCGCCGGGCAGCGCCTGGTATACCTGGTTGGCGATCGTCCAGCCCACCTGGATCTCGGAGTTGATGGCGCGCACAGCCTTCACAGCGGCGTGATGCGCGGCGATGACGGCGTGCGTGGTCTCCTTGTCGGGGAGCGGCAGACCGGCGGGCGGGAAGCCCTGGTCGCCCCGTTTGGCGAGACCCGCCATCACGGCGATCATGTTCGGCTCGTTGATGGTGCATACATGGCGCACGCCCTCACCGATGATCGGCGCGCACTCCTCGACGTACCGGGCGAAGAGCTGTACGGCGCCGTCGGCGGTCCACCCGCCGAAGTCCTCGAACCAGCGGGGGACGGTGAAGTGGTGCAGTGTCACCATCGGCCGTAGGCCACGCGCGATCGCGCCCTCGACCATCCGCCGGTAGTGCGCTATCTCGGCCTTGGAGAAGTGGCCTCGGGCCGGCTCGATGCGTGCCCACTCGACGCTGAAGCGGTAGTCGGTGAAGCCGAGTTCGGCCAGCAGGTCCATGTCCTGCTCCCAGCGGTGGTAGCTGTCGCAGGCGTCGAGGCTGGGCTCCTGGATCCCCGCCGTCGGGTCGTGTTCCTTGCGCCACCAGTCGCTGTTGACGTTGTTGCCCTCGATCTGGTGGGCCGCGGTCGAAGCACCCCACAGGAAGCCGTCGGGGAATGGGGTGGTGCTGCGCGTCATGGTGATGTCCGTCTTTCTACGTGCGTGGGAGGAGCGTGCGAGAGCCGCGAGTTGGGGGCTGGCTCACTTCATGCCGGCCGTGGCGATGCCCTGGGTGAAGTGGCGCTGTAGGAGCGCGAAGACGAGCAGCACGGGCAGGACGACGAGCAGGGAGCCCGCCATCAGCATTCCGTTGCCGCCGCCGACCGTGCGGTTGGGGTCGTTGGCGAAGGTCGCGAGCGCCACCGGCAGCGTGTACTTGCTGGGGTCGTTGGTCGCGATGAGCGGCCAGATGAAGTTGTTCCACGACCCGAGGAACGTGAAGATCGTCAGCGTCGCTAGCGCCGGCTTGACCAGCGGAAGCACGATGCGCCAGAAGATGTACCACTCGCCGGCACCGTCCATCCGGGCCGCCTCGAGCAGCTCGTCCGGGATGGTCGTCATGAACTGCCGCATCAGGAACACCCCGAAGGCGCCTGCTGCGAACGGCAGGACGAGGCCCATGTAGCTGTCAAGCAGGTTCAGCTTGTTCATCAGGACGTACAGCGGAAGGATCATGAGGTTGCCCGGCACCATCAGGGCGGCGAGCACGACTCCGAAGACCTTGGAGCGTGCGGTGAAGTTCAGCTTCGCGAGCGCATAGCCGAGCATCGAGCAGAACAGCAGGTTGCAGGTGGCCACGAGCACCGCGACGATCAGCGAGTTCAGGAAGTACTGCGGCATGTTCAGCTGGTCGAGCAGATCCCGGAAGTTCTGCAGGGTCCAGGCGGAGGGGATCCACACCGGCGGGCTGGCCGTGAGGTCCTTCTTGGTCTTGAAGGCGCTGAGCGCCATCCACAGGAAGGGGGCGGCCATCACCAGCAGGCCCAGCGAGGCGACGACGTAGAGCAGCGGTTGGGGGCCGCGGCCCTGGCGGCGCCGACGGTTCAAGGACGGGCCCGGGACAGGCGCGGTGGCGTGCTGGGCGCTCATTTCGTGTTGTCCCTCATCAGTCGCAACTGCAGCACCGTGATGCCCATGATCACCACGAAGAGGACGTACGCCATGGCACTCGCGTAGCCCATGTTGAAGAAGTTGAAGCCTTCGCGGTACATGTCGAGCGACACGGTCAGCGTGGCGTCGGACGGGCCGCCCTGGGTCATCACGAAGGGCTCCTCGAAGACGTTGAGGTAGCCGATTGTGGTGATGACCGTGGCGTACAACAGGGTCGGGCGCAGCAGCGGCACTGTGATGCGGCGCAGCTCCTGCCAGGCGTTCGTCCCGTCGAGGCGGGCGGCCTCGCGGACCTCGGTCGGGATGGCCTGCAGACCGGCGATCATCAGGACCATCACCGTGCCGAGGTTGCGCCAGACCGCCATCGCGATCAGGGACGGCATGGCCCAGGTCTCGGAGCCGAGGAAGTCCGGTGTGGAGAAGCCGAGTTCGGCCCCGAGGCCCGCGATCAGACCGTCCGAAGGGTCGAGCACGAACCGCCACACGATCGCCACGGCCACGATCGTGGTGACCACGGGGGCGTAGAAGCCGACGCGGAAGAAGGTGCGCGCCCGGTCGATGCCGTTGTTGAGCAGGATTGCCACGAGCAATCCGAGCCCGATCGTCAGGGGGACCCCGATGACGACGAAGTAGGCCGTGTTGAAGAGGGCCGTGAGGAACTTGTCATCGCCGAAGAGCTGGACGTAGTTGTCGAAGCCGATGAACTTCGCCTCCAGCGGCCTGGTGACGTTGCGCCGGCCGAAGTCGGTGAAGCTCATCAGGAGCGTCGCGGCGATCGGGAAGAGCATGAAGACGCCGAACAGCACGAGGAAGGGGGTGGAGAACAGCCAGCCGGCCAGGTTCTGCTTCCCCATCAAGCGCTTCTTTCCGCGCCCCTTGCCGGAACTGGTGCCGGGCCCCAGGGCGTTGGCTGCCCCGGGCCTGGCGGGGGTGGGTGTCGTGGTGGACATGTTCTGCCCTTCGGACCATTGCTTGCGCGATTCGCTCTGCGTGCGCGGGCTTGTGGGGGTTGCTTCAGGAGGGAACCCGCGAGGGTCACTTCACGAGGCTCTCGATCTCGCCCTGGGCCTTGTCGAGCGCTTCCTTCGCGGAGGACTTGTCCTGGGTGACCGACTCGATGGCCGTGTCGACCTTCGAGGTGATCTCCGTCCACTTCGGCTGGACCGGGGAGACCTTAGCCGACTCCATCTGGGCCTTCCACACCTTCATGTTCGGGTCGGTGGCCAGGTCGCCCGACCTCCAGGCGTTGACGTTGGCAGGGAGGTCCTTGGTGCGCTTGAACCAGTCGGTCTGGCCCTTGGCGTCGGTCAGGTACTGGATGAACTCCTCGGCAGCGGCCTTGTGCTTGCTGTCCGCGGAGATCGTCAGGGCCGAGCCGCCCGCCATGGAAGTGGAGGACTTGTCGGTGGGCACGTTCGCGACGGCCCACTTACCCTTGAGGTCCGGGTAGTTGTCGTCGAGCAGGCCCATGAACCATGGGCCGCCGAAGAACATCGGGACGGAGTCTTTGTTGAAGTCCTTCGTCACGTCGTAGCCGGGACGGACGGACTTCTCGCTGAGGCCCTTCTTGAAGTAACTGCCGTAGTTCTCAAGAGCGTTGATGGCGGCTCGGCTGTTGATGACGGGCTTGCCGTCCTGGGTGACGATCTCGCCGTCGGCCGAGTACAGGAACTGGTAGAAGCTCTGCACGGTGTCCAGGCCGCCCGGCTGGATGGACAGGCCCCACTTGGTTCCGGCCTTCTTCTGGTAGGCCTCGGCGGCCTGCTGCAGCTCGGCCATGGTGGCCGGGGCCTTCTCGACGCCGGCCTTCTGGGCGAGGTCGGTGCGATAGAAGAGCACGCGGGTGTCGACGTACCACGGCACACCGTAGGTCTCACTGTCGATCGTGCCCTGCTGCCAGCCGGCCGGGAAGAAGTCCTTCTCCTCGAAGGCCTTGGTGTCGACGGGCTCCAGGGCGCCCATGTCCGCGAACTCTGCCATGTAGGTGCTGCCCATCTGCATCACGTCGGGCAGCCGGCCGGCGGCAGCGGCGGCGACCAGCTTCTGGTGCGCGACGTCCCAGCCGATCGGGGTGATCTTGACCGTTATGTTCGGGTTGGCCTTCTCGTAGACCTTGGCGACGTCGGCGAGCTTCTCGCCCTCGGTGCCCATCGCCCAGACGGTCAGCGTCTGCTTCTTGTTCGCTGCGATGTCGTCGCCGCCGGAACCGCCGCAGGCGGTCAGAGTCAGCGCGGACGCCAGGGTGACGGCGATCGCGGCGGTGGTGGCGACGCGGTTCATGGGCGGCTCCTCCTCGATGTTCCCGGGATGTACGCGCTGTCTGTAAGCGCATACATCACTCTGTGGCAGCTCCAGCGGATGTGACAAGAGGGGCCGTGGTCACACTCCCGTAACGGGAGTGACATCCGGGAATGCGATGACGGCACGGATACGATGGCAGCGCTCGCGGCCGCCCGCGTATCCGTGCCGACGGTTGCCACAGAAACCAACCGAGATCCGGCGTCGGAGCGCGGTCCGCTGTGCCGGAAGTGGAACGGGGTGTCCGAGTGGAGCCCGGCGGGAACCCTGGCGGCGCCGGCCGGGCCCCCCTTTCAGGGGCGCGATGACGGCTGCCAACGCGGTTCCGCGTTCCTTCCCGCACGACTTCCCGCTCGACCCGGCCTGCGGCCGGACCCTTGACGGCCTGCTGCGCGTCCCGGTCCCCAATGCCCCCACGGACTTCGACGCCTTCTGGCGGTCTCGCTACGGCGAGGCCCTGCTGGTCGCGCCGGAACCGGGGGCCGGGCAGCTCGTCGAGGAGCGCGACGGAGTGCGGATCTACGAGGTCTTGTACACGTCGATGGGCGACGTGCGGCTCGGCGGCTGGCTGGTGCTCCCCGCCCCGGGGCCGGTGGAGCACGGTTTCGTCATCGGCCACGGGTACGGCGGGCGTAACGGGGCGGGCCCGACGTGCCCCTGCCGTTGCCGAGGTCGGCGGCGATCCTGCCGTGCGTGCGAGGGATGGGGAAGTGGGGGCTGGTGCCCGGCATCCCAACACTGTCGGACCAGCACGTGCTGCACGGGATCGCGTCGGGCGAGACGTACGTGGTCGGGGAGTGCGTCGCGGATCTGTGGTGCGCGGCGACGTCGTTGCTGGAACTGGTCCCGGAACTGGGGGAGTCGGGGGCCGGACTCGGATACCTGGGAGAGAGCTTCTGGCGCTGCCGTGGGACGAGCGGTTCGCGGCCGGCCGGCTGACGGTGCCGACGTTCGGGAACCACACGCTGCGGCTGACGCTGGACTGCGTCGGAAGCGGGGCCTCGGTGCGGTGCCATCACGCCGAGCACCCGGCGATCGTGGAGGTGCTGCGGTACTTCGACGCGGCGTCGGCAGTGACGCGGGTGCGGGCCCCGGTGCTCGTGGCCCCGGCGCTGTTCGACCCGTCGGTGCCGCCGCCAGGGCACTTCGCGGTGTTCAACGGGCTGCCGGAGAGTGCGGGGCGGGAGCTGCACGTCCTGGACGCGGGTCATTTCGAATGGCCCGGGAAGGCGGAATCGACGGATCGACCGGCGGCGGCCAAGGGAGGGTTTTTCGGTCGGGTGTTGGCATAGGCCCCCTCGGCTCGTGAACCGGCGTGGCCGGACAGTTCGCGAGCCCCGCTCCGCGCACGGGTCCTGCTCCTCGTCTCACGCGTTAACAGTTCGACCCTGCGCCCCCCTGAGCCACCCCGCTTCCCGATGCGAGCACATCACCTTTGTGTGACCGGGCGCAATTCTGCATAGCCTTCGTATGTCCGCAGACGTCACCTCCCTCCCGGCCAGTGAACGCGTCGGCATCGGCTTCTCGGGCAGCCTCGACACGTCGATCGCCACCGCGTGGACGCGTGACAAGGGCCGAAGCCGGGTCGGGTCCCGCCGACTCCGGGCTCCGGCAGGGCTGGTCCCGGTCGGCGTCATCGCCCGCACTCGAACCCGGTCAGGGTCATCGCTCGCACCCGCAACTCGCCCGCCGTACCACAGACACCGGCAGCATCATCGACACTGGCTCCCCGCCTTGCGAGCCGTTGAGCCGACGTACGAGCAGTTCAACCGCCTCCTCGCCCATCCGTCGCATAGGCTGTCGCACCGTCGTCAGTGCCGGCCGCACGAGGCGGCTCAGCGCGATGCCGTCGAAGCCGGTGACAGTCACGTCCTCGGGGACCCGGACACCGCGCCGTTCCAACGTGTGCAGGGCGCCCACCGCCATCTGGTCATTGGCGAAGAGCAGTGCATCGGGGCGTTCGCCGCGCCGTTCCAGCAGTGCGTCGGCGGCCCGCGCGCCTTCCGCCTGCGTCATCATCCCGGCCCGCAGATCCGGCTCGTCGCCCACCTCCACCCCCGCGGTCCGGCACGCCTCGACGTACCCGCGAAAGCGTGCCTCGACGTCCGGCGACTCCTCGGCGGAGCCGACGTAGGCAAGCCGGCGAAGGCCGTGGTCTTCGATGAGGTGGCGGGTCAGTTCGCGCTGGCCGTGGGCGTTGGCGACCTCGATGTGGTCCAGGTGGTCGAGCAGCTCGGACTCGCGCGGCCCGGCGAGCATCACCACCGGCTGCCGGCGCGATATGACTTCCAGCTCCTCGGTCGGCACGGTGCGGGCGAGCACGGCGAAACCGTCTACCCGGCCCGCCACCTTCGCCACCAGGCTCTCCGGCCCGCCCTTGAGGGACGCCGCGATGAGCAGCGCGTACCCGTGGCGGCGCGCGGCGCGCTCCATGCCGCGGATGATCTGGTCGGAGTAGAGCATCGCGGCGTTGTCGTCCGCCTCGTCACCAGCGCTGGCCTCCGCCTCGGACTCGGCGTCCGGGTCGGAGTAGTCGGGGAAGCACAGACCGAGGACGCCGGTGGAGCGGCTGGCGAGGCCGCGCGCGTTCCCGCTGGGTACGTAGCCGAGCTCACGGGCCACCGCGAGGACCCGTTCACGGGTCTGCGCGCGGACCGAGTCGGGGTTGCGGTAAACCCGGGACACGGTGGCGATGGAGACGCCGGAGCGCTCGGCGACGTCGTACACCGTGGGGGCTGTGCTCACTGGGTGGGACCCCGAGTCTGTTGAGGCACGGCAATGCCCTGAAGCGAATGAAAGCGCATTCACCCTAGTTCGGGATATTGCTCGTGGGCAAGGCCGGGTCTCCGGGACGGTGCATTACTGCACCCCCGAGGCTCCGGTCACGCCGGACGCGACGAGGGGCGACGGCCTTGTGCAGGCGCTGCCTCTCCGCCATGGGGTCAGCGTCGGGTTGGCTGCGCGGCGCCTGTACCGCTCGAAAAGTCGTCGTCGCAGGTGGCTTGCCACGGCGGCTGGGATCCTCGGGTGTGAGCGGCGGGAGCTGATGGGCAGCGGTGCCGGGTGCTGCGCAATCTTCGGCCAAGGTGGGCTGCGCTACACGCCGGCCTGCGGTGGTCGGGTTTGTGGTGGGGGTCCCTGGCCGTCGTGGTCGGGGTGACAGATGCCCTGTGGTCGGTCCTGCGCAACCGCCGCGGTTGACGCAGGCCCGTCCCGGCTTGCGATCAGGGGACGGGTGCGTTGGATGGAATCAGGCGGCATCTGCGCAGCACCACGCACCCGGGCAGCGTTGCAACGCGTCGCTGGGGGTTCCTTGTCCGTCCCAAGCCGCGAGGGTTGGCCATGCGAACGACCATCGTCTGCACCGAGGACATCGCCGTCAGCTGCGACCAGGTGAACGGCTGGACCGTTGTTGAGGTCGACGGCGAGGTAGATGTCCGTACTCATTCCAGGATCCGTGAAGCAGTGATCACGCTGCTTAGTGACGGGCACCAGCACTTTGTCCTGGACCTGTGCTTCGTGCCGTTCCTCGACTCGATGGGGCTTGGCACGGTGGTAGCGGTCACCAGGCTCATCCGGCAGTACGAGGGATCACTGCGGATCACGTGCCCCTCCGCCCGGATGCTCAAGGTCTTTCAACACGGCGGCCTGGGCGACGCGTACGAGTTCTAGGGCCTTCCCCCGGCAGGAGCAGTCGGGTCGCTGACCCAACTGGCAAGCCTCTACCTTGCAGCACACACGGACCCGGAAGTCGGCAGCGGCGTATCAGACGGCACGTGCCTGCGGTATCCAGCCCACTGAACTGCCTCGTGCTCTGAGGCAGCTGGCAGCAACAGGGCTGCTGAAATCTTCGCAGGGCTGGTCCGAATCGGGAGACCCGTAATGGGCCCTCTGCTCCTGTCGTGATCTGTGCGGCAACCGCCGCAGCTGCCGGCTGACTAGGGTCACCAGCTGGTGCACCTTCCCGCCTCGGCCAGCTCCCCACGCTTCCGCACCCGGCTGATGAACGGTGCCGGCAGGGCGGGTGCAGAGCGCGCCTGCTCGGCTCGGGCCGCGTGCGGGGCGAGCGCCTGCCGATCCGGCAGCTGCGGCTTGGGCGGCGGCGAGGAGACGTGCGGCTCGACGGTGTGTGCGCAGATAACTATTCGTGCAGCGATCTCCGCGCTGCTGAGGTGCTCCCCGAGAGGGGTGGCGCGCGCAGCTCGACCTGTGTGGGCGCCTGGCCTGGTCGGACATGCGCCTCTCCGGTTCGCCGGGCTGGAACCGAGCCTGACTCTGTGGCGGGAAACGCTCGGACAACTGTGCGGCGCAACCCGTTGACCGTCACGTGGACCCCGTGTATACATGCGCCATACGCGGTGAATTCTCGTTCGGAACGGCCCCTTTCTGGGCCTGGCGGGTGGAGATGTCATGGGAGTGATGAACAGGCGGAACTTCCTCATGGGAGGCGCCGCCGCGTTGGGGACCGCCACCTTGGCCGCCTGCGGCAATCCGGCGACTCTGCCCAAATCCATGGAGGCCGTCCGGCCGGGAGCCGGCGGTCCGAGCCGGGGCGGGGTGCTCCACTTCGGGCTCTCCACCGACCCGGCCAACCTGGATCCGCATGTCTCTACCGGCAGCGCCTCCGACTACCTGCGGCAGCTCGTCTACAACGGCCTGGTCCAGTTCGACGGCGCCGGGGAGATCGTCGCCGACCTCGCGTCCGAGTTCGGCTGGGCCGACCAGCTCACGTACAAGGTCAGGCTGCGGCCGAAGGTCGCCTTCCACGACGGGTCGGCGATGACCGCCGACGACGTGGTCTTCTCCTTCCGCCGGATGATGGACAAGGAGACCGCGGCCACCTCCGGCCAGCTGCTCGACGCGGTGAAATCCGTCGAGGCGGCCGACGCCACCACGGTGGTATTCCGCCTGACTCAGCCCGACGTGGCCTTCCCGTTCGCCCTGGCAGCACCGACGTCCAACGTCGTCTCGAAGCAGTGGATCGAGTCCGGCGCCAACACCAAGACCCAGATGATGGGCACCGGCCCGTTCCGGTTCGTGGAGCGCATCCCGGGCGTCAGCACCACCTTCGTCCGGTTCGAGCACTACTACGAGCCCGAACTGCCCTATCTCAACGGGATCGTCTTCCAGCCCATGGGCGACGACTACGCCCGGGTGACAGCACTGCGCACGGCCACCGTAGACATGATCGACTACGTGCCGGCCACCCACGTCGGCGTCATCACCCGCAACCCCCGGTTGCAGTTCGCCTCCGACCGGACCTTCGGCTTCGGCTTCGTCGGGTTCGTGACCAGCAAGCCGCCCTTCAACGACGTACGAGTCCGCAAGGCGATCGCCCTCTCGATCAACCGGCCGTCAGTCCTCGATACCGCGCTACTGGGACACGGACAGCCCATGGACGGGGCGCTCATGTCCGACTCCTTCGCCCGCTATGCACGGCAACTCGACGGCACGATGCCCTACGACCCGGAGCAGGCGAGGTTCCTGCTCAAGCAGGCGGGCCACGAGGGGCTCACGCTGCCGGTCGTCACCACCAGCTCGTACTCCGTGATCGCTCGGCCGGCGCAGGCCATGCTGCCCGGGCTGCGCGCGGCCGGCCTGAAGGTGGAACTCACGCAGCAGGAGTGGCTGACCTTCCGAGCCAGCGTGGCCGCCAAGACGTTCCCGGTCCACTCGTGGGGGACGGCACCGAAGTTCGGCGATCCCGCCTCCCTCGCCGACTTCATCGGCGGCACCGGCGCCTTCGCGATGAACCTCGACTTCCAGGACGACCGGATCGACGAACTCCTCGCCCAGGGGCGGCAGACGGCCGACCCTGGCCTGCGGGACGAGATCTACCTGGAAGCGGAGCGGCGGGCGCTGGAGCTGGTCCCGATGACCTACACCGTCCGCCGTGAGCAGGGCGAGGCCCACTATCACTACGTCAAGGGCTACCAACACCCGCCGAAAGGCGCGTGGACCGCCGTGGCCCTCCGTCGGACCTGGATGGAGAAGGCAGCGTGAGGCGTTTCCTATTCAGACGGTTCGCCCAGGCGGCCGTGCAGTTGTTCGTTGTCGGCAGCATCGTTTTCTTCCTGGTCCGGCTCATACCCGGCGATCCCGCCAGGGCCGCCCTCGGCGATTCCGCCACGGAGGAGCAGGTTGCCCAGACACGGCAGGCGATGCACCTCGACGAGCCCTTCATGAAGCAGTTCCTCGGGTTCTGGGGGCGACTCTTCCAGGGCGACCTGGGCACCTCCCTGATCAGCGGCCGGGAGGTGATGCAGGATCTGCCGTCCCGGATCGGCAACTCCCTCGAACTGGTCCTCATCGCCCTGGCCGTCTCGCTCGTGCTCGGCATCGTCCTCGGCCGGCTGGCCGCCACCCGTGCCGACCGGCCGGCGGACCACGCGCTGGTCGCAGGGTCGATCTTCGGGATCTCCCTCCCTGTCTTCGTTGTCGGCACACTGCTGCTGCTTGTCTTCGCGTTCCTCCTCCCCATCCTGCCGCCACGCCGCTTCACCTCGCCGCTGGAGGACCCCCTCACGCATCTGCAGACGCTGATCCTGCCGGTGATCACGCTGACCGCGGCGTCCTGCGCCGTGATCACCAGAATGACCAGGGCGGCCATGCTCGAGACGCTCACGGCGGACTACGTCCGTACCGCGCGCTCCAAAGGGCTGGTCGAACGACGTGTGATCAACCGCCACGCCCTGCGCACCGCCATGCTGCCCGTGGTCTCCGCGACCACGGTCGAGCTGACCACGCTCATCGGCAGCACGGTCCTGGTGGAGACCATCTTCGGCTGGCCCGGCATGAGTTCGCTGCTGATGGCCGCCGTGGGACAGCGCGACTACCCCGTCATACAGGCCGTGGTGCTGGCCGTCGCGACCATCGTCATCCTGGTCAACCTGGTCGGAGACCTGGTGGTCAGGGCCCTCGACCCCCGGGCGGAGGACAACTGATCATGACCACTGTTCCGCAACCCCTGGTGCAGGCCCCGCCAGATGCACCCACGAGCGGCGGTAGCGGCCAGAAATCCTTTCTCAGAAGGATGGTGGCGAACCGCAGGACCTCCGTGGCGGGCGCCTTCCTGCTTCTGGTCGCTCTCCTCGCCGTCTTCGCACCGCTGATCGCCCCGCACGACTACCGCGACATCGTCGGCAGACCACTCTCCTCGGGCGGGGTCCTGGGCATCGACGACTTCGGCCGCGACGTCCTCTCCCGACTGCTCATCGGTCTCCGCACCTCCCTGGAGGTGGCGCTGTCGGCCGTCCTGGTGGCCGCAGTGCTGGGCGTGGCGCTGGGGCTGGTGGCCGGATACGGCGGCCGCCGGATCTCGGTCGTCATCATGCGCGGCATCGACATCCTGCTCAGCTTCCCGCCGATCGTGCTGGCGATCGCGGTGGTGGCGGTGCTCGGCCCGGCACTGGTCAACGTGGTACTGGTGATCGGCGTGCTCTACATCCCCCGGTTCACCAGGATCGTCTACAGCCAAGTGCTCGCGATCAGGCACGTGGAATACGTCGAGGCCTCGGAGATCATGGGCACGCGACCGACCGTCATCGCCCTCCGGACGATTCTGCCGAATGTCGCCGCCCCCGTGATCGTGCAGCTCAGCCTCTCGGTGAGCTTCGCGATCCAAATGGAGGCCGGCCTCAGCTTCCTCGGCCTCGGGGCGCAGCCGCCACTGCCGTCCCTGGGCACGATGGTCGGCTCCGGACGCGACTTCCTCGAGGTCCAGCCCACCCTGCTGGTCTACCCCTCCGCACTGATCATCCTCGTCGTCCTCGCGCTCAACGTCTTCGGCGACGGCATGCGCGACCTGCTCGACCCGCGCCGTCGCGGCAGGAGTTCCTGACCATCCCGGCTCCCCGACGGCGGCACCCATATCGAAAGGACTCACATGACCGCGGCTCTCCCCACCACCCACCGGCTCGGCGAACTCTCCTGGACCCAGGTGAAGCAACTGGCCGAACAGGACCCGATCATCCTGCTGCCCATAGGCGCGGTCGAGCAGCACGGGCCGCACCTGCCGATCCACGAAGACTCCATCGTCGCCGAGTGGGTGGCCGACCGGCTGGCGAAGGAGAACAACTGCTATGTCGCACCTGCGCTCCACTACGGGCACTCCGGCACCTTCCGCGGTTACCCCGGTAACCTGTCGCTGAGCCAGGCGACGCTGCGCACGGTCACCTACGAACTCATCGAGGCGCTGGTCCAGTCCGGCTTCCGACGCATCGTCATCATCGACAACAACGGCGGCAACGTCGGGCCGGTCACTGGTGCGAGCCTTGACGCGCGGCGCGACTTCGGGGTCCTGATCGGGCATCTCTACCCCTGGCAACTGGGCTATGCGCTCATGCGGGACGTGTACGAGGACCCGGCGACGGCGTACGGCCACGGGGCGGAGCCCGAGCACTCCGCGATGCTCGCGCTCTTCCCCGACCAGGTGCAGAGCGACCTCGCCGTTGCCGGCGGCCTGGAGTCCGCCGACGGCTGGACACCGACCAGCTACAACGAGGCGGCAATCCCCGGCTATGACGTCCGCGGCACCGTCCTGTGGGACTTCTCCGAGGTCAGCCCGACCGGGTGCACCGGCGACGTGAGCCTGGGCAGCGCGAAGACCGGCGAGATATGGATCGAGCGGGTGATCGGGTTCTGCTCCGCCTACCTGCAGGAGTACGCCCGGAACACCTCGGCCAAGTAGCCCCCTGCTCCGTCCTGTGTGACCGTCTGAGGAGACGCCATGACAACCGGTACGACTTCTTCCGACCCGATCCTCTCGGTCGAGGCGCTCTCGGTGGACTTCCGGATCGCCGGTGCCTGGACACCCGCCGTCAAGCACGTCAGCTTCTCCGTGGCCAAGGGCGAGGTGGTCGCGCTGGTCGGGGAGTCGGGTTCCGGCAAGTCCGTCAGCTCGATGTCCGTGCTCGGTCTGCTGGGGCCGGAATCCCGGCGCCGCGGCAGCATCCAGTTCGACGGCACCGAGCTGCTCGATCTCGATGCCGAGGCCCTGCGCGCCATCCGGGGCAAGCGGATCGCGATGATCTTCCAGGAGCCGATGACGGCACTCAACCCCGTCTACACCATCGGCGAGCAGATCATCGAGGCGATCCAGTGCCACGAGCCCTTGCCGGCCGCCGAGGCCCGGACGCGGACGCTGGAGTTGCTGACGACGGTCGGCATCCCCGAGCCGGAGCGCCGTATCGACAGCTACCCGCACCAGCTCTCCGGCGGCCAGCGCCAGCGCGCAATGATCGCCATGGCCGTCTCCGGCTCGCCGGAGGTCATCATCGCCGACGAGCCGACCACGGCGCTCGACGTCACGGTGCAGGCGGAGATCCTCGAACTCCTCCGCCGCCTGCAGAAGGACCTCAATTCGGCGGTCGTCATCATCACCCATGACATGGGAGTTGTCGCCGACCTCGCCGACCGGGTGGTGGTCATGCGGCAGGGCGAGGTCGTCGAAGAGGCCCCGGTCGCCCGGCTTTTCTCCGATCCGCAGCACGAGTACACGCGCAAACTGCTCGCCGCGGTGCCGCGACGGCAGGCTGGCGGGCGAACGGAACCGACCCCGGCCGGCACCGCCACCGGCCCTGGTGGGGCGGCGACGCTCCGGGTCACCGACCTGGAAGTTGAATATCCTGGACGGCTGGGCCGCAAGGGCTTCAAGGCCGTGCACGGTGTGAGCCTCGCCATCGAAAAGGGCAGAGTCCTCGGCCTGGTGGGAGAGTCAGGCTCGGGCAAATCCACCATCGGCCGGGCGATCGTCGGCCTGGCGCGGGCCTCGGCCGGCTCGGTGGAGATCTGCGGTACTGAGGTGACGCGCCTCAAGGGCCGGGCGCTGCGGGACTTCCGCAGAACGTACTCGATGGTCTTCCAGGACCCGGGATCCTCGCTGAACCCCCGGCTGTCGATCGGGGACTCCATCGCCGCCCCAATGATCGTCAACCGCTTCGCGGACCGCCCCGCCATCCGCAGGCGTGTGCTGGACCTCCTCGACCAGGTCGAGCTGCCCACCGGCTGGACCGACAGATTCCCGCACGAACTCTCCGGCGGCCAGCGGCAGCGGGTCGGCATCGCCCGCGCGCTGGCCCTCGAGCCGGAGCTGCTCATCGCCGACGAGCCGACCTCCGCCCTCGACGTCTCCGTCCAGGCCACCGTGCTACGGCTGTTCCAGGAACTGCAGGACAGGCTCGGCTTCTCCTGCCTGTTCATCAGCCACGACCTGGGCGTTGTCGAGCTGCTGGCCCACGAGGTCGCCGTACTGCAGCACGGGCGGCTGGTCGAGCAGGGCCCCGCCCGCGAGGTGCTGAACAGCCCGCAAACCGACTACACGCGCAGGCTGGTGGCAGCCGCGCCGGTGCCCGACCCCTCGGAACAGGCCGAGCGCCGCAGACTCTGGCAGGCGATGGCGAGGTGACGCGCCATCGCCCACCGGGGCCGCGGGTCAGTGCAAGTGCGAGACCACCCTCTCGTCCGGTTGCAGATGGCGGCGCAGTGTGCGCTCGGCAGCGTCGAAGTCGTGCACGGTCAGCGCCTCCAGCAGCGCTCGGTGCTCCGGACCGATGACCGTCAGCCGCGTGGGGCGGACCGAAACGGCTCTGACCCCGATCCGCTGATGCCTCGGCTGAAGGCTCGTATAGAGGTCGATCAGGACGCTGTTTCCAGTCGCCTTCACAAAAGAATAGTGGAAGAAGAAATCCATCTTCGCGTGTTCGGCGATGGCATCGCGATCCCCGGCCCGGCACCGTGCCAAACGGTCCGGATCCTCCATCAGCTCCAGATGCTCGGAGAGTTCGGCCGGAATCTCGATGTGTTTTTCACAGAGAATCCTGAAGCCGTGGATCTCCAGGACCTGCCGCATCTCGTAGGTCTCGAAAAGCTCTCCAGCCGTCACTCTCCGCACCTGGGCGCCGCGCCGGGGAAGCAGGTCGATGAACTTCTCCGCCGCCAATCGGTGGAGGGCCTCGCGCACCGGCGTCCGCGACACCCCCGCCTCGTCGGAGACCACCTTCTCCTCAAGGAACGACCCCTCGGGGAACCGTCCGCTGAGGATCGCCTCCTTTGCCCACTGGTACGCCCGCTCACCGGCCGTCACAGGCCGGCTTTCGTCGAATGACCCGTTCATCTCGCCCCTTTGCCATGTATACCCAATGTATACCAGAATTCTGAGGGAGTCCCGCAGTGCCTGAGCAAAACCGCAGATACGCCGCCTGGCTGTCCGGCCCGAGTTTCGCCGCAGCCGAGATCGTCGCCCAGCTCGGCTACGGCGCGGTGGTGTTGGACATCGAGCACGGCTCCTTCGATCTCGCCGATCTCGAACGCTTCATCCCGTTTCTCCGACACCTGAACCTCGATGTGCTGGCGAAGGTGCTGGGACCGGAGCGCGGGCCGATCCAACAGGCCCTCGACTTCGGCGCCACCGCAGTCGTCATCCCCCACGTCGAGAACGCCACGCACGCCGCCGCCGTCTGCGCCTTCGCCAAGTTCCCGCCCCTGGGCGACCGGAGCTTCGCCGGCGGCCGCACCGCGCGGTACGGCGGTTTCGACGACGACTGGATCGCGCGGCAGGACCGCGAGACCCGGGTATACCCGATGATCGAGGACGCCGGCGCCATCGACGAGATCAAGGACATCCTGGCGCTCCCCACCGTCGACGGTGTCTTCGTCGGCCCCAGCGACCTCTCCATGCGTCGTGAGCGAGGCGCCTACACCCGGTCCGCGGACGACTTCGCCGACCTCCAGCTGGTGGCGGACGCGGCCCGCGCCGCCGGCAAGCCATGGGTCCTGCCCGCCTGGTCCGCAGCGGAGAAGGAGTTCGCACTGACGCATGGGGCCGACCAGCTGGTCCTCACCATGGAGCACGGCGCCCTCATGGCCGGCTTCGGGGCGGCCCTCGCCGAGACCACCGAACTCACTGCCGCCCTCCACCAGCACCGCTAGGAGACAGCCCATGCTCACCACCGTCGGCCAGTTCAACGCCACCACCGACAAGGCCGCCAACCTCGAGGCCGTCGCAGCCCTGATCGGGCAGGCGGCCGCCCAGGGATCGCAGCTCGTCGTACTGCCCGAGAACGCCATGTACTCCAACCCCGACCCCCAGGCGGACATCGTCCAGCACACCGAGCGGATCGACGGCCCGTTCGCCACCGCGATCGGCACGCTGGCCAGGCGGCACGGCATCGCCGTCGTGGCGGGCATGACCGAGACACCGGCAGCCCAGGGCGAACGGCCCAGCAACACCGTCCTCGCGGTGGACCAGAAGGGCGATCCCCTCGGGGCGTACCGCAAGGTCCACCTCTACGACGCCTTCGGGTACCGCGAGTCGGACCGCGTCCAGGCCCATACGCCCTCGCCGTTGCTCTTCACCCTGGAGGGGGTCACCTTCGGCGTCATGACCTGCTACGACCTCCGGTTCCCGGAGATGGCCCGGTTCCTCATCGACGCGGGTGCCACGGCCCTGGTCGTCCCCGCCGCCTGGGTGGTCGGCCCGGCCAAGGAGGACCACTGGACCACGCTGGTCCGCGCCCGGGCGATCGAGAACACCGCCTACGTCCTGGCCTGCGGTCAGACCGGCCCCATCTGTACGGGCCAGAGCCTCATCGTGGACCCGATGGGCCATGTGGCGGCATCGGCGGGCGAGGCTCCCGGGGTGGCGTCCGCCGTCGTCGACGCGGCGCGCGTGGAGGCCGTCCGCGCCAAGAACCCCAGCCTGGCGAACCGGAGGTTCCGGGTCGTCTTCGACTGAGGGGCCAGTCGTGCCGGGGCCAGCCGGCAGCCGGTAGCGGAGTCACCCGGACTCCGCTACCGGCTGCCGGTTTGTCCCTGAACGCGACGGCCTCCTCCACCGCCGTCACCTGTCCGCCCAAGCGCGCCGCCACTCGCCCCTGGTCCTGCGAGATCGCCACCACGAGGCCGGTCTGGCCGATCGTGACCGACCCACCGCCCGCACGGCGCGCCCACCGAACGCCGCCGACCCGGGCCGCCGGCATTGGCTGCCCCCGGCGACCTGGTTGTGCCCCGCCTGCCCTTGGAGGCGGGGGAGTGGGCGAACCCGCGCATTGCTGACGGCGCGGCACCGCTGATCTTGTAGCTGGCAGTGCAGGACCTTGCGGTGAACGTGTCCGCGTTGCTGCCCGGGCCGGACGGCAAGGTCCGCGGTGACAACGACCACGTCTTCTCCATCCATCCCGCCCGGGACGGCGTGACGATCGCCGGCTCGGCGGTCGGGCTCGGCCGCGGCAAGCTCGCCTTCTACAAGGACCCCAACGCCTCCGCGTCAGCCATCTTCACCAACGGTGCCTTCTACGACACCAGCGAAAACCCAGGCTGTGCGCCAGGCGGGCGACCGGCGCTGAGCCCGGCCAACCCTTCAGGGAAGGCTGCGAGTTGTTGAAGCCAGCGGGCTGCGCGGGTCTCGTATGCTGCGGCGTACGGCCATCGAGCGAGGGAATAGGGCAGGTCATGGGGCGTCAGCACGGTTAACTCAAGGGTGGTTTGGCGGCCCTGGCTGTGCTCGTGTTGGACGGATGCTCAGCTATCGGAGAAGGGCCGTCGCACGAGGCGCCCGACAACAAAACCTCCGCGTCCGCTGGCGCTCCGGGCGGCGAGGCTGCTGAGTCGGGCACGCTGCCGGGCGTCCTGACCGCGGAGCAGGCGCCCGTGCGGAGTTGGCGAGGCTGGAGGTGGCGCCGCACGGCTCTGTGCGTGGCTACATCCGCGCCAAGTTCCCTCACTGGGCTCAGCAGGGCGTCAAGTGCGACACCCGCGAGGAGGTGCTGGAGGGGGACGGCACAGGCGTGCAGCGCGATGCCGAGTGCCTGGCGGTGTCCGGGCGCTGGGTGAGCGTGTACGACGACAAGACGTTCACAAGCGCCTCCGACCTCGACATCGACTACATGGTGCCGCTCGCCAATGCGTGGCGCTCCGGCGCCGCTGGCTGGACGCAGGAGAAGCGGAAGGCGTTCGCGAACGACCTGACGCACCCGCAGCTGCAGGCCGTCTCCGCTGCCTCGAATCGGTCCAAGGGCGGTCAAGGGCCGGACGAGTGGCAGCCGTACTGGTGCACCGACGCCCGGGCCCGGGCGTCGGCGAGGGCGACGTACGAGCTATCGGTGGCCGGGGCCGAGAAGAACACACTCATCGAGATGCTGGGCACCTGCTCCTCATGAGCGACCACGACCCACAACAGGAGCAGCTCGTCGACGAGGTGAAAGCCCGGCCCGGCGGTGCGATGACCGACGAAGTCGGCGTCATCACCGGCGACCTCACCATCGCCAGCAGCCTCATGCCCGACGGGTGCGCCGACATCACCATCCAGTACACCGACGCGGACGAGTGGTACACCCTCACGGGCAGCCCGGTATCACTGCCAGCAGCCGGATTGGCCGCACTGCACGAGCACGTCCTGGAACGGGTCCGCCACGGCGGCGGCGCGGGGCCCCCGCGCTGAACGAGCAGGCCGGCAGAGGCGGGAGAGCCGGCCGTTGCTTCGATCATGAAGAGAGTCCTCCTTGCTCTGGTGGTGACCGCAGCCGCCCTGGGAAGCGTTGCGATCGACGGCCTGGCTGGTGAAGAATCCGCCGCCTCCGCGGATCACCCCACGGCGTAGGTCCGCATGGACGCCGCCGCGGTCAGCTTGGTGAAGCGCTCGTGAGGGGCTACCGACTGCGGAGTGCGTGCCTACTTGTGGGGTGTCGGCCAGGGGCGGAGCGGTGACGTACAACGTCACGACAAAACGAACGCGTAGTGGCGGACCTCGTGTGTAGCCTCTCTGACTGATCGACTTCGTGATCGGTTCACAAGGGGAGGACTATGAAAGGCACAACACGCTCCGGGCGAAGAACCGGCTGGGTGGCGGCAGGAGGGGCAGTCGCCCTGGTGCTGCTGGCGGCGACGGGAGCCCACGCCGAGGGGCGGGGGGATGTCCGGGTGGTGTCGACCGTCGTCAACGGCGGGGCCAACGTCACCGTCGGCACGGCGAAGAAGGTGACGTTCCCGATCGCCATCACCGTCAAGGACAACTCAGGGGTGAAGGGGCTCACCCACGTCAGCACCTTCAACCGTTCCAACCTTTACGGCTTCTTCAGCTGGACTGGCACGACGTGCCGGAAGAAGACCTCGACCACGTCGGTGTGCACGGCAACCATGACAGTGGACCCGGCTTGGATCCCGGCCAGCGACGATATCGACTCCAACAAGGTCGCCGGCCTCTGGACGGTGAACGCCACTGTCAAGGCCAACGACGGCGACTACTGGATTTCCGATGATATTGCCCGGTACAAGGTGAAGCGCGCCTCGCGGCTCACGACGGATGCGGCCCCCGAGCGGGTCGCCAAGGGCGCGAAGCTCACGATCACCGGCAAACTGTCGCGGGCGAACTGGGAGACTCTGAAGTACCAGGGGTTCGCCGGACAGGTCGTGAAGCTCCAGTACCGCAAGGCCGGCGCCACGCACTACAGCACGGTCAAAACTGTGAAGACGGGTAGCTCCGGGCAGCTCAGCACCAAGGTGACCGTCACAGCGGCGGGGAGTTGGCGCTGGTACTTCCCTGGCACGACGACGACGGCCCGGATCGTGTCGGCCGGTGACGCAGTAGCGCTCAAGTAGTCGCCGGATGTGGAACTCTTGGTACTCCAGCAGCCGAACTGCTGGAGTACCAACACGTGACCACAGACAGGCTCTGACCTGGGTTGAAGCAACGACGGAGATGCCCAACTGGAAGAGCACCAGTCGAAGATGAGCCGCAAGCAGCTCATCGACACCCTCGTCCGCAGCGCCCGCCGCCGCAATTGGCTCACGGCACTGCAGCGCGACGCTTCGAAGCGTCCCAGGTCGACATCCGGCTGAAGGGAACCGGCTCCGGCTTCTTCTCCGGAATCCACAAGACGCTGCCGCGCGAGGAGGAGACAGCGGACAACCCGGTGGCCATGCAGCACCTTCGGGAGTGGTTCGGCGACGACCAGAACCGTCCACGTCTCGCCCGGTGCTACAAGCGTCGCGTCACCGTCATCGATGCCTTCTTCGACCTCGCCGACGCAATCATCACCGTGCGCAGCCTGCTCCGGCGGTCCTGGACAACTCACCGCTGGGACGAACGCCCGGACCGCCGACCCTGACCACACGCCTACTGTCTCCCGCGCGACCACTTACCGCAGCGCGACGGCCGCGAGTACGCCCCGCGCAGCCGTTCCGTCTGGCCAGGTCCACCCGGCGACAAGGTCTGACCGCCTGCGGCGGCGCCGACGACGGCTCGAAGGCGGCGGGCGGCGACCGCGCCGCTGGTACCGCGCGGAGCCGGTCCGTGTTCAACGGGGGCGGCAAGGGCGGCGCGGAGCAGGCCCACAGCGGTGGTGACATCAAGGAGGGGGGCGCGCTCGGCGGCCGCTTCGGGCGGGACGGACGAGACCGCGAGCAAGGGCACAATGGCCGGCGCCCGGCAGTGCCGCGGAGACGAGATGCTGTGCACCGCTGTGCACCGCTGGTCACCGCTGTGCACCGGTTCGCCGGTCAGCAGGGGGACCACCTGCTGGTCACCGCGTCGAACGAGGGTGCCAAGCCATGCTGGGTCACCTCGTACCCGGCGGTGAAGCTTGGCGAGGACGTCGACGGCGCCGCACTGCCGCACTTGAAGAAGGACAACCCGGGCGGCGACAAGCGCATCACGCTCCGGCCCGGAGGCAGGGCATACAGCGCGGTGAACCTCTTCGACTACGGCTCGAAGAACCACACGGCGCACTCGTTCGCCATCGCGCTGCGCGGCGCGGACGGTCACAACGGTCCCTTCTACTCCGTCGACACCAAGGGCCAGAAGCCGCAGTTCAGCTGGAACGAGGCCGACGCGCTGAACTGGAGCACCAAGAAGCCGTACGACTTCTGACGGCCCGTCGGCCAGTGACGCGTTACCGCCTTCCAGCACGTCTACAGTCCACCGGTAAACGGGCCGTGGCGTGGTGGCCGGTGTTCCTGGCGGCTTCCAGGGGGCGTCAGGGCCCCAGATGGGCGAGCACTGTACGCATGGCGCCGGCCACGGCCTTGCGGGACTCGTCCGTCGGGTCGTGGATCTCGAAGCCATGGACGCCGTGCGGGACGTCGATGATCTCGATCGGGGCCTTGGTCTCCTCCGCTGCGGTCACGAACTCCTCGACGGTAGCGGCGATGTGCGCCGTCTCCAGACCCGCCCGGGTGAGCAGGAGGGGCGGCGGCGTCCTTCCGCTGGCCCGGAGCGCGCTGGTCGGTCTGAAACGCGGGGCGACCGCGCCCCAGCCGGGCAGCGGGGCCAGGACCGGATAGGTCAGGGTCAGGCAGCGCAGCCACCCGGGCGGGGCAGCGATCCAGTCCGCGGCAAGCAGTCCAGCGCCGGAGAAGAACCACAGGGCGACGCGCTCCGGGTCCACGCGTGGGTCGGCCCGCAGCAGTTCGATGGCCTCGGTCACGTCGCCCGCGGACCGTGCGTAGTCGGTGATGCCGTGCAGGCGATGCTCCGCGACGGCGCCCACCGCGCCCAGGCTCGCTGCGTAGCGGGCGTAGCCGACATACAACGGTGAGTCGCGCGGCGCGGGGATGAGGTCGGGCGGGAGCGGGCCGCCGTGCACGAACAGCACCGCGGGCCACGGACCGTGCGGTTCCCCCGTTTCCGGCAGGTGCACGTCCACGCGCCCGTTCCGTACCCGCGGCCGCTCCGGGAGCTCCATCAGGAACGGCCGGAGGAAGGGCGGCTCGCCCTCGGGTACGGCCAGCCGCCGCCCCTCGCCCGCGGCCGCGCGGAGCAGGACCTCGGCCAGCTCGTCCGGGCTGGAGAGCATCGGCCAGTGACCGGTGGCCAGTTCGAAGAAGCCCACCTGCGGATCGGCCAGCTTCCGGAACTGCGGCGGTCCGCTGCGCACCAGCGCCTCGACCACCTCGACGGTCACCCCTCCCGCCGTGCACAGGATTCCGCTGGTCGGCACGGCCGCCGCCGCGCCTGTCAGTCGCAGCGGCTGGGTCAGTGTGCGCTGCGGCTGGGGGCCGGCCAGCCGGCTCAGCAGCTGCAACTGGCGCGCCGAGAGGCCCTCGGTGCTGCCCCACCGGTGCCAGTCCTGCGGCCCCGGCGGCGGTATCGGCCGGGGGCTGCCGTCGGCACCCAGCAGTTGATGCACCACCGGGTCCGGGACGAGGGCCAGCGCCGGGTCACCGTGCTGCGGCAGCCCGGCGTCCAGGTGCACGAGGCGAGCGACCCGCTCCGGGAGGAGGCCGGCCGCGCCCAGCACCGGGTGGATGGCGTAGTCGTGGCCGACCAGCACCACCTGCGGCGTGTCGAGGGAGTCGATCAGCCGGACCACGTCCTCGACATGCGTCTCCAGATCCGCGTCGGGCTGCATGCTCAGCGTCACCGGGTGCGCCCCGGCGCCCTTCTCCCGAAGCCGGTCGGCCACCTCATTCCAGATCCGCCCGTCGGTGAACGGGCCGGAGACCAGGACGAAAACGGACATCAACGCCTCCAGACAGTAGGGTCGTCGCAGGTAACCTAGGAACTCCCCCTGAGGGAGGTTCAACCCTTGCCATTGGACGCCACACTGAGTATCGGCGAGCTCGCCGCGCAGGCAGGGACCACGGTCAAAACCGTTCGCTTCTATTCCGACCAGAACCTGCTGCCCGAAGCGGCGCGCAGCAGCGGCGGCCACCGGCGCTACGCGCCCGAGGCCCTGGCTCGGCTGCGCACGATTCGGTCCCTGCGCTCCCTCGGCGTCCCCGTATCCGAGATCAGGCGTGTTCTCGACTCCGGGGA
>NZ_JBIVTV010000037.1:11030-34231 GCF_044756885.1 Streptomyces sp. NPDC091412 | reverse complement strand
GTTACATTCCGAACCCGGAAGCTAAGCCTCACAGCGCCGATGGTACTGCAGGGGGGACCCTGTGGGAGAGTAGGACGCCGCCGAACAAATTTTGAGAAAACCCCCGTGCCATTCGGCACGGGGGTTTTCTGCGTTTACGCTCGGTCGGCCGGCACTCGCCTAGGCTCGTAGTCATGCGCTATGACCTCGTCATCTTCGACAACGACGGCGTCCTCGTCGACAGTGAGCCCATCTCCAACCGGCTCCTCGCCGCCTGCCTCACCGAGCTGGGGCACCCCACCTCGTACGAGGACTCCATCCGTGACTACATGGGGTCGGCGATGCACCGGATCCACGACCTCGTCCTGGAGCGGACGGGGAAGCGGCTGCCGGACGACTTCGACGACGTCTTCCACGCCCGTGTCTTCGCCGCGTTCCGGCGGGAGCTGAAGCCGGTGGCCGGTGCCGCCGACGTACTGGAGAAGCTGACGGTGGACGGGACGCCGTACTGTGTCGCGTCCTCGGGGAGTCATGAGCGGATCCGGGTCGGGCACCGGGCGACCGGACTTGACCGGTGGTTCGACGATGAGCGGATCTTCAGCTCGCAGGACGTGGGCCGGGGCAAGCCGGCGCCGGACCTGTTCCTCCACGCGGCCGACCGGATGGGAGTGGCCCCCGAGCGATGCGTCGTCGTCGAGGACTCCCCGCTGGGTGTGCGGGCTGCCGTCGCGGCCGGGATGGACGTCTACGGGTTCACGGCGATGACCCCGGCCGCGAAGCTCGCGGATGCCACCCAACTCTTCTTTCGCATGGAGGAGTTGGCCGACCTGATGACATGACGCCGGCCACCGCCGCGGCACTGACAATTGTCATGCGGAGCTCCGGACGATCGTTTCTACTGGCGGACCCCCCTCGCCCGCGAGGATTTGAGCATGACGACGAACACGAAGCGCGCGAACCTCGCCCCTCTGCTCGTGGATGTGGCGGTGCCGGTCGGCGGGTACTACCTGCTCAAGAACGGATTCGGGATGAGCACGCTGGCTGCCCTGGGGTGGAGCAGCGTGGTCCCGGCCCTGCGGACCGGGTGGGCCGCGGCCAGGGAGCGCCGGGTCAACGGGCTCGCCGCGCTCATCCTGTTCGTCAACGTCGTCGGGCTGCTGCTGAGTTTCGTCGCCGGTGACCCGCGGCTGATGCTCGCCAAGGACAGCGGCGTCAGCAGCGCGATCGGCATCGGCATCCTGGTGTCCGTGGCGATGGGCAGGCCGATGATGACCGCCGCCATGAAGCCCTGGCTGGTGAAGGGCGACGCGAGGCGGGAGGCCGTCTGGGCGCGACTGGCAGCCGAATCCGCGGACTTCCAGCGGGCGGAGAAGGTGTTCTCGCTGGTGTGGGGCGTGGTGCTGCTCGCGGAGTGCGTGGTGCGGGTCGTGGGCGCCTACACGCTGCCGGTGGACACCATGGTGTGGCTCGGCACCGTGATCATGGTGATCGCGATGGTGCTCGGGTTCCTCCTGAGCGGTGCTCTCGCCGCCGGGCCGATGGCGCACATGCTGATGGCCGAGACGAAAGCCGGGACGAACGCCGAAGCCACGCAGGCCCAGGAGCCCGCCATGGCCCAGGAGCCCGCCAACGGCCGGGAGCCCGCCATGGCCCAGAAGTCCCCGAACGGGTTCGCCCTCGCCCGAAGCTGAGCAGAATTCATCTTTCACCGGACCTACCCACAGGTAGCCCAGGGCCCTACGCTCGCGGCCATGACAGATGTGCTGCGGCGCGGTAGGGCCTCGCTGGCGTTCAGCTTCTTCGCGCAGGGCGTCGCCTTCGCTCTTCTCGTGACGCGCATCCCGGCCATCCAGAGCCGGTACGGGGTCTCCGACGCGCTGCTGCCGGTTTTCCTGGCCGCCGTGCCGATCCTCGCCGGCATCGGCAGCACGACCGCCGAACACCTGGTGAAACGCGTCCGGCCCAGCCGGCTGCTGCGCTGGTCCCAGCCCGTCGTCCTCCTGTCCCTGCTCGGTGTCGGGGCGGGCGGCCGGGTCGCCGAACTGGGGGTCGCCCTGGCCGCGTTCGGGCTGGCCGTGGGAATGCTGGACGCCTCGATGAACATGCTCGGGGTGAGCCTGCAACGGGCGTACGGCCGCAGCATCATGCTCGGCTTCCACGCCGTCTACAGCCTCGGCGGGATCGTGGGTGCCTCGCTGGCCTGGGCCGGGGCGCACTGGCACCTGGCGCTGTGGGTGTCGTACCTGCCGGTGGTGGGGGTGCTGCTGCCGGCGGTCCTCGTGGGCAGCCGGTGGTACGTCGACGCCGACTCCGCCGCCGCACCGGACGAGGCCGGAAAAAAGGCCGGGGAAGGCGGCGGGAACGTCGCGTTCCGGCTGCTGCTGCCGCTGTGTCTGGTGATGACCTTCGCGTACATCGGGGACTCGACCGTCTCCAACTGGAGCGCGAAGTACCTCCAGGACACGCTGGGCAGCTCCGAGCAGCTGGCGACGGTGCCGTACAACGTCTACATGGTCACCACGCTGCTGGGGCGGGCCATCGGGGACACCGGGGTGCGGCGGTTCGGTGCCGTGGCCGTCGTACGGGTGGGTGCGCTGGTCGCGGCGCTGGGGTTCGCTGTGGTCGCCGGGGCGCCCGGTCCCTGGGTGGGCATGCTCGGGTTCACGCTGCTGGGGCTGGGCCTGTGCGTGCTGGTGCCGCAGACCTTCGCCGCGGCCGGGCGCCACGCTTTTGACAACTACGGCCCGGGCGCCTCGGACAAGGCCGTCGCACGGCTCAACATCTTCAACTACGTGGGTTTCCTGGTCGGCTCGCCGCTGGTGGGCGCGCTGGGCGACGCGTGGAGCTACCGCGGGGCGATGCTGGTGCCCATGGCCTTGGTGCTGGTGACGTGGGTGTGCGCCGGGTCGTTCGCGCCGCGAGCGGACCGATACGGTGGCGGTCATGAGCGGCCGCGCACAGCTGATGTGGGACGAGGCAGTAACGGGCTATGACTTCGGTCGGGACCACCCCATGGATCCGGTCCGCCTCTTCCTGACCCGGAAACTGGTCGGCGCGCTCGGACTCGACCGGGAGGTGCGGCTGGTGGCGGCCAGGCCGGCCGGCGAGTCGACGCTGCGGCTGGTCCACCGGGAGGACTACATCGCCGCGGTGAAGGCCGCGTCGGCGGACCCGGGATCGGCCGACGGGACGTACGGACTGGGGACGTTGGACGATCCGGCGTTCGCCGGGATGCACGAGGTGTCCGCGCTGATCGCGGGGCAGTCGGTGGCGGCGGCGGAGGCCGTGTGGGGCGGAGACGCGCTGCACGCGGTGAACTTCGCGGGCGGGCTGCACCACGCGATGCCCGGCGCCGCGTCGGGCTTCTGCGTCTACAACGACGCCGCGCTGGCGATCGCGCGGCTGCTGGAGCTGGGTGCCGAGCGGGTCGTGTACGTCGACACCGACGTGCACCACGGGGACGGGGTGCAGACCGCGTTCTGGGAGGACCCGCGGGTGCTGACGATCTCGGTGCACGAGCATCCCCGGACGCTGTTCCCGCAGACGGGATGGCCGCAGGAGACCGGGGCCCCGTCCGCCGAGGGCTCGGCCGTGAACGTGGCGCTGCCGGCGGGGACCGGGGACGCCGGGTGGCTGCGGGCGTTCCACGCGGTGGTGCCGGAACTGGTCGCGGACTTCCGGCCGCAGGTGCTGGTCACCCAGCACGGGGCCGACACGCACTTCGAGGATCCGCTGGCGCATCTGGCGGTGTCGCTGGACGCGCAGCGGGCGGTGCAGATGGCGTGCCACGAGCTGGCGCACGAGCATGCCGAGGGGCGGTGGGTCGCGCTGGGCGGGGGCGGGTACGCGGTGGTGGACGTCGTACCCCGGTCGTGGACGCATCTGGTGGGGATCGCGGCGGGACGGCCGGTGGAGCCGGAGACGGTGATTCCCGAGAGCTGGCGTCAGACGGTGTACGCGCGGACACGGCAGTTGGGCCCGATGCGGATGACCGACGGGCGGTGGCCGGTGTCCTGGGCGGACTGGGAGGCGGGGTACGACCCGGCGGACCGGCTGGACCAGGCGATCCTGGCGACCCGGCGGGCGGTGTTCCCGCTGCGGGGCCTGCTGCCGTAGGCGCCGGTCGCCGGTGGACGGGCCCTGCGATTAGGCCGACTGTGCGGTGTTCCCGGGTTCACGGGACGATCGCGCAGGGCGTGCGTCAGCATCGCTCGGGTGTTGAGCATCGCGGCGCTGCGCGCCCATCTGGTGAGGGCCCGTCTCGCCGGGATGGTGACCACGACGCGGGAGGCCGGTCTGCGCAGCTATCGGCTGTTCGCGGCCCGGGATCCCCGGGTGCTGATCGGGATCGACCCCGAAGGTCCTTGGCAACAGGGGGACTTGATCGAGCTGATGGCGCGCAGGTGTGGTGTTTCGGCCGATGCGCGGCACACCTTCGGTCCCGATGTCATCGACCCGGATCTGACGCTGGCCGCGCTGGACGCCTTCGCGGACCGGCTCGGTGCGGCGGCGCGGCGCGGTGCCCCCGTGCTCCTCGGCACCGGGCACCCGCACCGGCTGCTCGGTTTCTACGCCGCGCTGGCGGACGCCCTGTCGGCGGCGGGATGTACCGTCCTCACCCCCGCGCAGGGTCGCTGTGTCGACATAACGACCCGGTTCGGCCTACGCACGTGCCGCCTCGAGTACGTACGAGGAGTCGCCCTGGTCCGGCCTCCCGGCACGGAACGCTCCGGTTGTGAGCCCGGCGCGCACACGCATTCACCGCTCCCGGTTCGGCTGGCGCTCGCGGCGGCGGCCGACGCCGGCGGCCCGCTGCCGGAACTGGTGATCGGGGATCACGGCTGGGTCTGCGGTGCAGGTCAGCTGGGGTTCGAGGCCATGGGGCCGGCCGACACGAACGACCCTGCGCTCTTCGTCGGGCAGGCGGAGGGGCGCGTGTCCGTCGTCGTTCCACTTGATGACGGCGTACGGCCCGCCTGGTACCGCCCGCTGGCCCGCTACGTACTCAATCGCGCCTGTCTGTCACAGTAGGCCGCCGATGGTCCACCTCTTCCCCACTCGCATCACCCGCCCCTAGTCTGGGGAGTGAGCACGCAACGACGAAGAGTCACCGGAAGGGGAAGCCGGTGGCCGTCGAGTGCGGAAGGTTCAGGTGTGTCATGGCTGCAGCTGGCGAAAGGCCTCTGAACGAGGTTCAGTTCCTTACCGTGGCGGAAGTCGCCTCGGTCATGCGAGTGTCGAAGATGACCGTGTACCGCCTGGTGCACAGCGGTCATCTGCCCGCGATCCGCGTGGGGCGGTCTTTCCGCGTCCCGGAGCAAGCGGTTCACGAGTACCTCCGCGAGAGCTACGTGGGGGTGGAAACCGCCTGACGACGATCAGGAGGGGTCCGTGAAGGACACTACGGAACACTTCCGGATCCCTCCGGAAACCTCGATTACGACCTCAGCGCTCGGGCGGGTAGGCTAGCCCCTCGTAGGTCGTGTGGGCCCATGGCGCCCAAACACCGAGTGATGAGAAGTGAGCGAGGGTAGTCGTGGGCTCTGTTATCAAGAAGCGGCGCAAGCGGATGGCCAAGAAGAAGCACCGCAAGCTGCTCAAGCGCACCCGCGTCCAGCGTCGCAACAAGAAGTAGACGCCGGTCGCGCGAGGTACGCGCCAACGCGAAAGCGTGTCTGTGACCCCCCACCGCATCCGGTGGGGGGTCGCGTGCGTCCCGGGCCGGCCGCCCGCGGGGGTGGCGCCATCCCGTTCGCACGCACGTACCTGCCGTCACGTCGCGCATCGAGAGGTCGCCGCAGCGCAACCTCGACCCGATAGGTTGGCCGCACACGGGGAACCCGGCGGTGATCCGGGCGGGAAGGAAGGCGCTGATCTTGGGACAGGTCGTGCTCGTGACCGGAGTGGCCCGTCAGCTCGCGGGCCGGTTCGTACGGCGCATCCAGCGTGACCCGGAGGTCGACCGGGTGGTCGCCGTGGACGCGGTTCCGCCCGAGCACCATCTGGGCGGCGCCGACTTCGTCCAGGCGGACATCCGGCAGCCCACGATCGCGCGGGTGCTCGCCGAGACGTCCGCCGACACGGTGGTGCACATGGACGTGACCGGCACCGCGCTGGGCAGCGGCAGCCGGGCCCTGGTCAAGGAGACCAACGTCATCGGCACCATGCAGCTGCTGGGGGCCTGCCAGAAGTCCCCGTCCGTCAAGCGGCTGGTGGTCAAGTCCAGCACCAACGTCTACGGCTCCGCGCCCCGGGACCCGGCGGTGTTCACCGAGACCACCCCGCCCAAGTCCCTGCCCAGCGGCGGTTTCGCGAAGGACACGGTCGAGGTCGAGGGGTATGTGCGGGGCTTCGCCAGGCGGCGGCCGGACGTCGCCGTGTGCGTGCTCAGGTTCGCCAACATCCTCGGCCCGACGGCGGACACCCCGCTCGCCTCGTACTTCTCGCTGCCGGTGCTGCCGACGGTGTTCGGCTACGACCCGCGGTTGCAGTTCGTCCACGAGGACGACGTGATCGAGGTGCTGCGGATCGCCTCGCACGAGCCGCGTCGCGCCACCCTCAACAGCGGCACGTTCAACATCGCCGGCGACGGCGTGCTGCTGCTGTCGCAGTGCTCCCGGCGGCTGGGACGCCCCACGGTGCCGCTGCTGCTTCCCGCCGTGACGTGGGCGGGCTCGCTGGTGCGTACGCTGGGAATGACGGACTTCTCACCCGAGCAGATCCGTCTGCTGACCCACGGCCGGGTCGTCGCGACGGACCAGATGCGCGAAACACTCGGCTTCGCACCCAAGTACACGACCGCGCAGACCTTCGCCGAATTCGCCCGCAGCCGCGGCCCCGGGCTGCTGCCGCCGGAGGTCCTCGCGGGGGCCGTCGACCGGATCGCCGCCCTGTCCCACCCGGGCAGTGGCCACCCGACGCAGAGCGCCTACTGAGGAGCGCAGCAGCATGGCGGACGCCAAGGTCATTCCGTTCGACGACGACCGGTCCCGCGGGAGCGCCGGACAGCGGCCGTCGCGGCGCCGGAGCACGGGGAGCCGCCGCACCGGCGCCGAGCCGGCGGCGGTCGGCGAGGTGCAGCCCCTGCCCGGCAGGGGGGCCGCGCAGGATGATGTCCCGGTGACCAGTGAGGGACAGCCGCCAGAGCCGCCGAGCCGGCCGTCGCAGGACGGCGGTCTGGAGCGGCGCATCGCAAGCGGTCTGGCGTTCCTGCGCCGCCGCCTCACCGGGGACTACGACGTCGACGACTTCGGCTACGACGCCGAACTCACCGACCAGCTTCTGATGTCCCTGTTGCGGCCTCTGTACGAGAAGTACTTCCGGGTCGATGTGAAGGGCATCGAGAACATTCCCGCCGAGGGCGGCGCCCTGATCGTCGCCAACCACTCCGGCACGCTGCCGCTGGACGGGCTGATGATGCAGGTCGCCGTGCACGACCGGCATCCCGCGGACCGGCATCTGCGGCTGCTCGCGGCCGACCTGGTGTTCGTGCTGCCGGTGGTCAACGAACTCGCCCGCAAGCTCGGCCACACCCTCGCCTGCACCGAGGACGCCGAGCGGCTGCTCGGGCAGGGCGAGCTGGTCGGGGTGATGCCGGAGGGCTTCAAGGGCATCGGCAAGCCGTTCAGCGAGCGCTACAAGCTGCAGCGGTTCGGGCGCGGCGGCTTCGTGTCGACCGCGCTGCGCCAGGGCGTGCCGATCATCCCGTGCTCGATCGTCGGGGCCGAGGAGATCTACCCGATGATCGGCAACGCCAAGACCCTCGCGCGGCTGCTGGGCATCCCGTACTTCCCGCTGACGCCCACCTTCCCGTGGCTGGGGCCGCTGGGCGCGATCCCGCTGCCGACGAAGTGGACGATCCAGTTCGGCGAGCCCATTCCGACGGACGGGTATCCGCCGGAGGCGGCCGAGGACCCGATGCTGATGTTCAACCTGACCGACCAGGTCCGCGAACAGATCCAGCACACCCTCTACAAGCTGCTGGTGCAGCGCAGGTCGGTGTTCTTCTGACCGTGCCCCACGAAGGCGGGGGCACCCCTGGTGAGGGGTGCCCCCGCCTTCGTGGGGCTGTGCCCGGCACCGCCTACTTCGCGTCCTCCGCGTTGATACCGAGGCCGGGCAGCAGGCCCGGGAGAAGCGGCGGGATCGTCACGTCGGGGCCGCTGGACGGCGACTTGGTCGCGGACGGCGAGGCGCTGCCGCTGCTGGGCTTCGGCGGGTCCAGCAGACCGCCGGTGGAGCCGCCGAACAGCCCCTCGTCCGCGCTGCCCGAGCCGGTCGACGCGCTGGGGCTGTCGCTGCCGGTGTGGGGGCTGCCGGAGGAGGTGTCGCCGCCGGTGCTGGGCTGGGCCGAGTGCGCGGCGCCAGGCGAACCGGCGGTCGGTGTCGGCCGGGGGCCGTGCTGCGTGCCGTCGCCGCCCGGGGCGGGGTGCTGGGGGAGCATCGACTGGAGCGGGGCGACCTCGTCGTCTATGGCGTCGAACACCGACGACACCTGCTGACTGACGTCGCCGAGCTGCACGGGGAGGCGGTCGCGGAGCGCGCCCCAGGCCTCGCGGTGGGACCGCGAGAAGGTGGAGAGGGCCTGGATGGGACGCAGGGAGTCGGGGTCGCGCTCGTACGCCTCGTGCAGCAGGCGGTGGCCCTCGGTCGCGTCGTGCTGCATCCCGGACAGGGTGCGGCGGATCTCGCCGAGCGACTCGTGGTCGAGCCCGCCGCCGCGGCCGCGCTCCATCAGCCTGCGGGCCTCGCTCAACCGGGTCGAGGCGAGGTCGAGGTAGGCCTGGCCCTGCTCGTCGGCGCCGTCGGTCAGGTAGGTGAGCTTGAAGTCCTCGATGCCGCGCTTGAGGCCGTACAGCGAGTCACCGGGGAGGGCGCTGGAGCTGGCGGCGGCCACTCCGCCGAAGGCTCCCGCGGCCACACCCACGCTGAGTCCGCCGGCGGCCAGCGACTTGCTCAGCCGCGTGCGCGGCCGCAGTTTCCCCAGGCCGCTCGCCCGGTGTGCGCCGCGCGCCCGCCCGCCCGTCCCCCGCCGCCGCCGCCCTTCCAAGGAAGTCGCTTCGCTCCCCGTTTTCTGGGCGGGCACCGGTGGGTCACTCGCCTCGCCCGCCGCGGTGCTCTCCTGGAGCATGGCCTCCATCGCGGCCACCAGGCGGGCCCGCTGGACGACCTTGACCTCGGGGTCCAGCTCCGGCCGCGGCAGCGCGTCCAGACCGGTGGCGAGGGCCAGCATGCGGCCCTGCTCGGTCTGTTCCGCGGCAGCCGGGGCCCGTGCCGGTCCTTCGGCCTGTTCGGCCGCCGTGCCCCGGTCGGACAGTTCTTCCAGGGCCTGGGCGAAGGCGTTCGCCCGCCGGTGCGCCGATACATTCGCGATCACTGGCGGCACCTCCTCTCGTCATCACGGTCGACTCCCCGGGGGTCCTGAGGGTGCACGTCCACAGCCGCTTCTTCCGGGTCGGTCGACCAGGATTGGCCAGGGCGTGACCACAGGGAGCCTCTATCCCGCACAACGAGCGGCGCGGCACTTGGGTTACGGACCCGGGCGGATCGGATCGAGAAGTCAACGCGCTTCGACGGAGCGTGAGTTGAAGGTCGCGGAGCGTGTGTGCGGCTCAGCGCGCGTCGTCGGGGAGAAGCCGGGCCAGGGTGCGCACGGCCCGGTACTGAAGGGTCTTGATGGCACCCTCGTTCTTGCCCATCACCCGGGCGGTCTCCGCGACGGACAGGCCCTGGAGGAAGCGGAGCGTGACGCATTCCTGCTGCTGCGGGTTGAGCCGTCGTACGGCGTCCAGGAGGGCGGCGTTGGACAGGGACTCGAGGACGGAGTCCTCGGGGGAGCGCTCGACCTCGTTGGCGTCGAGCATCTCGCCGGTGGTGACCTCGAGCCGGAACCGGCTGGACTTGAAGTGGTCGGCGACGAGGTTGCGGGCGATGGTGACCAGCCAGGCGCCGAAGTCGCGGCCCTGCCAGGTGAAGGTGCCGATGCGGCGCAGGGCGCGCAGAAAGGTCTCGCTGGTGAGGTCCTCGGCCGTCGCCTTGCCGCCGACACGGTAGTAGATGTACCGGTACACGGTGTCGCTGTACTGGTCGTAGAGCCGTCCGAAGGCATCGGCCTCGCCGGCCTGGGCGCGCTCGACGAGCTCCATCATCCGGGCGCTGTCGCTGTCCGCGGCGGGCCGCCGGACGGTGCCCGCCGAGGCCGAGCGTCCTCGGCGGCCGGCCGCCCGTCCGTCGCCGGTTCGTCGTCCCTCGACCACGGCGCTGCGAGTCGGCACCTGCTCCATGCCGTCGGCCAGCGCGTAGGCCGGACCTACCGGCGCGGCGGTGGCGAATACGGGGCCGGCGTACGCGGTGGGGACGAGACCGCGCAGCAGGTCCAGGACCGTTGCGCGGAGCGTAGCCAGGCCCGAGGCGTCAACCCCGACGTGTGGGTACACGGGACTCCCAGAGGCAGAGCTTCCATCACGTGCAGTGCGGAACCGTTCACCCGTCGTAGCGACGATGGGGTAACTGGTTTGCGTCTGAGGAGAATAACGCTTCGTACAGGCACTGCTACACCGAGTTGCTCAAATCATCGATTCCGTCGCTTCCGTAACCGATTGGCGTGCGATCGGACGTCGGAGAGTGACCGTTTGCTGACCGATCTGTTCCGTCTTCGGTGTGTGTCCGGGGCGCATCCTGGCGATGCACCGCCAATTCGAATGGCCAGAACGGCATGGGCGTACGTTCGGTCAATTGCCCGCGGTTCCGGGTGCGCCGCACGAACGCGATCGGCTGAGGCCCGTACCGCCACTGGGCGGTACGGGCCGCGGGCGGTACGGACGGTGGCCGGCCGCGAGCGCGGGGCGTGAGCGGCCGGTGACGAGTGGGGGAGCGGCGGTGCGGTACTGCGGCGTCAGCGGCGGCGGCGGTGCAGGGCGATGGCCGCGGCGGTGCCGCCGGCGACGGCGCCGACGCCGGCCGCCGCGGGGATGCCGACCTTGGCCGCCTTGCGGCCGGTGCGGTAGTCGCGCAGGCGCCAGTCCATCTCCCGGGCGTGGCGGCGGAGCTTGGCGTCGGGGTTGATGGCGTAGGGGTGGCCGACCAGGGACAGCATGGGGATGTCGTTGTGGGAGTCGCTGTAGGCGGCGCAGCGGGTCAGGTCCAGGGCCTCCGCCGTGGCCAGGGCGCGCACCGCCTCCGCCTTCGCCGGGCCGTGCAGCGGTTCGCCGACCAGTCGGCCGGTGTAGACGCCGTCGACGGACTCCGCCACCGTGCCCAGGGCGCCGGTCAGGCCCAGCCGGCGGGCGATGACCTGGGCGATCTCCACCGGCGCGGCTGTGACCAGCCACACCTTCTGACCGGCCTCCAGGTGGGCCTCGGCGAGTGCGCGCGTGCCCGGCCAGATCCGCTCGGCCATGTACTCGTCGTAGATCTCCTCGCCGATGGACTTCAGCTCGGCGACCCGGTGGCCCTTCACGATCGACAGCGCCGAGTCGCGGGCGTCCTGCATGTGCTCGGGGTCCTCCACCCCGGCCAGCCGGAACCACGCCTGCTGCCAGGCGAACTTGGCGAGGTCGCGCGTGTCGAAGAACTTCCGCTTGTACAGGCCCCGGCCGAAGTGGAACAGCGCGGCGCCCTGCATGACGGTGTTGTCCAGGTCGAAGAAGGCGGCGGCCCTTTCGTCCCCGTGCACCGGGAACTCCGACGCCTCCCGCGGGGCCGGCGGGACGCCCGCTTCCTGCGAGGATTTGCGCGCTGCCTCCGCAGAGGCCTCGCCTGCCAACACGCTTCGCGCCGTGGCGGAGCGCCTACGGGAAGTGAGCCATCCGAGAGCGGCCATGGCGTGAGCATAGCCAGTTGGCCGGGTGGTTCCGGAGTCGAAAGGTTTCGCGGCCCGTGAACTCTTCGCGACGGTGTCGTTGCGGCGGTCCGCGCCGGCGGGGTTCCGCGGCCCCGTGCCGGAGCGACAATGGCCGACATGAGTCCCATCTTCCGCCGCAGGTCCCCCGGGCCCCAGGGGCGGCTCGTCACCCTCGTCCGCAAGCCGGGCTGCCACCTGTGCGACGACGCGCAGGCCGTCGTGGAGAAGGTCTGCGCCGACCTGGGCGTCGCCTGGGAGCAGAAGGACATCACCCAGGATCCGGAGTTGTACGACCAGTACTGGGAGCAGATTCCGGTTGTACTCGTCGACGGTGAACAGCACACCTTCTGGCGGGTGAACGAGGGGCGGCTGCGCAAGGAGCTCGCGGGCTGATCGGGACTGACCGAGGAGTCCAAACTGGCCGGAAGTCGCCTAGAATCGATGGCGTCTTGGCCTCGGGGGTGGGGATCGTAGAGGAGAGTGTGCGGTTTTGCCCCCAACAAGAAAGGCACAGAGGTGCGGATGTGCCGGTTCCAAACATCCGCGTCGGGGGTGCGTGACCCCGGTCACGTTGGCCGGGCAAATCGGACACCATCTTTGTGCACACGTTCACAAAGACATAGCCTGCTGTCGACGGGGCGGTCTGGGGACATATGACCGCCCGCAGCCCCGCTCTACCCGCAGGAGCACCGTGGCAACTGGCCGAACTCACCGACCGGCGACCCGTAGCCGAGGGATTCCCGAGGCCACCGTCGCCAGGCTTCCGCTGTACCTCCGAGCCCTGACCGCACTGTCGGAGCGCTCGGTGCCCACGGTCTCCTCCGAGGAGCTCGCGGCCGCGGCGGGGGTCAATTCCGCCAAGCTGCGCAAGGACTTCTCCTACCTCGGCTCCTACGGGACCCGCGGGGTCGGCTACGACGTCGAGTATCTCGTGTACCAGATCTCCCGCGAACTGGGGCTCACCCAGGACTGGCCGGTTGTGATCGTCGGTATCGGAAACCTCGGCGCCGCCCTCGCCAACTACGGCGGCTTCGCCTCCCGCGGCTTCCGCGTCGCCGCGCTCATCGACGCCGACCCCGCGATGGCCGGCCGGCCCGTCGCCGGCATCCCGGTCCAGCACGCCGACGAGCTGGAGAAGATCATCCGGGACAACGGCGTGTCGATCGGCGTGATCTCGACCCCCGCGGGCGCCGCCCAGCAGGTCTGCGACCGGCTGGTGGCCGCCGGTGTCACCTCCATCCTGAACTTCGCGCCGACCGTGCTGTCCGTTCCGGACGGCGTCGACGTGCGCAAGGTCGACCTCTCCATCGAGCTTCAGATCCTCGCCTTCCACGAGCAGCGCAAGGCCGGTGAGGAGGCCGTCGCCGACCGCACCCTCCCGCCCGCCGCCGCGGTCCGCGACGAGTCCACCGACCAGGGCCCGGACGGGGATGTCCCCGCCGTGATGCCGGCATGAGTCTCCTCGTCGTCGGACTGAGCCACCGCAGCGCCCCGGTCAGCCTCCTGGAGCGCGCCTCGCTGAGCGCGGACGGCCAGGACAAGCTGCTCCAGGACACGGTCGCCGCCGAGCCGGCCACCGAGGCCGCCGTGCTCGCCACCTGCAACCGCATCGAGCTGTACGCCGACGTGGACAAGTTCCACGCCGGTGTCGCCGAGCTGTCCACACTGCTCGCCCAGCACAGCGGGGTCGGTCTCGAGGAACTCACCCCGTACCTCTACGTGCACTACGAGGACCGGGCCGTCCACCACCTGTTCTCGGTGGCCTGCGGCCTGGACTCGATGGTCGTCGGCGAGGGCCAGATCCTCGGCCAGATCAAGAACTCGCTGGCCCGCGCCCAGGACCTGCACACCGCCGGGCGTCTGCTGAACGACCTGTTCCAGCAGGCCCTGCGGGTCGGCAAGCGCGCCCACTCCGAGACCGGCATCGACCGCGCCGGACAGTCCCTGGTCACCTTCGGCCTGGAGCAGCTGTCCGCGGGCGCGGACGTGCAGGACTGGGCGCGCGGCAAGAAGGCCCTGGTCATCGGCGCCGGTTCGATGTCGTCGCTGGCCGCCGCCACGCTCGCGCGGGTCGGCGTCCGCGAGATAGTGATCGCCAACCGTACGCCGGACCGGGCCGAGCGCCTCGTCCAGATCCTCACCGAGGGCGACGACACGGACGTGCTGGCCCGCGCGGTACCGATGAACGCGGTGCCGCTCGAGCTGACACGTGCAGATGTCGCCGTCTCCTGCACCGGCGCGACCGGACTGGTCCTGACCGCCGAGACGGTCACCTCCGCCATCGAGGGCCGTACCGGGGTGCCCGTCGCCGTGTCGCAGGCCGTCGCGGAAGAGCACGGCAGTGGCCGTACGGCGGTGCGGACGGACGTCCGCGAGACCCCCCTGCCGCCCGTGGGCGCCGCGGGTGCCGACGAGAACTGCCCGCTGGACCTCGCCGCCGCCGAGCCCGGCTTCTCCCTGATGGGCGAGTCCGCCGTGGCCGGCATGGACGCGGCCACCCTGGAGCAGCACGGTACGTGGGTCGATGGGGGTGCCGCCCTGCTCGAGCGGAGCCGAGAGCTTGGGGGAGGAACTCTCGACCGCCGCGAGTCCGCGCGTGCCGAGGCCGGCCCGGAGACCGATGCCGAGCTGATCACCGCGCTCGCCGCGACGGTGGCCACCGCCGGCCGGATCCCCGAGCACCGCAGGCCCGAGCCGGTCGCCGTCGCTCCGCGCCCCGAGCCGGCCCTCTTCGTGCTGGACCTCGCCATGCCGCGCGACGTCGACGCGGCCGTGCACCGGCTCGCCCGGGTGCGCCTGGTGGACATCGAGTCGCTGGCCGAGGCCTCCGCCGACGCTCCGATGGCCGCCGACGTCGACCAGGTCCGCCGTATCGTCTCCGACGAGGTCGCGGCCTTCGGGGCGGCCCTGCGGGCGGCGCACATCACACCCACCGTCGTCGCGCTGCGCACCATGGCCGCCGACGTCGTGAGCAGCGAGATCGCCCGCCTGGAGGGGCGGCTGCCCAGCCTCGACGACAAACACCGGGCGGAGATCACCCAGACCGTCCGGCGTGTCGTGGACAAGCTGCTGCACGCGCCGACGGTCAGGGTCAAGCAGCTCGCGGCCGAGCCCGGCGGCGCCGGATACGCGGACGCGCTGCGCACCCTGTTCGACCTGGACCCCGAGACGGTCGCCTCCGTCTCCCGGGCCGACAGCGATTCCGACGACTCCGAGAAGCACGACGACTCCGAGAAGCACAGCAAGAACCGAGGGCCAGCATGACTGAGAAGGCACTGAGGCTCGGGACCAGGCGCAGCAAGCTCGCCATGGCCCAGTCCGGGTTGGTGGCGGACGCCGTGAGCCAGGTGACCGGACGGCCTGTCGAGCTCGTCCCGGTCACCACCTACGGCGACATCTCCCGTGAGCACCTCGCACAGATCGGCGGCACGGGTGTGTTCGTGGCCGCGCTGCGCGAGGCGTTGCAGCGGGGCGAGGTGGACTTCGCGGTTCATTCGCTCAAGGACCTGCCCACCACGCAGCCCGAGGACCTGGTCCTGGCCGCCGTACCCGAGCGCGAGGACCCGCGCGACGTGCTCGTCGCCCGGGACGCGCTGAAGTTCACCGACCTGCCCCGCGGGGCGCGCATCGGTACGGGCTCGCCGCGCCGCATGGCCCAGCTGAACGCGTACGCCCGCGCCCACGGCCTGGACATCGAGACGGTCCCGATCCGGGGCAACGTCGACACCCGCATCGGCTTCGTCAAGAACGGCGAGCTCGACGCGGTGGTGCTCGCCGCCGCCGGGCTGAACCGGGTCGGCCGGAGCGACGAGGCGACCGACTTCCTGTCGGTCGACACGATTCTGCCCGCCCCCGGCCAGGGGGCCCTGGCGGTCGAGTGCAGGGCGGGGCACACCGCCCAAGACGCTGACCTCGCCGCCGAGCTCGCCGAGCTCGACGACCCGCACACGCGGGCCGCCGTGACCGCCGAGCGGTCACTGCTCGCCGCCCTCGAGGCCGGTTGCAGCGCCCCGGTGGGCGCGCTGGCCGACCTGCTGGGCGACGGGCGGATTGTCAAGGAAATGCGCCTGCGGGGCGTCGTCGGCAGGATCGACGGCTCCGCACTGGTGCAGCTGTCCACCACCGGTCCCGTGCCCCAGACGCACGACCAGGCGATGGCACTCGGTCGCGAACTCGCCACCGAGATGCTCGCCCAGGGCGCGGCCGGTCTGATGGGGGAGCGAGCACAGTGAGCCCCACCACCCTTCCCGCCTGTCCCGAACACGGGCACGTCACCTTCCTCGGTGCCGGACCCGGAGATCCGGGACTGCTCACACTGCGCGCCGTGGAGGCGCTGGCCAACGCGGACGTCCTCGTCGCCGAGCACGAGGTGCTCGACCTCGTGCGCACGCACGCCAGGCAGGGCGTCGCCGTCGTGCACACGGACCCGGGTCCTTCGGCGGACTCGCATCCGGGCACGGGCACGCCCCAGCTCACGGTAGTTGACGGCACGTCAATAACCGCTGGGATCCCCGCGGTGCGGGATGCCGCACATCTTGTCATGGAGGCCGCGCGGGGCGGCAGGCGGGTCGTCCGTGCGGTGTCCGGGGACCCGGGACTCGACACGTACGCCGCGGAGGAGATGCTCGCCTGCGCCGCCGCGGGCGTCCCCTTCGAGGTCGTCCCCGGCATCGCGGCCGCCGTCGGCGTGCCCGCGTACGCCGGGGTGCCGCTGCGTGACGCCCAGGGCACCGACGTACGGTTCGTCGACGCGCGTACGGCCTCCGACCGCTGCTGGACCGAGGTCGGCGCCTCGGACGGCACGGTCGTCGTGTCGACCACGCTCGACTCGGTCGCCGCGGCGGCCGGTGAACTGGTCTCGGCGGGCCGCAAGCCCGACACCCCGTTGACGGTGACGGTCGCCGGTACGACCACCCGCCAGCGCACGTGGACGGCGACGCTCGGCACGATCGCGCAGACCCTGAAGCAGGCCAAGGTCCTGCCGTCCCCGGACGGCGGGCGTCCGGTGATAGCCGTGGTCGGCGAGCGCAGCGCGACCGCCCAGCGCGACCAGCTGTCGTGGTTCGAGTCCAAGCCGCTGTTCGGGTGGAAGGTCCTCGTGCCGCGCACCAAGGAGCAGGCGGCCTCGCTCTCCGACCAGCTGCGGTCCTACGGAGCCGTGCCGCACGAGGTCCCGACGATCGCCGTCGAGCCGCCGCGCACGCCCCAGCAGATGGAGCGCGCGGTGAAGGGCCTGGTGACCGGCCGCTACGAGTGGATCGCGTTCACCTCGGTCAACGCGGTGAAGGCGGTGCGGGAGAAGTTCGAGGAGTACGGGCTCGACGCCCGGGCCTTCGCCGGCATAAAGGTGGCGGCCGTCGGCGACCAGACCGCGAAGGCGCTGATCGCCTTCGGCGTGAAGCCGGACCTGGTGCCGAGCGGTGAGCAGTCCGCCGCGGGCCTGCTGGAGGACTGGCCGCCGTACGACCCGGTCTTCGACCCGATCGACCGTGTCTTCCTGCCTCGCGCGGACATCGCCACGGAGACGCTCGTGGCGGGTCTGATCGAACTGGGCTGGGAGGTCGACGACGTCACGGCCTACCGCACGGTCCGCGCCTCCCCGCCCCCGGCGGAGACCCGCGAGGCCATCAAGGGCGGCGGCTTCGACGCGGTGATGTTCACGTCGTCGTCGACGGTGCGGAACCTGGTCGGCATCGCGGGCAAGCCGCACAACGTGACGGTGATCGCCTGCATCGGCCCGGCCACGGCGAAGACCGCCGAGGAGCACGGCCTGCGGGTGGACGTGATGGCCCCCGAGCCGTCCGTCCACAAGCTGGCCGAGGCCCTGGCCGACTTCGGCGCGAGGCGCCGCCTCGCGGCCCTGGACGCGGGCGACCCGGTGACCCGCCCGAGCGAACGGCGACCGGGGTCGCGCAGGCGTCGTACGTCGACGTGAGTGTGTGAGCAGGTGGCGGAGCGTGCCGTGCGGGCGCGTTCCGCCATCGTGCGTTTCTGCCCGCGGTGGGCGGCCGGGCTGGCTTCACGGCCCGGGATGCACGGTGTTCACCGAGGTTTTCGCGAGGGCCAGCTCGCGGAGGATGCGGGCCAGGTCGGCGGGTTCGGCCGCGAGGCGGACCGGGGTGCCGGCGTCGTCGAGTTCGGCGACGTCCCAGTGTCTGTCCACGGGGTCGGAGCTCCGGGCGCGTCGTACGTTCTTGAGGGTGAGCCGCTGCACCGGTATCGGTTTCGCCGCGAACCGGCCCGGGCCGGGCGCCACCGCGAGGGGGCCGCCGCCCAGGACGATGTGGGTGCCGAAGCCGTGCGGGTTGTAGTCGGTGTCCTCCAGGAAGCGGGCGGGCAGGAACTCCTCCTCGTTGTTTCCGGCGGCGGACTTTCCGGCGGCGGACTTCCCGGTCGTTCCGGCCGCTGCTCCCGGCGCACAGGTGGTGTGCCAGGCCCCGGCGAACAGCCCCAGCGTGACCAGCGAGCCCACGGCCATCCAGGTGATCGCCACGGGTGAGGAGAACAGGGTCGTGGGGTGGAGGTAGCAGAGCGGCAGGAGCCACAGGGCGGTGGCGGCGAGCGCGCCCCCGAACGGGAGGGCCGGCGGGAGCTCCCTGTCGTCGCGCAGCCGGCGCCCGAGCAGGCTCAGCAGCGAGTGGGCCGCGGGGTAGCACGCGGCGAGAGCGAACACGGCCGCGAAGACGGCCATGCTTCCGGCGGTGGGGACGTCGGCGTGCCACCCGTAGTGCTTTCCGGCGACCTTCATCACCCGGCCGCGCCAGACGGTCAGTTCGACGTGGTCGCCGGCCTGGAACTCCAGGGCGGCATCGCGTGAGACGTCGACTCGCTCCATTGGCCGGCCGCCGGTGAAGTACAGCCAGCTGGGTCGCCGCCTGCTCTGGTTGTCCTCGGTTCGCGAGATCACGGCCGGAATCGTGTGCAGGCACTCACCACGCTCCGTGGCGGGCGTCCCGGCCGTGCACGCGGTGGCCGACTTCCACGCCTGTTCGTACGACGCGGTCTCGGACACGGACTGCGCAGCCATGGCCGCGCAGGCGAGCAGCACGGGGCACAGGACCAGCAACCCCACCCAGCCGCGCCGGGGGGTGGGGTACGACACGGCGGGGACCTTGCTCGAATACGTGGCTTCGTAGCGGCGGTGCAGCGCGCGGAGCGCTTCCACCTCGGCGTCGAAGTCCGGGTCGCCGGTCGGCCGGCTGCGCGGCAGGGGCAGGAGCCGCTCGCGTCCGTCGTGCAGGACCAGGCTGACGCGACGGACGTTCCGGGCCCAGGGGGTCCTCGCGGACTTCCGGTGCACGCGCAGTTCGGCGATGTCGCCCCATGGCACGCTCCGGCGGCGCAGCAGCGTCCGGAAGCGCAGACCGCGGGCGTCGGCGCTCACCCGGACGAAGAACCACAGGACGCGTCTCCAGCGGGGGCGGCAGGTTGCGTTCCGCACATCGGCCATGCACGGCATCCTGTCATCGGCCGAGCCGCACACGCTGGTGCGGTGGTCCGGGCCCCTTTCGAAGGCCCGGACCCCTTCACCTGGCCTGAGTCGTTATGCCACGGTTCGGATGAGCTTCTTGTTGACGAACTCCTCGATCCCGGGGCGGCCGAGTTCGCGGCCGAAGCCGGAGCGCTTGATGCCGCCGAAGGGCAGTTCCGCGCCCTCGGCGCCGACGCCGTTGACGAAGACCATGCCGGCCTCGATGCGGTCGGCGACGCGTTCGGCCTGCGCGGGGTCGGTGGTGAAGACGTAGGACCCGAGACCGTAGGGAGTGTCGTTGGCGATGCGCAGGGCGTCGTCCTCGTCGGCCGCCGGGAAGACCATCGCGACCGGTCCGAAGAGTTCCTGGCGGGCGGCGGTGTGTTCGGTGGTGAGCCCCGTGAGCACTCCGGCCGGGAAGTAGGCTCCGCGCCGCTCGCCCTCGCTGTGGAGCGTGGCGCCCTGGGCGACCGCCTCGTCGACCTGCCGGGCGAGGTTCTCGGCGGCGGCGACCGACGACAGCGGGGCACCGGTCTCGCCGGCGAGCAGCCGGGCGGTGAACTTCTCGACGAACGCGTCGTAGAGGTCCTCGACGACGACGAACCGCTTGGCGGCGTTGCAGGCCTGGCCGGTGTTGTCGAGCCGGGCGGCGACGGCGGCCTCGACGACCGCGTCGAGGTCGTCGGTGGACAGCACGATGAACGGGTCGGAGCCGCCGAGTTCGAGGACGACGCGCTTCAGGTTCCGCCCGGCGATCTCGGCGACGGCGGCACCGGCGCGCTCCGAGCCGGTGAGCGAGACGCCCTGGACCCGCGGGTCGGCGATCACCTCGGCGATCTGCTCGTTGGTGGCGTACACGTTGACGTACGCGCCGGCCGGGAAGCCGGCCTCGGCGAACAGCTTCTCCAACAGGGCGGCGGTGGCCGGGCACTGGGGGGCGTGCTTGAGGACGATGGTGTTGCCGAGCGCGAGGTTCGGGGCGGCGAACCGGGCCACCTGGTAGGCCGGGAAGTTCCACGGCATGATGCCGAGCAGGACGCCCACCGGGCTGCGCCGGACGACGGCGCTGCCGGGGCCGGAGGTGACGTCGAGCGGTTCGTCGGCGAGGAACGCCTCGGCGTGGTCGGCGTAGTAGTGGTAGATGTCGGCGCAGAAGCCGACCTCGCCCTCGGCTTCGGCGAGCGGCTTGCCCATCTCGCGCACGATGCTCGCGGCCAGTTCGGCCTGGTGCTCCGTGTGCAGGTCACCGAGCCGGCGCAGCAGCGCGGAGCGCTCGGCCACGGAGCTGGTACGGCCCCAGGAGGTGGCCGCGTGGGCGGCGGCGACGGCGTCCGAGATCTCGGCGTCGGTGGCGGTCGGGTAGGTCTCGGCGACTTCGCCGGTGGTGGGGTCGGTGACGGCGTACATCAGGTCTCCGGAAAGTGGTCGGGTGCGGGGCGGCTGTCGGTCACGGGACGGCTCACGGGGTCAGGATCGTCCTGACCCCGGTGTGCGACCTGAGATCGTCGAACGCCTGCGCCGTCTCCCGCAGCGGCCGGGTCCTGCCGATCAGGTCGTCCAGCGGCAGCCGGCCCGCCAGGTAGAGGCGGGCCGGTTTGGGGATGTCGATCTCCCCGACACTGGAGCCGTAGTTGCAGCCGAGGATACGTTTCCCCTGGTCGGCGAGGTCGAACAGGTCGAAGGAACCGGTCGCGCCGGTCGGTGCCATCCCGACCAGGACGGCCGCGCCGCCCGAGGTGAGCATGGCCGGGAGGGTCTCGACGACCTTGGGGCTCCCGATCGCCTCGAAGGCGTAGTCCACTCCGCCGAGCTGCTCCTGGCACCAGGCCGCGACGTCGGTCCCGGCGCCGTCGAGTGTGTGGGTGGCGCCGAACCGCTCGGCCACGGCGAGCCGTTCGGGGGAGAGGTCGACGGCGACGATGCGCTCAACCGGGCGGCGAGCGCCACGACCGCGACGGGCGAGGAAGGCGAAGTGGAAACCGCCGGAGCCGAACGCGATCAGGGTCGCGGCGGCGTTGCCGTTCAGCCCGAGCAGAAGCCCGAGACCGGCCGGCACGGCCGCCGCCCCGGCCGACTCCCCGTCGGCAAAGGCATCGGGGCGGCGGGCGTAGCGTAGAGGGCATGACGAAGTACGGATCCTTTCCCGGTACGCGTCCTCGCCGGCTGCGCACCATCCCCGCCATGCGGCGCATGGTCGCCGAGACCCGGCTGCACCCGGCGGACCTCATCCTCCCCGCGTTCGTCCGCGAGGGCGTGAGCGAGCCCGTGCCGATCTCGACGATGCCCGGGGTGGTGCAGCACACGCGGGAGAGCCTGAAGAAGGCGGCCGCCGAGGCGGTGGAGGCCGGGATCTCCGGGATCATGCTGTTCGGGGTGCCGGAGGAGGGCAAGAAGGACGGCCTCGGGACGGCGGGAACGGACCCGGACGGGATCCTCCAGGTCGCGCTGCGCGATGTGCGCGCCGAGGTCGGGGACGAGCTGCTCGTCATGTCCGACCTGTGCCTCGACGAGTTCACCGACCACGGCCACTGCGGCGTCCTCGACGCCGAGGGCCGGGTCGACAACGACGCCACGCTCGAGCGGTACGCCGAGATGGCCCAGGTCCAGGCCGACGCCGGCGCCCATGTCGTGGGCCCCAGCGGGATGATGGACGGGCAGATCGGCGTCATCCGGGACGCGCTGGACCAGATCGGTCGGGAGGACGTGGCCGTCCTCGCCTACACCGTCAAGTACTCGTCCGCGTTCTACGGGCCCTTCCGGGAGGCGGTCGGCTCCTCGCTGAGGGGGGACCGCAAGACCTACCAGCAGGATCCGGCGAACCTGAGGGAGTCGCTGCGGGAGCTGGCCCTCGACCTGGAGGAGGGCGCCGACATGGTGATGGTCAAGCCGGCCGGTCCCTACCTCGACATCCTCGCCCGGGTCGCCGACGCCGTGGACGTGCCGGTCGCCGCCTACCAGATCTCCGGCGAGTACTCGATGATCGAGGCCGCCGCCGAGAAGGGCTGGGTCGACCGGGACCGGGCCATCCTGGAGACCCTGACCGGCATCAAGCGGGCCGGGGCGCGCAACATCCTCACCTACTGGGCCACCGAGGTCGCGCAGAAGCTGCGCTGACCCCGCCACCCCGCCGGGCCGCCCGTCTCCGCACGGGCGGCCCCGCCGCGCCGTGACCGGTGCGCGGAGGGGTCATGAGCCCGTGCCCCGTTCGCCTTCGCCGCGTCGGCCGCGGGAACCTCCGCCCGCCGACGCCCGGGCCGAGCCGCCGTGCGAGGCGGCATGCTGGTTCAGCACCTTCATGATCTCCATGGCCAGGGCCTCCGCCAGGGCGGGCGCGAGGGATTCCGCCAACGCGGTCGCCAGGACCTGCGCGAACAGCGCCTTCTCCAGTTCCGAGGACCGGGAGTGCGCCGGCCGGGAAAGAGACGTCGCGGCCGCTTCCAGCAGAGCCGCCGTCAGCGGGTCCTTCCCATGCCTGATACCGGTACCGGTGTGCGGAATCCCGGACTCGCGCACCATTTCCTCGAAGACCTCGTCGATGAAGGTCTCCAGGGGATCCCGTTCCGTCTCTCCGCCGGACTCAGCTGCCATTTGTGGTTCCTCAAGTTCGATTGCCGTACGGGACCCGCCCCCCGATGCCGGTGGGCGCGGCCGTCGGGGGGCGGGGTGTCGCCCGTGCCTAGCGCCGGGCCAGGGCGGCGAGCAGCAGGGGGTTCTGGATCATCGACTCCCCGCGCTCCTCGCGGCGGCGCATGAGCATGGCGAGGAGGAGGGGGTGTTCGATGATGGGCTCCTCGCGTTCCTCCCGGCGGCGCATCAGGGCGGCGAGCAGCAGGGGGTTCTGGATCATCGACTCCCCGCGCTCCTCGCGGCGGCGCATGAGCATGGCGAGGAGGAGGGGGTGTTCGATGA
>NZ_JBIVTV010000037.1:0-10931 GCF_044756885.1 Streptomyces sp. NPDC091412 | reverse complement strand
ATGGGCTCCTCGCGTTCCTCCCGGCGGCGCATCAGGGCGGCGAGCAGCAGGGGGTTCTGGATCATCGACTCCCCGCCCTCCTCCCGGCGGCGCATGAGCGCGGCGAGGAGGAGAGGGTGGTCGATGACCGGGTCCTCCCCGCGTTCCTCACGCCGGGCGAGCAGCGCGGCCAGCAGAAGCGGTCCGATGACGGACTCCTCTTCCTCCTGGCCGGCGCCCGCCTTCTCCCGCGTGGGGCTCTCCGTCGTTGCCGTCATGGATTCCTCCTTCTGTGAAGCAAGACGCAGACGCATGACGCGGCGGAGTGCCCGAACTGTGGGAAGTTCCGCGCTCCGCTCCTTCGTCATCGTCGGCGCGCCCGGTGCCCCCCGCACTTCGATCTTGTGCGGCGCACGGAAGGCGATCCCGGCGGCCCGTGCACGCCCGAGGAGGTGGGGGAGACGCCCGGACGGCCCTCGCAGACGCGCGCAGGCCCCGCCGCGTCGAGGACGGGGCGGGGCCTGCGGCGACGGACCGGGCGGATCCGTCAGAGGCTCAGAGGCTCAGAGGCGCTCGGGCGTCCGGATGCCCAGCAGGGCCATGCCCTGGTGCAGGGTGCGGGCCGTGACGTCGCACAGGAACAGGCGGTTCTCCACCTGCTCCGGCGTCTCCGCCTTCAGCACCGGGCACTTGTCGTAGAAGGACGTGTACAGGGACGCCAGCTGGTACAGGTACGCGGCCAGCTTGTGCGGGGCGTACTCGGTGGCGGCCTCCCGCACCGTCTCCGCGAAGGCGTCGGCGTGCAGGCCCAACGTCCGCTCCACCTCGGACAGTTCCAGCTCCGGGTGGGCGCAGGGCCGTACCTCTCCGGCCTTGCGGAGGATCGACTGGATACGGGCGTAGGCGTACTGGAGGTAGACCGACGTGTCGCCGTTCAGCGAGACCATCTGGTCCAGGTCGAACTTGTAGTCCCGGCTCGCCGAGGTCGACAGGTCCGCGTACTTCACCGCGCCGATGCCCACTTGGGCGCCCCGCTCGGCGATCTCCTCCTCCGAGAGGTCCTGCGCCTTCTCCCGGACGACCGCCGAGGCACGCTCGATCGCCTCGTCGAGCAGGTCGACCAGGCGGACCGTCTCGCCCTCACGGGTCTTGAACGGCTTGCCGTCCTTGCCGAGCACCGTGCCGAACGCCAGCTGGTACGCCGTCACGTCGTCGTTCAGCCAGCCGGCCCGCCGCGCGGTCTCGAAGACCATCTTGAAGTGCAGGGACTGCCGGGCGTCCACGACGTACAGCAGGGTGTTCGCCTTGAGGTTGAAGACCCTGTCCCTGATCGCCGACAGGTCGGTGGCCGCGTAGCCGTAGCCGCCGTCGGACTTCTGGACGATCAGCGGGACCGGGTTGCCGTCCGGGCCCTTGACGTCGTCGAAGAAGACGCACAGGGCGCCCTCCGAGCGGACCGCCACGCCGGACTCCTCCAGCAGGCGGCAGGTCTCGGCGAGCATGTCGTTGTAGCCGGACTCGCCGACGATGTCCGGGTCCCGGACATCCATGTCCAGCTTCTCGAAGACGGAGAAGAAGTAGATCTTCGACTCGTCCACGAACTTCTGCCACATGGCCACCGTGTGCGCGTCGCCGGCCTGGAGGTCCACCACCCGGCGCCGGGCCCGCGTCTTGAACTCCTCGTCGGAGTCGAAGAGCTTGCGCGCGGCCTTGTAGAGGCGGTCGAGGTTCGACATCGCCTCCGCGCCGGTCACCTCGGACGCCTTGTGGTCCAGCTCGTGCGGGTGCTCGTCCAGATACTGGATGAGCATGCCGAACTGGGTGCCCCAGTCGCCGATGTGGTGCCGGCGGACCACGTTCTCGCCGGTGAACTCCAGGAGTTGGACGACGGAGTCGCCGATCACCGCGGACCGCAGGTGGCCGACGTGCATCTCCTTCGCCACGTTCGGCTGGGCGTAGTCGATCACCGTCGTGCCCGGCTGCTCCGCGTACGGCACACCGAGCCGGCCCTCGGAGTCGGCCGCCCGCGCCGCGAGGTTCTCCGTGATCGCCCGGTCGGTGACCGTGATGTTGAGGAAGCCGGGTCCGGAGACCTCGATGTCCTCGATCAGATCACCGGTGACCACGTGCCCGACGACCTGCGCCGCCAGCTCCCGCGGGTTCGTCTTGGCCCGCTTGGCCAGCGCCAGGATGCCGTTGGCCTGGAAGTCCGCCCGGTCGCTGCGTCGCAGCAGCGGGTCCGCGGCGGCGGTCTCCGGCAGGGTGGCCGAGAGGGCGGACGCGAGGCGCTGGTGGACGGAAGCGGTGAGGGACGTGACCGAGGCCATAGGAAAGGGTGCCGTTCTCCTCGTGCGGATGGATAGACAGGCCCAGTATCCCATGCGGGGTAAAGCGAATTTTCCGGCCGACGGGCGAACGCCGGGCCGCTCGCGCCCGTCCAACGCGTTGAAAAGGTGTTTTCGCGGATGCCGACCCGCCTGGGACAATGGAGCGGTCAGCCGTGCGACCGTAGCGGCTGCCCACGGAGAACCTTCAGAGAAACTTCAGGGAAAGAGGACGTGCCGATCGTGGCTCAGAGCACCGAGACCGCCGACTGGGTCTCCCGTTTCGCGGACGACGTCATCGAGGAGTCGGAGCGTCGGGCCCCGGGCAAACCGGTCGTCGTCGCGTCCGGGCTGTCGCCGTCCGGCCCCATCCACCTGGGCAACCTGCGCGAGGTCATGACCCCGCACCTCGTCGCCGACGAGATCCGCCGCCGCGGGTATCCGGTGCGGCACCTGATCTCCTGGGACGACTACGACCGGTACCGCAAGGTCCCGGCCGGGATCGCCGGTGTCGACGAGTCGTGGGCCGAGCACATCGGCAAGCCGCTGACCTCCGTCCCGGCCCCGAAGGGCTCGGCGCACCCCAACTGGGCCGAGCACTTCAAGGCCGCCATGGTCGCCTCGCTCGCCGAGCTGGGCGTGGAGTTCGACGGCATCAGCCAGACCGAGCAGTACACCTCCGGCGCGTACCGCGAGCAGATCCTGCACGCGATGAAGCACCGTGGCGAGATCGACGCGATCCTCGACCAGTACCGCACCAAGCCGAAGCCGGGCAAGAAGCAGCAGCAGAAGCCGGTCGACGAGGCCGAGCTGGAGGCCGAGGAGGGGTCGGGCGCCGCGTCCGAGGACGACGGCAGCTCCGGCTCCGCCGGCTACTTCCCGTACAAGCCGTTCTGCGGCAACTGCGAGAAGGACCTCACCACCGTCACCGCCTACGACGACGACTCCACCGAGCTGACCTACGCCTGCACCGCGTGCGGTTTCTCGGAGACGGTCCGGCTCAGCGAGTTCAACCGCGGCAAGCTGGTCTGGAAGGTCGACTGGCCGATGCGGTGGGCGTACGAGGGCGTGATCTTCGAGCCGAGCGGTGTCGACCACTCCTCGCCGGGGTCCTCGTTCCAGGTCGGCGGGCAGATCGTCGGGATCTTCGGCGGCAAGCAGCCGATCGGCCCGATGTACGCCTTCGTGGGCATCTCCGGCATGGCGAAGATGTCGTCCTCGCGGGGTGGCGTCCCCACCCCGGCCGACGCGCTGAAGATCATGGAGCCGCAGCTCCTGCGGTGGCTGTACGCCCGGCGCAGGCCGAACCAGTCCTTCAAGATCGCCTTCGACCAGGAGATCCAGCGCCTGTACGACGAGTGGGACAAGCTCGCCGCCAAGGTCGCCGACAGCTCGGCGCTGCCCGGTGACGTCGCCGCGTACACGCGCGCGGTGGGTACCGCCGCCGGCGAGCTGCCGAAGACGCCGCGCCCGCTGCCGTACCGCACGCTCGCGTCCGTCGCCGACATCACCGCCGGCCACCAGGACCAGGCGCTGCGCATCCTGTCCGAACTCGACCCCGCCAACCCGCTGGGCTCGCTCGACGAGGCCCGCCCGCGGTACGACAGGGCCGAGGCGTGGATCAACACCCACGTCCCCGCCGACCAGCGCACCATCGTCCGGGAGGAGCCCGACACCGACCTGCTGAAGTCCCTCGACGAGCCCTCCCAGCAGTCGATCCGGCTGCTGCTCGACGGCCTCGGGGACCACTGGTCGCTCGACGGACTCACCCACCTCGTCTACGGCGTGCCCAAGGTCCAGGCCGGGTTCTCCGCCGACGCCACGCCCAAGGAGCTGCCGCCGGAGATCAAGACCGCCCAGCGGTCCTTCTTCGCGTTGCTCTACCACCTGCTCGTCGGCCGGGACACCGGGCCGCGACTGCCCACGCTGCTGCTCGCGGTGGGCCAGGAGCGGGTGCGGGCCCTGCTCGGGGAGTAGCGGGAACAGCGAAGCGACACGCGGCGATACGACGACGAAGAGGGGCCCTCGTGCGAGGGCCCCTCTTCGTTGTTCAGGGGTCGTTCGGGGTTCACGGCTCAGGCGATGTGGTCTTCCTCCAGCTCCGCGTTGAAGCGGTTGGAGAAGCGGCTCACCAAGTGCTTGGCCTCGTTGTCGGGCAGCGAGATCCCGTACGTGGCCTCCACCCCGTCGGCGAACTCGCGGGGGGTGGGCAGGCTGCCGTTGATCGACTGACGGAAGACCTGGTAGTAGGCCTCCTCGTCCGGCTCCGCGGGCGGGGTGCCGCCGCCCTCGCCGAGCTGGCGGGTGCGGTTCGGGCCGGCCGGGATGGGGAAGCTGCCGGTGTCCTCCGGGGAGGGCTCGGGCTGCTGCGGCTGCGGGGCCTCGCCCTGGTGCTCCTGGTACCCCTGGTGCTGCTCCTGGTACCCCTGGTCTTTCTGGTACCCCTGGTGTTCCTCGTACCACTCCTCGTACGGGAGTTCCTCGTACGGAGGCTCCGGCTCGTACGCCGGGTCGTAGCCGCCGTGGTAGTCGATCTGCTGGGGGGCGGAGAACCAGGGGCTCGCTTCGTCCGGAGCCGGCTGCCCGCCGTTGTGGGGGCCGGCCAGTTCGGGCCGCTGCCCGCCGGGAGGTGCCTCCGCCAGCGCCGGAACGGACTGGGCGGCTCCCCCGTCGCCCATCCGTGGCGCCTCGGCGGCGCGAGCGTCCGCGGCCGCCTCGACCTGCGGGCGCGGCGGGATCAGCGCCGGTTCTATGCCCGCCGCCGCCAGGCCCGCCGGGGCCGTCTCCCCCAGGGGGACGCCGTACCGGGCGAGGCGCAGCGGCATCAGGGACTCCACCGGGGCCTTGCGGCGCCAGGCCCGGCCGAAGCGGGAGCGCAACCGGGCCTGGTAGACGAGACGTTCCTGTTCCAGCTTGATGACCTGGTCGTAGGAGCGCAGCTCCCACAGCTTCATACGGCGCCACAGCAGGAAGGTGGGGACGGGGGAGAGCAGCCAGCGGGTCAGGCGGACGCCCTCCATGTGCTTGTCCGCCGTGATGTCCGCGATCCGGCCGATCGCGTGCCGGGCCGCCTCCACGGCGACCACGAACAGCACCGGGATCACCGCGTGCATGCCCACGCCCAGCGGGTCCGGCCAGGCGGCGGCGCCGTTGAAGGCGATCGTGGCCAGCGTCAGCAGCCACGCGGTCTGGCGCAGCAGCGGGAAGGGGATCCGGATCCAGGTCAGGAGCAGATCCAGGGCGAGCAGCACACAGATGCCCGCGTCGATGCCGATCGGGAACACATAACTGAAGTTCCCGAAGCCCTTCTTGATGGCGAGTTCACGGACGGCCGCGTACGAACCTGCGAAGCCGATACCGGCGATGATCACGGCACCCGTGACGACCACGCCGATGAGAACGCGGTGCATCCGGGTCAGCTGTGGCGTGGCCACCCGTAACTCCCTCCCCTTGCGTGTTGGTTGCGCGCAACAGGGTGGCACATCTGTGCGAGGGGTGTGGGACCGGTCCGGTTGCTCCGCTTCCGCGGGCCGTCCGTGGGTCAGCCGTGGGCCGCCGACTTCGACGGTGAGGCCGACGTCGACGGCGACTTCGCGGGGGACTCGGATGCCGAGGAGGAAGAGGAGGTGCTCGGCGCACCGCCGCCGGACGCGCCGTTCGCCGTCGCCACCGCGGTCACCGCCTCCTTGGCGGCCTTCTCCGCGGCCTTCGTCAGGTCGTTGGCGTCCGGGGTCGAGTCACCGGCCAGGCCGGCACCGTTGTAGTCGAGGGTGACGACCACGTTCTCCGTCCGCGCCACGACCGTCTGCTGCTTGAAGGTGCCTTCCTTCTTCTTCAGGTCGTAGCGCACCACCGTGGCCTCGTCGCCGGTCCCGGACACCGGCTCCGACTTCACGTTCTGCGCGTTCTCCACGCTCCGGGCGTCCTGCACCTGCCGCTCGTAGAACGCCTGCGCCTGCTTCTCACCGGAGCCGCGGGTGACATCGGACTCGAAACGCAGCAGCGACACGTTGAGCCAGCGGAACTGAGAGCCCTTCACGCCGTTGTTGTCCAGGCTGTTCCAGGAGCAGCCGGCACGTGTGGAGAGGTCGCTGGAGGCGCTCTCCTTGCCCGACTTCGTGCCCTTCGGGACCAGTTCGCCGAGTGTCTTGGCCGACAGGATCTTGCACGCCTGGGGCAGCTTCGCGTACGCCGCCGCCTGCACCGTCGGCGACGGGCTCGCGCTCGCGGAGCCCTTCACGTCGCCCGGCGCGGTCTGCTGGGCACCGCCGCCGGAGCCGGAGTCCGAGGAGGAGCAGGCCGCGGCGAGCAGCATCACGGGAACGGCTATCGCGCAGACGAGGGCGCGGTTCGGACGCTTCGCTCGCGGGGTGCGCGGGGCTCGCCCCCACTGCCTGAACGGCGTGGGAGGTACCCCCACTTCTCGCTGGGCTGCTCGCTGCATGGTTCCTTCGCTCATGACGCTCGTGGTTCCTGCGGTCGGTTCGGGTCCGAGGGGCCACCGTACGCGGTGAGACAGCCGTGCGGTCCCACTTGTCGTACTGAGCGCGGCGTCACCGGGTGCCGCGCGGGAGTCGTCAACCACCCAGTGAATCGGCCAGGCGAGCGGCCAGTTTCCTTGCCTTGTCCTGCATTTCCTTGCTGTCCGGGACGACGCCGACGGTCGCCGGCTGCTCCTCGTACACGATGGTCACGATCACGTTGGACGTGCGGAATGCCACAGTCACGGTGCGCTGCTGGGCGGTCGAACCGGAGCTGCCGAGCGCGTCGTCGAGCAACGCCTCGTCGCCGAGATCGCTCAGGAGCCGGGGCTGGAGGTCGGCCGAAGCGGCGTCGCCGGAGGCGGACGAGGAGGAGTCGGGGGAGGGCGAGGACGCCGAGGACGCCGAGGACGCCGAGGACGCCGAGGGTGACGGGGACGACGGCGGGGTGCTGCCGGAACCGGAACCGGAAGGAGATGCGGAGCCCGCGCCGGAGGCGGTCCTGGACTCGGTCGTGGAGGCCGAGTTCTCGGTGGCGGTCGGCTCGGGAAGGTGCGCGGCGGCCCGTTTGGCGGCGAAGACCGACTGCGCCTGACTGTCGTCGCTGACGGTGTTGTCGTAGGAGACGACCCGCTCGAAGTCGATGGAGAGATGGTCGGTGGCGTCCGAGGACTCCACCTTCCAGCGGCATCCGACCTTGCGGTCGGTGTCGTACGTGAGCGTCGCCTGGCCCTCGTAGGCCTTGTCCCGCTGGTCCACGTCCATGATCTGCTTGATGCCGGGGAGCAGTGAGTCGAGGGTGTTGTGGCCGACCGCGCGGCAGGCCTCCGGAAGCGTCCGGTACCTGCCCGGCTGGGCCGCCGCCGTCGTCGCGTCGGCGCCGCCGGGGTTGGCGTTGTCCGCCCGGCCGTCACTGGACGAACCACCGGTGCAGCCGCCCAGCAGCAGCGCCGCGAGGAGCGCGGCCGCGCCGGGTACGTACGCCTTCCGCAGCACGGTCAGGCTCCTCTCGCTTTCGATGGCCCCGCTGGTTATTCGCTTGCCGGGCGGGGGCGCTCCCTGGAGACAATGTGTATCGCACGCACTGCCGTGGACGCCGGTCCGTTGTCCTGTTTCGCTGACCTTGGCGCTGGTATTGCGTTTCCATGCTTCTGTTGTGTTTCCGGGGGAATGAGGGCGATATGTCGTATGTGGAAATGCCGGGCGCGAAGGTCCCGATCCGCATGTGGACCGACCCGGCGACGGTCGAGGACGTGGCGATGCAGCAGCTCCGTAACGTCGCGACCCTCCCCTGGATCAAGGGCCTCGCCGTCATGCCGGACGTGCACTACGGCAAGGGCGCGACGGTCGGCTCGGTCATCGCGATGCGGGGCGCGGTCTGCCCGGCGGCCGTGGGCGTGGACATCGGCTGCGGAATGTCGGCCGTGAAGACCTCGCTGAGGGCCGGCGATCTTCCCGGCGACCTGTCCCGCCTCCGCTCCAAGATCGAGCAGGCGATTCCGGTGGGACGGGGAATGCATGGCGATCCCGTCGATCCGGGACGGTTCCACGGTCTGGCCACCGCGGGGTGGGACGGGTTCTGGGGGCGTTTCGACGGGGTGGCGGAGGCGGTCAGATTCCGTCAGGAGCGCGCCACGAAGCAGATGGGAACGCTGGGCAGCGGAAACCACTTCGTGGAGGTGTGCGTCGACGAGTCCCAGTCGGTGTGGCTCATGCTGCACTCCGGCTCCCGCAACATCGGCAAGGAACTCGCCGAGCACCACATCGGCGTCGCGCAGAAGCTCTCGTACAACCAGGGGCTGGTCGACCGCGACCTCGCCGTCTTCGTGGCGGACACACCGCAGATGGCGGCGTACGAGCACGACCTGTACTGGGCCCAGGAGTACGCGAGGTACAACCGCGCGATCATGATGGCGCTCCTGAAGGACGTGATCCGGCGGGAGTTCAAGAAGGCCAGGGTGACCTTCGAGCCCGAGGTGAGCTGCCACCACAACTACGTGAACCGCGAGCGCTACGAGGGCATGGACCTCCTCGTCACCCGCAAGGGAGCGATCAGTGCCCGGGCGGGGGAGTACGGCATCATCCCGGGCTCCATGGGCACCGGCTCGTACATCGTCAAGGGCCTCGGGAACGAGGAGTCCTTCAACTCCGCGTCGCACGGCGCCGGCCGGCGCATGAGCCGCAACGCCGCCAAGCGCCGCTTCTCCACCAGGGACCTGGAGGAGCAGACGCGGGGCGTGGAGTGCCGCAAGGACTCGGGCGTCGTCGACGAGATCCCGGGCGCCTACAAGCCGATCGAGCAGGTCATCGACCAGCAGCGGGACCTCGTCGAGGTCGTGGCGAAGCTGCGGCAGGTCGTCTGCGTGAAGGGCTGAGGCCCGCGGGCGCGGCCGTACGCCCGGGCCGTACGGCTACTTGGCGTGGCGGACCGCGTAGATCATCACGAAGGCGACGACGTGGATGCCGAAGAGGAAGTAGCCGAGGTAGTACCAGACGTACCGTTCGCGCTTCTTCTCCAGGGCGAGGCGTGCGCGCTCCGGCTCCCGGTCCTGGTCGTCGGTCATCACAGCTCCCGGTGGACCTTGGTGTTCGACGCCTGGGCGCGGGGGCGGACGACCAGGAGGTCGATGTTGACGTGGCTGGGGCGGGTGACCGCCCAGGTGATGGTGTCGGCCACGTCGTCGGCCGTCAGAGGCTCGGCCACGCCGTCGTAGACCCTGGCGGCCTTCTCCCGGTCGCCGCCGAAGCGGGTGAGCGCGAACTCCTCCGTCCTGACCATGCCGGGGGCGATCTCGATGACCCGGACCGGCCTGCCGACGATCTCCAGGCGGAGGGTCTCGGCGAGGACGTGGGCGCCGTGCTTGGCGGCGACGTAGCCGCCGCCGCCCTCGTAGGTGCCGTGACCGGCGGTGGAGGAGACCACGACCACCGTGCCGTCCCCACTGGCCTCCAGCTGGGGCAGGAGGGCCTGGGTGAGGTTGAGGGTGCCGAGGACGTTCGTCTCGTACATCGTGCGCCAGTCGGCCGGGTCGCCGGTGGCGACGGGGTCGGCGCCCAGTGCCCCGCCGGCGTTGTTGACCAGGACACCGATGGCCTTGAAGGCCGTGGCGAACTCGTCCACCGCCGCGCGGTCGGTCACGTCCAGCTGGTAGGCGGTGGCGGAGTGGCCGGCCGCGCCGATCTCCTCGGCGAGCGCCTCGATGCGGTCCTTGCGGCGGGCGGTCAGGACGACCCGGTAGCCGGCGGCGGCGAGCTGCCGGGCCGTGGCGGCGCCGATGCCGCTGCTCGCACCGGTCACGACGGCGATGCGGGAGGCGGCTGACGGGGCGGCGGTGGCCATGGGCTTGCTCCTCGGGGACGGGTGTCGGGTGCGTGTCTGCGCGGTCGTCGTCCCCAGCGTAGGGGAGCGTCAGCCGCCGTTCCGTGGTGCCCACATGATCACGGCCATGCCCGCCAGGCAGACCAGCACGCCGGTCACGTCCCAGCGGTCGGGCCGGTAGCCGTCGGCGGCCATGCCCCACAGGATCGAACCGGCGACGAAGATCCCGCCGTAGGCGGCGAGGACGCGGCCGAAGTGGGCGTCGGGCTGGAAGGTGGCGACGAAGCCGTACGCGCCGAGCGCGAGGACGCCGCCGGCTGCCCACATCCAGCCGCGGTGCTCGCGCACGCCCTGCCAGACCAGCCAGGCGCCGCCGATCTCGAACAGCGCGGCGACGACGAAGAGGGCGGCGGAACGGAGGATCAGCATGAGGGCAGCCTCGCACGAAGCCTCTGCCGGGAAGAGGGCGGTCCGGTCGACCGTTTTCGGTCACACAACGTGACACGTGCCGGCTGGTGGCCTCGACTGCCCCGGGATGGCGGGAACCAATCAGAATAGTCATGAACAAGCCATCAAAATGGCCGGTCTTGTGCTGTCGCCGATAAACGTATGGTTGATCACATCCGGTTGTTGACCTTGGACAACTGATGTCCCTTTCCTTCCTGTTGACGCTCCCTTTGCCTGCCCGTTTTAGATACGGAAGTCAGCTGTGAGAGCGACATGGGTGGGATGTAGCGGGGATGCGGACTGGATTGCGGGGCGGGGGCAGGGCCTTCGGGGCGCTGCTGAGCGTGACGTTGGCCGTGGGAGTGATTCCGGCCTTGGGAG
>NZ_JBIVTV010000036.1:0-34519 GCF_044756885.1 Streptomyces sp. NPDC091412 | reverse complement strand
GCCCGCCCGCACCCTGGAGCAGCTGAAGGCCCGTGGGACGCCAATCGAAAGACGCTCCACAGATCAAAACTGACAGTTATTCAATTACAAGCCCCGGCGGTGCCGGAGTATTGGCGCTGCACGCCGGCCGAGGTGGTGCCCTTCTTGAGGAAGCCGGTGTCGTCGAGGATGAGGATCCCGTCGGGCTCGCCGAGCCGTTCGGCTACGTAGTGCTGGAGGTCGTCGCGGATCTCGTCGGCGTCCCAGCGGGCGCCGTTGAGGAGCCGCTGAAGGCGGTCGGGTGTGTGATGCCCGGCGTATTCGGCCAGCTGCCAGCCGTTCTTCCGGCCGACCGGGCCCAGCAGTCCACGGATGTAGTCACGCATCCTGCGACGTGGCTCGACGCGCCTGAAGCGGTGGCCGGTGCGCAGGAAGAGTTCCTCGAGCTCGTCGTTCCAGATCTCAACTGCATGCTCGTCGATCACGCCGGGAGGCTGCCCAGACCACTGCCACTATCAGTGGCGGCTGCACACGATCGAGGGGCCGTCCGGGAAAGAGAACACGGGCCGGAACTCAGCCCACTACACTCGCCCAAACCGCCCCTGAACAGGGAAAACGTCAAAGTGCTGCTGGAGTACTAGGCAAGGGCGAATTCCTCGGCCTGCGACGGGAGAACCTCGACCTCGACCGAGGCATCGCCGCCATCCGCCGCACATTGCAGCGCACCAGCACGGTCGGACTCACCACACTTCCCACCAAGACCCGGGCCTCCGAACGCCCCATCGCCTTCCCCGCCCTCTGCCTCGAGTCGCTGAAGCTCCACTACGGAGTGCGGCAGCGCGAATGAGAGGCAGTAGGGACCACGTGACAGCGCAGCGGGCACGTGGTCACCGCTCAGCAGGGCAGAGCGATCGACCCGAACAACCTCACCCGCACCTTCACCACGCTCCTCCACAAGGCCGCCACCCGCCGCATCCGCTTCACGACTTCCGCCCCCACCGCCACCCTGCTCCTGGAACAGGGCGTCGAACTCGTCGTGATCAAGGAACTCCTCGGCCACACTCCACATCGGCGTCTACGTCCACGTCAGGCTCCGCCTACAGCGAGACGCCGTCAACGCCCTCGGTACCCTCCTCATCACCCCGGAGATCACCAAGGCTGTCAATAGCGACGGCGCCGAACCGCTGCACTGCCCCGCCCCGTCCGCTGACGTTGCCGTCAACTTACTGCCGTCACCCCATATAGAAAGCTCCGCCGGATCCGGCGGAGCCCTTTACATGTGACTTCTGGTGTTCAGCTCTCTGACCGAGTCCACGAGATACCCGATCACGGTTTCGCGAAACCTTATGGAGCGCACTCCAGTTGGATTCACCCAGCACCAAGTAGCTGACTTCACCTATTCATGCGAAGGAACCCCTATATGCCCCGGATGGGAGCCCGCATGTCTCGCCTATTAATATCCGACACCTCTACGCGAATGAAGATTTTGGGCGCTTCTGAAAGAGCGCGTGCCATGAATGCCAGAAAGCTCCGCCGCAGCGACCGAACGCCACAAATGGGCCTCATTGGGGCCACGTCTCCAGCATTGTGAACGAGGACTGGATTCTCGCCCGCCAGCAATCAGTACGTGTGCTACACAAACCCAGTTGCCGTCACTGTTGCCGTCAAACACTCCAAAAGCCCCCCCGGGACATCCCGGAGAGGGCTTCTGGTATTTCCCTAACTCAGTCACTTCGGAAAATCACCCATGACGGGCACCCCGGCTTCACGCATGTGCCGGACAATCTCATCATGGAGGTCGTCATCATCGATGAGTTCTACGGATCGACCAGGAACGTCGTAGATCACTAGCCCGTCATCCCCTTCCGATTCGTCGACGTTAATCAATGCGTACCGACCCTTCTGGGTTTCCCAAAGATACCGAAACTCATCCAAATTCATGGAGCGAACGTCCCATCTCTCATCCAACGCCCTCCATATCGTATGGCAGAACCATCAGGCAGGACGACCTGGCTGGAGATCTGCGGTGATCCTTCCTTCCGAAGGGACTTCAACACCTTCAAGTCACCTCGGCTAGCGTATGGGGTACCGCCAGGATGAGTGTGCGAGATAAAGCGCACGTCGTCACCGACAGGGACAGTCACAGCTCGTTCCCTACCAGAGTAGAGCCAGTAGGTTCCACCACCGCCATTACGCCCAGGCCCAGTTCGGTAAACGAGGGCGAATTCGACTCCATGCTCGGCACTCAGTGCCGCCATTTGATCACTGCTCAGGCGTCCAGGGATTTGAGCCCCTGCACTACCAGGCAGACTCGCACCGATCCCTTCCGCACCTTCAAGAAGAGCCTTTCCGCCTTTGAAAGCCTTGAGGCCGACTATGGGCATCACCGCCACAAGGGCCCGGCCGCATCTGGAATCCGATGGGTCCTGTATGCACAGGGTCGCTTCGAGGGCCCCGGTTGGGTCCATCGACATAAGGGCGGACTGAGCGCGGAGTTTGCCCGGCGTGGGTCCGCACGCGTCGCCGCTGATGGTGGATCCACAGTCTGCGGTCCAGCTTGGGAGGCGCCCGCCCGGTCCGCAGTTTATGAATTCGCAGGCCGGGTCTATGACACGGTTCTCTTCCCTTTCCCAAGCTTTGAGGTCTTTCAACGCTGCATTGCGAATCATGCAGTCGGCGTTGCACCCGCTGTAGGAGAGCCCCTTCTGCTTGTAGATGGCATTGGCTGATTTTTTCTTCTTACCCGGTACGTGTCCAGGGGTGGTGTTCTCGTAGTTGGGTCCGGGCCGGGTCGGGCAGTCTATGAACGGGCACAGGCCGCTGGGGTCTGCGAAGGTCAGCGGGTTGTTGTCACCGTAGGTGTAGCCATTGATCTGCTGCGGGCTATCCGGAGCCATGACGGGGTCGACGGAGATGAACCGACCTGTGATGGGGTCGTATTCTCGGGCGCCGAGGTGGGTCAGGCCGGTGACCTGGGTGTCGTCGGTGCCCCCGACGAAGCCCTTGGTGCCGGGCCAGGAGTCCGGCCCGGTGCCGCGGGCGCCGCCGAAGGGCAGGGTGCGGCGCTGGGTGAGCTTCTGGGTACCGGCCTCGATGGCGAGCTGGGCGGTGCCGTGATGGTCGGCGAGGGTGAAGGAGACGCTGCCGTCGTCGCTCTTGACGGCCTGGTTGCCGTCGCCGAGGTCGTAGTAGCGGGTGGCCTTGGGCGTGGTGGAGCCCTTGGCCAGGGTGATCTCGGTGGCGCCGAGGTAGAGGGTGGTACCGGTGGGGGCGCGGCCGATCAGGCGGTTGCCCTCACTGTCGTAGAGATACTCGGTGACCTTGCCGCTGCCGCCCGCGACGGGTTCGGTCACCTTCGCCAGATGGCCCTCCGCGTCCCATTCCAGGCTCTGCGTGGTGCCGCCCACGGTGCGGCCGGTGGTGTTGCCGGTCTCGTCATAACCGTAGGAGTCCTTCACCGTCCCCGTGGGACCGGTGCTGGTCACGGAGTTCAGCGTGTGCGGCTGGTCCTTGCCCGCGTCGGGGTAGGCGTAGGCGCGCTTGACGTCCTTGGCCGCGTTCCCCGTGGGGTCGTGGAGGGTTTCCGTGGTGCGGTTACCGACCAGGTCGTAGGTGTAGGAGTGCCAGTACGGGGCCGGGCCGCCGAGCACGCCGCCGCTGGGTGCGGTGGCGCAGCCCGTGGTGTTCTGGGTCCAGGCCTCGGTCAGACGGCGCACGTGGTCGTAGGTGAAGCACTGGTTGTCGGTGCCGGAGCGGGAGACGTCCGAGACGGACAGGACGTTGCCCGCCTCGTCGTAGCGGTAGGTGCTGTATTGGTCGGTTCCAGCGATGTCCTGGCGCCCGATGTGGGAGGTGGCCAGGCGCTGGGTGCCCCACTCGTAGGTGTTGGTGAACTGGACCGGCTTGGCGCCGACGGCCGTGCTGTACATCGTGTACTGGAGCGGTTTGCCGGTGAGGCTGTAGCTGGTCTCCGCCTTGAAGCCGTCGCCCAGCAGGGAGATGGGCCGCAGCGTCGCCGGCTCGTAGGTGAACGACTGGCTGCCGCCCGGGAGCGAGCCCGCCGCGGAGAAGCTCACGCCGCCGACCAGCCCGGAGGACAGGTAGGAGGTACCGGCCTGGTAGGTACCCTGCAGGGCGCCCTCCCGCTCGGGGATGACCACCGCGGTCCTGACCGGCCGGTAGAGGCGGTCGTACTGGGTGACCTTGGTGGTGTAGGCGGCGCCGTCGACGTAGCGGGTGGACTCGGCGACCTGCCCCTTCGCGCCGCTGACAGTGTCATACGTCCACTTCGCGCGGAGGGTTCCCGTGCCGGAGCCCTCACGCAGCTCAATCTGGCGGCCGAGGTCGTCGTAGCCGTGCCACAGGGCTGGGGTGCCCGGGCGGGCGTCCTTGGTGGTGACCAGTTCGCGGTCGTTGTACTTGTTGGTGGTGGTGCCCTTGTCGGGGTCCGTCGCCGTCAGCTGCCGGCCCAGCAGGTCGTAGGTGTACGACCAGTTGTTGCCCGCCGGGTCGGTGAGCCTCAGCAACTCGCCGCGCGGGGTGTAGGTGTACTTGGTGGTCTCGTAGGCCGCCTCCGCGCTGCGGGCGACATGCTGGCGCAGTTCGGTGGTCCGGCCGCGGGCGTCGGTGACAGTGGTGGTGGCGGTGCCGCCGACCGGCGGGATCACCGTGGTCCGGTCACCGCCGTAGATCGTCCGCGTGGCGCCCAGCACGGCGCCGCCGTCGCCGTTCCCGGCGATCTGCTTGGCCTCGGTCTGTCGCCCCAGACCGTCGTAGGTGTACCGGTTCTGGGTCTCCACCCCCAGCGCGTCCTCGGGCTTGAACAGCGTGGTGGAGGGAGCGCCGGTGGCGTAGTAGGTGGCGAACTCCTTCGCGGTCAGGCCGCGTTCGTCGTAGAAGGTGTCGGCCAGCAGACGGCCGCCGTCCGGGCCGGGCTCCTGGGTCTGGCGGGTGCGCAGGAAGCCGTCGTAGAGAGTGTAGGAGGTGCGCTGGCCTCCGGTGTTGTTGAGGGTTTTGGTGCCGACCGCGACCGGATGCTTATCGGTGAAGGTGTAGGTGAACTCGTAAGACGGGGTCAGCCCGGTGTTGCGGTCGGCCAGCCACACCTTGGCCGTACGGCCCAGGGCGTCGTAGGCGAAGTCGGTGACGTTGATGTTGGTGTCGGTCTGCTTCACCGGCAGGCCCCGCAAGGCATCGAGGCTGCTGGTCGAAGTCTGCGCGGTGGTCGCGTTGCCCGCCTTGGCCGGAGGCGTGGTCACCTTCACTGTGGTGGCGAAACCGGTGGACGGAGTGCGCTCGGTCGTGGTCGTGCGGCCGTCCGCGCGCGGGGTGCGCGTGAGCACGCCGGCACCGGTGACGGCCACGTCGGCGGTCAGGTCAGTGCTGGTGAGGGGGCGGCCATAGGCGTCGTAGGTGGTGCCGGACTCCAGGTAGAGGGCGGTGGTGCCGTTGTAGTCCTTCAGCGCCGCGCTCGCCGTCGCGTCGCCCTTGGTGGGAGCCGCGTCGTAGGCGCCGCCGTCGTAGGCCGTGCGCGTGTCGGACATCACGTCCGCGGGACGGCTGACACTCGCAGTGCAGGCCTTCGCCACCGTCTCCACCCGCGAGGGCAGGTTGAGGATGTTGTCGGTGGTATTGGTGGCGTAGGTGGTGCGGGTGCAGGTGTCGTCGGTTGCGGTGCTCGTGTCGCCGCGGTCGTTGACCTGGGTGACACGCCCGGCCACCGTGTCGAACTCGTTGATGGTCTCGGTGGTGCGCCACTTCGCACCTGCACCGTCGTCCAGCGACGCCCACGACGTGCTGCTCTTGGTACCGGTGAAGTTGGCGGTGACAGTGCCCCAGCTGCGGGTCTTCTTCGCCGTCTGGTGGTACCAGGGCCAGCTGACGGACTTGCCCAGCACCCTGCCACCCGGACCCGAATAGCTGACGGATTTGTAGGAGAAGCCGGCCGCCGACTCGTGGTCGGTGATCGGGTCACCCTCACCGGCGCCCAGGGTGACGGTCACCGCCTTGACGCCGCCGCTGGTGTCCTTGCGGTCGCCGTCCATGCCCCGCAGGAAGTACGTGTCCTCCTGCGACCTCATCGCCGACGCGCCGCCCTGGCCACCGGTCTGCACCCGGACCTGACCGTAACCACGCCACTGCGACCAGGTCTTGAACTTCTCCTTCGTCAGCCCGTCGTCATCGTCGTAGTGCCAGGCCGCACCACCCAGGTACTGGTAAGTGGTGACCTGGTCCGGCGCCCCACCGGTCCGGTCGGTGGCGGTTACGGAGGTGACCACGTACTTGTTGAACCACTGCCGCTCGGGGTCGTCCGATACGCTGCCTCCGATGTACTGCGGGAAGCAGCGCGTGGTGTTGGTCTGCGGCGTCGGCAGCGCGGCGAAATCGCAGGCCGGAGCAGAGTAGTTGACGTCGATCTGACCGCCCGATTCGTCGGCGACCGTGGACAGGCGGTCCTTGATGAACGGCCGGTAGCCGTCACCGGTCCTGTCCAGGCGGTTGGCCAGCTGGGTGTAGGCGAACGTCGTCTTCGGCAGCGTGACGGCAGGGGTTGCGGTGTGACCGGTGCGCTGGACGGAGTCCAGCAGCAACTGGTAGTCGGTGTCGGCCATGCCCCAGCGGTGGGTCAGCTTCCATGAGTCGACTTTGTCGTACCCACTGCCGTTGAGGACCTGGGCGGTCACCTCAGTCAGCCGCTTGCGGGTGAAGAACACCGGGAAGAGACGGCCCTTGTCGCAGTCCTTGCCCGCGTCGCAGTTGAGGTCCCACGGCGTGTCGTACCAGTACGCCGCGTCCTTGCCGATGTCGGTGCAGGTGGTGGAGGAGTCGGGCAGGCAGCGCTCGGCGTCGGTGAAGCTGACCTTGGCCAGCGCCTTCGTGCCGTACATCGAGGAGGACTTCAGACCGTACTCGATCCGGTCCAGCGTGCCGCCGCGGACATAGGGGGTGTTGTCCTTGGCCTTCAGGTTGCGGCCGTAGGAGTTGGTCTCCTGGTTGTAGTAGTAGGCGATGGCGTTGCCGTGCACGTCGACGGCGTAGTCCAGGTTCCACCGCCAGGCCTGCTGGCACCAGGAGTCGGCGAACGCCGCGGCATGGCAGGGCTCACCGGAGTCGTTGCCGAACACCGGAACCGTCCAGGCGGAGTTCGTCACCGGCTTGCCGTCCGCCCAGCCCGGCAGCCGGTTGTAGCCGAAGTAGTACTGCGTGCCGGCCGGGTCGGTCAGTCGCCAGTACTCACCGTCGTTGTCGCCGTTGCCACGGCTGCTGGAGGTCAGACGGTCGATCTTGGTGCCGTCGTCGTCCTTCAGCTTCCACGAGTTCGCGCCGGTGGGGACCAGCTCGCCGCCCTTGCCGTTGAAGGTGATGAACGCGTTGTCGTACGCCCAGCACAGGTCACCGGGCTTGGTGCCGTCCGCGTTCTTCACGCCGTCATCGGCACACGGCTTGTACCGCCGCTCGATGAATCCGGGCCAGAAGTCGAAGCCGTCACCCGCCCACGACGCCTGGTTGTTCGTGCTGCCGGTACGGCCGTCGATAGAACCCGAGGAGTACGACAGTCCGATGCTCGGGGACAGGCCGCCGGGAACCTCAGGCACCGGCATGTCGTACGACCAGGAGAAGTCACCCGTGTTCAGATTCGTGCTCCAGGTGGCTGAAGGCGACAGCGAGGTCGCCTGGTAGTCACCGCTCGCACCGCCCGCCTCCGCCACCGCAGCAAGCACCGTAGGAGCACCGGCGCTGAGAGCTATGTTCTGCGCGGTCAGCGTCCGCTTCTCGGTGTCGTTAACCACCGCGACCGGCCGGCTGGTGTGGCAATGGGCCTCCTCCGGAGTCGTCACTGCGCACGCGGGCAGCTCCACCAGAGTCAGCCGGGAGGCATAACCACCGCCGAAGGCCCCTGCGAAACCGGAGTAGTCGAGCTTGGCGCGCACGCGGCCGGCTCGACCAGTCAGCCCGTCCTTGCCTTCGCGCTTCGAGCGCAGCGTGAACAGCACACCGTCGACACCTGCGTCCTGGGTCGCCTTGCGGCCCAGGACACGAGCTTCGACAGCACCGCTCGCCGACGTGGCGCCGTTGACGCCCCCCGCGTCCAGGGTCAGCGGCAGTCCCTTGGCCTGGATGGCCGTGGCTGCCGTGCCTATCGCAGCGGAGGCCGATAGCTTGACGACCGCTGTGGCGGCCTTCGGCCAGGCCGCGTCCGGGGGCGTCTGCGGAGTGCGTGGGCCCTTCATCAGTGTGCGTGGCTTGGTCTTGACCACTGAGACGGGTACCGGCTTCTCGGACTGGGGAAGGGCGGAGAGCCCCTTCCCGTCATCCGCCGCGGCAGCGGGCTGTGTCACCGCCTGCAGGAGGGTGCCGACCATGACCGCGGCCGAGGCCAGCGCGATACGTCGCCGCAGCGTTTTGAGCCGCCTTCTCGATCTGTCCTTCATTCCGTCCTTCGTCCTTCGCCGCCAGCTAGCCTGCGTGTCGCTGGGCAGGCCGGAGCGGAATTTGAATAGCATTCGCGTGGGTCTTGCGGCGGCCCGGGAGACCCGGGCCGCCGTCCTTGCTTCAGTAGTCGCCGTGAGCGTTGGACCGTGTCAGGCCAATGCGGGCCAGCCGGTTCATTTGCCTGATGGAGCGCTCCGAGACGTTTCGTCCCATCACCTGAGGTCAGCCGGTGCTAGGCACTTCGGTCGGTACGTCGAACCAACTGGCCGCGAGTTTTTGGACCTGTTCGTCGGTCAGCACGCCTTGGAAGGCCCAGACGTCGTCGACCAGGCCGGGGAAGTACTCTCCCCAAGCCCCGTCGGTCTTGGCGCGGCCGACCTGGAAGGACTTGGCCGCCTTGAAGGCGAACGTGTTCTCGGCCGAGGAGACCTGGTCCCCGCAGTTCTCGCCGTTGCCGTCGCAGGAGAGCTCCTGGAGTGCTCCGTTGACGTACAGGCGGGTCTGCTTGGCGAAGCCGTCGTAGACGACGGCCAGGTGGTTCCAGTCCCGCGCGTCGTAGAACTCGCTGTTCTTCACGCGTACGACCGTCGCGTCCGTGTCGTCCTTGTCCGGCACCGCCAGTTCCCAGTGGCCGAGGCCCTCCGGGTTCACCGTGTCCGGTACGAAGCGAACGGTGAGGGCGCTCTGGGTGGAGCCCTCGGCGCTGACCAGCGCGACAGCCCTGGTCGGCAACGCTGCCGCCTGCGCCCAGGCGGTCACGGTGTAGCTGCCACTGGTATCGACCGGTACGGACGTCGTGGCGGCGTAGCCTCCGACACCGTCCAGCTCCAGGCTGCCGAAGTCGATGAAGGCGAAGTCCGACTTCTTCGCGCCCCCGTTCAGCGTGAGCGCGCTGCCTCCAGACACGGCGTTCGGGGTGGTCACCGGGCTGGTCCCGGCAGTCTCCTCGAACGTCCACCGGGCCTTGACCTGTGGGCGCTGCTGGAACATCTGGCGGGCCTCGTCGTCGGCTACCGGCCGGTCGAAGAACCGTACGTCGTCGATCTCCCCGAGGAAGTAGTCGACGTACTTGCCCGTCCAGATGGCACGGCCGACCTGCACCGGCCCCTGGGCCTCCCAGATCTTGGGCGCGGCGGCACTGCCCTGCAACTGCCCGTTGACGTACAGGCGGATCTGCTGGGCGTCGGCGTCGTGGACCGCCACCAGGTGGGTCCACTCACCGGGCCGCGCCGGCTGGTTCGCCCGCACCCGCTGGTTGGTGAGGTTGCCTGCCTCGACGTCCTCCAGCGAGGTGCGCAGGCTCCACGTGTTCGGCTCCCACTCGTAGGAGAGATAGAACGGGCTGTAGTAGGTGCCGCTCTGGCTCAGCACCGTGCGGTTGCGGTTGGTGGCTTCCGTGGGCAGCTTTGCCCAGGCGGAAACGGTATAGGAGCGGGCCGTGTTGAGCAGGGGCCGGTCCGTGGCAGCATAACCGGTGCTCCCGTCCGCCCTCAGGGCGTTGCCCGCGACACCGGCCTGCCCGGAGGTGACGCCTCCGAAGAACTTGGCCGGCGGCACCTCCGCCTTCCCGGTCAGCTGCGTGGCGCCGGCAGGCTCGTCCATCGGAAACACCGTCCGTGCCGGGCGGCCTGAGGTGGGCGACTCCTTGCTGTGTAGGCGCGTTACTTCGCCGGCCGACAGCGGCCTGTCGAAGATCTGCACCTCGTCGATCGCCCCGGGGAAGAAGCAGTCCGGCTTGCCGCTATAGGAGCCGGCACCGATCTGAAGACCCCGACGGGCGTCCCAGGGAGTGGTGTAGGCCGTGGTGCCGACCAATGCGCCGTCGACGTAGAGCTTCAGCTCCTTGTCGGTCAGGCTGTAGGTGCCCACCAGGTGCGTCCACTGCCCGGCCTTGGCTCCGCCCGGAGAGGGCGCCATGGCCCGCACGAGGCCCGCGCCGGCGGCGTCGGCCTTGTACTGGTTGAACACCCACCGGTCGTAGGTCTGGGAGTAGTACAGCTCGAAGCCCGGATAGCGGTTGCCGGGCTGGGCAGCGACGATCGCCGCTTGGCTCGGCATCGTCGACAGCTTCGCCCATGCAGAGACGGAGAACCCGCTCGAGGTGTCCACGGTGGGAATGTCGGAGATCGCGTAGCCGTCGACTCCGTTGAAGGACACCGCCGTACCCTTGGCCCCGGGTACGCCCGGTGCGGCGCCGCCGCGCAGTTCGAGCGTACGTGCCGGCGCCGAACCCGCGGCCTGGCTCGCCCCGGCGTCCTCGTCCATCTGCCACATTGCCCGCTCGGGCTGCCCGGTCTTCACCTGGAACTGGTATGTGTAGGGCTCACCGGCGTTTCCGGCCTGGTCGAACGCCTGGGCGATGATGAAGTTCATCCCGGGCTTGGCCGGCAGCATCCTGATGGTCTTCGCGGCGCCGCCCGTTGTCGTGAGCGTGTTCTTCGAGGTGGGCTCGCTGTTGACGCCGTACCAGTACTTGGTCACATCAGTGTCGGCGCCCTTGATGGAGAAGGTGCCGTACTTGCCCACCCCGTCGTACCACGGGTCGTCCGGGTCCTCCGGGTTGAAGGCCGGGTAGTCCCCCGACGTGATCACCGGTGCCTTCGGCACTTTCGTGTCGTAGGAGAAGTAGCAGGCGGCCGGGTCGCCCGCGGACGACCACGGCGAGTACTGGGCCCCGTCGTAGCTGCGCGCCTCCCAGTTGATCTGCTTGTTCTGCGGGATGGAGGTCGGCAGGCTGATGTAGAAGCTGGACCCGGACTTCTTGTACGAGGTGAGTGCCGGCTTCCAGCGCGGGGTCAGGCCCTTGCCGTCCCCGGTGTCCCAGGACGCCTGGAATTGCACCGCGACGTTGTCGCCGTCCGGGTCGGTGACGCTGTTGGCGTAGATCTTGCCCAGCGTGCGTACGTGTGCCGCGTCGGCCGGTTTCTTGCAGGTGCCGCCGTACTCCATCGTCAGCTGCGACGTCTTGATCTGCGGCGGCGGCCGGTTGTACTTCACGTGGAGGTAGGCCTTGTCGGAGAACCGCTTCCAGGCGTAGCCGTCGGTCTCACTGGCCGCTTGGAGCCCGAACGTCATCGTGGCGCTCTTGTTGTTCGCGGCCGTCTGCACCGCCGACTTCACGTCGAACTCGGCGTCCTTGGCCGCGCAGCCCGTGTAGCCGTAGGCGAACGGTATCGACGCGAGCTGCTTGATCCAGAAACCGGAGGCGTTCTGGCTGTTCCACGTGGTCGAGGAGGATATGTCCTTGGTCTGCCACAGCTCGACGTTGCGCGCGCTGCACGAGGCCGACCAGGTGTTGCGGACCACGAACTCCGCCGACAGGATCGACTTCCCCGCGAACGTGGAGGTCGGGATCCGGTAGAACAGACGCTTGGTGTCGTGCGGGGCGCAGTAGTCCCAGTTGCAGTAGCCCAGACCGGCGTCCGAGGCGCCGTTGAACTTCCACTGCGGCGAGGACGCCCAGTACTTGGATGCCATCGTCCAGGCCGACGCCTTCGGCGTGGACCACTGCGGATCGATGTAGACGGGGTAGGTGGTGTCCGCGCCCTTCAGCACGTCCGCGTCCGGGGTCAGCACCAGCTCGTCCTGCCGGGCCGTCACCGCCACGTCCACCGGTGCGAGTTTGCCCGACTCGCCTGCGCCCGGCTCTCGTTCGCCGTCAGCCTGCACCGTGTCCGTCTGCGCGGCGGACGTGGCGGCGCGTGCCTGCGCGGGGGTGGCGGGCTGCTCGCCTGGGCTGGAGTCCCACATCATCGGCTTCGGCGCCTCGAACACCGCGCCCGCCGCGCCCTTGTCGATGGCCTCCAGACCGCCCCCGGCGGTCTCCCGCACGTCCAGGCCCGACGCCGACAGCTTCAGCCGCAGCTCGGCCAGTTCCGCACTCTCCGCGGCCTTCGCCGACTTCACCACCAGCAGCTGCGTGAAACCGTCCTCCTGCGCGGTCATCCGCAGATCCACATCCGGCAGCACCGACGCATACGTCGCCACCGCCCCCTCCAGCTGGGGCTTGGGCAGCGCGGCCGGCCACGACAGGCTCAGCTCACGCCCCGCCCGCCGCATCCGCACCAACGGCACCGACCCACCACCGGCGGAGAACTCCACCTCCACCGTCGCAGCCCTCGGCGCGACCATCCCCTCACCGGCCGCCACCAGACTCGTGTCCACCGGCTTCCAGCCGCCCTGGCCACGGGCCCACACCGGACGCAGATACTCCCGCGCCTCCAGATTCCCCTCCGGCGTGGCGAAGACCTCACGGCTCTCCCCACGCCGGGCGGAGATCTCCACCGGCTTCCCCGTCCGCCTGGCCTCGGCCAGCGCGTCCGCCTCCGACACACCACCGTCGGCAGGGGCAGTCTCCGCGCCGCGCGGCGCGGCCGGCACAGCCGCCGCGGCCTCACCGCCTCCCAAGGCCGGAATCACACCCACGGCCAACGTCACGCTCAGCAGTGCCCCGACGGCCCTGCCCCGGGCCCGCAATCCAGTCCGCATCCCCGCTACATCCCACCCATGGCGCTCTCACAGTTGACTCACGTAACTAAGACCCACAGGCAAACGGAAGGTCAACAGTCCGAAAAGGGACATCAATTGACCAAGATCGGGAAGTGGATGTGACGATCAATACGTTTGCTCAAACAGTCAAGAGTTGGTAAATGTTCTCCGCTACTGGTAATGGTGTGGCACCCGCCGTCAAAGTCTGCCGGGCGCGATGCACTACGTCGCCGCCCGCCAGGAACACGCCGAGCAGGCGTTCCTGGCCACCGCGAAACTGCGGGCGGACGGCACCCACATCGTCTTCTCGCGCGACGACCACGACAGCCTCCACCTGTTCAACCGAGCCGACCGCTTCCTGCCCCACGGCTGGTGCCTGCTGCCGCCCCTGCAGACCTGCGACAAGGGAAACGCCTGCCTGACCTGCTCGGTCTTCGTCACCGACGCCTCCCACCAGAGCGCCCTTCAGAGGCAGTTGGCTGAGACCGAGGCCCTGATCACCCGCAGCACCACCGCGATCCAACAACGGCACGGCCGCCCGATACCCGAGGACAACGTCTGGCTCCTGCAACGGAGGCCGAGCACGCGGCCCTCACGAAGCTGCTGGACACCATCCGTTCCAAGCCCGGCCGGGCGGTTCAGGGCGCCGACTGCGGCGCCGCCCCCACAGGCCCCGTCCCTCTCACCCTCGACCTCGACCGCCACCGAAGGACCCGGCCATGACCGACGCCTGCACCAAGCGCACCCAGACCCTCGCCGCCGCCGCGAAGGCAAAGTCCCAGACCAAGACCGAGGCAGCGGAGAAAGCGATCCGCACCCTGGTCAAACGCGGCGAGCCGATCACCTTCCAGGCCGTCCAGCGCGAGGCCGCCGTCTCTCACGCCTTCCTCTATAACCACCCCGACCTGCGAGGGCGCATCGAACGGCTACGGGCCCAGGCCCGGCCCGTTCCCACTCCGGCGCCTGCGGCCGACGAGCAGGGCACCCTCGTCCTCGCGCTGACCAGCCAGATCACCCGTCTGAAGAAGCGGCACCGAGAAGAAGTACAAGCTCTGCGGGACGCGCTCGAACAAGCCCACGGCGAGAATCTCGACCTCCGCCGCGAGCTCGCCCGCCGCGGAAGAGTCGCAGCAGTCCCTCAGTGACGGCCCACCCGATCGGCCAACCATGCGGCATGCTGACGGATTCGGGATAGATCGTCGGGAAAATAGCTCTCCCAGCCCTCGTCCAACCTCTTCCAAGCCACTGGCTGCCCGGCCTCCGGGACAAACGAGGCCGCTGCATCAACGACGGCGGCATACGACAGCCCGAGCGTGACCGGCCAGTCCGGGTGATAAGAGCGAACCGCAACTGCTGCCGGCGCGGTCAGCAGTTCCGCCCGAAGGCCCGTCTCCTCGACAAGCTCTCGGGTCGCACCCTCGCGCGGTGTCTCCCCGGCCTCGACCTTCCCGCCCGGAGGAACCCAACCCCGCCAACGGTGCTTCACCAACACCACTCGGGCAAGATCCTTGTCGAACACCCAGACCTCGGCCGCAAGAGGCTCCATGGGTCCCTGCCGGGCAGCAGCCAGCCACCGGCAGGCCCCGTCGAACTCGGCTATCGCCTGTTCAGCATCATTGACTGCCGCTTCGACAGCTCGCTCGTCGACCACCTTCTGAATCATCGGGCCAACATACGAGGCTGCACTGACATCGCAGCCACGTCACATCGATCTCATGAAGGTCCCAGCCAGCGGCAACATGGCGATTCCGACCTGTCGGCTGACGGCTCATCGGTCTGGCTCGCCGGCCCCAACTCCGCCGAGGGGAACAGCGAAGAACCGCCGTTCTGACAGCACCCGTCCAAGATCCACGAGGCCGTCAGCCTGTCGGATCCCAGCTGATGCCTGACGTTCTGGACCCAGGTGATGCTTGACGGTGGGCCTAGACAACATAGGGAGCCCCGTGGGGCTTGTTCGCTTTCACGTTACGGACCGGGACGTCGGTCGTGCGCCGGATCACCCGGACCTGGCCGTCCAGCTCGACGGTGATCGTGGAGTCCGACACGTGCACGGTCACGGTCTGCCCTGCGTACGGGCGGCCGAGGGAGACGACCTGGCGGCAGACCATGACTGTGCCCACCGCGCTGACCCTCAGCCGAGCACGACTGACTCACCACCGTCTGTCTCCCGCCGTATGCACCCGACCTGAACCCCGTCGAGGCCGTCTGGTCACTGGTACGCCGACGCCGCCAGCCAGGCCCAGCCGCCTCAGCCGCCCCTGGGTGGCTGACGGCGGCGCAGGACCACGCACCCTCGCCGCTTCTGTGAGCTCCTGACACGCCGTGGCACGGCTTCCTACCGTGGGCCCATGGCTGATCACACCGAGCGGCCGCGCATGGATTCCGGGCCGCCGCTCCTCACGGTCGAGTTGGTCACCGCCGAGGGAATAGAGGTCCTGGCATACCGGCCCCGGTCCCGACTTCCAGGTCCTCGACGTCTCGTTCGTCCCGGCCGAGTTGGTCGACGAGGAGAGCTGACAGCCCGGCGAGGCCGCGAGCGGCTGCGCCCGGCTCCTCGATGAGCCGGGCGCAGCTGGGGTCAGGGTGCGAGTTCGTACGTCACGGTCGAGTCGGGGCATTCCTTGGCGCGGAGGACGAGGGTGTCGTGTTCGGCCTGGTCAACCGTCAGGCTCCACCGGAGCTTTGTCGCGGTCCAGTCCTCCAGGTAGGTGCACAGGGCGCCGGGGGCGGGCGGGAGCCACTCGGCCGGGTCCCGCTTGCCCTTGCTGCGGTTGGTCTTCGCGGTCACGGCGACGAGGGAGCGGGGCGAAGCAAGGTCGTTGGCGTAGGCCTCGCGCCGGCCGGCGTCCCACTCGTACGCGCCGGAGGACCAGGCCTCTTCCAGGGGGACCATGTGGTCGACGTCGAGCTTCGCGGGGTCGTTGACGGTGACGTTGTCGTAGTAGGACAGCCACTCGCCGCCGGTCAGCTTGCAGCCCTCCCCCTTGGTGGGCGGCTTGACCGCCTCTTCGAGGAGGAGTTCGTCACGGGTGTTGCACCCGTCGTCCGGGATGAGGCCCGAGTTCCAGTGCTTGAAGGCGCGGCGGTTGTAGCCCCCTGTGTGCTCGGGGGCGACGGTGAGCCGGGCGATCGCCTCGGCGAGCGGGGTACCGCCCTTGCTGCCGCCGGGCGCGCCCTGGCTGACTGATGGCGGGGCGGACGCCGCCGGTTTGGCGTCGGCGTCAACGGCCGCGTGATCGATGCTCATGCATCCAGTGGCGGCGAGGAGAAGAGCAGCGAGAGCGGGCAGTACGGCGGCGCGGCGGTGCGTGTGCACGGGTCCCCCCGGTTGTGCGGGCTTGATCGCCCACCATCTTGTCCGGTTTCAAGGGCCGGTGATGATGCTTCAGCTCCTTCCGCGCTTGCCGCACCCGGCCCCTCCGCTGCCGCTGATGCTGCGCCCGTACTGCTGTACGCCGCGGCCGGCCCGGCCGATGGTCTGGCTCCGGCGGGCAGGGGACTACACGCTCGACATGCCGACGAGGTCCAGCTCCGCGACGTAACGAAAAACAGGCTCAGGATCCGCCCGTGATCGTGCTCACCACGTCCAGGGCGCGCCGGAAGTTACGCCCGAATGCGATGACGCAGGCCGCACCCACAGCGCTCCCATAGACATACGTCTCCGCACTCTCCGGGACAGCCCCCGTGGTTGCCAGACCAGCAATACCCCCACCAGCAAGCACAAATGCCGCGAGGTATCGCAACGCCTCCCAGTTACGTTGAGGCGGAACACTAGTGAGCTGCTGGTCATCCAAGAATTCACCAACACGCCCTTCGCAATACCGGTCGGAGATCGTCAAGAGCGCTTCCGCGATCTCGCGTAGAGCTTCGTTCGGAGCGAGGTCCAACTTGGTCTCAAGCTTCATAAGTGCTGCCGAGACGCGGCGTTCGTGGTGCTTCAGAGGCAGCGTGCGATGGGACCGCCGGGGGACGGTACCGCGGCTGTGATGTGCGCTGAGGATCCCACGCCGGACCGTCTTGAGGCGCTTCGACAGCTTCCTAAACCGTGCGGGGTTGTGCTGGCCACCTCGCCGGACCTCACTGCACGCATGGATCGCCTCGGCGCACTGCGAGACGAGAGCGTATCGGCGCGCCATGAGGAACCTTGCGAGCTTTGAGCCGGTTTCCCTGGGATTCAGAAGGTAATCGCCGAACATCTCGAACACCATGTACCCGACAGCGCATGCAACGACGATGATTTTCAGGGATACAAGCAATGAGGCGTTCACGTGGGATTCGAGCCATTTGTCAAGAGCGTCGGGCTGCTTACGCCTGAGAAAAATGGGCAGAAAAATGGCCGCCTGCAATGCCACCACGGGGAGAGCGACGAGTGATCCGAGGATCACACTTCGCTTCCACTGACGTAGGCGAAAGCGACGCCTCAGTGCAACCCTGACTCGGAGGGTCACCCGGTCCTCCACTCCGAGCGCGGCACAGTCCCGCTGGAACCGTTGAACCAGGTCGTCGAATGGGCGGTCGCTGATCACGACACTGTGGCCAGGGTGGTTCGTTGCGGGTAACGGCATTGTCCGCGCCTGGTCCGGTTGCGTGGCCATGAGCGCACATCCTGCCAGCAGTTCAGGCCTGAGTGGAGGATCCTCGTTGAACTGCCGTGACCGGATCAGCGTTTGCTGACGTTCGTCAACGACGCCCGCGCCCAGCCCCTCCGCCGTTGCCGATGCTGCGCCCGTACCGCGCGGCGCCGCGGCTGACCGGCCCGCCCACCTGCCCGCGCTGCGCAGGAGACTGAACGCTCGACGTACCGACGAGGTCCAGCTCCACGACGACATAGCGGCAGGTGTCGCATCCATGGTCGTCCACCTTCAGCGGCTCTTCGGGCTCCGCCTTGTTCGCCGCCGCGGTGCTGGTCGGCTTCGCCCACACATAGCCCGGGAACTCCTCGGCCGTACAGAGCGGTTTCTTCGCCTCGGCGAGGGCCGGGTCCCGCTCGATCAGTACGTCCCGCATGAGGAATAGGCGCGGCCGTCCGTCTCCGGCCGGGCGCAACCATGTCTTCACCGCCTGGAGCCCAATCTTTACGTCGTTGCGGGCCCGGGTCGTCGACAGCCCCAACTCGCGTTCCAGGACGGCGCGGTCGCCTGCGTCATGGTCACAGACGACGGCGATCGGCTTCGGCTCCGTCCACCGCCGCGCGCCGTCCTCGTCCTCCTCGGTCACGGCCGTCAGGATCGTCCGCGCGTGCTCATCGATCGTCCTATGCGTGTGGTACAGCTCCCTGTAGAGCCACAATCTCTGATCAGGGTCAATAGCCCACCATTGCACGCAGGTCGGGTTAGTGAAGCCGAAGTCCACCCCCCAGATACGGGGCCAGTCGGCCGGCACCTCGAAGCGGTCGACGAGGTGGACGGTGTCATCGAACTCCTCGAGGATCACGCCCTCAGCGGCTGTCCAACGGCCCTCTTTGAGGCGCTGCCTGCGGACGCCCGTCAGCGCGTCCAGCGCGGCCATGTAGGCGTGCCCCGCCTCGGTGTAGGAGCCGTCGCGGTGCACATAGGCCGGGTTGTCCTGGTGCGAGGACGTGATCATGCGCAGGCGACCCTCGTCCGCCCGCCGCTTGATCCAGTACTGAGGGTGCGACGGGTTGGTCGCGAGCATGTCTGGCGGTACGTGTCAGCCTGGCCCCTGAGACAGGAGATCAGCGTCTCCCACAGGTCGAGGGTGACCTCTACGCCCTCGTCGACGAAGATCCGGTCAAGCTCCGCACTGAGGAACTTCTCCGGGCGGTCTCCTCCAACGACCAGGATCGTGCTGCCGTTGGCGTACCGGAAGGCAGCCGGGTCCTTGCCCGAGCCACCGAACCACCGGACGGAGCCGTCGGCGAGGGCCGCAAGGGCGACCTGTTGCTGAAAGGTCACCAGGGTCGTCGCGGTCAGGCTCGTGTGCGTGGCGCGCAGCATGAGTGCCCGCAGGCCCGGGACTTTCATGGCGGTGAGGTGGAGCTTCCAGCAGGCGGCAAGCGTCTTGCCGCTCCCCGCCCGCCCTACGGCCGCAATCTCGGTGTCGCGGCAGACCATCAGCTCCCGGTGCCTGCCGCGAGGCTCGAACGGGACGACCGGCCGCTACTCACTGTCGGGCACGGGCGTACCTCCGTAGCCCGAGCAACTTGCGCAGCCAGTCCCGAATTACGCGGCGTTCCCGGTCCAACAGCTCGTCGACACCGTCGATCAGCAGCAGAGCCTTACCGCTGTCCAGCAGCCGCTCCACCCATCCCCTGGGCATGATGCCGGTAATGGGCCCAGCGACTCCGTCGAGCATCGCCTCTGGTTTGGGTGGCGTGCGCCCGCTGTACTCACGCAGCTTGATGAAGATAGGAGTGAGACCGTTCCAGTCTGCGAGATCGCCTGTGAACGCTCCGCGCGCCGCCGTGATGGCCAGCCACCGCAGGAAAGTCGTCTTGCCTGAACCGGCCTCCCCCCGTAACAGGACCCGGGACGCACCACCCAACGCTGCCTCAACCCGCATACCGGAGCCCTCGCCCCCGGCTTCTTCCCAGTGGCTCATGTCGGGCCTGAGCAGCGGCTCGAAGCGGCGGGCGCCGCGTGGCCGCTTCCCGTCGTCTCCCGTGGCTCGGAGGCTGACGAACGCGACGGACAGCCGGACGCGGGGTGGAGCTGCGTTCTCCGACTTACGGCGGAACAGCTCGACTTCGTCGAGATCTCTACTGACCAACTCCAGGTAGGTACGGCGGAAGACCGTATCCTGGTCTGTACCTTCTGGGGCAAACAGTGAACGGTCCGGAAGACGTTCCAGAATGCGCGCCACCTCACCGCCCAGCGCTGCCGTCCGCACCAGCAGCTCGCCAGCGGCCCGCTCCTCGAAGACCGGCAGACTGCGCACGATGCAGACGTAGTACTCGACGCACTCGGCAAAGAGCACCTCGTACAGACGGGTCTCCGCCTCGTTCAAGCCAACCGGCGCGCTTACGGAAGCGATGATGTGGCGAATGAGTGCAGCTGGCTGGGCGTTTGCGGCAAGGAGCGCCTCGTCCGAGAAGTCAGCCCGTACGAAGGGGTCGAATACGGCATCGATCACCGCCTGTCGACCGCCCTCGTCCCACCGCTGGAAGGCGTGTTTCAGGAACGGTTCCAGCCGGTCGAACACCGCGTTGGTGATCTGGTCGAATTGCTGCTTCACCTCACGCTGAAGTCGAACGCCGGGCACCCGCACGCGGACAAGTTCTTCCATCGGCGGCAGACGCTCCTGCTCCCGCTGTTTGCCACCCAGCCACAACTTCCCTGCCGCACTTGCCACGGTCATACCCAGGCGTAACGCCGCCGTCTCCGCGGACATTGAAACCCCTCCTCCAGGCCTCCACGGGACCTTGGAATTGTGACAGCGAACAGCGACAACAGGGGGCATCTGCAGGGGGCGAGGCCCCCCGGACAGAGCCGTTCCCCACGACGGAGGCGCTGGCGCCCGTGGACGGGCCGCGCCGCCGCCGCTGGTCGACCGCCCAGGTGACGGCGGCCAGGACGAGGAGGCCAGTCAGCATCACCGGCACTCGCATTTACAGGGGCAGTGAGATGTTCTCAGCGACCGTGTTGTCAGAGGTCACGCTTAGGGTTCCCACAAGATCACTGGCAGGTAGTGCCGGGGGTGCTTGGAGCGATCGTGGGGGTTGGAATGCCCTGGTGGAACAGGAAGCCCGAGGAACGGGCGCAGTGGGTGCTCGAGCCGTTGGTGGGTGTGGGGCCGTTGCGGTTCGGGATGAACCCCGACCAGGTGGCGTCGGCTCTGGACGGGGCGATCGCCTACGTCTCGCAGGGGCTGGGCAGCGGGGTTGGCTGGGGGTGTTACAGCGACTGGGGGGTGACCGCGGTCTACGGGGAGAATTTCGGTCTGGTCGCGGTAGCGATCGATGCGATGGATGGACCGTTGGTGCGACTGCAGGACGTTGAGCTGATCGCTCGGGTTCCGTCCGAAGTGCGCTCGGATATTCACGACCTCGCACGCCGGGAGGGTGCTTCCGTGCGGGTGAACTGGAGCGGTGATCCAGAGGTAGCGGCTTGGGGAGTTTCCATGGGCGCCGCGCAGGAGTTGGGGTTGTCGCCCGAAGGGTACGCGCAGCGGCAGGACACAATGATCACCCATGCGCTGCTTGTCGGACCCGAGCTGGCCGAGGATCCGTACGGTTCCAAGCCGGTCATCCAGTGGTGCGATGTCCGCGACCGAGAGCCGAACCCGGGGGCGTGGCCCGTGAAGGCCGAGCAGGACCGGACCCACTGGGACTGGACACCGTTGGAGAGCATCGGCCCGCTCCGGTTCGGCATGGACCCGCAACAGGTGGCGGCCGCGCTGAACGAGGTACCAGCCGCCCGTCAGGGCCGGTATCCCTTTGGAGAGCCCTGGGAAGGCCCCGGAGAGTGGATGTTGCACCATGACCGGTTCGATATCGCCGGCGTGACCGCGCATTACTCCTGCGGCCGCGGCTGGCCCCCTACTCTGGGCGCCGTCACCGTGCACGGACGCACCGGGCCGCAGGTCGATTTCGACGGCATCCGGCTGATCGGCATGTCGGTCTCAGCCGTTGACGCAGCCCTGATCCAGCACCTCGAAGATCGTGAGAGGGGCCTGGTCATCGGCTGCGGCGGCGATCTCGGGCCGGACGGTCTCAACATGTACGTACGGGCCACCAGAGCCGGGGACACCATGGTCAGCGAGGCCCGGTTCTGCCAAGCGGATTGGGAGGACCACGGCTGACCCGTAAGACGGTTCGATCGCTTCGATGCAGACTGCCGGGGCTCGCATCATGCGGGACATCGAGCGGAAGCTGGCCAAGCGAAACATCGGCCACCTCCCGCCACAGCTTCCACGCGACCGGACTCGTCAGGTTCTGCTCTACAACCAGGACCAGCCCAACCTCGGTGCCATCGTGCACATGGTTAGGGGGCTCTCCGCTGAGCAGGGCGCGGGCGACGTAAGCACCAGTGCATAGGTTCGCGCCTTGACCATGCTCTTGAATCACTACGCGGAAGCCTCTCGCAGCGCCTCGAAGGCGACCAAGCCGTAAGGGACTCTCGATAGCGGGGTCCTCGTCTGCATAGTGCAGCAGGGGCCCCGCACGATGTTCAGTCGACTCGCGGCCAGAGCCCTTACTTGGCCACAGGGGCGGACTTCTTAGTCGACTCGTGCACGGTCCGGCTGGTGGACTGCTCACGGACGATGCTGTCCGGGTAGCGGTTGCTGATCGCCTTCGCGGTCTCGGCCGACGTGTGCTTGAAGACGATCTTGCCGTTCAGGACGACCTCGAACGTCTCCGGCTTCGGCAGGGGGGCCTCACCGTTGACTCGGTTGGGGCGGTTCTTGTTGCACGCGCAGCCCATGTCAGCTGTTTCCCTTCGGTGCGGCACTGGCGGTGATGGCTTCGGGGGTGGCGGCCAGGGAGGCGGCCAAGGCCTCGATCTCGGCCCGTCGTACGGCCTCCCGTGCGGCCATGGCGTCGAGGAGCCGGTCCACGAACGAGTCGGTCAGCAGAGCAGCGGCGAGCTCGTCGACGCCGCCACCGCCGTCCTGTCCGGACACCGTGTCCGGACGCTGTCCCGGCAGGTCAGCCGCCTGGACAGCGCATGGCCCGGACAGCGTCCGGACGGTGTCCTGATCTTGTCCGGACAGGCTGTCCGGCGCGGCGAGGAGGCCGGCCGCCGAGGCGGCGAGGGCGAGTTCAGCGCGCTCGGCGACCGCGTGGACGGCGGCGACGAGCGGCGACGAGTGGCCCGGCACCGGCACCGTCAGGACGGCCCGCAGCTGCCATGTGCCGCCGCGGCCCTGCTTGAGGTGGTAACTCGGCTGGCACGCCTGGAACACCGCACGGTCCCATTCCGACAGCCACGGCGCAGCTGCACCGGAGAACCACAAGCCGCCCTTGGACAGGCCGACCGTGACGATCGCGCCGACCGTCCTCGTGTCGTCGAACTGGCAGGCGTCGGTCTCGCACTCGGCGCCGTCGCGGTGGTGGCCCACGTTCATCGTCATCGCGCCGACCCGGGTGATCGTGCCGTCGTCGAGGTTGAACCGGGCGCGCAGGAAGTGCGTGGTGTCCAGGCCCTGCCGGGCGAGCTTGTCGATGGTCAGCTGCTTGCCCGGGTAGCCGGCGTGCGGCTCCCCGGACCGGGCGACCCAGCCGTACACGCGGCCGTCCTTGTAGTGGACTCCGCCCGAACCCGGCGGCAGTTCCTCGGCGGTCGGCTCGCGGAACCAGTCGGCGGGCATGGGCGGCATCTGCTGCATCGCCGTCCACGCCGACGCCTCGATCTCCAGGGGCAGGCCGAGCGAGGCGGTCTCCTCGTCGGCCCAGGGCGGTGTGATCGAGTCGTCCCCGTAGGCCTTCGCCAGCCGGGCGTACAGGTCCTCGACGCGGGAGCGCAGCTTGTCCTGTTCGCCGTCGGGGACATCGACGCCGCCCATGCCGCCCTGCAGGACGGACGCGATCGTGTAGACGGCGTTCGCGACGATCTCCAGCCGCTCGCTGCCGTCGCGGGTGAACACGTCAGCAAACGGCAGTTTGTACGCGCTGGCGGTGGCCGGGTCGGCGTCCTCGTCGCGGTACAGGAACCCGGACCCGAGCTTGTCCGGGTCGACGTTGCCCTCGTCGTCGGTGGCCCACTCCAGCACGCGGGAGCGGGCCTTGTCGCCGTCCCACGAGGCCTCGCGGTCGTCGTGCACCGGCAGGTCCAAGTTCCCCGACATGGCGGCGGTCACCTCGCCTTCGGGCAGGGTGGATGGGCCGACGTACAGGCCGGGGGCGAGACGGACGATGCTGCCGCCCTTCGCCGCCTTGCCCAGGTGCCGGCGCGCAGCCTGGATGCCGATGCCGAGGGCGGTGGCGACGTCGCGGGCGCCGACCGCGACCGGCGAGGTGACCACATAGCTCACGACCTGCTCGTAGACGTCGCCCGACGCGGTGACGGCGGGGGCGCTCGAGGAAGCTGTCTCCTCCAGCGGATCCAGCACGATCCGGGCCCGGTTGTAGGCGGGCATCGCCACGAGGGTCGCGCCACGCACCCGGGCGCGGGTGATCCGGACGAGGAAGTCTCCCGCGCGTTCGGCGTGGACGACGAGGCCCGATTCGGAGTCGTCCGGGTCGCCGGCCGCCGCGGTGAGGACACCGGAGCGGGCGAACGCCGTGCGGATCGTGGCGGCGTCCACGCTGCCACCGGGGCCGGTGATGAGCTGGAGGTCGAACCGGTTGCGGGCCATATGCCCTCCGGCGGACGCGGTCCACTCGGCGCGGGAGGCACCGGACAACATCACCGAGCCGTCGTCCATGCGCAGCACGCTCGCCTGCGCCAGGTGCGCCGACGCGAACAGCCAGTCGGCGTCTTCCGGATCCATCGTCTTGTCGACGAACTCGATATCCACGTCGTCCAGGTCGACGGAGACGCCGAGCGGCGCTTCCTGCTCCAGCAGCATGACGGCGTCCATACCGGCGTACCGGTTGAGGTAGAGGACACCGGCCGCGGTGATGCGGTTGCCGTCCCGCATCACGGTGTTGATGGCCCCGCACAGCTCGGCCCCATCGTGGCCCATGCCCATCTCGTCGGCGTACTGCAACGGCAGCGGGTCGCGGTCCCAGTACAGCGACCCCGCGGCGAAGACTCTGCCGTCGCCGGTCTCTTCGTTCTCGAAGGCGATCGCGGTGTCGCCGGGCGTCGACCACGCGCGGGTGGTGATCGGCTCGGCCACGACCGTGGCGGCCTGGGCGGCTTCTGGCATGGCTTCTTCCTCCTGCTGGCTGCCGAGGGGGATGTCCGTGTACTCGCCGGCGAAGGCGACGCGTACGCGGTCGTACGTGACGGGGCCGAGGCGTTCGGTCATGGGCTCCAGCGGCCACGTGTCGGCGTCGTACGCGGCTGTCGTATGGGCGACCCACGGGGAATGCTGGTGCGGCGTCTCGGGCCGGTCGTGCGTGCTTTCCAGGGCGTCGACGGCGAGGACGTCGCGTGCCTCCTGCAGGCTGGCCGCCTCGTCGCCGGGCTCGCGGTCGTCGCTGACTGCCCACACCCATGCGGGGTCTTCCGAGCTGGGGTTCCAGTGGTTGACGCCGAAGGCGTGGGCGCGGACCGGGCCGGGCAGGGTGGCGGCGCGGGCGCGCACCAGGCCGGTCAGCTCGTTGCGCTGGTCGTCGGTCCAGTCGGCCCCCTTGCCGAGGAACCACAGCGTGCAGTGCAGTTCCTCGGCCGACTCGCCGCCATCGAGGGCGAGGCGGGCCGCGTCGCCCTCGGTGGGGACGAGCGCGATCATCGCTCCGGTGTGCTCGCCAGCGGCCGTCAGCCTTGGATCCGAAAACGCCGCCGGTGACGCATCCTGAGATCCGAAGGCGGAAGCCTGCGTCTCGGGGTGGACTGCAAGCCTGCAACGGCATCTGACGATTTGTGAGGCCGGGGCGGCCGGGTCGTGCGGGGCGTCCATGTGCACGCCTCCGACCGTGAACGGCTCATCGATGAGGCGGAGCTGCCCGTTGGCGGCCTTGTGGCCGCGCCGCACGCGGGAGTCGCCTCGGCTGATCCACTGCTTGACGAGCGGCTTGTCCGGTCCGGCCGCGTCCCGTGCCGCGCCCAGCGTGGCCGTGTTCCAGGCGCGCCCGGCCTCGGTGCTGGCGATGCGTTCCTCGCGGTCGTCGCCGAGCTGCGCCCCCTCGCGGGCGAACGCGGCGCGGAGCCGGGCCCGCAGCCGGTCGATGTCCTCTCCTGCGTCGATGCCCGCTGCCAGCTCCTGGCGGGCGACCTCGGCGAGCCTGTCACCGACGGCGCGCAGCGTGTGCTCGGTGGTCGTGACGTAGCTGGACATGGCCGGGGGCAGGGGGCGGCCGTCGTCGTACCGGCCCGGCAGGTCCTCCCAGTCCGGCGGCAGTTCACCGTCGACGTCGTCGGCGGCCTCGTTCGCGGCCTGCTCCGAGATGCCGAGGAGGCGGCGCACGATGCGCGGCATCCGGTCGGCGAACATGCGGGCGATCTGCGACACCGAGAACCGTGCGGCGACCAGTTCGGTGGCGTCCTCGACGTGGCGGGCGAACTCGTCCGCCACCTCGTCCAGGACGGCGCTGACTTCTTCGGCGACGGTCTCCTCCGCCTGGTCGAGCAGGGCATGCAGGTCAGCCACGTCCGGGCTCCTTGGCTTCGTCGAGCGCGGTGATGGTCGGGCAGGGGTACGGCACGAAGTCCTCGCGGGTGCGATTGCAGTGGGCGCAGCCGCCGAAGTCGTCGACGTGCAGGGCACGTACCCGCTCGTCGGCGGCGATCAGGCCCACGTGCTCCCAGCGCGGGTGCGGCAGGGCGTCGCAGTGCAGGCAGACCGCCCAGCCACCGGCCGGCCTGGGGCCGTCGTCGTCACGGACCTGTGCGGTGACGACCATGAGGGCTTCACGGCCGCACTCGGGGCACGGCCGCTCGTGGGCCACGGTGACACCTGTCTCCGGGGCGGGGGTGACGGTGTGCTTCGCCACCTCGTAGCGGTCGTTCTCGTGGTGGCGCCAGGCGACCATTTCCTCGACCGGGTAGTGGTCGGTGCAGTGGGAGCACCAGCCGTGCACGCGGTGGGAGGCCACCGAGTGCCCGAGCGGCGCCTGGTACCGGGGGTCGTCAGCCACGGGTCACCTCACGGTCATCGGGTTCGCTGCAGACCGAGCACCACGCCCAGTCGCCGGCCGGGCAGACACCTTCAGCGGTGAGGACCACGACGTGGCCGACGAGCCGCGTGTAGGCCTTGCAGACCTTGCACCAGTCCTCGCGCGGTGTGCCCGGGGCGACGGTGACGGTGAGGGCCGGTTGCGGCATGGGGTCTCTCCTCGCAGCCCGCTCACGCGGCCAGCCCCAGACAGGACGTGACGACCCCGGGCACGACGTCGTAGGAGTGCTCGATGCCGGCGACGATCAGCTCCCGGGCGTAGGAGTCGAGGGAGGCGGTCAGACAGTCGGGGTTGAGGCCGTACCGTCGGGCGATCTCGGGGACGCGCCCCCACGCTCCTTCGAGGAGGTGGTACTGCTCGACCTGGTCGGGGTCGACCCGCCACACGGTGTGGAGCGCGGCCGACTGCATCGCGCGGGCCTTGGCGCGTTCGGGCCGGGGGCAGACGGGGGTCCGCAGCAGCTTGTCGCCCGCCGACGACAGGGCGGCCCAGATCAGGCCGTCGGTGGCGGCGAGGAGGCCTTCGTGGCCGCGGGCGATGGCGGAGGCCGGGAGGGTGCTCGGCTCCTTCGTGGACTCGTCAACGGGCAGGCTCGGGCGGGGCGGCGGCGGCTGCTCGTTGTCTGTCTGCTCTTCGCGGGCGGCGTCTTCCTCGGCGTCGGGCGCATCGGACTCGTTGAAGCCCGTCTCCCGGCGCAGCGCGGCGGATGAGATGACGCCTCGGTCGTACGCCTGCAGGGCGGTCTCGGACCGGTTGGTGCGCACCCGGAGGGGGGCGGTGTCGTACCAGACGAGCCAGCGGTGCCAGTCGTATACGTTCTCCGCTTGCAGGAGCGGGCGGAGCCACTGCTGGGTGAGCGCGTAGGCGACCGTGGCCAGCTTGGGTTCGATGCCCATGCGGATGGCCTCCGAGGTGAGCATCCACGCACCCCAGTGGTTCGTGTCCCCGAGGCCCAGCATCAGTTCAGCCGGGATCTCCAGGCCGGTCGCGAACCGCTTGATCGCTTCCTCGCGCAGCTTCAGCGCCAGCTCGTCGAAGTTGCTCTCGAACGTGAGCAGCTTGAAGTCGGCGATGGACTCGGCGGGGACCTCCAGCACGATCGGCACGGTCGCCGCGGCGCTCTCGGGTTCGCGGATCGCGGTCTCCGCGACCTGCATGAGGATCTCGATCAGGTCGTCCTCGGCGTCGCCCTGCGTGGGCAGCGTCGGGAACCTCGTGCCCTTGGGGACGAGGAGGATGCCGCGTCCGGTGAGCCGGCTCCGGGCGATCGCCTTCACGGCACTGTTGAGGAGGAGCAACTCCTCCAGCAGGTCGATACTCGAGCGCACCGGCGAGTCCGCCTCGATGGCGCGCTCCGGGTCGGGCTCCCACACGCGGAGCGCTACGGGCGCGTCGGGGTCGAGGCGGTCCTCGTCGCCGGCGGGGATCGCGACGTCGTTGCCGTCGATCTCGGCGGTGAGCTTGCCGGACTGCTGGCGGACCTCGCGGGTGGACAGGACGCGCCAGTCGTGGCCGTCCTCCGGGGCGTCGGGGCTGAGGACTTCCGAGTTGGGGCGGATGACGATCCAGCCCTCGCCGGACACCGTCAAATGCTTGCCGAACGCGCCGAGCAGCTTGGTCTGTCCGTCCGGGCCGCCGGCGATCTGCTGGACGATCTGCGAGGCGCGGTGGTCGTCGGGGGCTTTCTCGATCGTGCCGTCGTCGGCGCGGCGCCCGGCGAACAGGGTTGCGCCGGACATGGCGTTGCCGATGTAGGACGCGGCGAACCGGACCTCGGGGACCAGGCGGTACAGCTGCCAGGCGCGGTTCTGCCAGCCGGTGTCGGTGTTGCCTTTCGAGGCGACGCGGAGCTTGCGCTCGGCGTACCGGCTGGCGGCGGCGGTGAGTTCGCCGCGCATCAGCGGTTCACCAGGTCGCCGAGCGTGTCGTCGACGCGGTTGAGGAGCACGGCGGCACCGGCGACGGCGAACCACTCCAGGCCGTGGACGACGAGCCGGGCGCTGTCCCACTGGCCGGAGGCGAGGAGCCAGGTCGCGAGGATGGCGCCGCTGATCCACCAGCCCATGCAGTACACGCAGGTGATGAGCGAGATCGCTGCGGTGCGGACCCGGCTGGTCGGCTTCCGGCTGTGCCAGTCGAAGACGGTGACGCGCGCCGGTTCCAGGATGGAGTCATGGACTGCCAGCTGGGTTGCCCGGTACCCGGCGGCCGCGAGGATGAGAAGCTCCGGAAGGCTGATCATGCCCGGTCCCTTGCTGAAGATCTTGCGGATGCGGCGGCACACTATAGGTCTAAAGCCGCAAATCATGCTCCGAGATTGATCTTCCACCGAAGCACTTTGATCACCATCCGGGTTCACGCACCCCTTCCGTTATGCCGGTTCTGCTGCATTCCGAGGCGCTCGCTGAGGGACGAGCGGCCCCAGTGCAAAGGGGCGGAAAGGACGTCGGCGGCTACGCCGCTACAGCGTCCGGACGGCAGGTGTCGCGCAACCTCAGCCGCCGACGTCCCGATACGCGTCACTGAGGCGACCCACACCCACCAGCGGCACAGGGATCTGGTTCAGGGCCCCTCTCCACCGTTTCGGGACTTGACAGCCCAGCGGCGGATCCCACGCGTTGCAGCTACGACCTGCGCAGATCATCACGTGAGCGGCACACCGTGCAGCGGGTGCCCTGCTATACCTCATTCACTGGTGGAGCGCTGCCAATTTCCCATAACTGGACCAAACTCGGCGGGGTAACCCCTAGGCGGCGTGTAACCCTACGTTCCTCACCGGAAACAAGTTGCCCGGCCGTCGGGATCTTGGCGGACTACGACGGCCGGGCACCTGGAACGAAGGACACGCAGATGCCCCTCGAAGCCATTGTGGCCCTATCGCTGGCCGCTGTCGCGGCGTATGTGGCCTACCGCAGCAAGAAGGCAGCCACCGCCCTGCTGGTCGGTGTCGGAGTGCTCACCGCGTTCTACCTGCTACTGAACCCCCCAGCCCCGGCGCCCGCCACCCCAGCGAGCCCGCAGCCCGAGGCCAGCAGCCCGCCGCCGGGGCCGACACAGCCCCCGACCCCAACGATGGGCACTGACTGACCAGCCGGGTCAGAACAGGGCCATCGTCTCGACGTCGCCAGCGTCTTCCGCCTCGGCGGGCAGGACCTCCAGCTGCTCGCCGGGGACCGGCAGATCCACGATGGCCGGCGAGCCGGGGCACGACACCAGGGAATCGCCGTACCAGGCACGCCTGTCGGGCGGGTCGTGCCGCCACAGGCGACCCTTACCGGGGCCTCCGGCGACCATTCCAACGGGACGGGCCGGCGACAGGTGCCGCACTCAACTCGGGGCATCTTCACGCAAACCAGTGTGAAGGAGTCTGGCGAGGGCTCGGCTACGGCCAGTCGGCCAGCTCCCTCCGACCAAAGCGGGTGCACGCGCGCGCACTGCCTGGAACCCTGAGAGATCACCTCAACACGGCAACGGGAGCCGAGCTTTGATCATCCTGGACACGAGCATTCTTCGATCATTCAGCCCGGAGAGCAGCAGTGCTGACCTTCTACGGACCATCAAGGCCGTTGGCCGCGAGGGCGTTGCAGCACCGTGGATGGTGATCGAGGAGTTGGCCGCTCAGCAGGCCATCAAGTACGAGGAGATTCACCAGCGGGCGGCGCAGGCTGTTGAGGCACTCCGTCAAGGCACCCCGTGGGGCCTGGATGTGCAGCTCTGCAACCGTGACACGGAACGGATCCGGGACCACTGGCGCCAAACCTGGGGCCAGCTCCTCGGTGTGATCCCCACGAGTGATGATGCTTTGCGGCAGGCCCTCTTCCGGGAAGCGAACCTCCTGCCGCCGTGCAAGGACGTGAAAGGCCACAAGACCGGATCCCGCGACGCCGCGATCTGGCTGTCCGCGGTGGAGTACGCGCAGAAACACCCCGACGAGACGGTCTACTTCGTCAGCGCGAACACGAAGGACTTCGGTGACGGAACCCCGTACCCGTACCCGATGAACAAGGACGTCGCCGGCATGGCCGACCGGTTCGTGCAGCTGACCAGCATGGACGATTTGGCGAGCCACTTCACCGAGCCGGCAGAGGTGGACGGGGCCCTCGTCATCGAGATCTTGAAGTCCGAGACGGTCTTGCGGGGCATCAAGCAGATCGCTGACGCGCACTTCCCGTTCCCCGGCCCCCTTGAATGCACCGCGCCGATGCCGGACGGCACCTCTGTCGTCGTTGAGGCATCGACGTGGCTCACCGACGAAGCACATTTCGGCTCGGTCAGCGAGATCGTCGCATACCGAATCGGAGATCACGTGTGGTGCACTGCATCCGTCGAGTGGCACATCGTCGGGACCTGCGACACGCTGATGGGCACACTTGAGGGCGCCGTCGACTGGCCGACAGCGGTGCTGTTCAGCTTGAGTCGCGAGAATCCGAGACTGGCCGTCCTGCGCGAGGCCCCGCCCCGGCCGGTGGATGAAGCCGCCCTTGCAGCCCTCAACTTGGAACTCCCCAACGCGACGATGGTTGAGCTGGCGACGGCAGCAGCCAGAGCTGCGGCGCAGGCTGGACGTCTGCCGCGTGCATACAGTGGAGCGCTGGTCCGGCGAGCGCTCCGGCAGCAAATGCGGTTGGGTGACACCTCGCCCGGATGACCTGGTTCCCGCTTCGCAATCCACGCAGACCTTCGCAGGCTTCCGCAGCTCACTTGCCGATCCTCCGCCCGTACACGGATGCTGCGCCCCTGGACTGCCCGAAGGCGCTGCCAGGCCGCGGCTGCGGAGCCTCCGGCAGCGGCGCGTGGGCGATGGCGCCCTGGTTGACCTCCGGGAACAGGCCGTACGCCAGGATGCACGAGGCGTCGATCCGACCGAGACTGCCCGGGTCGGTGGACTGCCAGATTGCGAGGCTGCGGCCCGGGGAACTTGATCAGGCAATCGAAGGATGACAGCTGAGGTCACTCTCCGTGATACTCGCACGTCGCAGGTCTCGGTTTGTCAACGGCTTGACGGCGATGTCCACATTTTCTAGAGGCTAGCCTATAGTCGAAGTACGCGACCCCGATCGGCGAAAGAGCCCCTGGGCTCGGCCATGAGCCTAGCTGATCGGGGGTTCGTGGTCTCTGGGACTAGAAGTACGTGGTCCTGCCGGCGGCCCAGAGATCGAACTCTGTATGGATCTTGTCGGCGATCTTCTTGTAGCTCGCGTCGTCCCCGCGCTCCCACTTCCGGAAGACTGCCCAGAGGCAGTAGTCGACGGCCATGAGCGCGAAGTCACTCTCGTCACGCCAGAAGGCCAGGGTACGTTTCACTCGGAAGTGCAGGCACTGGTGCATCACGTCTTCGATCGCAGCCCGGAACGCCTTCCGCACCTTCTTGGTACCGAGCTCGGCGGCGACGATCAGGACCTCGTCGTCCTCCTGGAAGATCTGGGGAGCGATGTACCTGAGGTGGTAGAACCATGCGTACTTGAAGAACGTGGGCTCGTCACGCCTGACTTGAGTCTGCGCCTTGTTCTTCTGCAGCAGCGTTACGTCGACTCGAAAGTCAAAGCTGCTCAGGAGGTCAAACACTCGCTCCCGCACGAAGTAGCTGTCCTCCGTTGCATGAAAACACGAGTCCAGGCCGTGGTTTGACCAGGCGAGTACGTCGCGAAGCGCGGCCATCTCGGACCGAAGGCGGGCCAGTTCGCCCTCCTCGATGAGAAGCGTACCGACGGCGAAGTACTTGCTTACGTCCTTGCTCGCACGGCACTGAAGGTCTCCGCTCTCGTCGGAGAAGAGGTAGTGTCGCTCACCCAACTCGGGCCTCACCAGTCAGATCCAGCAATTCCCCCGATGATACGCCCGGCATGTGGTAGCCCGCCCCAGAGAACACAACTGCCGCCTGCGCACCGGAATTAGAAGATCGTCCTGGCCCCTGGATCCGTCACTTTCCGATCCTCCGCCCGTACACGGACGCTGCGCCCCTGGACTGCCCGAAGCCGCCGGGCTGCGGCTGCGGAGCCTTCGGCAACGGCGGGTGGGCGATGGCGCCCTGGTTGGCCTCCGGGATCAGGCCGTACACGAGGATGCACGAGGCGTCGATACGGCCCGGCGAGTCCGGGTCGGTCGGCATCCACGTCGCCCACTCGTTCTCCAGGTCGGTGAACGCACCGCGCAGCCGGACCCGGTCCTGCACCATCTGCTGGGCGATCGGCTCCGCGCGCAACAGCTTGCCCTGCTTGGCCTGCACGGGCTGGATGAGCGGCATCAGATGGCTCTCGGGGATGCGGCCCTCGCTTTGCAGCGTCTCCCACGACGTGCGGATCGCAAGGGTGCACATGTCGCGGCCGTAGTTCCACTCGACGTAGATGACGGCCGCGTTCGTCTCGTACGCCAGCAGGGATGCCGCGGTGGACCATTCCGCCGACGACATGGCGGCCGACACGTCGTGCGTGATCCACACGCGCTTGTCGTCGCCGAGGAACCCGGCGATCACGCCGGCGACGTCGCGGCCACCACCGGACGGGTCGACGGCCACGGCCTTCTTCTGCGGCTCGACCTTCGTCGTGCCGTCGCGGATCATGCGCAGCAGATCCCGGGACACGAGAGCGCCCTCCGCCGGCTGCGGGTCGCCCTGCGCCATGGCGTGCCAGTCACGGACGCTGAACGTCGACTTGACGTCCGCCCACCAGGCGAGCAGCGCCCGCCGATTCCTCGTCGGGATCTTCGGGTGCGGCAGCGGCTCACCGTCGGCGCGGCCGAGCGGGTCCGGGCCGAACTTGGACGGGTTGGCGATCGCGGGCAGGTGGACGACCTTCCACCGGCCGCCCTCCTCCAGGCGGCCCTCCTCCTCCAGGCGGCGCCCGGAGAAGTCATCCGGGTGCCAGCGGGTCTGGATCGCCACCACGGCGTTCCGGTCCGGCTGCAACCGCTTCAGCGCGGCCGACGACCACCAGTCATGCACTGCTCCCGCAACCGGCGCCCACAACCTGCACGACGGAGGTCTCGCCGTTCCGTGCGCCCCGCAACAGGTCAGGCATTCCCGCTCGCCTGGGAAACAGGCTTGAGCCCAGACCGAGGAAGCTGGCCGCCAGGACAATCACCGCCACACCTCGGAAGATCCGTCCACTCAGTGCCGTGAGCCGGCCGCCGGCCGCCGAAGAGCACTGTGCGAGGTTTCGCCACGCCACGCGGCACAGGCATCATTCGCTCACCGCCACGGTTCAGCAGTACACCTGCCGAAGCGTGGCCATCTGAGCTTGACGAAGACGAACGTCCGGTTCATCACGGCCCAGGAGACAATCTGGAGGGCCCCACCGCCATTATTGAGCGCTGCAGCTTCGCGCAAAGTAGGTTGACGGCGAACGGCCTTGTGCCCGGCGCGGCCATTCCCCGGGATGGGGAGGCCCGCGCCGGGCGCGTCGGATGCTACGGGGTGGCTTCGGAGTTCGTGCGAGTGATCCGCGCACCAGGAATGTCCAGGGCCTGGACAATCCGCTCGGCGGCCTCCGGGGAGAAGAGCCCCTTGGTCACGCTGAGGACGAACCCGGCCACGGGATGGTCCACCTGCAGCAGCAGGATGAACGCCTCCCCCTCCGCCGGGGAGAAGGCGAAGCAGAACCACTTCGCGAAGTCGTCGTGGGCGATCTCTGTCGCGCCCCAACGCTCCTCGAGTGCCGCACGCTCGACGTCGACCTGGACGAGCCATCTGATGTCACGCGGGCCGACATCCTTTTCGCGGATCCGCTTCAGACCTGCTGGCTCCAGCTTCCGCAGATCCATACCTACCTCACCTCCGTGATGATGATCGGGATGGCGGCCCATTCGTCGCCGCCCAGCGACCACGGCCACCGCCACACCAATGACTAGCTACTTGCCCCTGAAAAAGTGTTTGGGCTGGTGAGGGGCCGGTGCTGTGGGACGGCGTTGTGCCGTTGGCCTGTCGGCGACATGTCCCTC
>NZ_JBIVTV010000035.1:11294-34692 GCF_044756885.1 Streptomyces sp. NPDC091412 | reverse complement strand
GGCGGCTACGGCTACACCCGCGACTACCCGGTCGAGCGCATGATGCGCGACGCCAAGATCACGCAGATCTACGAGGGCACGAACCAGGTCCAGCGGATCGTGATGGCCAGGAACCTTCCCTAGGTCCTGTCGTCGAATTCCCGCCTGCCGCGCATGTGACGACAGGCCCTGGCAGGCTCTTTGCGCGCGTCCGACGGCCTCCGGCATTGAGCCGGGGGCCGTTCGCGGTGTGCCGGGGAGGGCCGCCGGACGCGGGCCGTAAGCCGAACGGCGGTAGCCGGTCCGGCGTCCGCGCCGGATGGCGCGGGGACCCGGGCGGGCGTACGACGGTAGGGAGCAGGGCCCCGCCCCGGTGCCCTTCGTCCCCCAGGAGGAGCCATGACCCAGCCCGGAACCATGACCCCCATGAGCAAGGAGATGCAGGACTGCGTCCAGGCCTGCATGTCGTGCCACACCGTCTGTGAGGAGGCCATGAGCTCCTGCATGCAGATGGGCGGCCAGGCGCAGATGCAGATCATGCGCGCGCTCATGGACTGCTCCGAGATGACCCGCATGTGCGCGGACATGATGATGCGCCGCTCGCCCATGGCGGCGGAGATGTGCGCGATGTGCGCCAAGGCGTGTGACATGTGCGCCGAGGCGTGTATGTCCATGCCCGACGACAAGATGATGAAGCGTTGTGCGGAGGCGTGTCGCCGCTGTGCGGAGATGTGCCGCGCGATGGCGGGCGTCAGGATGTGACCTGAGCCCGGCCCGACGGCGAAAGCCCCGCGGTGCCGGCCGGCACCGCGGGGCCCTCCTGGCAGGGGGCCCGGGTCAGTTGCCCGTGACCGTGACCTTCTGGTCGTTCTTCAGTTCGTCGACCAGCGTCTTGACCTTCGCCTTGTCCCAGACGAGGTTGCCGCCCGTGGAGCCGGAGATCGGCATGTTCATGGAGACGCCGTCGCCGCCGTTGACGTTCTTCATCGCCCAGAACATGGAGGCCAGGTCCCACAGGCTCATGTCCTTGTCGACGATCAGGGAGTCCAGGCCCGCACCCATCGTCGGGTAGAGCCTGAACGGGTTCAGGATCGTCGAGGGGGTCGCCACCTGGTGGGACAGCGCGGCGAGGAACTTCTGCTGGTTCTTCGTGCGCTGCAGGTCGGAGGTGGCGAACGCATGCCGGGTGCGCACGAAGGCCAGGGCCTGCCGGCCGTCCAGCTTCTGCTTGCCCGCCTGGAAGTCGGCGCCGGAGTACTTGTCCTTGAAGCCCTTGTCGATGGTGAGTTCCACACCGCCGACCGCGTCCACGATGTTCGCGAAGCCGGCGAAGCCGATCTCCACGTAGTGGTCGATGTGCAGGCCGGTGTTGTACTCGATGGTGCGGACCAGCAGCTCCGGGCCGTCGAAGGCGTAGGCCGCGTTCAGCTTGTTCGGTCCGAGGGGGCCCTTGATCTTGCCGGACTCCGAGCCGCGGAACTGCGGGATCGTGACGTTGGAGTCGCGCGGCAGGGATATCAGCGTGTCGCCGTTGTCGCCGACGTGCAGGATCATCATCGAGTCCGTGCGCTTGCCCTCGGCGGACCCGGTGTGCAGCTGCTTCTTCTGCTCCGAGGACATGCCCTCACGGCTGTCGGAGCCGACGATCAGGTAGTTCGTGCCCTTGCCGGTCTCCGGCCGGTCGATGACCTTGGACAGGTCGACCTCGCGGCGGAGCTTGGAGTCGGCCCAGAAGTAGGTCGCGACCGAGGTCACCACGAGCAGCGTGACCAGGGTGATCACGGACCACTTGAAGCGGCGCCGCCAGTTCGGCGCGGGACGGTAGGCGCGCGGGTCACCCCCGCCCGGTCCCCCCGGCCCGCCGTAGACGTGGCCGGAACTGTAGCCGCTGTCGTAGCCGCCGGGGCCGTCGTATCCGCGGCCGTCGACGTACGACGGTTGCTGCGGAATGCCGTACGGCGGCGCCGAGGGGCCCGGGCCGCCGGGCGGCGGGTACCCGCCCCGCCCGCCGGGGGCCCCCGGGCCGCCGCGCCGTACCTGGCGCATCACACGCGCCCCTTCCGGCGTCGCGCCGGCGCTGCCGCGTCCGTATCCGGGTCCGCGGTTGCCGTCGGACCACCCCTCGGGCCAATCATTCATGCGCCCCAGTGTGCAGGGCACCGCCGTGTCCCTTACAAGAGGCGTCAGGAAATAGGGGCACCGCTGTTGCGAAGCTGACACAAACTTCCCGGATGCCGCCCCGGCATAAGGTGGGGGTCATGACAGAGCAGGCCTCCACCGCGGAATCCGCCGAGATTCCGGACATCCCCGGCAAGCCGATTTCGGCGTCCCGGACCACCCTGAGCCACATCATGACCCACAACGACACCAACCTGCTGGGGACGGTGCACGGCGGTGTGATCATGAAGCTGGTCGACGACGCGGCGGGCGCGGTGGCCGGCCGGCACAGCGGCGGGCCCGCCGTCACGGCGTCCATGGACGAGATGGCGTTCCTCGAACCGGTCCGGGTCGGCGATCTCGTCCATGTGAAGGCTCAGGTCAACTGGACCGGCCGGACCTCCATGGAGGTCGGTGTGCGGGTCCTCGCCGAACGCTGGAACGAGTCCACCCCGACCACTCAGGTCGGCTCGGCGTATCTGGTCTTCACCGCCGTGGACGCCGACGGCAAGCCGCGCGCCGTACCGCCCGTCCTGCCCGAGACCGACCGGGACCGGCGGCGCTACCAGGAGGCCCAGATCCGCCGCACCCACCGCCTGGCCCGCCGCCGCGCCATCAGGGAACTGCGCGAGAAGCGCGCGGCCGAGGGCTACGCGGACTGACGCCGCCGGTTCTCACTCCGTCAGCCGCACAGCACCTCGTCGCCCGTCAGGACCGCGGCGGCACCCTGCTCCTGGTCCTCCACCCGTACCTGGCGCACCTGGTGGTACTCGCTTCCCGCGACCACCTTGAGCGTGGCCCCCTGCCCCGGCACGGCCCGCAGCTCACTGCCCGGCAGCGCCGCGGCGAGCGACTTCGCCGACTGGTCCCACCGGGGGTCGTAGAGCACGACGGTCCGCCGCACGGTGGGCTCCTTGGCGTCCGCGGGCGCCCCCGTCGTACGGAACCCGGCCGCCGCCAGCGCCTCGTCCACCCGCTTGCCGAGCCCGGCCGCGCCGGTGCCGTTCTCCACCTGGACACGGATCTGCTGCGGGGGGACCTGCACGGTCACCGGAGAGTTCGCCTGCCGCGGCCGCCGCACGGTCAGCGGCCGGTCCTCCCGCAGCGCCCGGAAGAGCCGGTCCGCCTTGGTCCGGTCCCACTTCACCGTCGAGCCGACGCCGTTGACGGGATAGGACGGCTCCGAGATCGGGACGGTGGCGAACTCCGATGAGGACGGGGAGAAGCTGCGCATCGCCCGCCCGAGGTCCAGCAGCTCGTCGGTGTGGAAACCCTGGTCCGCCCGCACCGAGCCCAGCACGGTCAGCGCCACGTTCCGGAACTTCATGGGGTTCAGCAGTACCTGGGAGGAGGTCGCCCGCTCGATCAGGGCGGCCAGGAACCGCTGCTGGCGCTTCATCCGGCCGAGGTCGCTGGCCCCGTCGACGTGCCGGGAGCGGACGTACTGGAGTGCCTGGCCGCCGGAGAGCATGTGCGTGCCGGCCGCCAGGTCCAGGCCGGAGTAGCTGTCCTTCATCGGTTCGGAGGTGCAGATCTGCACCCCGCCGAGGACGTCCACGGTCCGCATGAACGTGGTGAAGTCCACCTCGAGGTAGTGGTCGATCTTCAGTTGGGTCAGGTCCTCGACCGTGCGCACGGTCAGATGGGGGCCGCCCTCCGCGTATGCCGCGTTGAGCTTGACGGGGTGAGGCCCGTGCCACCGGCCCGTGTTCCGGTCGACGTGGCCGGGCAGCTCGGCGTAGGAGTCCCGGGGCAGGCTCACCACGCTGGCCCGCTGCCGGTCCTGCGACACATGCACGATCATCATCGTGTCGGTGCAGTGGCAGGCCTGGCCGCCCAGCCGGTACTGGCGCCGCTCCTGCGCGCTGATGCGGTCCCTGCCGTCGGTGCCGACCAGCAGGACGTTCATGCCGTGGCCCGCCCGCGGGCGGTTCTTCATGTCCTTGAAGGGGTCGACCCGGGCGATGTCCGCGTCCAGGCTGGAGACCACCGCGTGCCCGATCCCGGCGGAGGCGAGCACCACCACCGACAGCGTGGTCGCCGCCCGCATGGCCCAGCGCGGCCTCCGGCGCGGTGCGGACGCGTGCGGGACCCGCGCCGGCCGCGGCGGTGCGGCTCGGTGCTGCGGGGCACGCGGTGGCCGCGGGCGGGGCCGGGACGGCGTGGGGGGCATGGGGACACCTCCGCATAGGCGTGGGTGGGCACCGTGAGCACCGTAGGGCCATACGATCTGCTGACCGGCGCAGTGACCCCCACGGCGCGCACCGGTGTCCCCCGTTCGCGGTAACGTGAGCACCGATGAACGCCAAGCCCGACGTGCGACTCCCCGCCGTTTCTGTGATCATGCCCGTCCTCAACGAGGAACGGCACCTGCGCGGAGCCGTCGAAGCGATCCTCGCGCAGGAGTACGGCGGCGAGATGGAGGTCGTGATCGCCCTCGGTCCTTCCGCGGACCGCACGGACGAGATCGCCGCCGAACTCGTGGCCGAGGACCCGCGCGTGCACACGGTCCCGAACCCCACCGGCCGCACCCCCGCCGCGCTCAACGCCGCGATCAAGGCATCCCGCCATCCGATCGTGGTCCGTGTCGACGGCCACGGGATGCTCTCGCCGGACTACATAGCCACCGCGGTACGGCTCCTGGAGGAGACCGGCGCGCAGAACGTGGGCGGCATCATGCACGCCGAGGGCGAGAACGCCTGGGAGCATGCCGTCGCCGCCGCGATGACCTCGAAGGTCGGGGTGGGCAACGCCGCCTTCCACACCGGCGGCCAGGCCGGCCCGGCCGAAACGGTGTACCTGGGCGTCTTCCGCCGCTCGGCCCTGGAGCAACAGGGCGGCTACAACGAGGAGTTCATTCGCGCCCAGGACTGGGAGCTCAACTTCCGCATCCGCGAGGCGGGCGGCCTGATCTGGTTCTCGCCCGAGCTGCGGGTGTCCTACCGGCCCCGCCCGAACGTCAGGGCCCTCGCCCGGCAGTACAAGGACTACGGCCGCTGGCGGCACGTCGTCGCCCGCTACCACCAGGGCTCCATCAACCTGCGCTACCTCGCCCCGCCGGCCGCGGTGTGCGCCATCGCGGCCGGGATCGTGGTGGGCGCGGCCCTGACCCCGTGGGCCCTGGTGGTCCCCGGCGGCTACCTGGCGGCGATCGCCGCCGGATCGCTCCCCGCGGGCAAGGGCCTTCCCCTGGCGGCACGGCTGCGCATCCCGGTCGCCCTGGCCACCATGCACATGTCCTGGGGCTGGGGTTTCCTGGCCAGCCCCAAGTCGCTGGCCAGGAAGGTCATCGCCGCCCGGAGGCCGCCGGTTTCCGCCGCCGGCTGAGCGTTCGCGCCGAGCGTTCTCAGGGCCCCTCTCCGCGGGAGAGGGGCCCTGCTCGCGCTACCAGCGGTAGGGCGCGTACACGTCCATGCACTGGCTCTCGTCCGAGCCGTTGATGGCGTCGGAGTTGTCGGGCAGGTCGCCGGCCTTCGGGGTCGCCTCCTTCGGATAGGTGCTCCCCGTACGCCAGTCGGCGCCGACGACGACGGTGACACCGGAGACGTCGGTCGACTTCCGCACCGAACTCAGCGGAATCCCGAGGGCCTTGGCGACGCTCTGCGCGTCGCCCTCCAGGTCCGCGCTCGGGTAGCGCACGAGCGTCTCCTCCTCCGACAGCGCCGCCGAGGTGTCGGCGGTGGCCCGCGTGAAGCCCTTGCCCGCCAGTTCCTGGCCGATCTCGCGGGCCCGGCCGCCGACCGGGGCCTGTGTGGCGGTGCGGGTGCCGTTCTGCACCAGGACGCCCAACCGGTCGGCCTGGACCGAGGGAGTCCTGTCCGCCGCGCTCTCGCCCGTACGCTTCTTCGCGTTCTTCGCGTCCGGCGCCGGGCCCTTGTCGTCGAAGGGCACGTCGTCGCGGAGCATCTTCCACATCTTCGTGGCGCCGGCGCCGTCCGGGACGACGTGGTTGTCGTCCTGCGGGTCGGCGACATTGGGCATCGTCGTCATGGTGATGCGGTCGGTGGGGACCGTCTTGAGCTGCATGGCCAGGTGGTACAGCTTCTCGACGGTGCCGATCTCCTCGGACACCTGGAGCGACTTCGTGGCCGCCTCCGCGAGGCCCATCAGCCGGCCGGAGTCGGTGAAGACGTTCTGGCTCCGCAGGGTGCGGATCATCGAGTTCATGTACATGTGCTGGGCCCTGGCCCGCAGCAGGTCGCTGCCCCAGGCGTGCCGGGTGCGCAGCCACTGGAGGGCCTCTTTGCCCTTGACCTTGTGCTTGCCCGCCGTCAGCTTCAGACCGGAGCCCCCGGGCGCCAGGGGCGTGGGGCGGTCCCACACGTTCTGCTTCACACAGACCTCGACGCCGCCGATGGCGTCCGCCATCTTCACCACGCCCGCGAAGTCGATCGTCATCCAGTGGTCGATGTACACACCGGTGAGGCTCTCCCAGGTGGCGAGCGTGCAGCCGGCGCCGCCGCGGGCCAGCGACTCGTTGATGATCTCGTTGACGGGCGGATAGACCTTGCCGGTGTCGGGGTCCGTGCACTTGGGGATGTCGACCCGGGTGTCCCGCGGGATGCTCACCACGGCGGCGCTCTTGCGGTCCGCGGCCAGGTGGATGAGCATCTGCACATCGCCCCGCGGCGGGGTGCCGCGGTTGTCCCGGCTGCCGCCCAGCGCGACGTTCGCGTCGGAGTTACGGCTGTCGGAGCCGATCAGCAGGATGTTCACGGGCATCTGGCCGGCCGAGTTGGGCCTCGACCTCTGTGCCTTGGAGTCACCGCTGCTGCGCTGACCCTTGCGGATATTGCCGTTCAGGTGCTGGTAGTAGAGGTATCCGGCGCCGGCCGTGCCGAGTACGACCAGTGCGAGCACCATCGCCGACCAGCGCAGTACGCGCCGCGCGGGACTTCTGCCCTTGGCATCGCGCTTCTTCCCGCCGCGTCCTTTGCCGCCGTGCCGGCCGCGGCCGTCCGATGCGCTGCCCTTGCGCGGCGCGGGAGGTATCGCTTCCTCGACCGCCGATCCCTCCCCGCGCAGACTGCTCTGCGTCACTCCCCGTCCTCCCACCCTGGTGCCATGCCATGAAACAGGCCTGTCGTGCGCCGGGTTAGACGCATGACAGGCCCATAAGGTGGTGCTGTGCGCTCAACTTGCGCATTCGACCTTGTCCGCCGTGGACTTCCCGTCGACCTCCGGGGCCTTCGTCGGCGCGGTGAGCGGCACGCCCGCACCCTTGAAGTCCTTGCCCAGCGTCAGCGTCATCGTGGGCATCCCCTGGGAGTTGGTGAAGCTCTTGCCCGGCTTCAGCGCGGCCCCGGACAGTCCCATGAGCGCGGCGAGCTTACGGGCCTGCGGAGCCTGGTCGGGCGCGTACTCGAGCGTGGTCTTGGCGATTTCCTTGGGCGCGTTGGCCGCGTTCTCCGACTTGAGCACGCCCACGGAGGTCTGCAGCCAGGTGACGGTGTCCTGGGCGGCACCGCCGGCGGCCCCTCCGTTGAAGACCCGGACCCGCACCTCGGAGGCCTCGGACTGGGTGCCCTTGAGCCGGGCGGCGTCGGCGCTCTTGTCGGCCTTCTTCTTTTTCTTCACCTGGGTGAAGGAGACGTCGTTGTTGATGGCGTCGAAGACCTGGGGCGCCGTGTTCTCGTCGACGACGACCGTCGCGTGGACCTTCTCGGCCGGGTTGTCGACCACCGGCGTGGTCAGGAAGGTGATGTTCTTCGTCGGCACCTTCTTCAGCTCCAGCGCCACGTCCTTGAGGGTGCTGACCTTGCCGATGCCGGTGTCGACGGTCAGCGCCTTGGTGGCGGCGTCGGCCAGGTCGTACAGCTTGGACGGGTCGGTGAGCGTGTCCCCGGAGGCCATCTGGCGCATCAGCGAACTGAGGAACTGCTGCTGCACCTTGATGCGGTCCAGGTCGCCCTTGTTGCCCCAGGCGTGCCGGGTACGGACGAAGGCCAGGGCCTGTTCGCCCTCGACGGTGGACTCGCCGGCGGGCAGGTCCAGGTGCGAGTCCTTGTCCTTCACCGCGTGCTTGAGGCACACGTCGACTCCGCCGACCGCCGTCGTCAGCGTCTTGACCGCGTTGAAGTCGGCCATCATGAAGTGGTCGGGCTGAATGCCGGTGACCTCTTTGACCGTGCGCATGGTGCAGCCCGGGTCGCGGCCGTCCTGGCCGAGGCTCGTGTTGAAGCGGACGCCGACCGTCCCCGGGACGACCTTCATGCTGCCGTCGGGCTGCTTGGTCGGGCAGTCCGGCACGTCCACGATCAGGTCGCGCGGGATGCTCAACGCGGTCGCGTTCGTACGGTCCTTGGCGACGTGCAGCAGGACGTTGGTGTCGGCGTGGCCGACACTGCCCTTGTCGCCGTAGCCCTCGTTGCCGGCGCCGGTGCGCTTGTCGGTGCCGATGATGAGTATGTTGAAGGCTTCGTTCTTGCTGAAGCCGTTCTTGGCCGCGCTGCCCACGTCGGTGGTGGTGACGTTGCCCTCGAGGTGCTTGAGGACCAGGTAGCCGGCCGTGCCGACGCCGATCAGGACGAGCGCCATGGTGCCGCCGGTCCACATCAGGACCTTCTTGGTCTTCGACTTCTTCTCCGGCCGACGTCCCCGCCGCCCGGGCGGCTCCTCCGTCGGCGCCGCCCGGCGCCGACGCGGGGCGGGCGCGGTCTCGGAGGGGGCGGCGTCACGGGTCTGCTGCCGTCCGGGCGCCGCCGGGCGCTCCCCGGTCGCCGTGCCTCCGGCTCTGCGGGAGGAGGGACGACGGGGACCCGGTACCGCCGACTGCGGAGCGGAAGGGGTCAGTTGCAGTTCGTATTCGCCGGTGTCCGGATTGAGCACCCACTGGTCTGCGGGGTCGACATTGTCCGCCCGCCCACGGCCTTGCGCGTCCACGGTTGTCCGAATCCTCCGTCGGGGCCACGCGGCGCCTTGCCCCTCTTGGCGCCAGGTCTGCTTCGCACAGTGCGCGACCCCAGGAAGATCTCGCGGCCAGTCGCACCGGATCGCTCACACTATCCGGCAGATTCCACATCGAGCGACGCTGGTGACAAATTCCACTTCCCTACAAGGGGGCAATCCGCCCATTTCCTTGGACAAAAGTTCGCCTTTGGCCGTGGCTTTACCCGCAGAGGCCCCCAAGTTGGCCGTGTCGTCGCGGAACGACGTCGTGGGCCAGGGCGTGAGCGGTGGATCGACGGGGCGCTCGGCCCGCGTCGCGCACAACCTCCGGGGAATACCCACCGTAGTCGTGCGGCTGCGCAGGCGAATCCCTTTCCGGTCCGGAATCCGAATCCGCGGCGGCTGAATTCGCGCCGTTCGCCCCGAATCCCGCATTCCGCGGGATTCGGGGCGAGCGTGTTGGGCGGAGATCCGGGTTCGGAGCCCGGTCGCCTCATCTGGCCGTGGCCGTGACCCGCTCGGACTCGATGCGCTTCGCCAGTGCGTCCTCGGGCAGGCGGTCGAGGTTGCGGCACAGGACGACCGAGGCGCCGGCGGTGAGCGGCGCGTACAGGCCGGCGCTGAGGCCCTCCCAGGTGTCGTACGGCAGCGCCGACAGCAGGCGGGAGGCCGGTCCGGTCAGGTTCAGCTCCGGGGCGTCGCCGCGGGCCCGCTCCACGACCTCCGCCACCGTGTACTCGGCCCCGGCCACGATCAGCGCCGGCTCCTCCGGGTCCACCGGCGCGAAGGGCGCGAACGCGTCGCCCTGCCCCGGCACCTCGACGGCGTAGTCCAGGAAACCCTCCGGCGGCTGCGGGAACCGCCCGCCCAGCGGCCGCAGCGCCAGCGCCACCCGCTCCCCGGAGCACGCGCGGGCCGCGTCCAGCGTGTCCGGTCCGCTGACCACGACATCCGCGACGCCCGCGTTCCCGTCGACGTCCGCCACCGCGCCCACCGACGCGCACGCCAGCAGCCACACGGCCGTCTGCCAGTGCGCCGGCAGCATCAGCGCGACCCGGTCGCCGGGTCCGGCGCCGAGGTCCCCCTGGAGGAGGTTCGCGGTCTTGGCCACCCAATTGGAGAAGGTGGCCACGGACAATTCGACGCGTTCGCCGGTGGCGTCGTCGTAGAAGGTCACCAGCGGGCGTCCGGGATCCGCGGCGAGCGCGGAACGCAGCAGGTCGGCAGGGGTGCGTTCGGTGGCGTTCACCCGCGCAAGCGTACGCGGCGCCGGCCCTGCCCACCGCGCGGTCGGCCACGTGCGGGTGAGCGGCGGGCCACCGGTTCGGCGCAACGGCAGCCGACGGTCCGTCAAGTCCGGGATAGGCATGTTTGTCTGATCATGTCCAGGATCTGGAGCATGCGTCGATACGGATTCCTCGCGTGCTCGATCGGTGTCACGTGTGCGGCCGCCCTCAGCCTCGCCCCCGGTCTGACGGGCGGTCGGGCGAGTGCTGAGCCGGCGTCGGCGACCGGGTCGGCAGCCGTCCCCGGCAGCACCCGGTCCCTGCCCCTCGCCCCGCTCACCCGCGACCCCGGCCCCGCCCCCGACCGCGGTGCCCTCTTCGAACAGGGCCTGCGCCGCACGGATGTCCGCCACTTCTCCCTGGTCGGAGTCGTCTGGGACGACCTGGACACCGAGTTGCACGGCGGCGTCCGGATCCGCACCCGCTCCGCCGCCACCGGCGTCTGCAACAGCGCGGGCATCGCCGTCATCGGCACCTACGGCACCGCCAGGCCCTCCTCGGCCGCGGTGACGGCCGTCGCACGGCTGACCGCGTGGAAGTTCGGGCTCCACGGGATGAATCCGCGCGGAAAGACATATCTGACCTCCGGCGGTGGCAACCTCTACCAAAAAGGAAAGAGCGTACGCCTGAACGTGATCTCCGGCCACCGGGACGGCTTCGCCACCGACTGCCCGGGACAGCGGCTCTACGGCAAGCTCGGCGCGGCCCGCTCGGCCGCGGCCCGCTCGGCCGCGGCGCGCTACCAGGGCCGCTGAGGACGGACGAGGACGGACCGAGGACGAACAGGAAGCGGAGACGACAGGTGACAGAAGCGATCCTCCTGGTCGGCGGCAAGGGCACGCGGCTGCGCCCCCTCACGGTGCACACGCCGAAGCCGATGGTGCGGGCGGCGGGAGTGCCGTTCCTCACCCATCAGCTGGCGCGGGCGAGAGCGGCGGGCGTCGAGCACGTCGTGCTCGCCACCTCCTATCTGGCCGAGGTCTTCGAGCCGTACTTCGGCGACGGCTCCTCGCTCGGGCTCCACCTGGAGTACGTGACGGAGGAGGAGCCCCTGGGCACGGGCGGCGCCATCCGCAACGTCGCCCCGCGCCTGCGCTCCGGCCCCGACGAGCCGGTCCTCGTCTTCAACGGCGACATCCTGACCGGGCTGGACATCCGGGCCCTGGTGCGCACCCACGCGACCACGGGCGCGGACGTCTCCCTGCACCTGACGAAGGTGCCGGACCCCCGCGCCTACGGCCTCGTCCCCACCGACGGGACCGGCCGCGTCCTGGCCTTCCTGGAGAAGCCGCAGACCCCCGAGGAGATCGTCACCGACCAGATCAACGCGGGGGCGTACGTCTTCCGGCGCTCGGTCATCGACACGATCCCGCAGGGCCGCCCGGTGTCGGTGGAGCGGGAGACGTTCCCCGAACTGCTCGCGGCGGGCGCCCACTTGCAGGGCATGGTCGACTCCACCTACTGGCTGGACCTGGGCACCCCGGCCGCCTTCGTACGCGGCTCCGCGGACCTGGTCCTCGGCCGCGCGCCCTCCCCGGCCGTGCCCGGTCGCTGCGGCGACCGCCTGATCCTGCCCACGGCCGTCGTCGCTCCCGGCGCCAAGCTGACCGGCGGCACGGTGGTGGGCGAGGGCGCGTTCGTCGCCGAGGGCGCGCGGGTGTTCGGCAGCGCGATCCTGCCCGGTGCCGTCATCGAGCCCGGTGCCGTCGTCACCGACTCCCTCATCGGCAGCCGTGCCCGCGTCGGCACCCGATCCGTCCTCAACGGCACGGTCATCGGCGACGGCGCGGTGGTCGGCGCCGACAACGAGCTGAGAAACGGCGCGAGAGTGTGGTGCGACGCGCGAATCCCGGCCGGGTCCGTGAGGTTCTCCTCGGACCAGTAGCCGGCCGGGTGGGCGGGACAGGGTACGAAGCTGCGAGCGCGGTGAGCCGGCCCGCCCCGTGCCGGCCCCACCGCGCGAGCCCGCCGGCGTGGGCGGGAGTCCCGGCTCAAAGGCGCCCGATGTCGCCCTTCGGCATCCGCGGCGCCCGCCGGGGCGGCACCCGCCCGCTCAGCAGGATCAGCCGGGCCGCCCGATGCCGCTGCCCGGCGTACGGCTCCAGCAGACGCAGCATCTCCGCGTCGTCCGCGTTCCGGTCCCCGGCCAGCGCCCACCCCACGATGCCCGGCAGATGCAGATCACCGACCGTCACGGCGTCCGCCGCGCCATGACTGCGCTGCACGGTCTCCGCCGACGTCCACGGTCCGATGCCGGGCACCAGCTCCAGCCGTTCCCGCGCGCGCTCCGGAGGCATCCGCGCCGCCTCCTCCAGCCGCGCGGCGACCCGCACCGCCCGCAGCACGGTCGACGCCCGCTTGTCGTCGACCCCGGCCCGGTGCCACTCCCACGACGGGATCAGCGCCCACGTCCGCGGCGCCGGCATGACGTACATGCGGCCCGGTGCGGGTCCGGGCGCCGGCTCCCCGTACGCGCGCACCAGCATCCGCCAGGCCGCGTACGCCTCGACCGTCGTCACCTTCTGTTCCAGGACCGACGGGATCAGCGACTCCAGCACCAGGCCGGTCCGCGTCAGCCGCAATCCCGGCCGCCGGTGCCGGGTCAGCGCGAGCAGCCGGTGCCGCGGTACGAACGCGGACGGGTCGTCGACGGCCCCGAGCAGTTCGGGCAGCTGCTCCAGCAGCCATTCGGCGCCCGGCCCCCACGCGTCCCCGCGCACCGTCTCGCCGTGAGCGGACACGCGCAGCGTCCCGGGCCCGAGCGGCGTGCGGCCGGTGCGCCACACCGAACCGTCGGGCATCGCCCGGAACGTGGGATCGCCCTGCCCCCGCCGCAGAGGTCCGAGCACGAGCCCGAGGTCCAGCGGCCCGTCCGGCACCCAGGTGCGGACCCGTGCCGGCGCGGCGGCCTGCCGGGGTACGGCCGCGGGCACGTCGGCCTGCCCACCGCGCACGGTCGGACGCGGGGGCCGCGGAGCGAAACGTCCTGCCACGAATGAGATCCAGGGTTGCCTTGAGGTGCCGTACGAGCCTATGCGGTCACAGGGAGACGACGAACGCCCCCGCGTCCCGCTCCGGCCGCGGCTTCGGCTGCTCCGCCGGATGCCCGACGGCGACCGCCCCCATCGGATCCCAGTCCTCGGGCAGGCCCAGCACCTCGCGCACCACGTCCCGGCAGAACATCGTCGAGGACACCCACGCCGAGCCGAGCCGCTCCCCGGCCAGCGCGACCAGGAAGTTCTGCACCCCGGCCCCGGCGGCGACCACGAACATCTCCCGCTCGGCGCCGTCCCGCCGCTCGTCGCCGTACTCGTGCGAGCCGTTCATGACGAGGCACGGCACCACGAGGTACGGCGCGTTGCGCAGCACGTCACCGCGCCGGATCCGCCGGGCGATCGACTCCTCGCTCCTTCCGTCCCGCCGCAGGTCCGCGATCCAGGCTTCCCGCATCGCGTCGAGCAGTCGCGTGCGAGACTGCGCGGACTCGAGGAGCACGAACCGCCACGGCGTGGTGTGGTGCGGCGCGGGTGCCGTCACCGCCGCGGCCACCGCTCGCCGCACCGCGCCGGGATCGACGGGCTCGTCGGTGAAGGACCGCACGGTACGCCGCTGGGTCACCGCCTCCCGCACGGCCTCGGAGGTCCCCAGCCGGAACATGTCGTCGCGCGCGTCACGCACCATGACCCGCGCTCCTCCTCCGTCCTCGCCGTTCTCCTCGACCACCACATGCCGCAGCCCGCGCACCACTGCGACGGGCAGCCCGGCCGCCTTGCCCTTGACCAGGTCGCCCGCGGCGGCCAGTTCATCGGCGGTGGCGACGACGGTGGCGCTCAGCGGGTTGCCGTGCGCGTCCGTGCCGCCGCGCAGATCGTCCAGCACGCGTACGCCCGCGGCGCCGATGGCGACATCGGTGAGCCCCGCGCGCCAGGGCCGCCCGAAGGTGTCGGTGACGAGCACTCCGACGGTGACGCCCAGGGCGTCGCGCAGCCCGTCCCTGATCGCGCGCGCGGACGCGTCCGGATCCTCCGGCAGCAACAGCACCGTGCCGGGAGGGGTGTTGGACGCGTCGACTCCGGCGGCCGCCATGACGTGCCCCTGCCGGTTCTGCACGATCCGCAGCGCTCCGCGCCGGGCCACGACCCGTACGGTCTCGGCGTCGATCGCGGCCTCCCGGTCGGCCGCCCGGACCAGCCGCCCCTCGGCCTTGGAGACGATCTTCGAGGTGACGAGCAGCACGTCCCCGTCGGCCAGTCCGGGCTCCGCGGCGGCGATCAGCTTGGCCAGCTCGTCCCCCTGCGCGACCTCGGGGATCCCGGGCACCGCCCAGACCCGGAATTCCGGGGCGTCGGCCGGTGACTCCTCTGTCGTGCCGCTCATGCTCCGCGCACCTCCTCGGCCAGTGCGAGCGCCTCGCCCGCCATCCGGGCGGCGGCGTCGACGTCGGTCATCATCAGCGGCACCGCCCTGCACCGGATGCCCGCGGTCTCGACCCGCTCGACCGAGGCCTCGTCGACCGTGTCGACGAGCCAGCCGTCCAGCAGCCCCGAGCCGTAGTGCTCGGCCACCGCCGCGGCCGTGGACTCCACGCCGACCGCGGCGAGGACCTTGTCGGCCATGCCGCGCACGGGCGCGTCCCCGACGATGGGGGACAGGCCGATCACCGGTACCCCCGCGTCGGCGATGGCCTCCCGGATGCCGGGCACCGCGAGGATGGTGCCGATGGAGACGACGGGGTTGGACGGCGGGAAGAGGATCACGTCGGCCTGGGCGATCGCCTCCAGCACGCCGGGCGCCGGCTTGGCCTGTTCCGCGCCGACCGGCACCACGGCTTCCGCCGGTACCGAGGCCCGCAGCCGCACCCAGTACTCCTGGAAGTGGACGGCCTTGCGCTCGCCGGGGCCCGGGGTGGCGCCGCTGTCGGGCAGCGTGACCGCGACATGCGTCTCCACCCGGTCGTCGGTCATCGGGATCAGCCGCACCCCAGGCTTCCACCGGTCGCACAGCGCCTCGGTCACCGCGCTGAGCGGATACCCGGCGCCGATCATCTGAGTGCGCACGATGTGCGTGGCGAAGTCGCGGTCGCCCAGGCCGAACCAGTCCGGTCCGACGCCGTATGCCGCGAGCTCCTCCTTGAGATGGAAGGTCTCGTCGGTCCGGCCCCAGCCCTGCTCCTCGTCGATGCCGCCGCCGAGCGTGTACATCACCGTGTCCAGGTCCGGGCAGATCTTCAGCCCGAAGAGGTGGATGTCGTCGCCGGTGTTGCCGATGACCGTGACGTCCGCGTCCGGCACGGCCCGCTTCAGGCCGCGCAGGAACCGGGCACCACCGATGCCGCCTGCCAGAACCACAATCCGCATGGACACAGTGTGTCAGCCGCCGGGCCGACTCGGTGCGGCCTGTGGACAGCGGCCTGTGGGTAAGGGACACGTCCCCCGCCGACGGCTCAGGCGCCCGCCGCGCCCGCCGGGCCGGGGAGAACGCCCGCGCACTGGGCGGCGGTGTGGGCCGTCGCGGTCGAGGACCGGGCGTGCATGGGCATCTCGGTCAGGCCGGGGAAGTAGACGTGCAGGCTGACCGCCGGCTCCAGCGAGTCGTTGACGACCTCGTGCGCGTACCCGGGCGCGAACACGCGCTGAGCGCCCGCCCCCAGCGCGCGCGTGGCCCGCGCGGTGCGCTCGGTCAGCTCGCCGTCCAGGACCGTGAGCACGCCGGAGGAGGGGCCGTGGTCGTGGAGTCCGCTGCCCTGTCCGGGTACCCAGGACAGCAGCCACACCTCGTAGCCCGGGCCGGTGCGCAGCCGGTGGTACCAGCGGGTCGTCGCGTCGTAGCGGACGAGGTGCGCCCACTGGGCGCGGTCGGCCGCGAGGGAGCGGGCCAGGCCGACGAACTCGGCCACGGTGGAGGGGTGTTCGCGGGGGGCCTGGAGCAGGTGCGGGACTTCGAGGAGGTCGCCGGCGATCTGGAGGTCGCTGTCGCTGTTCATGAGGGTGGGGAGGTTCCTCGGTGAAAGAAGGTCAGAGGGAACGGGGGCCCGGCCGAAAAGGTCCGGACGACGGCTGGAGCACGCGTGACGCGCGGGGGCTCAACAGCCGCAACAGCGACAGCTGCAGCGAGCGTGGGCAGCACCGAGGGACCCGGCGGTGCGGGTCGTGGTGAGTGCCGAGTTCGCGAGCATGCCCTCTAGGCAAGCGGCTCACACCCCCACTGTCAACTTGACGCCCGGAATGTGGGACATGTTTCACCTCATCCGGTTCATCTCACAGATGAAAGGTTTGCTCGTGGGGGTGCCGGGACACATGGCGCACATGCCGGGCGCGCAAGCCCCGTTGCGATCCCGTGATCAGACCGTGATCCAGGTCGCTTCGGTGTGCGTGTCGGAACGAGATCGAAGTCCGGGGCGTCCTTCCCTGTGCGGGCTCCGCGTGGGGCGCGAGACCTTCGGAGCCTCGGCCATGTGTCAGGGTTTATGACGATTTGAACACTTTCCGCATGGCCTTGGTTCCGCAGAGTGAATAAGGGGCTCAATAGCAGATCTCGGCTTGACTCGCCCGGAGCAGCACACTTGTAATTTCACTCGTGTCGTTCAGCCGGACAGATAACGGCTGCATCACGGGGACGCGAAAGACAGACGAGGGGCGCACATGACCGAGCTGGTGCAGCAACTGCTGGTCGACGACGCGGACGAGGAACTCGGCTGGCAGGAGCGCGCGCTGTGCGCCCAGACCGACCCCGAGTCCTTCTTCCCCGAGAAGGGCGGCTCCACCCGCGAGGCCAAGAAGGTCTGCCTCGCCTGCGAGGTCCGCTCCGAGTGCCTCGAGTACGCCCTCGCCAACGACGAGCGCTTCGGCATCTGGGGTGGTCTGTCCGAGCGGGAGCGCCGCCGGCTGAAGAAGGCGGCCGTCTGACCGCCGTACCACCGCAGGCTCCGCTCACATCCCCCGGAAAACGTCACGAACGGCCCGTCGCAGGTGGGTTATCCACAGGCGACGGGCCGCCTTGTTGGCCAGCCGATAGTGTGGTCGCTCGTCCGACACGCCCCCTGCCCCCACCGGGCACGGGCGTCCACCGAAGTCCACCGAACCGGGGCCCGTATCTCGATGTCCGTGCACAGCCATGCGGCAGCCCACTACGACGGCGCTGCCCCAGTGCCCGACCCCGCGCGTGCGACGGTGTCCGACCAGACCGGCACACCGGAGTACCCGCGCCACGTCGTCACCGCCGTGCTCGTCTCCCACGACGGCGCGCGCTGGCTGCCCGACGCGCTCGCCGGCCTGCTCGGCCAGGAGCGTCCCGTGCAGTGCGCCGTGGCCGCCGACACCGGCAGCGCGGACGAGTCGGCCCAGGTGGTCACCGACGCCCTCGGCGCCGATCGCGTCCTGCACCTCGCCCGGCGCACCGGCTTCGGACAGGCCGTCGAGGAGGCCGTCCACAGCGCCCCGGTCCTCACCCCGGACGACCTGCCCTACCTCAAGCGCCCCAGCAGCTGGGACCCCGTCACGCGCACCTGGCGCGACGAGACCTACGACCTGCCCGAACTGCCGTACGGGGAGCCGGTGCAGTGGCTGTGGCTGCTGCACGACGACTGCGCCCCCGAACCCGACGCCCTGGCCCAGCTGCTGCGCGTCGTGGAGAACGAGTACGAACTCGGCCGGGACGACGTGGCGGTGGTCGGTCCCAAGCTGCGCGGCTGGTACGACCGCAGGCAGCTCCTCGAAGTGGGCGTCAGCATCGCCAACTCCGGTCGTCGTTGGACCGGCCTCGACCGGCGCGAGCAGGACCAGGGCCAGCACGACCACGTCAGGCCCGTGCTGTCGGTGTCCACCGCCGGAATGCTGATCCGGCGTGACATCTTCGAGGAACTGGGCGGGTTCGACCGCCGGCTCCCCCTGATGCGCGACGACGTCGACCTGTGCTGGCGTGCCCTCTCCGCCGGCCACCGTGTCCTGGTCGCCCCCGAAGCCGTCGTACGGCACGCCGAGGCGGCCTCCCGCGAGCGCCGGACCGTCGACTGCGTCGGCCGCACCGCCGCCTCCCCGCACAAGGTCGACAAGGCCGGCGCCGTCTACACCCTGCTCGTCAACACCCGCACGGCAGCGCTGCCCTGGGTGCTGCTGCGCCTGGTCCTGGGCACCCTGCTGCGGACCGTCGCCTACCTCGTCGGCAAGGTGCCGGGGCAGGCCGTCGACGAGATCCGCGGTCTGATGGGTGTCCTGCTGCGGCCCGAGCGGATCATCGCGGGCCGCGGCAGACGCGGCAAGCCGCAGATCGACAAGGGGGAGCTGCGGGCGCTGCTCCCGCCGCCGGGCGCCACCATCCGCGTCACGGTGGAACAGGTCGCGGGCAACCTCGTGGGCGGTTCCGACGCCGAGGCGTCCTCGGCCGGCCGGCACGGAGGCGCGATCGAGTCCGGGCCCGGCGGCGACGACGCCGACTTCCTGGAGATCGAGCAGTTCGCCCGTCTCAAGCGCATCGCCCGCAAACCCGGCCCGGTGCTCTTCCTGGTGCTGCTGTTCGTCTCCCTGGCCGCCTGCCGCGGTCTGCTCGGCGGCGGCGCGCTCGCGGGCGGCGCCCTGCTGCCCGCGCCCGCCGGCTCCTCCGAACTGTGGTCGCGCTACCTCGACTCCTGGCACCCGGTGGGCGCGGGCGGCACCCCGTCCGCGCCTCCGTACCTGGCGATGGTCGCGATGCTCGCCTCCCTGCTGCTCGGCTCGACCGGGCTCGCGGTCACCGTCCTGCTGGTCGGCTCGGTACCGCTGGCCGGATTCACCGCGTACTTCGCCTCCCGCCCGCTGGTCCCCTCCCGCCTGCTGCGCGCCTGGGGCGCCGTCGCCTACGCCTTCCTGCCGGCCATCACCGGCGCGCTGGCCGGCGGCCGCATCGGCACCGCCGTACTGGCCGTGCTGCTGCCGCTGATCGCCCGCGCGGGCGTCGCGGCCGCCGGCCTGGCCAAAGCCACCGGCGCCCGCGGAAGTTGGCGGGCCACCTGGGCGTACGCGCTGCTGCTGACCGTGACCACCGCGTTCACGCCGATCGTGTGGCCCATCGCGCTCCTGCTCGGCCTCGGCGTGCTGGTCGTGCGCCGCGACGACATCGTGGCCCACGGGCTGCGCTTCCTGGCGCAGTTGGGCACCCCGCTGCTGGTCCTCGCGCCCTGGTCGCTGTCGCTGCTGCCGTTCGGCTTCTTCCACGAGGCCGGCCTGGAGTACGGCTCCTCGGCCGCCTCCGCGCTGGACCTGCTCGGCGCCGGCCCCGGCGGCCCCGGCACGATGCACGGACTGATGCTCATCGGCATCGTCCTGGCCGCGCTGGCCGCCCTGCTGCGCTCCGAGCGCCAGTTCGCGATCTGGACGGCCTGGGCGGTCGCCCTGGTGGCGCTCGTCTTCGCCGTGCTGTCCAACGGCTCCACCTGGGCCGGCCCGGCCACCCTCGTCTACGGCCTCGCCCTCCTCGCCGCCGCCGTGATCGGCGCCGACGGGGCACGTGCCCGCGTGGCCGAGCAGAGCTTCGGCTGGCGCCAGCCGGTCGCCGCGCTGATCGCCTTCGCCTCGGCCGCCGGCCCCCTGCTCGTCGCCGCCGGCTGGATGATCGGCGGCGCCGACGGCCCGGTGGAGCGGCGCGACCCCGTGCAGGTGCCCGCGTTCGTCGCCGAGGAGAGCGGCACCCGCGACCAGGCCCGCACCCTGGTTCTCGACAGCGACTCGCCCGCCCACGTCGGCTACATGCTCGTACGCGGCTCCGGCGCTCGCATGGGCGACGCCGAACTCGCCGCGGTGAACGGCGGGAACAAGCAACTGGACAAGGTCGTCGCCAACCTGGTCGCCGGCTCCGGCGCCGACCAGGCCGGCCAGCTCGGCGGTTTCGCCGTGCGCTACGTCCTGGTCCACAAGGGCGCGCCCCGCGACGTCAGCCGCGTCCTGGACGCCACGCCCGGCCTGACCCGGCTCAGCCAGCAGGACGGCAGCGCCCTGTGGCGGGTGAACCAGGAGGTCTCGCGCGCCGCCATCGTGCCCGCCGCGGGCTCCGGCACCGCCCAGCCCGTCGCCGCCGGACCCGTCGAGATCCACACCACGATCCCGTCCGGGGCCGAGGGCCGCGTGCTGCGCCTGGCCGACTCCGCCGACGCGGGCTGGACGGCCACCCTGGACGGCAGGCCGCTCACCCGCACCACCGTCGACGACTGGGCCCAGGGCTTCCAGCTCCCCGCCTCCGGCGGCAAGCTGGACGTCGCCTTCGAGGACCCGTTCGGCCACACGGCCTGGCTGTGGGCCCAGGGCGCCCTCGCCGTCGTCCTCGTCGTGCTCGCCCTGCCCGGCCGGCGCCGCGACGTCGACGACGACCTGCCGGAGGAGGAGCTCGTTCCCGCCCAGGCCGTCGCCGGGGAGGGCCGCCGGGCCCGCAGGCTGCGGGCCCAGGCCGAGGCCGAGGCAGACGAGGCCGGTCAGGGCGAAGCCGGTCAGGAGGGTTTCGGCCAGGAGGAGTTCGGGCGGCAGGAGTTCGCGGCGGAACCGGGCACCGTGCCGCCTCCCGCCGCGGACGAGGAGCCCGCCGCCGTCCCGCACCAGCAGTCCTACGACGAGTGGGACACCACCGCCTACGCGGGAGCCGCGACCGAGTACGGCGCCTACGGCGACGGCCAGTACGAGGGCGACGGCCAGTACCAGGGCGCCCAGCCCCAGCAGTACCCGGCGGGCGGCTACGACCAGGCGTACCAGCCCGACCCGTACCAGGGCGGCCAGTACGACCAGTACGGCTACGGCGGCCAGCCCCCGGCGGCGCCCTACGGCCAGACGTACCAGCAGGGATACGAGGAGCCGTACGACCCGGCTCAGCACCACCCGCACGGCAACGGCAACGAGCGCCCCGACGGGAGCCAGCAGTGAACCGCACGACCCTGTCCCTGATCGCCGGCGTGACCGCGCTCGCCGCCGTCACCGGATTCGCTGCGCTGGACACGCCGGACGCCGCGGGCGCCGGTCCCGCCACGGCGGCCGCGCAACTGCCCGTCGAGCGCACGACCCTGGTGTGCCCGGCGCCGAGCACCTCCGACATAGCCGACACCGCGTACACGTCCTTCACCCCCGTGACCACGGGCACCGGCGGCTCGGGCAAGGCCCAGCTCATGCCCGCCACCGAGCAGTCGGACACGGGTGACGGGAAGGACACGGCCAAGGGCGGCTCCAAGGGCAAGACCAAGGACGGCGGAAAGAACAAGACCGCCAAGTCGGTCCTGGAACCCAAGGAGCCCGGCACACCCGTCACCGGCGACACCTCGGGTGGCGAAGCGCCCGCGCTGATCGGCACGGCCGAGGGCAAGTTCGCGCCCGGCTGGACGGTGCAGCAGACCACCGAGGTCGCCGTGGGCGCCGGCCGCGGGCTGCTGGGCGTGACCTGCACCGCGCCGGACACCCAGTTCTGGTTCCCCGGCGCGAGCACGGCCGCAGCCCGGTCCGACTACATCCACCTGACCAACCCGGACGACTCCCCGGCCGTCGTCGACATCGAGCTCTACGGCGCGGAGGGCGCCGTGAAGTCGCCCGCCGGCGAGGGCATCACCGTTGCGGCGCACTCCAGCGAGCCGCTCCTGCTGTCCACGCTCACCGACTCGGCGCAGCAGGACCTCACGGTGCACGTGAGCGTGCGCAGCGGCCGGGTCGGGGCGGCGGTGCAGGCCCTCGACAACAGTCTGGGCGGGGACTGGCTGGCGGCGTCCGCGGACCCAGCGGGCAGCCTCGTGCTCCCGGGCATCCCCAAGGACGCCACGGAGGTACGGCTGATCGCCTTCACGCCCGCCGACTCCGACGCCGACCTGAAGGTGCGCCTCGCCTCCCCGTCCGGGCTGATCACGCCCGCCGGGCACGAGACGGTCCACCTCAAGGGCGGGATGACGACCGCCGTCGACCTCGGTGAGGTCACGCGTGAGGAGGCGGGGTCGCTGGTGCTGACCCCGACCTCGCGGTCGGTGCCCGTGGTCGCGGCACTGCGGGTCCTCAGGGGCAAGGGCGACCGGCGGGAGACGGCGTTCATCCCGGCGGCCGGCCCGTTCATGACCCGGGCGACCTCGCCCGACAACAGCGCCAAGGGCTCGACGCTGTCGCTGACGGCTCCCACCGCCACCGCGCAGGTCAAGGTCACCGCGTCGGCGGGCAGCGGGGGCGGCACGGCCGTCTCGAAGACCTACACGATCAAGGAAGGCACGACCCAGGACATCGCCCCGCCGGTGCCGTCCGGCCTGAAGGGGACGTACGCGCTCACGGTGGAGCGGATCTCCGGCGGCCCGGTCTACGGGGCGCGCACCCTCACGGCGTCGCGGGAGGGCAACTCCGGCTTCACGATCCAGACGCTGCCGGACGACCGGGGGATGGTGGCGGTGCCGCACGCGGAGCAGGACCTGTCGGTGCTGCAGAAGTGAGCCGGGCGGCCCGGGGGCGGCGCGGCGACGGGCCGGGGCTGTCCTCGCCGCACCGGGGCGGTCAGTCCTCGCCGTACCGGGGGTCGACCGTCTCCGGGGTCAGCCCCAGCAGTTCGGCCACCTGCTCGACGACGATCTCGTGCACCAGGGCGGCGCGCTCGTCGCGGCCCTTGGTGCGGATCTCCACCGGCCGCCGGTAGACGACCACGCGGGCGCGTCGCCCCTCACGCGACGCGACCGTGCCCCCGAGCGGCACCGCCTCGTCGCTCCACGGCTGCCCCGGCCCGTCCAGCCGCGGCACCTCCACCACGAAGAAGTCGACGTCGGCCAGTTGCGGCCAGCGCCGCTCCAGCCGGTCCACGGAGTCCTGCACCAGATCCGCGAACGCCTCGGCGCGGCTCGCGGCGAGCGGCACCTGCGGCGGGGCGATCGGACCCCGCATGCCCCGGCCGTGGCGATCACGTCGGCGGGGCCCGGGGTCGGTGGCACGGGGCGGTACAGGGGTGTCCATCACTGGTGAAGGGTAGTCCCCGGCGTCCCCGGGTGCCCGGTCCCGCGCGTCATCGCGGACCCCGTGCCGGACCCCGTGCCGGACCCCGTGCCGGACCCCGTGCCGGACCCCGTGCCGGACCCCGTGCCGGACCCCGTGCCGGACCCCGTGCCGGACCCCGTGCCGGAC
>NZ_JBIVTV010000035.1:0-11200 GCF_044756885.1 Streptomyces sp. NPDC091412 | reverse complement strand
CCGGGTGCCGCGCCGGACTCGGCATCGGACGTCGCGCCGGACGCCCTGCCCTCACCGCCACGGCCGGTCGCCCGGTGAGCATTTCAGCCAAGCTGGGGCTCGATTCCATATCTCTCCAGGACCGTTGATATCAAGGTAATTGACTGATTTTGTACCCGGTCGTGACCGGATCCGACGTGTTCGAGATCCCGACAGGGGGCATTCCTGCAGGTCAGCGAAGTGTGACAGAAGGTGTGTCTGGGACGTTTCATACCGCGACACGGTGGAGTGGCCTGGTGGAGAGTCGTCGCGGCCCGCTCAAGAGTGCGGTACCGTCCATCGTCGTGAGCCTTGTACGTCGCTGTTCGCGCACCGCTTGCGGCCGTCCCGCCGTAGCGACGCTGACGTACGTCTACGCCGACTCGACCGCTGTCCTCGGCCCGCTCGCCACCTACGCCGAACCCCACTGCTACGACCTGTGCGCCGAGCACTCCGAGCGCCTCACCGCGCCCCGGGGCTGGGAGGTCGTCCGGCTCCTCGACGGCTCCGCTCCCGCGCGGCCCAGCGGAGACGATCTGGAAGCGCTTGCCAACGCCGTGCGCGAGGCGGCCAGGCCCCAGGAACGGGCGGCCGAGGCCGGTGGCGGCGCACGTACCGCGGACCCGATGGAGGTCGCCCGCCGCGGCCACCTGCGCGTGCTCCGGTCGCCCGACAACTGACACCGGGCAGCCCGCGAAATCCTTCCGCCACCCTCGGCCCTCGCCTCCGCCGCCTTCTGTTCGCATGCCGACGGTAGTTTGTGGTGACCGATAGGACCTCAGAAGGGCTGGCCGTGGCTGCTGATCTGTCGCAGATCGTGAAGGCGTACGACGTACGCGGGGTGGTCCCGGACCAGTGGGACGAGCCGCTGGCCGAACTCTTCGGGGCGGCCTTCGCCCAGGTGACCGGCGCCGACGCCCTCGTGACCGGCCACGACATGAGGCCCTCCTCGCCCGGCCTGGCCCGGGCCTTCGCCCGCGGCGCGGCACGCCACGGCGCCGACGTCACGGGGATCGGCCTGTGCTCCACGGACCAGCTGTACTACGCCTCCGGCGCCCTGGACCTGCCCGGCGCGATGTTCACGGCCTCGCACAACCCGGCCAGGTACAACGGCATCAAGATGTGCCGCGCGGGCGCGGCCCCCGTCGGCCAGGACTCCGGGCTGGCGGAGATCCGCGAACTGGTCGAGCGGTGGCTCGCCTCGGGCGCCCCCGAGCCGGCCGCCCGGCAGGGGACGATCAGCCGGCGCGACACGTTGCGTGACTACGCGGCGTACCTGCGCTCCCTCGTCGACCTGGACTCCCTCCGCCCCCTGAAGGTCGTCGTCGACGCGGGCAACGGCATGGGCGGCCACACGGTCCCGACCGTCTTCGACGGTCTGTCCGTCGACCTCGTCCCGATGTACTTCGAACTGGACGGCACCTTCCCCAACCACGAGGCCAACCCCCTGGACCCGGCCAACCTCGTCGACCTCCAGAAGCGGGTCCGCGCGGAGGGCGCCGACCTCGGCATCGCCTTCGACGGCGACGCCGACCGCTGCTTCGTGGTCGACGAGCGCGGCGAGCCGGTCTCCCCGTCGGCGATCACCGCGCTGGTCGCCGCCCGCGAGCTGGCGAGGAACGGCGGCAAGGGCGTGATCATCCACAACCTCATCACCTCCTGGTCGGTCCCGGAGGTCGTCGAGGAGAACGGCGGCACGCCCGCCCGCACCCGCGTGGGCCACTCCTTCATCAAGGCCGAGATGGCGAGGACCGGCGCGATCTTCGGTGGCGAGCACTCCGCGCACTACTACTTCAAGGACTTCTGGAACGCCGACACCGGCATGCTGGCCGCCCTGCACGTCCTCGCGGCCCTGGGCGGCCAGGACGGCCCCCTGTCGGCCCTCGTCGCCCAGTACGACCGCTATGCCGGTTCCGGCGAGATCAACTCCACGGTCGACGACCAGGCCGCCCGCCTCGCCGCCATCAGGTCGGCCTACGCCGGCCGCGCGGACGTCACCCTCGACGAACTCGACGGTCTCACCGTCACCGCCGCCGACTGGTGGTTCAACGTCCGCCCGTCCAACACCGAGCCGCTGCTGCGGCTGAACGCCGAGGCCCGTGACGGGGCGACGATGGCCAAGGTGCGGGACGAGGCACTGGCGATCATCCGGGGCTGAGGGGCCGTCCACCCCCGTCAGGGCGGCGTCCGGGCGTGCGGGCCCCGGCCCGACCCCGCCACGCCGCCCCCACCGGCGGTACCCTGACCAGGCACGTCCGTACGACCGCACCGACGCACCCACCCCGCCCGCCCGAAGGGAAACCTCATGCCGCTCGAAGCCGGCCTTCTGGAGATCCTCGCCTGCCCGGCCTGCCACGCCCCCCTCAAGGAGCAGGACACCGAGCTGGTCTGCACCGGGCAGGACTGCGGTCTGGCGTACCCCGTCCGCGACGGCATCCCCGTCCTGCTCGTCGACGAGGCCCGCCGCCCCGCGTGACGCAGACCCGTCCGGAAGAGGCCCAGCGTCTCGCCCGGACGGGCTCCGCTGTCCGCACGAAGACGACCCGGCGCTCGGTGCCCGATCGGGAGGCTGCCGCCCATGCTCGACGAATCGCTGCTCGACGCCCCGGAGGGGCTCGCCCAGGCCGACCGCCGCGGACTGCTCCGCGGTGCCGCCGAGGCCGGCGCCCGCGTCCGGACCGCCGCCCGGAACGCCGCCGAGGTCGGCGTGAGCGGCCTCAGGCCCGACGGCCGCCCCCGCGCCGTCCTGATTGCCGGCCCCGGCGCCGCCGCCACCCACGCGGCCGACCTGCTCGGCACGCTCGCAGGCGCGGGCAGCCCCGTGACCCGGCTGGCACCCACGGGCGTGGCCTCCGCCGCCGGAGCCCTGCGCTGGGAGCTGCCCGGCTGGGCAGGCTCCGTCGACCTGCTGCTGATCGCCACCCCGGACGGCACCGAGCCGAGCCTGTCCCTGCTCGCCGAGCAGGCCTACCGGCGCGGCTGCACGGTCGTCGCCGTGGCCCCGGCGGGGACCCCGCTCGCCGAGGCCCTCGAGGGCGCCCGCGGCCTGTTCATCCCCATGGCCACGGCCCCCTACGACCACGGCGAACCCCTCGCCGGATCCGCCCCGGGCGTCCTGTGGGCGCTGCTCACGCCGCTGCTGGCACTCCTGGACCGCGTCGGCCTGCTCACCGCCCCGCCCGACTCCCTGGAAAGGGCCGCCGACCGGCTGGACCACATCGCCGAACGCTGCGGACCCGCCATCGTCACCTACAGCAACCCGGCCAAGACCCTCGCCGCCGAACTCGCCGACGCGCTGCCGGTCATCTGGACCGAGGGCGCCTCCGCGGGCCCCGCGGGACGCCGGTTCGCCGCCGGGCTCGCCGAACTGTCCGGCATCCCCGCGATCGTCGCCGAACTGCCCGAAGCCCTCGCCGCGCACACCGCGCTGCTCGCCGGTCCGCTGGCCGCCAGCGCCGACCCGGACGACTTCTTCCGCGACCGCGTCGAGGAGCGGCCCGCCCTGCACGCGCGCGTGGTGCTGCTGCGCGACCGCCCGCTCGGCGGCCTGACCGCCGCCCCGGCCGCCCGAGACCTGGCCCTCAGCCACGACACGCCGATCAGCGAGCTGGAGCCGGACCCCGGCGACGATCTCGAGACCCTCGCGGAACTGATCGCCGTCACGGATTTCACCGCCGTTTACCTGGCGCTCGCCTCCGGCACCTGATCTGTCCTTGAGCGCAGACGAGAACAGCCAAGAACGCTGAGACCGCCGAGAACGCCGAGAACAGCCCAGAACCGCAGAGAGAAGCGCATGGACCGCCTCGACAACACGATCCGCCCCTACGCCTGGGGTTCCACCACCGCCATCCCGCACCTGCTGGGTGCAGAGCCGAGCGGCGAACCCCAGGCGGAGCTGTGGATGGGGGCCCATCCGGGCGCACCCTCGCGCACCGCACGCGGCACCCTCGCCGAGGTCATCGAGGCCGGCCCGGAGGAGGAACTGGGCGCCAGGACGGTCGCGAAGTTCGGCCCGCACCTGCCCTTCCTGCTCAAGATCCTCGCCGCCGGCGCCCCGCTCTCCCTCCAGGTCCACCCCGACCTGGCACAGGCCAAGGAGGGATACGCCGACGAGGAGCGCCGAGGCGTCCCCGCCGACGCCCCGCACCGCAACTACAAGGACGCCAACCACAAGCCCGAACTGGTCTGCGCGCTCACCGAGTTCGACGGCCTGTGCGGCTTCCGCGCGCCGAACCGGGCCGCCGAACTGCTCGACGCCCTCGGTGTCGACTCCCTCAAGCCATACGTCGACATGCTGCGCGCCCGCCCCGAGGAAGCCGCCCTGCGCGAGGTCCTCACCGCCCTCCTCACCGCCGACCGCGAGGAGATGGCCGCGACGGTCGCCGAGGCCGCGGCCGCCTGTGCCCGCCTCGGCGGCGACCACGCCCCCTACGCCGGCATCGCCCGCCACTACCCGGGCGACCCGGGCGTGCTGGCCGCGATGCTCCTCAACCACTTCCGCCTCAAGCCGGGCGAGGCGGTCTTCCTCGGCGCCGGCATCCCGCACGCCTACCTCAACGGCCTGGGCGTGGAGATCATGGCCAACTCGGACAACGTCCTGCGCTGCGGCCTGACCCCCAAGCACGTCGACGTCCCCGAACTCCTGCGCATCGTCCGCTTCGAGGCCCGCGACCCCGGCATCCTGTGCCCGGAGGCCGGCCCGGACGGCGAGGAGGTCTACGACACCCCCGTCGACGAGTTCCGCCTGTCCCGCTACGTCCTGCCCGAAGGCACCGACGCCGAACGCGACCTCACCCTCGACACCCCGCAGATCCTGCTCTGCGCGGCCGGCTCCGTCCGGGCCGGCGAACAGGAACTCGCCCCGGGACAGTCCGTGTTCGTCCCCGCCGACGAAAAGACCGAAGTGTCCGGCACCGGCACCTTGTTCCGGGCCACCGTCGTCGTATGACCGCGCGGGCGGCGGCCCAACGGGCCGCCGCCCGGGTAACCGTCGCCGAACCGGGCTGCGACAATGACCCACCGGCCGAGGACTGGCCAAGGCCGCAAGCGAGCACGACGGCGAAGGGACAACGCGAACAGATGAGCGCGTCAGGCGGCACCAAGGCGATCATGGCGGCACTCGGCGCCAACCTGGCCATCGCGGTAGCCAAGTTCGTGGCATTCGCCTTCAGCGGCTCCTCGTCGATGCTCGCCGAGGGCGTGCACTCCCTCGCCGACTCCGGCAACCAGTTCCTGCTGCTGATCGGCGGCAAGCGGGCCCAGCGCGAGGCGACCCCGCAGCACCCCTTCGGATACGGCCGCGAACGGTACGTCTACGCCTTCCTCGTCTCCATCGTCCTGTTCTCCGTCGGCGGCATGTTCGCCATCTACGAGGGCATCGAGAAGATCCGCCACCCGCACGAGGTGGAGCACTGGTACTGGCCGGTGGGCGTCCTCGTCTTCGCGATCGTCGCCGAGGGCTTCTCCTTCCGCACGGCTGTCAAGGAGGCCGACGCACTGCGCGGCAAGCTGTCCTGGCCGCAGTTCATCCGCCGCGCCAAGGCCCCCGAACTGCCGGTCGTGCTCCTGGAGGACTTCGGCGCGCTGATCGGTCTCGTCCTCGCCCTCGGTGGTGTGGGCCTCGCCCTGCTCACCGGCGACGGGCTCTGGGACGGCATCGGCACGGTCTGCATCGGCGCCCTGCTCGTACTGATCGCCCTCGTCCTGGCCGCCGAGACCAAGTCCCTGCTGCTCGGCGAGGCCGCCGGCACCGACGTGGTCCGGCAGATCGAGACCGCCATGGTCGACGGCGACACCGTCACCGGCGTCATCCACATGCGCACGCTCCACCTCGGCCCCGAGGAACTGCTCATCGCCGCCAAGGTCGCCGTCCAGCACGACGACACGGCCGCCGAGGTCGCCGCCGCCATCAACGCCGCCGAGGCCCGCATCCGCGACGCCGTGCCCATCGCCCGCGTCATCTACCTGGAACCGGACATCTACAGCGAGGCCGAGGCGGCCAAGGGCCCGGACCGCGAGGCCACCCCGGGCGGACCCGCCCCGCACCCCACCGGCCACTGATCCCGGCCGCCCCCGGCGGCGATCACGAGGCCCCGCGAACGGTCCTGTGTGTCCGGACACGGACTGTGGGCCGCCGCGCTTCGCGGTGTAGCTTGGGACGGAGCCAGACGTCGCTGCTGATGGCGGTCGGGCGGCCCGAGCAGAGGCCGGCCGAGGGAGAGAGGGCCTCCGACGGACTGCGCTGCGCGCACGAAGGCACACCTGTGACCTCTTCGGGCACCCTGTGTCCGCCGCCGCGCAGATCAGCCGTACCCACCTCGCCCCAACCCCGAGGAGCAGCACCCCATGACGACTGTCGAGAACCGACAGGACTTCAAGGTCGCCGACCTGTCCCTGGCCGAGTTCGGCCGCAAGGAGATCTCCCTCGCCGAGCACGAGATGCCGGGCCTGATGGCGATCCGCGCGGAGTACGCCGAGCAGCAGCCGCTCAAGGGCGCCCGCATCACCGGCTCCCTGCACATGACCGTGCAGACCGCCGTCCTGATCGAGACCCTGACGGCCCTCGGCGCGCGGGTCCGCTGGGCGTCCTGCAACATCTTCTCCACGCAGGACCACGCGGCCGCCGCCATCGCCGTCGGCCCCGACGGCACCCCCGACGACCCGCAGGGCATTCCGGTCTTCGCCTGGAAGGGCGAGACCCTCCAGGAGTACTGGTGGTGCACCGAGCAGGCGCTGACCTGGCTGGACAGCCCCACCGGCGGCCCGAACATGATCCTGGACGACGGCGGCGACGCCACCCTGCTGGTCCACAAGGGCGTCGAGTACGAGAAGGACGGCAAGGCCCCCTCGCCCGACACCGCCGAGTCCGACGAGCACCGCGTCATCCTGGAGCTGCTGAACCGCACTCTGGGGGAGAACCCGCAGAAGTGGACCCAGCTGGCCTCCGAGATCCGGGGCGTCACCGAGGAGACCACCACCGGCGTGCACCGTCTGTACGAGATGCAGCGTGAGGGCACCCTCCTCTTCCCGGCGATCAACGTCAACGACGCGGTCACCAAGTCGAAGTTCGACAACAAGTACGGCTGCCGGCACTCCCTGGTCGACGGGATCAACCGCGCCACCGACGTCCTGATCGGCGGCAAGACCGCGGTCGTGTTCGGCTACGGCGACGTGGGCAAGGGCTGCGCGGAGTCCCTGCGCGGCCAGGGCGCCCGCGTGATCATCACCGAGATCGACCCGATCTGCGCCCTCCAGGCGGCGATGGACGGCTACCAGGTCACCACGCTGGACGACGTCGTCGAGACGGCCGACATCTTCGTCACCACCACTGGTAACAAGGACATCATCCTCGCCTCCGACATGGCGAAGATGAAGCACCAGGCCATCGTCGGCAACATCGGCCACTTCGACAACGAGATCGACATGGCCGGCCTTGCCAAGGTCCCCGGCATCGTCAAGGACGAGGTCAAGCCGCAGGTCCACACCTGGACCTTCCCGGACGGCAAGAAGATCATCGTGCTGTCCGAGGGCCGCCTGCTGAACCTGGGCAACGCCACCGGTCACCCGTCGTTCGTGATGTCCAACTCCTTCGCGGACCAGACCCTGGCTCAGATCGAGCTGTTCACCAAGCCCGACGAGTACCCGACCGGCGTCTACGTGCTGCCCAAGCACCTCGACGAGAAGGTCGCCCGCCTCCACCTGGACGCCCTCGGCGTCAAGCTCACCACGCTGCGCCCCGAGCAGGCCGCGTACATCGGCGTGGAGGTCGACGGCCCGTACAAGTCGGACCACTACCGCTACTGACCACCACCGAGCCGCACCCCGCGTCTCAGCCAGGTCCTTCGAGGCAGGCCCCCGCACCCCCGTGTCGGGGGCCTGCCCCTTTCGGCCGGACCGGCGGTCTCGACCGGACCGGCGGCCGTCACGCCCGCCTGCCCGCAGTGCCGAAGCGGCCGGACCACCCCGTCACACCCCAGGACCCCCATGCCCCGCGGCCGTTATTCGCTCCACGATCCGCACGATCACACCCCCCTCGCGGAAGAGCACTTCCAGTGCGCCCCCGGCCCCTCCGGCTGGCGCTACGTATCCCAGCTGACCACCCCCTCGGGCGCTCATCACGGCTCCGTCGACCTTGCCCTCGACGACCTCGGCCGCCCCATCCGCCTCGAACTCCACGCGGGAGGCTGGCAGGTGCGCGGTGCCGCCCTCGACGGCGTCACCTGGGTCCGCACCGACCCCACCGGCATCCATGCCACCGAAGGCACTGCGCGCGCCCACGCCTTCACCGGCACATCCCCCGCGTTCCTCATCGCCACCGCCCGTCTCCTGCGCCTCACCCCCTCCGCCCCCGCGACCCGCGTCCGCCTCGTGGCCTTCACGGATCCGGTCCTCGCCCCCCGCACCGTGGACCAGTCCTGGGCTCTGGTGGAAAGAGAAGCACACGCCACTGACAGCGGCCCGCTGACCGTGGACGAATACCAGGTCACAGCCCTGGACACGGGCGAACAGCACACCGTGCACATCGCCGGGGACGTGGTTCTGGCGGCCCCCGGCATCGAGTTGGAGGACCTTCAGTCACCCCCGTCGGTCTTCGACTCCTGAGGCTGCGGGGCGGGGAAGGCCGGGGGAGTGCGGAGAAGGTTGACGGACCCGGACCGGCCGACGTGTCAGGCCGGCGGCACGAACCCGGTACCGGGACGCTCGGTCGGCGATGTGTCCTCGGACGCCGCGTGCTGCGACGGGAGGCCCGTGGACGGGGCGCCCCAGGCCGGGGTCTCCTGGGGCGTGGCGGGTGAACCCTCAGCGGCGGATACGGGGGTCCCCGACGGCTCGCCGACGCCGTAGGCCGGCGGCCGCGGCACGCCGTGGGCCGGCGGTTGCGGCGCCGGGAAGCCGGGAGCACCGGGCGCCGCGCCGGACCCGGCGGCCGGGACGCCGGCCCCTCGGGCGGACGCACCCGTCGCCGAGCCGCCGCCGAACGCGCGCCGGGCCTCACGCGCCTGCCGCTCCTGCAACACCGCCGCCAGATACATGGCCGGCGGAACCTCGCGCGGCGCCGGAGTCCCGGTGCGGGCGGCGAGATCGGCGGCGAGCCGTTCGGCCATGCTCCAGCCGACCTGCGGATCCAGAGTCTGCATCCGCGTCAGGTACTGCCGGACCGCCAGCCACAGCCCGTCGGGAACCGCCGACAGATCGAGAGCGGAGAAACGCCCCGCCAGCCAGGGCGGCGGCGGAGGCACCGCGGTCGCCTGCCCGGCCGGCACCCGCTCCCGTACGACCAGGGTGCCCGCGAACACGTCTCCCAGCCGACGCCCCCGCGACGACACCAGCGAGGCGATGCAGGCGACGACCCCGAACGTCAGCAGAATCTCGGCCACACCGATCGCCCCACGCACGAGCGCGTGCCGGAACCGGATCGGTCCGCCGTCGTCCCGCACGACCCGAAGCCCGCATGCCATCTTCCCGAGCGACCGCCCGTGGCTGAGCGTCTCCACGGCTATCGGCCCCCCGACCAGCACGAGGAGAAACGCCGCGATCGAGACCGCGATCCGGGCGGCCTCGTCCAGGGAAGCCGTGGACGCCATGAGAGCCAAGGACACGGCGATGTAGACCATCACCGTCACGACGAGGTCGAGGATCACCGCCAGTGCCCTGCTGGGCAGCCTCGCCGGGCGCACCTCCAGCGCCACGGCCTCACCCGTCACCAGCTCACTCACGCCCGTCGTCCTTCCCCTGGCCTGCCCCGAGAACGGCCAGTCTGCCAAGCTGAGGGCGATCGCGCCGCAGTGGGACAAGCGGAAACAGCCGACGAGTTGTCGAACAACCAGCCGAGGAGCAGGCAGACACGATGGACCTGGACGTCTTCGTCTCCGCCCACCGAGCGGAATGGGACCGCCTCGACACCCTGCTCCGCCGCCGACGCCGGCTCACCGGCACGGAGGCCGACGAGCTCGTCGCCCTCTACCAGCGCACCGCCACCCACCTCTCCCTGATCCAGTCCAGCGCACCCGACCCGCAGCTGACGGGCCGGCTCAGCCAACTCGTGGCGGCCGCGCGCAGCGCCGTGACCGGGACACGCCGCGCCTCGTGGCGGGACGTCACCCGCTTCCTGCTGGAGGGCTTCCCCGCGGCGGTCTACCGGGCCCGCCACTGGTGGGTTCCCACCGCGCTCCTGTCCACCGTGGTCGCCGCGCTCCTGGGATGGTGGATCGGTACGCACCCCGAGGTACAGGCCGCGATCGCGGCCCCGAGTGAGCTACGGCAGCTGACCCGCCCCGGCGGCGAGTACGAGACCTATTACTCCAGTCACCCCGCGGCCGCCTTCGCCGCCCAGGTCTGGACGAACAACGCCCAGGCCGCAGCGATGTGCCTGGTCCTGGGCGTCTTCCTGGGACTGCCGGTCCTGTGGATCCTCTTCCAGAACATGCTCAACCTGGGTGTGGGCATCGGCCTGATGTCCTCGGCAGGACGGCTCGACACTTTCCTCGGTCTCGTTCTCCCGCACGGTCTGCTCGAACTGACGGCGGTCTTCGTCGCCGCCGGTACCGGGCTGCGCCTCGGCTGGACGGTCATCGATCCCGGCCCCCGCTCCCGCCGCATCGCTCTCGCCGAAGAAGGCCGAGCCGCGCTGGGCATGGCGATCGGCCTGGCCCTCGTCCTCTTCGTCTCCGGAGCCATCGAAGGCTTCGTCACGCCGTCGGGCCTGCCCACCTGGGCCCGCATAGGTATCGGGATCATCGCTGAGCTGGCCTTCCTGGCCTACGTCTACGTCCTCGGCGGTCGAGCGGCACGGGCCGGCGGTACAGGGGACGTTGCGCCAACCGAGCGAAGCGCGACCGTGCCGACGGCCGCCTGATGTGCGTTTGGGGCCGCTGAGCTGCTACTCTCCTCTTCGCCGCACCGGAGCCGTTGACACGGGTCGGGTGAGGAGGTAGATTCAAACAGTTGCCCGGAGATGGACATGGTCCACGAGGGTGACGGTGAGCATCTATCTGCTTCTGTACATGTCGACAAGATCGATCATGAAGAAGCCTCTCCCGACGAATCGGAAACGAGGGCCGGTCAGACTGGCTCAAAAGTTCTGATAAAGTCGGAACCGCCGGAAAGGGAAACGCGAAAGCGAAAACCTGGAAAGCACCGAGGAAATCGGATCGGAAAGATCTGATAGAGTCGGAAACACCGA
>NZ_JBIVTV010000034.1:0-46285 GCF_044756885.1 Streptomyces sp. NPDC091412 | reverse complement strand
TACTCACCCTCTCGGGCTTTCCTCCGGGCTTCCCTTCGGTGTTTCCGACTCTATCAGATCTTTCCGATCCGATTTCCTCGGTGCTTTCCAGGTTTCCGCTCTCGCGTTTCCCTTTCCAGCGGCTCCGACTTTATCAGAGATTCTGAGTCGGATTTCCCGCCGCTTCCGGGAGTGTCTTCCGAAGTGCATGAAGCCTTCGGGTTCCCATCCTGGCGGAGCCGTAAACGTACTGGAGCGGGGCGCCCCGATGCAAATCGAGGTGCCCCGCCACCAGTTCGCGCGTCCCGGGGGACGTGCGGGGTCAGACCTCCACGACGACCGGGAGGATCATCGGCCTGCGCCGATAGGAGTCCGAGACCCACTTGCCGAGGGTGCGGCGGATGAGCTGCTGGAGCTGGTGGGCGTCGGCGATGCCCTCCTGGGCGGACTTCTCCAGGACCTCCGCGATCTTCGGGATGACCGCGGCGAAGGCGGAGTCGTCGATGCCCGAGCCGCGGGCCTGGACGTGCGGGCCACCGGTGATCTTGCCGGTGGTGGAGTCGACCACCACGAAGACCGAGATGATGCCCTCGTCGCCGAGGATCTTGCGGTCCTTCAACGCGGGCTCGCCCACGTCGCCGACGGAGAGGCCGTCGACGTACACGTAGCCGGCCTGGACCTTGCCGGAGATCTTGGCCTTGCCCTCGATCAGGTCGACGGTCACGCCGTCCTCGGCGATGACGATCCGGTCGTGCGGCACTCCGGTGAGGGCGCCCAGCTCGGCGTTGGCCCGCAGGTGGCGCCATTCACCGTGGACCGGCATCAGGTTCCGCGGGCGGCAGATGTTGTAGAAGTACAGCAGCTCGCCGGCCGAGGCGTGGCCCGAGACGTGGACCTTGGCGTTCCCCTTGTGCACGACGTTGGCGCCCCAGCGGGTCAGACCGTTGATGACTCGGTACACCGCGTTCTCGTTGCCCGGGATCAGCGACGACGCCAGGATCACCGTGTCGCCCTGGACGATGCGGATCTGGTGGTCCCGGTTGGCCATGCGGGACAGGGCCGCCATGGGCTCTCCCTGGGAGCCGGTGCAGACGAGCACGACCTCGTGGTCGGGCAGGTCGTCCAGGGTCTTGACGTCGACCACCAGACCCGGCGGGACCTTCAGGTAGCCCAGGTCCCGGGCGATGCCCATGTTGCGGACCATGGACCGGCCGACGAAGGCGACCCGGCGGCCGTACTCGTGCGCGGCGTCCAGGATCTGCTGGATGCGGTGGACGTGGCTCGCGAAGCTCGCCACGATGATCCGCTTGCTGGCGCCGGCGAAGACCTGGCGCAGCACGTTGGAGATGTCCCGCTCGTGCGGGGTGAAGCCGGGAACCTCGGCGTTGGTGGAGTCGGTGAGGAGAAGGTCGATGCCTTCCTCGCTCAGCCGGGCGAACGCGTGGAGGTCGGTCAGGCGGTTGTCCAGCGGCAGCTGGTCCATCTTGAAGTCGCCGGTGTGCACGACCATGCCCGCGGGGGTGCGGATGGCGACCGCGAGGGCGTCCGGGATGGAGTGGTTGACCGCGATGAACTCGCAGTCGAAGGGACCGACGCGCTCGCGCTGTCCCTCCGCCACCTCGAGGGTGTACGGACGGATGCGGTGCTCCTGGAGCTTGGCCTCGATGAGGGCGAGGGTCAGCTTGGAGCCGATGAGGGGGATGTCCGGCTTCTCGCGCAGGAGGAACGGGACACCGCCGATGTGGTCCTCGTGACCGTGGGTGAGGACGATGCCCTCGATGTCGTCGAGACGGTCACGGATGGACGAGAAGTCCGGCAGGATCAGGTCGATTCCGGGCTGCTCCTCCTCGGGGAAGAGCACTCCGCAGTCGACGATCAGCAGGCGGCCGCCGTATTCGAAGACGGTCATGTTCCGGCCGATCTCGCCGAGGCCGCCGAGGGGTGTGACCCTCAGACCGCCGTCGGGGAGACGCGGGGGCGAGCCCAGTTCAGGATGCGGATGACTCAAAAGACTCTCCTCACCACGCGCGCCACGTACCGGTGGGCACGTGGCGCGCGTGACGTTCGTGCAGAAGCAGTTGTCATGGTGGGATGCGGGCGCCGGTGTGGCCCGCCTATTCAGTTGTCAGGCCTCGGGTGTTACGGGGTGGTGCGAAGTCTCGTTGTCAGAGCTGTACCCCGCCGGCGGCAAGATCGATCTTGAGCTGCTCGGTCTCCTCGGGCGTGAGCTCGACCATCGGGGGCCGCAGCGGGCCGCCGGGCAGGCCCAGGAGGGCGAGCGCGGCCTTGGTGGTCATGACGCCCTGGATGCGGAACATGCCGGTGTACACGGGGAGCAGCTTCTGGTGGATCTCGGTGGCCTTCTGGACGTCGCCGGCGGTGAACGCCTCGACCAGGGCGCGCAGGTCCGGGGTGACGACGTGGCCGACGACCGAGACGAAGCCGACCGCGCCCACCGAGAGCAGGGGCAGGTTCAGCATGTCGTCGCCGGAGTACCAGGCGAGACCGGAGCGCGCGATGGCCCAGCTCGCCCGGCCGAGGTCGCCCTTGGCGTCCTTGTTGGCGACGATCCGCGGGTGCTCGGCGAGGCGGACGATCGTCTCGGTGTTGATCGGGACGCCGCTGCGGCCGGGGATGTCGTAGAGCATGACCGGCAGGCCGGTGGCGTCGGCGATGGCCTTGAAGTGGCGGTACAGGCCCTCCTGCGGGGGCTTGTTGTAGTACGGCGTGACGGTGAGCAGGCCGTGCGCGCCGGCCTGCTCGGCGGCGCGGGCCAGTTCGATGCTGTGGCGGGTGTCGTTGGTGCCGACGCCGGCCACGATGTGGGCGCGGTCGCCGACCGCGTCCAGGACCGCGCGTACCAGGTCCGTTTTCTCCGCATCGCTGGTGGTGGGGGACTCGCCGGTGGTGCCGTTGACGATCAGGCCGTCGTTGCCTGCGTCCACCAGGTGGGCGGCGAGCCGCTGCGCGCCGTCGAGGTCGAGTGCGCCGTCCGCCGTGAAGGGCGTGACCATGGCGGTGAGGACCCGCCCGAAGGGGGTCTGCGGAGTCGAGGTCGGAGCCATGGGTAACACGCTACTCGCTGCTCAATGTGAGGGCTGCCCTCGGGGGGCGGGCCGGCGGGTGGGGGCAAAGATGGAGCCCGGCACTGCCTGCTCGGGGGTTCAAGCAGTGCCGGGTCCGTTTGATCAGGCTAGATGAACTTCTCCAAGGGCCGCAATCCGGACACTTCGCGCGGCTGAACCGTACATCTGTACCGGAGCGGGCGGGCGGGCGCCGGCTACGGCGCGACCCGGCCGTTGGCGTTGAAGGCGGCATAGGTCAGCGGCATGAGCCTGGCCCACTCGGCCTCCATCTTCTCGCCCACCATCTCGATCTCCCGCTGCGGGAAGGACGGCACCTTGGCCAGCTCGTGCTGGGTGCGCAGACCGAGGAAGTGCATCAGCGAGCGGGCGTTGCAGGTGGCGTACATCGACGAGAACAGGCCGACCGGCAGGACCGAGCGGGCCACCTCACGGGCGACACCGGCCGCGAGCATCTCCTGGTAGGCCTCGTACGCCTCCCGGTAGGAGTCCGCCATGACCCGACCGACGAGCTCCTGCTGGGCCTGGGTGCCCTCGACGAACCGGTACTTGCCCGGGCGTCCCTCCTGCACGAGCTTGCGGGACTCGTCCGGGACGTAGAAGACCGGCTCCAGCTCGCGGTAGCGCCCGCTCTCCTCGTTGTACGACCAGCCCACGCGGTGCCGCATGAACTCACGGAAGACGAAGATGGGGGCGCTGATGAAGAAGGTCATCGAGTTGTGCTCGAAGGGGCTGCCGTGCCGGTCGCGCATCAGGTAGTTGATCAGTCCCTTGGAGCGCTCGGGGTCCTTGTCCAGCTCGGCCAGGGACTGCTCTCCGATGGTCGAGACGCGGGCCGCGAACAGCACGTCGGCGTCGGACGCGGTGTGCTTGACCAGTTCGACGGTGATGTCACTGCGGAAGCTGGGCTTCGGGTCGTCGGCGGGGGTGGCGGTCACGGCTCGGAGGGTCCCTTCCTTGACGGCTGACGGGCGGCGACCACTCTACGGCCCGGCTCTGACATCGGGGCGTTCGGTGCCGGGGCACGACATCTTCGGTGAAGATCTGCGAATTCGGCGAAACCGGGCACCTTTTGGGACACTCGGTCGTCTGTATGGGTGAGACACCCCAGTTCGACCCCCGGAAGGAGTCGTACCCCCGATGTTCCGTCGGCGCGAACCCGTACCGTTCGCCTTCGTCGCCGAAGCCGACCGGTTCCGCAGCAATGTCGCTCCCCCGCCGCGCGAACGCGCGTCCACCGGCCGAATAGCCGGGCGCTGCCTGCTGGGGCTGACCATCGTCGCCGCGCTCGTGGGCTCCGTGATTCTGGGGACGCCCGCGCTGACCATCAGCCACTCCCCCGCCGAGACGCAGCAGTCCCAGGTCTCCCCAGGACACTGAGCGGGTCCGGACCCCCCACCGCCGCGCCGGCGGTGCGGAGATCACCTCCACGGCCCCCACGGGTGGTGGGCACGGACCCAGGCGGATAGCCTCACCGGGCACAGCCCATGCATGGATTGAGTGAGGACCAGCCGTGCCCCTGTCCTTCCTGACGGCCGACCGCGCCTTCGACGCGGCGGACGACGTAGCGCTGCCGTTCGACGACCGCGAGCGCTGGCGACGCCCCTACCGGCCCGGGCCGTGGCGTGTGGGGGCGGCCGCCCTCCTGCTGCTGCTCGCCTCCTTCGTGCTGCTCGCGGGGGTCGTCACGGCGCTCACCGCCACGCTGTCCTCCGCCGGTTTCTGCTTCGTCGTCGCCCTGGTCGTGATCACCGGCGCGCTGCGGCTGCTGCGCATGGGCGTCTGGGTCAGCGCGCGCGGGCTGCGACACGTGAGCCTCCTCGTCACCCGTACGACGCCGTGGGCGCAGGTCGCCGGTGTACGGACGGTGCAGCAGCCGGTGCGCTGGCTGGGGCTGCCGCGCACGGTGCAGGGGCAGGCTCTGGTGCTCGGCCGCAGGGGCCGTGGACAGCAGGAGTCGCCGTCGCTGATGACCACGCACAACGCCGACTTCCTGGGTCGCGTCGAGGCGTTCGACCGGGCGGCGGACGCGGTGGAGGCGTGGGCGGCGGAGAACGGGAAGCGCTGACCCCGGCCGACGACATGCCAGAGGGGCCCGGTCCGCGCGCGGACCGGGCCCCTCCGCGTTCACAGGGGTGCTCCGGGTGTCAGGCGGCCTGCACCGGCTTGCCGTCGTGCAGGGCGATCGCCCGCTGCATCGCCTTGCGGGCGCGGGGGGTGTCGCGGGCGTCGTGGTAGGCGACGGCGAGACGGAACCAGGTGCGCCAGTCGTCGGGGGCCGCCTCCGTCTCGGCCTTGCGCCGGGCGAAGACCTGGTCGGCCGAGTCACGGTCGACGCGTCCGCTGGGCGTGCGGCTCAGCTCGTCGACGGGCAGGCCCCCCTCGGCGTCGAGCTCGGCGGCGAGCTGGTTGGCCCGGCGGACGAACTGGGTGTTCTTCCACAGGAACCACAGGCCGATCAACGGCAGGATCAGCACGGCGATCCCGAAGGCGACGGTGACGGGTGTGCCGTACTGGATGAGCATGACGCCGCGGCTGCCGACCAGGACGAAGTAGAAGACCAGGACGGCGGCCGTGACGAGGTAGGTGATCTTCGCGCGCATGAGGGGCTTCAGGGCTCAGTTCAGGTCGAGGAAGTGCTCCAGGCCGACGGTCAGGCCCGGAGTGGTCACCACGCGGCGCGCGCCGAGCAGGATGCCCGGCATGAAGCTGCTGTGGTGGAGCGAGTCGTGGCGGATGGTGAGCGTCTCCCCCTCGCCGCCCAGCAGGACCTCCTGGTGGGCGAGCAGTCCGCGCAGGCGCACGGCGTGGACCGGCACCCCGTCGACGCTGGCGCCGCGCGCTCCGTCCAGGGCGGTGACGGTGGCGTCCGGGGCCGGGGCCGAGCCCGCCTCGGCCCGGGCCTCGGCGATGAGCTGCGCGGTGCGGGTGGCGGTGCCGGAGGGGGCGTCGGCCTTGTTCGGGTGGTGCAGCTCGATGACCTCGACCGACTCGAACCAGGGCGCGGCGATCTGCGCGAACTTCATGGTGAGCACGGCGCCGATGGAGAAGTTCGGGGCGATGAGCACACCGGTCTGCGGGGACTGGGCCAGCCAGCCCCGCAGCTGCGCGAGGCGCTCGTCGGTCCAGCCGGTGGTGCCGACGACGGCGTGGATGCCGTGCCGTACGCAGAAGTCGAGGTTGCCCATGACCGACCCGGGGGTGGTCAGTTCGACCGCCACCTGGGCGCCCGTCTCGGCGAGGGTCTCCAGCTTGTCGCCCCGGCCGAGGGCAGCGACCAGTTGCATGTCCTCGGCGGCCTCGACCGCCCGTACCGCCTCGGACCCGATCCGGCCCTTGGCACCGAGGACCGCCACGCGCAGCTTGCTCATCTCTTGCTTCCTTACCACCGACGGACGGACAGGGGGTTAGGCGACCGCGTCGTGCAGACGCGCGGCCTGCTTGTCCTTGAGCGGGCCGATGACCGACAGCGACGGGCGCTGTCCCAGGATCTCCCGGGCAACCGAGCGGACCTCGTCCGGGGTGACCGCCGCCATCCTGGCCAGCATGTCGTCGACGGAGATCTGCTCGCCCCAGCACAGTTCACTCTTGCCGATACGGTTCATCAGCGCACCCGTGTCCTCCAGACCGAGGACCGTGGAGCCCTGGAGCTGGCCGATGGCGCGGCCGATCTCTTCGTCGGTCAGGCCGTTCTCGGCGACGTGGTCGAGTTCGTCCCGGCAGATCTTCAGCACGTCGTGCACCTGGCTCGGACGGCAGCCGGCGTAGACGCCGAACAGTCCGCAGTCGGCGAAGCCGGAGGTGTAGGAGTACACGCTGTAGGCCAGGCCGCGCTTCTCCCGGACCTCCTGGAAGAGGCGGGAGGACATGCCGCCGCCGAGGGCGGTGTTCAGCACGCCCAGGGCCCAGCGCCGGTCGTCGGTGCGGGCGAGGCCGGGCATGCCGAGGACGACGTGCGCCTGCTCCGTCCTGCGGTTCTGGAGCTCGACCCGGCCGGCGGCGCGCAGGGTGCGGCGGCCGTCGCGCGGGGCGATGGGGGCGGCCTGGGCGTTCTTGAGGGCGCCCGCCTTCTCGAAGGCGGCGCGGACCTGGCGTACGACCTTGGCGTGGTCGATGTTGCCGGCGCAGGCGACCACCAGGTGGGTGGGGTCGTAGTGCTTCTTGTAGAAGCGGCGGATGCGGTCGGCGGTGAGGGCGTTGACCGTGTCGACCGTGCCGAGGACGGGGCGGCCGAGGGGGTTGTCGCCGAACATCGTGTGCGCGAACAGGTCGTGCACGCAGTCGCCGGGGTCGTCCTCGGTCATGGCGATCTCTTCGAGGATCGCGCCGCGCTCGACGTCGACGTCCTCCTCGAGGATCAGCGAGCCGGTGAGCATGTCGCAGACGACGTCGATGGCGAGGGGCAGGTCGGTGTCGAGTACGCGCGCGTAGTAGCACGTGTACTCCTTGGCCGTGAACGCGTTCATCTCGCCGCCGACGGCGTCGATCGCGGAGGAGATGTCCAGGGCGGACCGGCGGGACGTGCCCTTGAAGAGCAGGTGCTCCAGGTAGTGCGTGGCACCGCCCAGCGCGGGGGTCTCGTCGCGGGAGCCGACGTGCGCCCAGATGCCGAAGGTGGCCGAGCGCACGGAGGGCAGGGTCTCGGTGACGATGCGCAGGCCGCCGGGGAGGGTGGTCCTGCGGACGGTGCCGATGCCGTTCTGGCCCTTGATGAGGGTTTGGGTACGGGCGACGGCCCGCGCCTCCGAGGAGGTGCGGGCCGTCGCCTTGAAGCCACGGGACGTCACTTGTCGGCGTCGTCCTTCTTGTCGTTGCCGTCTTCCTCGCCCTCGATCACGGGGACCAGGGAGAGCTTGCCGCGGGAGTCGATCTCGGCGATCTCGACCTGGACCTTGTGGCCCACGCCGAGCACGTCCTCGACGTTCTCCACGCGCTTGCCGCCGGCCAGCTTGCGGATCTGCGAGATGTGCAGCAGACCGTCCTTGCCGGGGAGCAGGGAGACGAACGCGCCGAAGGTGGTCGTCTTCACGACCGTGCCCAGGTAGCGCTCGCCGACCTCGGGCATCGTCGGGTTGGCGATGCCGTTGATCGTGGCACGGGCGGCCTCGGCCGACGGACCGTCGGCCGCACCGATGTAGATCGTGCCGTCGTCCTCGATGGTGATCTCGGCGCCCGTGTCCTCCTGGATCTGGTTGATCATCTTGCCCTTGGGGCCGATGACCTCGCCGATCTTGTCGACCGGGATCTTCACGGTGATGATCCGCGGCGCGTTCGGGGACATCTCGTCCGGCCTGTCGATCGCTTCCATCATCACGTCGAGGATGTGGAGGCGGGCGTCACGGGCCTGCTTCAGGGCCGCGGCCAGCACGGAGGCCGGGATGCCGTCCAGCTTGGTGTCGAGCTGGAGGGCGGTGACGAACTCCTTCGTACCGGCGACCTTGAAGTCCATGTCTCCGAAGGCGTCCTCGGCACCGAGGATGTCGGTCAGCGTCACGTAGTGCGTCTCGCCGTCGATCTCCTGGGAGATCAGACCCATGGCGATACCGGCGACCGGGGCCTTCAGCGGCACACCGGCGTTCAGCAGCGACATGGTGGAGGCGCAGACCGAGCCCATCGAGGTCGAACCGTTGGACCCGAGGGCCTCGGAGACCTGACGGATCGCGTAGGGGAACTCCTCGCGTGCGGGCAGCACCGGCACGAGCGCGCGCTCGGCGAGGGCGCCGTGGCCGATCTCGCGGCGCTTGGGGGAGCCGACGCGGCCGGTCTCACCGGTGGAGTACGGCGGGAAGTTGTAGTTGTGCATGTAGCGCTTGCGGGTCACCGGGGAGAGGGTGTCCAGCTGCTGCTCCATGCGGAGCATGTTCAGGGTGGTGACGCCCAGGATCTGGGTCTCGCCACGCTCGAACAGCGCGGAGCCGTGCACCCGCGGGAGGGCCTCGACCTCGGCGGCCAGCGTGCGGATGTCGGTGACACCGCGGCCGTCGATGCGCTTCTTCTCCTTGATGACGCGCTCACGGACCAGGGTCTTGGTCAGCGAGCGGTACGCGGCGGAGATCTCCTTCTCGCGGCCCTCGAACTCGGGCAGCAGCTTCTCGGCGGCCAGCCCCTTGACGCGGTCCAGCTCCGTCTCGCGCTCCTGCTTGCCGGCGATGGTGAGCGCCTGGGAGAGCTCGGGGCGGACGGCGGCGGTGAGCGCCTCCAGGACGTCGTCCTGGTGGTCGAGGAAGATCGGGAACTCGCCGGTCGGCTTGGCGGCCTTGGCGGCGAGGTCCGACTGGGCACGGCAGAGCACCTTGATGAAGGGCTTCGCGGCGTCCAGACCGGCGGCGACGACCTCCTCGGTGGGGGCCTCGGCACCGCCCTCGACCAGCTTGATGGTCTTCTCGGTGGCCTCGGCCTCGACCATCATGATCGCGACGTCGCCGTCCTCCAGGACGCGACCGGCGACCACCATGTCGAAGACGGCGTCCTCGAGCTCGGTGTGCGTCGGGAAGGCGACCCACTGACCGCGGATCAGCGCGACGCGGACGCCGCCGATCGGGCCGGAGAAGGGCAGACCGGCCAGCTGCGTGGACGCGGACGCGGCGTTGATCGCCACGACGTCGTACAGGTGGTCGGGGTTGAGCGCCATGACGGTGCAGACGACCTGGATCTCGTTGCGCAGGCCCTTCTTGAAGGACGGGCGCAGCGGGCGGTCGATCAGGCGGCAGGTGAGGATCGCGTCCTCGCTCGGCCGGCCCTCACGGCGGAAGAAGCTGCCGGGGATCTTGCCGGCGGCGTACATCCGCTCCTCGACGTCCACCGTGAGCGGGAAGAAGTCGAGCTGGTCCTTGGGGTTCTTGGAGGCGGTGGTGGCCGACAGCACCATGGTGTCGTCGTCCAGGTACGCGACGGCGGAACCGGCGGCCTGCCTGGCCAGGCGGCCCGTCTCGAAGCGGATGGTACGGGTGCCGAAGGGGCCGTTGTCGATCACGGCTTCGGCGTAGTGGGTCTCGTTCTCCACTAGCGTTTTCTCCTCGTCGTCGTCCTCCCGCCCGTGTGGCGGGTGGACGGTGGCGGAGAAGCGCTCCGTCTGGTGCGGGCCGGTCTTCGATCGAAGCACCCGGGGTTCATTCTCCCGGGGGCCACTACCGAGGACCGGCGGCGGCGAGGTGCGCTCCTCCTCGTTCGTCGGGCGCGATGACGTGCCGTGCCCTCTTCGGGCAGGCCGTATCACGCCGTGTCATGGGTACTGCGTCGTGCTACCACACTACAAAGCGGCACCGACACTCCGCACGTTCCCGTACGTTCCCTTACGTACGGCAAAGGGAGCGATCCCCTGTCTCCCGGGAACCGCTCCCTTCACGACGTCTTACTTGGCGCCCGCCGCACCACGGCGGATGCCGAGGCGGTCGACCAGCGCGCGGAAGCGCGTGATGTCCTTCTTGGCGAGGTACTGCAGCAGGCGGCGGCGCTGACCGACCAGGATCAGCAGACCGCGGCGGGAGTGGTGGTCGTGCTTGTGGGTCTTGAGGTGCTCGGTCAGGTCGGAGATCCGACGGGACAGCATCGCGACCTGGACCTCGGGGGAGCCGGTGTCACCCTCCTTGGTACCGAACTCGGTGATGATCTGCTTCTTCGTGGCGGCGTCGAGCGACACTCGTACTCCTCGTGCTCCGTGAGTGGCCTCCGAGTGCCCCCGGTCTTCATCTCAGGGGAGCTTCCGTTACTCGGGAGGCGGGGATCCGCTGGGCGCGGCCTCCAGGGCCCGCAGGACTTCCTGCGAGGGCTCCGGGGGTGCGTACACAAACGGCCGTCACACAGGGTACCAGGCCGTGGCGGCCCGATTTCCCCCGGTTCTCCGATCCCGCCGAGGCGGGCCGGCGGGCCACTAGGGTGAGCCCGGCACCGTTGGGCGCGTCTGGAAGGGGTCGCTGCGACATGGCGGAGACGGAAGCGGAGATCAAGGCCCGCAAGGAGCGCGAGCGCGACGAACTGTACGCGCTCGACATCTCCGGCGTGCAGTGGCACTGCGCGCCGGGCACGGAGGAGCACGAGGAGCGCGTCGAGATCGCCTACCTGCCCGCGGGCGCCGTCGCCATGCGCTCCTCGCTCGACCCGGACACGGTGCTGCGCTACACGGAGGCGGAGTGGCGGGCGTTCGTGCTGGGCGCACGGGACGGTGAGTTCGACCTGGAGCCGGCTCCGCACAACGGCGGTCTCGCGTCCGAGTGAGGGGCGCGCGGATACGAAGGGGGGCGGCACGTGCGCGTGCCGCCCCCCTTTTTTTGTCAACCGTCCCGCCGGATGTGCGCGGTTGACCGGCCGGGCCTTCAATGACGCCACCGGACAGATTGGTTCATGAGCCTTGGCGCCTCGCGTTCAGTGTTCACCTTCTGTACGGCTTGGCCACGGATGTGTCCGGTTTACCGGCGAATGCCTTGCTGCATACGGTGATTTCGGGCCGGTTGTCGTCAAGTGGGCGGGCGTCGCGAGACGGACAGGCCTGCCATGGTGAGTCTCCTGGTGATTAGGCTGGTACATGGGGGCGCGATGTCAGAACCCGTGGACCGGACATCGTCGTCACGGGGGGAAGTCGGTGGATCGGACGACCTCGAACGACCAAGGACGACGAGAAATGGTCGCCCCCGCACGGCATTGAGGGTGCTCGACCACACCAGGAGGAACTGTGAGCAGCGATCGGGACGGGATCCGCGGGGGCTGGGCCACGCCCGGCGACGACCAGCCCGACGCGGCGTCCGCCATCGAGACGACGGGCGAGTTCACAATCGACTACGCACCGCCCGCCTGGTACACGCAGAACGCGTCGAGCGGTTCGGGATCCGGGGCGGAATCCGGGGCGGGGCAGGGGGCTGACGCGGCCGGTGCGGCCGGGGGTCCTTCCGTTGGCGCGCCGGGCTCTCCGGGTGGTGGGCCGGGCTCGCCGGGTGGTCCCGCGCGACCCGCTTCTCCGAGCGGTCCGGTTCCCGGACTGACTCCGCCGCCGCACGCCACGGCGGCGCCCGGCGCTCCCTTCACACCTCCTCCGCCTCCTCCGGCGCCGGGAGCGCCCTTCACTCCGCCCCCGCCGCCGGCCGGGAGCCCGATCGCCGTGCCGAGGCTGCCGGCGGGGAGCGGGTTCGAGCCACAGCGGGCGACGGGTTCATCGGAGACGGACCCGGCCGGTGCCGGGTCCCCGACGGCGGTGCCGGACATTCCGGTGGGCGGGTTCCCGTCGCCGGGGGCACAGGCGGCGCGGCCGCAGGCGGACCAGGGTGCGGGTGCCGGGGCCGGTGACCTCGAGAGCGGTGCCACCATGCGGATCTCCGCCGTCGCCGTGCGGCGGGAGGCGGCGGAGGCGGCCGCCGGGGCGCAGCCGGAGCCGGCCGACGAGCAGGGTGAGGTGCCCGACGTCGAGGACCCGGAGGACGAGTCGGCCGCGGTGGCGGACACGGAGTCCGAGGCAGAGGCCGAGACCGACGCCGGGACCACGGCTCACGAGGCCGACAAGACGGAGGACGACGAGGCGGACGAGTCCGGGGAGACCGGGCTGACCGCGCTTCGGGACGGCTCCGACGCAGCGGAGGGCGCGGCCGAGGAAATCGACTCGGGCGACGTCGCCGCGGACGCGGACGCGGCCCCGGCGGATTCCGACGCCGAGGTGTCCGGTGACTCCGGGTCCGGCGACGTGGAGGCCGAGAAGAACCAGGTCGCGGAGACGGACGAGCCGGAGGAGGCGGAGGCGGGTACCGCGGGTGTCTCCGATGTCTCGGCGTCCGACGCCGAGGCATCGGACGACGTGCCCGAGGAATCCGCTGCCGCGGTCTCCCAGCCCGTCACCACCGACCCACGGGACGCCGCTCCCGAAGACTCCACGCCCGCCGCGGAGCCGCAGGACGCCGCCCCGCAGGACTCGGAGCCGCAGGACGCGGTCCCTCAGGACGAGGTTCCTCAGGACCAGGATCCTCAAGACGAGGTTCCGCACGGGTCCGCACCGCAGGACGTGGTTCCGCAGGACGCCATTGCTCAGGCCCCGGCACCCCAATCCCAGGACATGGCGTCGCAGGAAGTGGCCCCGACCGCGGCAGCCGAGGCCTCGCAGGGCGCGCCCGCCACCTGGGCTCCGCCGCCGGTCCCCCAGGGTCCGGTGCCGCCCCTGCCGCCGTCGTACCGGCCCGCGGCGCCCGCGCCGGCGGCCCAGTGGCCCAGCGAGCCGCAGTCGGCGGCTCCGCAGGGGCAGCCGCACCAGCCGGTGCAGCAACCGCCCTTCCAGCCGCAGGCACCTCAGCCGGCCCCCGCCGCCTGGAACCCGCCTGCCGCGCCGACACCGCCGCCCCCGGCGGCCCCGCAGCAGGGCTACGGCTTCCCGCAACCCGGTGCGCAGCAACCGCCCGCCCAGCAGCCGGCGACCGCTCCCGCCGCACCCCCGGCCAACCCCCAAGCCGGATACGGCTTCCCCCACCCCGGCGCCCCCGGCGCGCAGCAACCGCCCGCCCACCAGCCCCCGGCCGGACCTCCCACGCCACCGGCCAACCCCCAGCCCGGATACGGCTTCCCCCAGCCCGGCACCGCCGGCGCGCAGCAACCGCCGACCAGCCCCACCACGCCCCCCGCCAACCCCCAAGCCGGATACGGCTTCCCCCACCCCGGCGCCCCCGGCGCGCAGCAACCGCCCGCCTACCAGCCCCCAGCCGGACCTCCCACGCCCCCGGCCAACGCTCAAGCCGGTTACGGCTTCCCCCAGCCCGGCACCCCCGGCGCGCAGCCCTCGGCGGCGGTCCAGCCGCCGGTTCCGGGCTCGGCGGGCGCACAGCAGCCGCCGCAGCCGCACGGCTACGGGTTCCCCCAGGCCCAGGCCGCCCCGCCCGGCGTCCCCAACCCGCCCGCGCAGCCCGGCGGCTACGGCTTCCCGCAGCAGCCCGCGCAGCCCGACGGTGCTCAGCCCCAGCCGCCGGCTCCCCCGCAGCAGCCCGTCGACCCTCGTCTCGGGGCCAGTTGGCCGCAGCCGATACAGCACGACCAGCGGCAGCCGACCAACCCCGGTGCGGCGCCTCTCGGTTACACCGCGGCCGTGGAGCTGTCCTCCGACCGGCTCCTCAACAACAAGAAGCAGAAGGCCCGCAGCACACGTCCTGCCGGTCCCGGGCCGCGGTTCCGGATCGGCGGGAAGAAGGAGGAGGCCGAGCGGCAGCGGAAGCTGGACCTGATCCGCACGCCCGTGCTGTCCTGCTACCGCATCGCGGTGATCAGCCTCAAGGGCGGCGTGGGCAAGACGACCACCACCACCGCGCTCGGCTCCACGCTCGCCACCGAACGGCAGGACAAGATCCTCGCCATCGACGCCAACCCGGACGCCGGCACGCTCGGCCGCCGGGTCCGCCGGGAGACCGGGGCCACCATCCGTGACCTCGTCCAGGCGATCCCGTACATCAACTCCTACATGGACATCCGGCGGTTCACGTCCCAGGCGCCCTCCGGCCTCGAGATCATCGCCAACGACGTCGACCCGGCCGTGTCCACGACGTTCAACGACGAGGACTACCGCCGCGCGATCGACGTACTCGGCAAGCAGTACCCGATCATCCTCACCGACTCGGGTACGGGTCTGCTCTACAGCGCCATGCGTGGTGTGCTCGACCTCGCCGACCAGCTCATCATCATCTCCACGCCGTCCGTGGACGGTGCCAGCAGTGCCAGTACGACGCTGGACTGGCTCTCGGCGCACGGGTACGCCGACCTCGTCGCCCGTTCCCTCACGGTGATCTCCGGGGTGCGCGAGACCGGCAAGATGATCAAGGTGGACGACATCGTCGCGCACTTCCAGACCCGTTGCCGCGGTGTCGTCGTGGTGCCCTTCGACGAGCATCTGTCCGCCGGTGCCGAGGTCGACCTCGACATGATGCGGCCGAAGGTGCGGGAGGCGTACTTCAACCTCGCGGCGATGGTCGCGGAGGACTTCGTCCGGCACCAGCAGGCGCACGGGCTGTGGACCTCCGACGGCAACCCGCCGCCGGTCGCGGCCCCGCCGATGCCGGGCCAGCCGGTTCCGGGCCAGCCGGTTCCGGGACAACCTCATCCGGGCCAGCCGTACCCAGGGCAGCCGGCGCCCGGTCAGGCGTACCCCGGTCAGGCGTACCCCGGGCAGCCGGTTCCGGGCCAGCCCGCCCCCGGCCATCCCGGCCCGGCCCAGGCGTACCCCGGCCCGGCCCAGGCGTACCCCGGGCAGCCCGCCCCCGGCCAGCCGACTCCGGGACAGTTCGCTCCCCAGCAACAGCCCGGCGCTGGTCAGCCGTACCCGGGCCAACCGCAGCCGTACCCCAGCCGGCCCGGCCACCCCGCACAGCCCTACCCCCAAGCCCCTCACCACCCCGAGCACCCCCAGCACCCCCAGGGGCAGACCCCGCCCCCTCCCCCGCCCCACCAGTAGCTCCACCGCACCCTCCGGGCCCGCGCCGTTCCCCACGGCGCGGGCCTTCGCGTGTTCGCAGTCAGAACCGGTCGGATTCCGCCGCCACGCCCTCACCAGGGAGGCTTCAGTGGTCTCCACCAATGGGAGCAAGATCGCGGTCAAGTCGTTATTTCCGCAGGCCACATGGGGTTTGACATACCGTTGACGCGCGCAGACTGCCGCTGATAGACACTCACTTCATTCCGCTGGCGTCACCAGATCAAGCCCGTTCAAGCCCGCCCGACAGAAGACGCAAACCGTCTTCTGCGTGCGACGACGCGAGGTCACCGAGCCATGAAGACACATGATCAGCACGGCAGAGGACGTACCGGCCCCCGCCTGAAGGGCATACGGCTCCTGGCCGCGGGCATCGCCGCCCTCGTCCTCACGGCCGGGCTCGCGACCCCCCTCGCTCCGGCCGCGCCGCAGGCCCACGCCGCGGAGAGCGCGCAGGGCAAGAAGGGCAAGAAGGTCCTCACGGTCGCCGTCGCGCAGAGCGTCGACTCGCTCAGCCCCTTCCTCGCGGGACGACTGCTCAGCACGAGCGTCCACCGGCTGATGTACGAGTACCTGACCAACTACGACCCCAAGGACGCCCACGTCGTCCCGGCCCTGGCCACCAAGTGGGAGTCGTCGCCGGACAAGCTGACCTGGACGTACACGATCCGCTCCGACTCCAGGTGGTCGGACGGACAGCAGGCCACCGCCGAGGACGCGGCGTGGACGCTCAACAAGATGATGACCGACGAGGGCGCTGCCACCGCCAACGGCAACTTCGTCACCAACTTCGCCGAGGTCACCGCGCCCAGCCCCACCCAGCTGGTGATCCGGCTGAAGGAACCGCAGGCCACGATGACCGCGCTCGACGTGCCGATCGTGCCCAAACACGTCTGGGAGAAGGTCACCGACTTCTCCAAGTTCAACAACGACAAGAGCTTCCCGATCGTCGGGAACGGGCCGTTCGTCCTGACCGGCTACAAGCCCGACAGCTATGTGCGGCTGGAGGCCAACAAGAACTTCTGGCGAGGCGCGCCGAAGTTCGACGAGCTGGTCTTCCGGTACTACAAGGACCAGGACGCCGCCGTCGCCGCGCTGCGCAAGGGCGAGGTCTCCTTCGTGGCCGGCTCGCCGGCCCTGACACCCGCCCAGGCCGCCTCGCTCAAGGGCGAGAAGGACATCCACGTCAACGAGGGCCCCGGCCGCCGCTTCTACGCCCTCGCCACCAACCCGGGCGCCCAGGCCAGGAACGGCAAGAAGTTCGGTGACGGCGACCCGTCCCTGCTGGACGAGCGGGTGCGGCACGCGCTGTTCATGGCGGTGGACCGGCAGACCATCGTGGACAAGGTCTTCCAGGGCCACGCGGCGGAGGGCCAGGGCTACATCCCGCCGCGGTACGAGTCGTACTTCTGGAAACCGTCGGCGGACCAGGAGCTGGCGTACGACCCGGCGAAGGCCGCCCAGCTCCTCGACGAGGCGGGCTACCAGCAGAACGCGGACGGCAAGCGCGTCGGCAAGGACGGCAAGCCGCTGAACTACCGAGTGCTCTGCCACGCCACCGACCCCAACGACAAGGCGGTCGGCAAGTACCTCCAGGAGTGGTGGGGCAAGCTGGGCATCGGGGTCGAGCTCAGCTGCCTGGACAACGTGACCGACCCGTGGCTCGCGGGCAAGTACGACCTCGCCTTCGACGGCTGGTCTGTCAACCCGGACCCCGACTACGTGCTCTCCATCCACACCTGCGCCGCGCTCCCGGCGACCCCGAAGGACACCGGCGCCACCGACAACTTCATCTGCGACAAGAAGTACGACGAGCTGTACGCCCAGCAGTTGGCCGAGTACGACCCCGCCAAGCGGGCGGACCTGGTCAAGCAGATCGAGTCGCGGCTGTACGACCTCGGGTACATGAACGTCATGGCCTATCCGAACGCCGTCGAGGCCTACCGCACGGACCAGATCGAGTCGATCACCACCATGCCGGCCAAGGCGGGCAACATCTACGGCCAGGACGGCTACTGGAGCTGGTGGTCGGCCGTTCCGGCGAACTCCGACGATTCCTCGGGCGGTTCCACGTCGACGGGCGTCATCATCGCGATCGTCGCCGGCGTCGTCGTCCTCGGCGGCCTCGCGGCGCTCTTCGCGGTGCGCCGCCGGGCAACGGCAGAAGACCGCGAATAGGCAGTGAGCGCACAATGACCGCTGAAGCGACACCCGCGCTGGTCGAAGGGCCCGCCGCCGATCCGGGGAAGTCCGGACCGGCGGCGGGCCGCGACCCCCGGGCGCGGACCGGTACCGCCTATCTGCGGTACGCGGCGGGCAAGCTGGCCGGTGCGGCCGTGTCACTGCTCGCCGTCCTCGTCACCAGTTTCTTCCTCTTCCGGCTGATCCCGGGCGACCCGGTGAAGTTCATGACCGCCGGCCGGCCCGTCTCCTCGCAGCAGCTCGCCGCCTACCGGAGGGAGTTCGGGCTCGACCTGCCGATGTGGCGGCAGTTCACGGACTACTGCGGCAAGGCGCTGACCGGGGACCTGGGGACCTCGTACCAGTTCCGCACGCCGGTCATCGACAAGATCACCGAGGCACTGCCGAACACCCTGCTGCTGACCGGTACGGCCTTCGTGCTCTACACCGCCCTCGGGATCCTCCTCGGCACCCGTTCCGCCTGGCGGCACGGCGGGCTCGGCGACCGCCTCAACACGGGGCTGGCGCTGACGCTCTACTCGATTCCCGCGTTCTGGCTGGGGCTGCTGCTCATCATCGTGCTCTCGGTCGGTGTGGGCCCCATCCCGGGCCTGTTCCCGACCGGGGGCATGGAGTCGGGCGGCAAGGAGGGCTTCGCGTACGCCGCCGACGTCGCCCACCACCTCGTGCTGCCGGTGCTGACGCTGGTCGCGGTCGAGTACGGGCAGACGTTGCTGGTCACGCGGTCGGCACTGCTGGACGAGATGGGCAGCGACTATCTGACGACCGCGCGCGCCAAGGGGCTTCGCGACGACGTCGTACGACGGCGGCACGCCGTGCCGAACGCGCTGCTGCCGACCGTGACGCTGATCTTCGTCAACCTGGGGCGGACGGTCGCGGGAGTGATCCTCGTCGAGACCGTGTTCTCCTGGCCGGGTCTGGGCGGGCTGTTCTACCAGGCGCTGAGCGTGCCCGATCTGCCGCTGGTGCAGGGGCTGTTCTTCGTCTTCGCCGCGGCGGTGATCGTGATGAACACCCTTGCCGACGTCCTGTATCCGCTGCTCGACCCGAGGGTGGGCCGATGACCACCGACACCGCCACGACCGCCGGCCCGGACCAGGCGCCTGGTTCCGGCCCCGGCCCCCGCGCGCTCGCCCGGCAGCGCCGCCGGGCCTCGGTCGTCCGCTTCTGGCGGCAGTACCGGACGCACCGGGCCGGCCTGGTGGGCCTCGCCGCCCTCGTGCTGTGCGCGCTGGTCGCGTTGACCGCGCCGCTGACCGTCGGGGCGGACGTGCAGAGCGTGACCGACGCGCCCGGCAGGCCGCTGGAGAGTCCGAGCGCCCACTTCCCGCTGGGCACCGACCAGTTCGGGAGGAACCTGCTGGGCCTGCTGATCTGGGGCTCGCGCGTCTCGCTGCTGGTCGGACTGCTCGCCGCCGTGCTGTCGGTGGCCATCGGGGCGGTCATCGGCATCACCGCCGGGCACTTCCGCGGCTGGTACGCCGCCGTGATGATGCGGATCACCGACTGGTTCCTGGTGATGCCGACGCTGGTGCTCGCCATCGCGCTGGCCACCGTGATGTCCCGCTCACTGGGCACGATCATCCTGGCGATCGGCGTCACCACCTGGCCGACCACCGCCCGTCTGGTACGGGCGCAGACGCTGGCGGTGGAGTCACGGCCGTACATCGAACGGGCCAAGGCGCTCGGCGGCGGCCACTGGCACGTGATGTCCCGGCATGTGCTGCCCAACGTCATGCCGCTGGTCCTCGCCCAGACCACCCTGATCATCTCCTCGGCGATCCTGGCGGAGGCGACGCTCGCCTTCCTCGGGCTCGGCGACCCGACGGTCGTCTCCTGGGGCGGGCTGCTCCAGGACGCGCGCGAGGCCGGCGCGGTCAGCTCCGGCGACTGGTGGTACCTGGTGCCGCCGGGCATCGCCATCGCGGTCGTCGCGCTGGCGTTCACCCTGTGCGGGCGGGCCGTCGAGGCCGTTCTCAACCCCAGGCTGGGGGTGTCCCGTTGAACCTGCTCGAGGTGCGCGATCTGGAAGTGACGTATCCGTCGGGGGCGGCCGCGGTGCGCGGGGTGGACCTCGCGCTCGCGTCCGGCGAGAAGCTCGGCATCGCGGGCGAGTCCGGCTGCGGCAAGTCCACGCTGGCGCTGGCGCTGCTGCGGCTGCTGCCGGCCGGGACCCGGGTCGGCGGCGAGATCCTGCTCGACGGCGAGGACGTGCTGGCCATGAAGTGGGGCCGGGTGCGGGCGGTGCGCTGGGCGGGGGCGTCGATCGTCTTCCAGGGCGCGATGCACTCGCTCAACGCCGTGCACCGCGTCGGCGACCAGATCGCCGAGCCGATCCTGCTGCACCGCAGGGCCACGCCGGCCGGCGCGCGGAAGAAGACCGGTGAACTGCTGGAGCAGGTGGGGCTGCCGGCCGCGCGGGCCGGCGCCTACCCGCACGAGTTGTCCGGCGGACAGCGGCAGCGCGTGATGATCGCGATGGCGCTGGCCTGCGACCCGCGGCTGGTCATCGCCGACGAGCCCACCACCGCGCTCGACGTGATGATCCAGGCGCAGATCCTGCGCCTGATCGAACGGCTCGTGAGCGAGCAGGACCTGGGCCTGCTCATGATCAGCCACGACCTCGCCGTGCTGGCCGACACCTGCGACCGGCTGGCGGTCATGTACGCGGGCCGCGTGGTGGAGGAGGGTCCGGCCCGGCAGGTCTACGAGAACGCCAGGCATCCCTACGGCAGGGCCCTGTCGGAGGCGTTCCCCCGCATCGGCGACCCGGCGTCCCGCTTCGCCCCCCGCGGACTGGCGGGCGATCCCCCGGACCCGTCCGCCGTCCCCTCCGGCTGCGCCTTCCACCCCCGCTGCCCGGTCGCCCTCGACCTGTGCGGCACCCGGGACCAGTTCCTGAGGGATGCGGGCCCGCGCCGGCGGGCGGCCTGCGTCCACGTGGACGCGCGGGCGGGGGCGCCGGAAGCGGAGACGACGGAGGACGACGTGAGGAGCAGCACGCCATGACCACATCCTCGCTGCTGAGCGTCGAGGGGCTGCGGGTCGTGTTCCCGGGCCGGCGGGGCGGGGCCGCGGCCCGGGCCGTGGACGGGGTCGACCTCGACATCCGGCGCGGCGAGATCGTGGCGCTGGTCGGCGAGTCGGGCTGCGGCAAGACGACGCTGGCCCGCTCCCTGCTCGGTCTGGTGCCGCCGACCGCGGGCCGCGTCACGTTCGACGGCGCCCCGCTCGACTACTCCTCGCGCGCGCTGAAGGCGTACCGCAAGCGGGCCCAACTGGTGCTCCAGGACCCGAGCGGCTCGCTCAACCCGCGGCACACGGTGTACGACGCCGTGGCCGAGGGGCTGCGCGTCCACGGGTACCGCGGGGACGAGCGGGCGGCGGTCGCCGGGGCCCTGGCGCGGGCGGGGCTGCGGCCGCCCGAGCGCTTCTTCCTGCGCTACCCGCACGAGTTGTCCGGGGGGCAGCGCCAGCGCGTGGTCATCGCGGGCGCCCTGGTGCTGGAGCCGGAACTCCTGGTCGCCGACGAGCCGGTGGCCTCCCTGGACGCCTCGGTGCGCGGCGAGATCCTGGCCCTGCTGCTGCGGCTGCGCGCCGAACTCGGCCTGTCCGCGCTGGTGGTGACGCACGACCTGGGGCTGGCCTGGAACATCGCGGACCGGGTCGCGGTGATGTACCTCGGCCGGATCGTGGAGACCGGCGAGGTGGAGCAGGTCCTGACCGCTCCCCGGCACCCGTACACCCAGGCCCTGCTGTCCGTACTGCCCGAGGCGCCCGGAGATCCGGTCGTCCTGGCGGGCGAGCCCCCGGACCCGTCCCGGATCCCCTCCGGCTGCCGCTTCCACGTCCGCTGCCAGATCCTGGCGAGCGGCGAGGCCGAGCGGGCGGGCGTCGCGCACGCGTGCCGCGGCCGGGACCTGGAGATCCTGGGCGGGGGCGGGGAGGCACAGGTGGCGTGCCACTGGGCGCGTGCCTCGGCCGGGGCCGGGGCCGAGGAAGAGGCAGGAGCCCACGAAGGGGCAGGGGCACAGACGGAGGCGTAGGCCGGTCGCCGGTCGCCGGTCGCCGGTCGCCGGTCGCCGGTCGCCGGTCGCCGGTCGCCGGTCGCCGGTCGCCGGTCGCCGGTCGCCGGTCGCCGGTCGAGGCTACCGGCGGCGGAGCGACCTCCGCTCCCGCTACACCGTCTTGGCGTCCGCCGCGACGAGCCGCCGGCACTTCTCGACGTCCTCGGCCATCGTCTCCAGGAATGCCTCCAGCGAGTCGAACTTCGCCTGGCCGCGGACGAAGTCCAGGAAGTCGACGCCGACGTGCAGGCCGTACAGGTCGAGGCCCACCCGGTCGATGGCGTACGCCTCCACCGTGCGTTCGGTGCCGTCGAACTGCGGGTTCGTGCCCACGGAGATCGCGGCGGGCATGACCTCGCCCTGGGCGTGCAGATAACCGGCGTAGACGCCGTCGGCGGGGATCGCGGTGTGCGGGAGGGTCTCGACGTTGGCCGTGGGGAAGCCCAGCTCACGGCCGCGCTGGGCACCGCGGACCACGACGCCCTCGACCCGGTGCGGGCGGCCCAGGATCTCCCGGGCGCCCTGGACGTCGCCCTCGGCGACCAGTCGGCGGGTCAGGGTCGAGGAGAACGGCTCGCCGCCGCCCGCCTCTCCGGTGACGTACAGGTCGACGACCTCGACCTCGAAGTCGTAGGTCTTGCCCTGCTCGGCCAGGAACTCGACGTTGCCGGCCGCCTTGTGCCCGAAGCGGAAGTTCGGGCCCTCGACGACGGCTTTGGCGTGCAGCTTGTCGACCAGCACCTTGACGACGAAGTCGGCCGGGGACAGCTTCGAGAACTCGGCGGTGAAGGGCAGGACGAGGGCCGCGTCCACGCCCAGTCCGGCCATCAGTTCGGCACGGCGGTGGTGCGGGGCGAGCAGCGGCGGGTGGCTGCCGGGTCGCACGACCTCGCTGGGGTGCGGGTCGAAGGTGACGACGACGGCCGGGACGCCCAGTTGGCGGGCGCGGTCCACGGCGTGTTCGATGATCAGCTGGTGTCCGCGGTGGACTCCGTCGTAGGAGCCGATGGTGACGACGCTGCGCCCCCAGTCCTGGGGGATGTCCTCCAAGCCACGCCAGCGCTGCACTGTGACCGCTCCTCGTCGAACCCGTGTCCGTGTCGTCTCGGGTTGTCCTAGTTGTTCTTGCTGCCTTGTCCGCAGGTCTAAGGGTGCCATGCCCGGCGGTCGCCGCCTGCATCGGCATGGGGGCTGTGATCGGGCGCACGTCGTCGGGCGAGGACGGGTGCGTCGACGACGGAGACGGGTGCGCGGTCAGGCCGGGACGGGTACGCCCGCCATGTTCTCGATCATCCGGCGGGCGCTGGGACCCACCACCACGGCCCAGTCCTCCGGCGCGTCGGTCAGCCAGCTGGCCGCGCGATCGGCGAAACCGGGCACGTGCCGGCCCAGGTCCACCAGTCCCCGGTCGAACACGGCCGCGCCGTCGGGGGTGCGGACGAGGAGTAGGCCGACGCGGTGGACGAGGCCGCGCAGGTCCTCCTCGGCGGTGGAGGCGGCGGCGCGCAGTACCGCGTCCAGGACGGCCGGGGCGCCCTCGTGGGCCAGGAGGAAGTCGAGCAGCTCCCGGCGCAGCGGGCGGGAGGCCGGGGTGCCGGGGGCGGCGAGCACGGTGGCCAGCGCGGAACGCAACCGCTCCGGGCCGCCGTGGTCCCGATGGCCCCGGTCGCCGGCGCCCTCGCCCTCACCGCCGTCGCGCCCCTCCCCGCCGCCGTCGAGGAGGCCTGCGACCAGGGGGAACAGCACCGAGCGGGCGGCGGGGTCGTCGTCCAGGCGGTGGTCGACGTACGCCGCCACCGGCCCGGCGGCCTCCGGGTGCCGTGTCACCGCCTCGCGGACCAGGACGGCGACCCGGCGGGCGAGCGCCGGTGTGGCGACGTCGCCCAGGGCGCACAGGACCTCACCGATGCCGGTGCCCCGGCGCAGGCACGCGCCGATGGCGGCGAGGACCGCCTCGGGGTGGGTGGTCAGGGCGGGCGCCAGCGTGCTCGGCGGCAGGTGCGGGTCGCCCGCCGCGAAGTACCGCAGCGCCTGCGGCAGATGGCGGGCGCGGGTGTGCGGATCCCGGACAAGGAGGGCGAGCGCGCCGCCGTGCAGGGCGGAGTCGGCGGGGTGGCCGAGCAGGGTGAGGGCGGCGTGGCGCAGCAGTTCGCGGTCGGCCTCGGTGCGAGCCCGGGGCGCGGTGCGCAGGCCATACGTCAGGGCCGCCGCCCTCAGCGCCGGGCGGTCGTCGTGCGCCCACCGGTCCACGGCCCGGCACAGCGCGGACGGCTCCTCCTCGGCGAGTACGGCCAGCAGTTCCTCGGCGCGCGGGTGGGCGCACCCGGCCAGCGTGTCGGTGAGGTCGTCCGGGGCGCGGTCGCGGTGGGTGTGGAGCAGGGCCTGGGCGGCCGTGGCCACGGTGGCGTGCGGCGTGGCGGGCAGCGGGCGCTCGTCGTGGAACCAGCGCGTGAGGTGCGGTTGCACGGCGGCGGGGTCGGCGGTGAGGAGGCGCGCGACGGCGTCCAGGTACCGGGACGGGCGGCGGGGTCCGCCGCTCGCGCCGTGGGTGTCCCGCGACGCGCCGTCGGCGAGGAGGAGGCGCCTGAACAGGTCGCAGCGGTCGGCGTCCGACAGGTGCAGAGCGGTCCAGAAACCCGGCCCGAAGCCTGGCGGCACAGGCAGGTCGCACTGCTGCCACACCACGATCCGCTCGGCGAGCAGCCGCAGCACGCGGAGGTACGGTGTCGCGTCCGCCACGCGCAGCAGTACGCCGGCGAGGAGGCGGGACGCCCACCAGGAGTGCGGGTCGGTGTCGAGGGCGCACAGCAACTCCTCGAGCCGGACCGCGAGTCGGCGTGTGCCGTGCTGGCGGGCCAGGAGAAGCAGGGCCTGGACGACGGGTCCGATGCGGTGGTGCGGAACGGGCTGCGGGCGGCGCGGCGTACCGGGTGTGTGCCGCCGGTGGACCAGGACGCGCAGGGCCTCGTCCAGGTCGAGGTGGGTGCCCTGGATCCAGTCGGCGAGCTCCTCGTGCGCGAAGCGGTAGCCGTCGCCCGCCGGCACGAGGAGGCCCTCGGTGAGAACGGCCGCCGCCCAACCGGTGCCGCCGCCGAGGCGGGCCGGGGCGGGTCCCCGGGGGAACAGTTCCTCGAACGCCGCCCGGTCCAGTTCCCCCTGGCCGAGGCTGCGGCGGGCGGCCTCGTGCACCTGGCCGGAGACCCTCGCCGCCAGCCGACGTACCGCGGTGCCGCGCAGACCGTTCTCCGCGGCGAGGCGGACGGCGATGCGCAGGCACATCAGGTCCAGGTGGGCGGCGAGGACGTCGTCACGGTCGAGCGGGGGGTGGTCGGCGGCGTCGGGGAGGGCGGCGCGCACCTCCGCCAGGAGCCGGAGGGTGAGCGGGTGGCGGGCGGCGGCGTCCACCAGTGTGCCGTCCGGGATGCCGTGGCGGGCGCGGGCCTCGTGGGCCTCGGCGGGGGTGAGGCCGCCGAGGCGCAGACAGGGCGGCAGATGGCCGGTGCCGCCGTCCGTACCCGCCCCCGCCGTGACCGGGGTGTGGAGCAGGTCCGCCGGGAATCGCGCTCCCGCCGCCTCCCAGTACGCCTCACGGCAGGCCACCACCAGCCGTACCCCCGTGCCGCGCAGCCACCGCGCGGTTCCCTCGGTCCACTCGGGGAGCCGGTCGGCCAGAGCGGGCGGCATCTCCTCGGGTCCGTCGAGGAGGAGCAGGAGGGGACGGCCGTGGGCGCGGGCGAGGCGGGCGACGCGTTCCGGGGTGAGGTCGGTGAGCTCGGTGGGCAGGGGCGACCGGGAGGACGCGACGATCCGGGCCGCCCGGTCCAGCGCCCGGCCCACCGCGTCGGCGACCGAGGTGTCGGTGGCCAGCAGATCGGCCCCGCGGAGCCACAGGGTGGGCGCGGGGGAACCGCCGCCGGCACGACGGCCGGCCAGCGCCGCGAGCTCCGTCGTACGGCCGCTTCCGGAGTCCCCGACGAGCCCGAGCACGGCGGCCCGGCCGGCACCGAACGCGGCCAGCTCCCCCGCGACGGCGGCGCGTTCGACCGGTCCGGCGGGCGATCCGGGACCGCACGGTCCCCGGTGGGGGAACGGCAGGGCTCCGGCGGGGCCGTCCTGGGCCAGGGAGGTGGCCGTGAGTTCGAGGACCGCCGCCAGGTTCAGGTCGGGGCCGTAGGCGGCGACCGTGGCGGCGTTGCGGCTGAGGAGGTCGGCCAGGGGGCCCTCGCAGGGGCGGCGCAGCGGTACCGCGAAGCCGGCGTCGCCGCGGCCGGACTCCAGGGCCGTGCCGAGGACGGCGACCACCGTGCCGGTCGTCATGTCGAGGACCGGTCCCCCGGCGGCCCCGCCGCCCAGCCGGAGCGCGTCGCGGCCCGCCGTGCCGATCGCCAACTCCGTGACGTCGTCGAGGAGATGGGAGTGGTCCGCGGTCGTGTACGTCACCGCGGCCGCGCCGAGCACGCGGGCCTCGCGCCAGCGGTCGGCCGCGATCCGGACGTAGGTGCCGCTGCGGACGCCGTCCCGCACGGTGACGGGAAGCGGCTCCACGCCGAGGCCCTCGGTGCGGACGAGGGCCAGGTTCAGGGCGGGCAGCGCGGTGATCGCGTCGGCCGTCACCACGCAGGAGCGCTCGCCCGCGCCGGGAGCGTGCAGCACGAGCCGGGACAGTCCGTCGACCGCCTCGTGGCTGGTGATCACCGTGCCCCGGTGGTCGGCCGCGAAGCCGGTGCCGCGGGGCCGTCCCGTCAGGTCGCGGATGCGGACGAGGGAGCGGTCCAGAGCGCGGTCCCGGGCTTCCGTCGCCGCCTGCCGCCGGATCGTGCCGTCCGGTTCCTGTCGGCTCCCGGCGGGCCGGAGCGCGTGGCGGCCGGGGCGGGATCCCTGTGATCCATGCGCCTGTGTGGATTCATGGAGGTCCCGCCCATCCATGCCCGAACCTCCCCGCCGTACCGCCGTGCCTACCCTCGACGGTAGGCGGCGGATGATCAGCGGGACAGGCCGAGCGGCGAACGCGCCCCCCTGCACTCCCCCGGTTCACTCCGAGCGCCCGCACGGCCGGGTGAATGGGCGCGTGCCGCTGGATAAAGCTCATGGGTGGGGGAACCGAGGGGGGACGGGACCGTGGAGCGGCGGCTGAGGAACACCCTGTATTCGCCGCTCCACGGGCGCCGCTCCACGGGCACCGCCGCGCGCGGTCAGCCGAAGACGGCCAGGCTCTTGGCCTTGCCCCGCTGTTCCTCCACGAGCGCGAGGAGACGGCCGCCGGGGCCGTAGACGGCGACGGCACCGGCGCCCGCGTACTCGTCGGGCACCTCCAGCCGTACGCCGTTGATGAGCAGCCGGGCGCGCCGGGCGTCGACGTCCCAGCGGGGGAACGCCGCGGCGGCCGCCTCGCCGATCGGCATCACGGTCAGCTCCTGCTGGAGCTGGTCCAGCGTCCTGGCGGAGTCCAGCTTGTACGGACCGACCCGGGTGCGGCGCAGCGCGGTGAGGTGGCCGCCGACGCCGAGGTCGGCGCCCAGGTCGCGGGCGAGGGCGCGGATGTAGGTGCCGGAGGAGCAGACCACGGACACCACCAGGTCGAGCACGGGGGTGCCGTCGTCGGCGACCGCGTCGCGGACGTCGTGGACGCTGAAGGAGGAGACGGTCACCGGCCGGGCCGGGATCTCGAACTCCTCGCCCTCCCGGGCCCGCTTGTACGACCGCACGCCGTTGATCTTGATGGCGCTGACCTTGGACGGCACCTGCATGATGTCGCCGGTCAGCTTGGCGACGACGGCGTCGACGGCGTCCCGGGTGACCTTGGAGGCGTCCGTGGCGGAGGTGATCTCGCCCTCGGCGTCGTCGGTGATCGTGTTCTGGCCGAGCCGGACGGTGCCGAGGTACTCCTTCTCGGTCAGCGCGAGGTGGCCGAGGAGCTTGGTGGCCTTCTCCACGCCGAGCACGAGCACACCGGTCGCCATGGGGTCGAGGGTGCCCGCGTGGCCGATCCGGCGAGTCCTGGCGATGCCGCGCATCTTGGCCACGACGTCGTGCGAAGTGAAGCCCGACGGCTTGTCGACGATGACGAGGCCGTCGGGCGGGGTGGGCTTGCTGGTCATGCGGTGGTGTCGTCCGTCCCGTCGTCGGACTCCGGCTTCTTGTACGGGTCCGCCTCACCGGCGTACGTGGCACCGGCGGACGTCTCGCGCACCTTCGCGTCGGAGGCACGGGCCTTGTCGAGGAGGTCCTCGATGTTCCGGGCGGTGTCCGGCAGGGCGTCCGCGACGAAGGCGAGGGTCGGGGTGAACTTCACTCCGGCCGCCCGGCCGACCTCGGAGCGCAGGATGCCCTTGGCGCTCTCCAGGCCCGCGGCCGCGGCCTTCCGCTCCTCTTCGTCTCCGTAGACGGTGTAGAAGACGGTCGCCTCCCGCAGGTCACCCGTGACCCGGGTGTCCGTGATGGTGACGTGCGAGCCGAGCCGCGGGTCCTTGATCCCGCGTTGCAGCTTCTGGGCCACCACCTCTCGGATGAGGTCCGCCAGCCTTTTCGCCCGCGCGTTGTCGGCCACTGGTCCGTCTCCCGTTCTTTCTTCTTCTGCTTGTGCGGTGTGGATGGTGCGGTGGGGTGCGGTCTAGTCGTCCTCGCCGTGGAAGCGGCGTCTGACGGACAGCAGCTCCACCTCGGGACGGCCGGCGACCAGCCGTTCGCACCGGTCCAGCACGTCGGTCAGGTGCGTCGCGTCGCCGGAGACCGCGGCGAGACCGATGACGGCCCGCCGGTGGAGGTTCGTGTGGTCCACCTCCGCCGCGCTCACCGCGTACTTGCGCTGGAGCTCGGCGACGATCGGGCGGACGACGGAACGCTTCTCCTTCAGCGAGTGGACGTCGCCGAGGAGCAGGTCGAAGGACAGAGTCCCCACGTACATGTGTGTGCCCGGGTTGCCCGCCGGTACGGGGTCGATGGTCCTGCCCTCTCGGTGGACAGGGACATCAAGAACGGTACCGCGAACCCCGCCGGTGACTCGACGGGGTTTTCCGCGGCCCGGGTGGGACGAGGGTCTCCCGCTGCCGGGGCGGGCGGGGCTTCGCGCCCCGCACGGCTCGCGGGGCCCTGGGCCCAGCGGCCCCGGACACGGCCGTGCCGGCCGACGGGAGTGGTCCCGTCGGCCGGCACGGGTGTCTGCGGCGTTACGCCCGCGGCTTCTCGCGGAGCTCGTACGTCGCGATGACGTCGTCGACCTTGATGTCGTTGAAGTTTCCGAGGTTGATACCACCCTCGTAGCCTTCGCGGATCTCGGTGACGTCGTCCTTGAAGCGACGCAGACCCTCGATGTTGAGGTTCTCCGCGATGACCTTGCCGTCGCGGAGGAGGCGCGCCTTGCTGTTGCGCTTGACCTCGCCGGAGCGGATGAGCACACCCGCGATGTTGCCCAGCTTGGACGAACGGAAGACCTCGCGGATCTCCGCCGTGCCGAGCTCGACCTCCTCGTACTCCGGCTTGAGCATGCCCTTGAGGGCCGCCTCGATCTCCTCGATCGCCTGGTAGATGACCGAGTAGTACCGGACGTCCACACCCTCGCGCTCGGCCATCTGCGCGGCACGCCCGGCGGCGCGCACGTTGTAGCCGATCACGATGGCGTCGGAGCCCATGGCCAGGTCGATGTCCGACTCCGTGACCGCACCCACACCGCGGTGCAGGACGCGGATGTCGACCTCTTCGCCGACGTCGAGCTGGAGCAGCGAGGACTCGAGGGCCTCGACCGCACCGGACGCGTCGCCCTTGATGATGAGGTTGAGCTGCTGGACCTCGCCGGCCTTGAGCACCTTGTCCAGGTCCTCGAGCGAGACGCGGCGGACGCGCTTGGCGAACGCGGCGTTGCGCTCACGGGCGGCACGCTTCTCCGCGATCTGACGGGCCGTACGGTCCTCGTCCACCACGATGAAGTTGTCGCCCGCACCCGGGACGTTGGTCAGACCCAGGACCTGCACCGGCGTCGACGGGCCGGCCTCGGCCACGTTGTTGCCGTTGTCGTCGAGCATCGCCCGGACACGGCCGTACGCGTCGCCGACCACCATGGTGTCGCCGACCCGCAGCGTGCCTCGCTGGACGAGCACCGTCGCCACGGCACCGCGGCCGCGGTCGAGGCGGGACTCGATCGCGATGCCCTGCGCGTCCTGCTTCGGGTTGGCCCGCAGGTCGAGCGAGGCGTCGGCGGTCAGGACGACCGCTTCCAGCAGCGAGTCGATGTGCAGACCCTGCTTGGCGGAGATGTCGACGAACATCGTGTCGCCGCCGTACTCCTCGGCCACCAGGCCGTACTCGGTCAGCTGACCGCGCACCTTGGTCGGGTCGGCGCCCTCGACGTCGATCTTGTTGACCGCGACCACGATCGGGACGTCGGCCGCCTTGGCGTGGTTGAGCGCCTCGACCGTCTGCGGCATGACGCCGTCGTTGGCCGCGACGACCAGGATGGCGATGTCCGTCGACCGGGCACCGCGGGCACGCATGGCGGTGAACGCCTCGTGACCCGGGGTGTCGATGAAGGTGATCGCCCGGCCCTCGCCGTTGACCTCGGTCGCGACCTGGTAGGCACCGATGTGCTGGGTGATGCCGCCGGCCTCGCCCGCGATGACGTTCGTCTTGCGGATGGCGTCGAGCAGTCGGGTCTTTCCGTGGTCGACGTGACCCATGACGGTGACGACCGGCGGGCGGACGACCAGGTCCTCCTCGCCGCCCTCGTCCTCGCCGAACTCCAGGTCGAAGGACTCGAGCAGCTCGCGGTCCTCCTCCTCGGGGCTGACGATCTGAACCTGGTAGTTCATCTCGTCGGCGAGGAGCTGGAGCGTCTCGTCGGACACGGACTGCGTGGCCGTGACCATCTCGCCCAGGTTCATCATGACCGCGACGAGCGACGCCGGGTTGGCGTTGATCTTCTCCGCGAAGTCGGTGAGCGACGCACCGCGCGACAGGCGAATGGTCTCGCCGTTGCCGCGAGGCAGCATCACGCCGCCGACCGACGGGGCCTGCATGGCCTCGTACTCCTGGCGCCTCTGCCGCTTCGACTTGCGGCCACGGCGCGCGGGACCGCCGGGACGGCCGAAGGCGCCCTGCGTGCCACCACGGCCACCGGGACCACCCGGACGGCCGCCGAAGCCGGGACGGCCACCGCCGCCACCGCCGAAGCCGCCGCCACCACCGGGACGACCGGCGAAACCGCCGCCGCCACCGGGACGACCGGCACCGCCGCCACCACCGGGACGACCGGCGAAACCGCCGCCGCCACCGGGACGACCGGCACCGCCGGGACGACCCGCACCACCCGGGCCACGACCGCCGCCACCGGGGCCGGGACGCGGGCCGGCAGCGGGACGCTGCGGCATCATGCCGGGGTTCGGGCGCGGACCGCCCGGACGCGGACCGCCCTGCGGACGGGGCATCGAGCCCGGGGTCGGGCGCGGACCGCCCGGAGCCTGCGGACGCGGACCGCCGCCCTGGGCACCGGGGCCCTGCGGACGCGGACCGGCGCCGGGAGCACCGGGGCCGCCGGGCCGCTGGCCCTGCGGACGCGGCGCCTGCGGGCGCGCCATGCCGGTGGAGCCACCGGAGGTGAAGGGGTTGTTGCCCGGACGCGGACCGGCCGGACGGGCGCCCGGACGCTGACCCTGGCCACCGGGGCGCGCGGCACCCTGGCCCGGACGCTGACCCTGGCCCTGGCCGGGACGGCCACCGGGCTTCGGGGCGCCCGGACGGGCGCCGGGCTTCGGCGCGGCCGGCGACGGAGCCGACGGAGCCGACGGCGGAGCGGTGAACTCCGGCGTGGTGGGCGCGGCCGGAGCCGGACGCGGCGCGGGCTTGGGACCCGGCACCGGACGCGGGCCGGGGGTCGGCGCGGACGCCGCCGGGGCCGCGGGCTGCTGCGCCGGGGCGGGCTTGGGCGCGGCCGGCGGCTTGGGCGCGGCCGGACGCTCCCCCGCCGCCTTGACGGCGCGGGAGGGACCCCCGGCCTGCGCCGGAGACGGCGCGGCGGGCCTGGGGGCGGCCTTCTTCGGGGCACCCGGCTTCGCGGCGGACCTGCCGCTGCCGTTGCCCTGCTGGAAGGCGTCAGTCAGTTTGCGTACTACGGGCGCCTCGATCGTCGAGGACGCCGATCGGACGAATTCACCGAGTTCCTGGAGCTTGGCCATGACGACCTTGCTCTCCACACCGAACTCCTTGGCGAGTTCGTAGACCCGGACCTTAGCCACTTCGCTCCTTTTAGGTCCGGGTTGCGGCCGGACCGTCGCTAGTTCATGGGCGTACTCATCGCGTACTCATCGAGTGCTCATCGCAATCTCGACCTGCTTTCGACTCGCGAGGTACCAGGCCGCACGGGGGCTTCCGTACGACATGTCATTCCTTGCCGTGTTGCCTCAGCAACCTTGTGCCTGCTCGACGTACCGGCGCAACGCCGTTACGTCGAGCGGTCCCGGGACGCGGAGCGCCCGCGGAAATGCCCGGCGGCGCACCGCCTGATCGAGACAGACCGGGGCGGGATGTACATACGCACCCCGGCCGGGCAGCGTACCGCGAGGATCGGGGACGCACTCTCCCTCGACCACCACGGTCCGCAACAGTTCGATCTTGGCCGCCCGCTCCCGGCATCCCACACAGGTACGCTCAGGGCATACGCGGGCACGCGTCCGGCCAGACACAGCTAAGTCTACCTCCCCGCACCGACCTCACCCCTGTGGGGCAAAGATCGAACGGCTGTTGTCGTAATCCGAGCGACCTGCGGCCCGGATCTATTCCCCCCGGACGGGTGAATTCCCCCGCGTGTCCTGCCCGGACGCCTGCTCGGAGGGCTGCTCGCCGGAGGGCTACTCGGGGGCCTGCTCGGTGTCCGGGCGGATGTCGATCCTCCAGCCGGTGAGCCGGGCCGCCAGCCGGGCGTTCTGGCCCTCCTTGCCGATCGCCAGCGACAGCTGGTAGTCGGGCACGATGACGCGGGCGGACCGGGCGGCCAGGTCCACGACCTCCACCTTGGAGACGCGGGCCGGCGACAGCGCGTTCGCCACCATCTCGGCCGGGTCGTCCGACCAGTCGACGATGTCGATCTTCTCGCCGTTCAGCTCGCCCATCACATTGCGCACCCGGCCGCCCATGGGGCCGATGCAGGCGCCCTTGGCGTTCAGGCCCGAACGGGTGGACCGTACGGCGATCTTGGTGCGGTGACCGGCCTCACGGGCGATCGCGGCGATCTCCACGGAGCCGTCGGCGATCTCCGGGACCTCCAGGGCGAAGAGCTTCTTCACCAGGTTCGGGTGCGTACGGGACAGGGTCACCGAGGGGCCGCGGACGCCCTTGGCCACCCGGACGACGTAGGACCGCAGCCGCAGGCCGTGCGGGTAGGTCTCCCCGGGGACCTGCTCCTGCACCGGCAGGATGGCCTCCAGCTTGCCGATGTCGACGAGCACGTTCTTCGGGTCGCGGCCCTGCTGGACGACCCCGGTGACGATGTCGCCCTCGCGGCCGGCGTACTCGCCGAGCGTCGCGTCGTCCTCGGCGTCGCGCAGCCGCTGCAGGATGACCTGCTTGGCGGTGGTGGCGGCGATACGGCCGAAGCCGGACGGGGTGTCGTCGAACTCGCGGGGCTCCTGGCCCTCCTCGAGGTCCTGGGGGTCCTCCTTCGCCCACACGGTCACATGCCCGGTCTGCCGGTCGAGCTCCACGCGCGCGTGGCGGCGGCTTCCCTCGGTGCGGTGGTAGGCGATGAGGAGGGCCGACTCGATCGCCTCGACCAGCAGGTCGAAGGAGATCTCCTTCTCTCGTACCAAGCCCCGCAGGGCACTCATGTCGATGTCCACGGCTACGCCTCCTCTTCCTTCTGGTCCTTGCGGTTGAACTCGACCTGCACCCGTGCCCTGACGACGTCCGGGAAACCGAGTCTGCGGGTCGTGGGCTTGCGCCCCTTCACCCCTGGCACTTCGAGGTCGAGGCCTTCGTCGTCGACCCCGAGGATCCTGGCCACCAGCTCGCCGCCGTCGGCCAGCTGGAACTTGGCCAGCCGGCCCGTGGCGCGCACGTAGTGCCGGTGTTCCCTGAGGAGGCGCTCCGCGCCCGGGGTGCCGACCTCGAGGGTGTACTCGCCCTCGCCCATCGCGTCCGTCTCGTCGAGCCTCGCCGAGAGCGCACGGCTCACATCGGCGATCCGGTCCAGATCGGCCCCGGTGTCGGAGTCGACGACGACGCGCAGCACACGCTTGCGTCCTACGGAGTCCACGGCGATCTCTTCGAGATCCAGGCCCTGGGAGGTGACGAGCGGTTCCAGCAGTTCCCGCAGCCTCTCGCTCTGGGTGGTGCTCATCCGGGTGACTCCTCGGCCGCGTGTGCTGTTGTGGGGTGGTCGCGTGTCTGGTCAAAGGGTATCCGGTCCGAAGGGGTGTTGCCGTCCACCTGGGCAGCAGCGGTGCCGCTGAGTGATGCGTGCGCGGGGCGCGGGTACCGTGATCATGGGCGAGCCGCCCCTCCCACTTCGTTCACGCACCCGAGGACGTCTGCCGTGCCGTTCCCCTCACCTCCGCGCGCCCTGGCGGGCCCGCGCAGAAGGAGCCTGCTCGCCTCGGCCGCGGGGGCCGCCCTGCTCGTGGGCTGCTCCACCGGTTCCGACGACTCCGGCGGCACGGGCCAGGCCCCGTCGGCCGCCGAGCGGATGCGCGCGCGTGCGGCACGCGACAGCGAGGAGCTGGCGCGGCGGTACGACGCGGTGATGGCCGCGCATCCGGAGCTGGCGGAGCGCCTGCGGCCGCTGCGCGCGCACGTCGCGGCGCACGCGGAGGCGTTCGGCGGCACCGCGAAGGCCTCGCCCGGCGCGACGGCGCCGACCACGCCGCCGGTGGCCTCGACCGTGCCGCCGGCGGTCTCGGCCGCGCCCGAGGGATCCGGTTCGCCCGAGGACTCCAGGGCACCGGCGGGAGCCGAGGCCTCGGGCTCTCCCGCCGCCCGGGAGACCGCGAAGTCCGCCCTGGCGGGGCTCGCCGCCGCCGAGCGTTCCTTGTCCGACCGGCGCACGGCGGCCCTGCTCCAGGTGCCCGGCGAACTGGCCCGCCTGCTGGCCTCGGTGGCGGCGGCCGGTGCCGCGCACGCGTATCTCCTGACGGAAGGTGACAAGTGAGCCAGGTGACGGACCGGCGGCGGCTGGAGGCACTCCAGGCGGCGCTCGCCGCCGAGCACGCGGCCGTGTACGGGTACGGCGTCGTCGGGGGCCGGATCGGCGAGAGCCGGCGGGCCGAGGCGCGGTCGGCGTACGACGCCCACCGGGCGCGGCGGGACGCGCTGGCGCGCGAGGTGCGGGATCTGGGCGGGCAGCCGGTGGCCGCGGCGGCCGCCTACACGCTGCCGTTCCCGGTGCCGGACTCCGCGGCGGCGGTACGGTTCGCCGCCGAGCTGGAGGAACGCGTGGCCGGGGTGTACTCCGACCTGGTCCGGGCGGCCGGGGGCGAGCGACGGCGGGAGGCAGCCGGGGCGCTGCGCGAGGCGGCGGTCCGGGCGGTGCGCTGGCGCGGGGGGAGCGTAGCCTTCCCTGGTCTTGCCGAACGGGCCGGTGCGGCGGGCACGCCCACGGCTTCGACGGCACCGACGCCGTAGGGCGTACGGATGTCCCGGACGGGCACGGACGGACACGGACGGGAGGAACGGGACGGCGCAGGAGGCGCCCACGGCGACAGCGGAGAACGCGTCCAGGAAGTCAGGAAGGAAAGACTCGCGCATGGCTTTCGAACCGCCGCGGCGTCTGGTGCGGGCGCTGGGTGAGACCGCACCGGACGGGGACGACTGGCTGGAGAAGCTGCCCGGACTGGCGCGGCAGGCGGTGGCACTGCGCGAGCTGACCGTCGAACGGGTGCAGATGCCCGGCGGACGCAGCAGCCTCGTGGTGCTGGTGCGGACGGCGGACGGGACACCGGCCGCGCTCAAACTGGCCCCTGCCCGGGCCCGCCCGGAGAGCGAGCGGGCGGCGCTCGCGCACTGGGGCGGGCGGGGCGCCGTGCAACTGCTGGAGGACGGGCCGGCCGGGCCGGCCGAGGGCGTGCTGCTGCTGGAGCGGCTGCATCCGGACGTGTCGGTGCGGTCGCTGCCGGAGGCGCGGGCGCTGCTGGAGGCGGCGGGCACGCTGCGGCGACTGTGGGTCGAACCGCCCGCCGAGCACACCTTCGAGACGGTCGAGGAGCGGACCGGGCGGCAGGCCGGGGCGATGCGGGCGAGCGCGGAGGCCGACGCGGAGGTGGCGCCGCTGGTCGAGGCGGCGCTCACGGCCCGCGCGGAACTGCTGGCCGCGCCACCCGAGCGGCGGTTGCTGCACGGCACGTTCCGGCAGAGCAAGGTGCTCGCCGGGGACCGGGCGCCGTGGCTGGCCGTGGGCCCGGACCCGGTGGTCGGCGAGGCCGCCTTCGACCTGGCGCGGCTGGTCCGCGACCGGGTGGAGGACCTGATCGCCGCGCCGTCCGGCGCCGCCACCACTCGGCGCCGGATCAAGCGGCTGGCGGATTCCCTGGAGGTCGACCGCGACCGCCTGCGCGGCTGGACGCTCTTCCGGGCCGTGGAATCCGGCGTGCGCGCCCGCCGCGTGGGCCGCCCGAAGGACGCGGAACTCCTCCTGGAATTCGCCACCTGGCTCTGACCCACCCGGCCACGACGAAACCCCCCAGGCGGCACCGCCGTGACGACGACCGCTCCCCCGCCTGCCCGGGCGCCGACCTGGGTGCGGGGAGACGGTGGCGAGGGATCAGTGCCCGCCCGCAGGACATGACCCGAACGCCGAGGCGGCCGCCTCCGCAGCGCAGGCCGGCCGGGAACCACCAGGCCCCACGCCCCAGGGCCGACAGTGACACAGCCCTCATGACGGTCGCTCCTCCGCACCCGCCGGGCGCCGGCCTGGGAGAGCGGTGACGCGGGGGCAGTGAGCGGTCGGCGGATCTTGACGCGGGTGCGGGGTCCGGCGCGTCCTCGTTCGCCCGGTGGCTGGACGCGCCTGACCCCGCTTGCTGCCGTGACCCGTGTCGCGGGGCAGGACTACGCCGTGAGGCGGGCGATCGCTTCCTCGATCGGGAGCTCCTCGCGCTCGCCGGTGCGGCGGTCCTTCAGCTCGACGACACCCTCGGGCGCGCGGCGGCCGACGACCAGGATCTGCGGGACGCCGATGAGTTCGGAGTCGGTGAACTTCACGCCCGGGGAGACACCGGCCCGGTCGTCGACGAGGACGCGGACGCCTGCCGCGGCGAGCTTCTGGGACACCTCCAGGGCCACCTCGGTCTGCAGGGCCTTGCCGGCGGCGACCACGTGCACGTCGGCCGGGGCGACCTCCTTGGACCAGATCAGGCCCTTGTCGTCGGCGTGCTGCTCGGCGAGGGCGGCCACGGCGCGGGAGACACCGATGCCGTAGGAGCCCATGGTGACGCGGACCGGCTTGCCGTTCTGGCCGAGGACGTCGAGCTTGAGGGCGTCGGCGTACTTGCGGCCGAGCTGGAAGATGTGGCCGATCTCGATGGCCCGGTCCAGCTTGAGGCCGGTGCCGCACTTCGGGCAGGGGTCGCCGTCCTGCACGACCACCACGTCGACGTACTCGTCGACCTCGAAGTCGCGCCCGGCGACCACGTTCTTCGCGTGCGTGTGCTCCTTGTTGGCACCGGTGATCCAGTCCGTGCCGGGCGCCACGCGCGGGTCGGCGATGTACTTCACCTTGTCCAGGCCCTGCGGACCGACGTAACCGCGGACCAGGTCCGGGCGGCCCACGAAGTCCTCGGCGGTGACCAGCTCGACGGCGGCCGGGGCGAAGTGCGCCTCGACCTTGCCCAGGTCCACCTCGCGGTCGCCGGGGACGCCGACGGCGACGATCTCCCCGTCGACCTTGACCAGCAGGTTCTTCAGGGTGGCGGAGGCCGGCACGCCGAGGGAGGCGGCGAGGGTCTCGATGGTCGGGGTGTCCGGGGTGGGGATCTCCTCGGCCGCGGGCACGCCGGAGCCGTCCACCGGCACCAGCTCGTACTCGATCGCCTCGGTGTTGGCGGCGAAGTCGCAGTTCGGGCAGTCGGCGAAGGTGTCCTCGCCGGCGGCGGCCGGGGCGAGGAACTCCTCGGACTTGGAGCCGCCCATCGCGCCCGCGGTCGCGGCGCAGATCCGGTAGTCCAGGCCCAGGCGGTCGAAGATCCGCTGGTAGGCCTGGCGGTGCAGGGCGTAGGACTCGGCGAGGCCCTCGTCGGCGAGGTCGAAGGAGTAGGAGTCCTTCATCAGGAACTCGCGCCCGCGCAGGATGCCCGCGCGGGGCCGGGCCTCGTCCCGGAACTTGGTCTGGATCTGGTAGAGGATGACCGGCAGGTCCTTGTAGGAGGTCGCCTGGTCCTTCACCAGCAGGGTGAAGATCTCCTCGTGGGTCGGTCCGAGAAGGTAATCGCCGCCCTTGCGGTCCTTCAGACGGAACAGCTCGGCGCCGTACTCGTCCCAGCGGCCGGTCGCCTCGTACGGCTCACGGGGCAGCAGCGCGGGCAGCAGCACCTCCTGGCCGCCGATCGCGTCCATCTCCTCGCGGACGATCCGCTCCACGTTGGCGAGGACCTTCTTGCCCAGCGGCAGCCAGGTCCAGATCCCGGCGGCGGTGCGCCGTACGTAGCCCGCGCGGACCAGCAGCTTGTGGCTCAGGACCTCGGCGTCCGCCGGGTCGTCGCGCAGCGTCTTCGCCAACAACTGGGACATGCGCTGGACCGGTGCGTTGGCCATGGTTCTCGTACTCCTGCCGATGGTGGCCCCCGCTCGGGCGAGGCCGAGGGTGGGGGAAGCTGATGGCTAGGAGGTTAGCCGGGCTTGCCGCGCCGGTGGAAATCGGTTAAAGCCGACCGGGCGCCGTGTCCGGACGGCGGCGCAGCGGCAGCGGGGCGCCCATCACGGCGTACGGTTTCGGCGCGCTGGGGAAGTGCACCTGGCGGGCGAGGTCCTCGTAGCCCAGGGAGTGGTAGAGACCGCGGGCCGGGCTGTCGGTGTCGATCGCGGAGAGGATCGAGCGGGGCTCGCTCGCACTGTCGGTGATGGTGGTGATCAGGGCCCGTCCGATGCCGCGGTTCTGGTGGCTCGGGTGGACGTGCAGTTCGGTGATCACGAAGGAGTCGTCGAGCCAGTCGTCGTGGCCGAGGGCGCGCAGGTAGGGCTCGACGACGGTGGACCACCAGTGGGTGCGGTCGTTGGGCATGCCGTAGACGAATCCCGCGAGCCGGCCGTCGGCCGTGGTGGCACCGAGCGCGCGGGCTCCCCGGCAGGTCATGTGGCGCAGCACGATCTGCCGGCGTACGGCCACCTCGTCGGCGCCGAGACCGAAGGCGACGGCCTGCACGGCGAGCGCCTCGTCGACGCGGACCGACAGGTCCAGGGGGCCGATCACGACGTCGTCGCTGCGGCGGTGTCCGTGACCGGGGAAGTGCGCCATGCCGGGAGACTACAGGGCGTGCACGAGGCGCTGAACAGCGCAGTGAGGCGCAGGTCAGAAGAGAACGCTCATGAACGCGCCGACCTCCTGGAAGCCCGCCTTCAGGTAGGTGCGCCTGGCCGCGGTGTTGAAGTCGTTCACGTACAGACTGACCACCGGGGCCACATCGGCCAGCGCGTACCGCAGGACCGCCGCCATGCCGGGGACCGCCAGGCCTCGGCCGCGGTACTCGGGGGCCACCCACACGCCCTGGATCTGGCAGGCCTCGGAGGTCGCGGCACCGATCTCCGCCTTGAACATCACCTTGCCGTGCTCGTCGAGGCGGGCGAGGGAGCGGCCGGAGCCGACGAGTTCGGCGACCCGGGCCTGGTAGAGCAGACCGCCGTCCCCGGCGAGCGGGGAGACGCCGACCTCCTCCGTGAACATCGCCACGCAGGCCGGCATGATCGTCTCCATCTCGTCCTTGCGGATGCGGCGGACGTAGGGATCGGGAGCGATGCCGGACGGCATGCGGTCGGTGACCATGAGCGGCTGGTGGGCGCGGATCTCGCGGGCCGGACCCCAGCCGGGTTCCAGGAGCCGCCACAGCTGGGCGGTGGGTTCGGCCGGTCCCACGATGGAGGAGCAGCGGCGGCCGGCCCGGCGCGCGCGGTCCGCGAAGGCCCGGACGGCCCTGGGGGTGGCGCAGATCGGGACGAGGTTGGCCCCCGCGTAGCACAGGGACGTGAGTATGCCGTCCTCGTACCAGCCCCACATCTCTCCGCCGAGCCGCCACGGGTCCAGTCCGGCGACCTGAACGCGGGACGTCACGAAGGCGTTCACGACCGGCTCGCGGCCGAGGACCGCGAGCGCGGCGTCGAGGTCGCTCGGTCCGAGGACCGCGGTGGTCGTCTGGGTCAACACGTCGGCGGGGCCTCACCATGAGGATCTACTGGTTCCCGCACTGTACCTGGCAGCGACGGGGGACGCCGCCCGGCGGTGAATGCCGCCCGGCACCGCCGCTGCCAGTGGGAATGGCCGGCCCCCTGCCCCTCGGAGCGGCCGTCTCCTACGCCGACCGGTCCTCCTTGACGCGGGTCACCAACTGGGTGGGATTGACGAAGCGCAGGGCGATCACCAGCAGTACGAGCATCGACAGCGTGTACATCACGGCCATCGCGTCGATGGACTGCTGGGTGCGGATACCGGCCGAGAAGACGGCGTAGTAGAGGGCCACGACGAGGGTCTGGCTGTCCGGTCCCGCGGTGAGGAAGGTGAGTTCGAACATGCCGACCGTGCGGACCAGGACCAGTACGGAGGCGGCGAGGATGCCGGGCACCAGCAGCGGCGCGAGGACGCGCAGCAGGACGGAACCGGTTCGGGCCCCGCACATCCGGGCGGCCGCCTCGATCCTGGGGTCGATCTGCTCGATGAACGGGGTCATCGTCAGGACGACGAACGGCACCGACGGCACCAGGTTCGCCAGCACCACCCCGGTCAGGGTCCCGGCGAGCTGGAACTTGTACAGGACGGTGGCCAGCGGGATGCCGTAGGTGAGAGGCGGCACCAGGATCGGCAGCACGAACAGCAGCAGCACGGCCTTCTTGCCGGGGAAGTCCCGCCGGGCCAGCGCGTAGGCGGCCGGCACCCCGATCACCACGGACAGCGCGACGACGAGCACGGAGACCAGCGCGGTCGTCCAGAAGACCTGGCCGAGCTGGAACTCCCGCCAGGCGGAGCCGTACCACTTCGTCGTCCAGCCCTGCGGCAGCCAGCTGGTGAACCAGCGGGTGCCCAGGGAGTCGACGAGCGGGACGCCGATGACTCCGGCGAGTTGGAGGAGGAAGAATCCGAAGACGAGGGCGGCGATCCAGGTGCCGGGGCGGATCCGGCGCCACCGGGAGGGGGCGGCCGGGTCCGTACCGGTCTGCGCCGCTGGGGTCCGGACGAGGTCGGCCATCAGCCCTTGCCTCCCGTCGCTCCTCGGTACAGCAACGACCGCCAGGCGAGTACGAGGACGACGACCGCGAGCATCACCGCGGCCATGATCATGGCGATGGCGGAACCGAGGGAGTAGTCGAATTTCTGGAACGCCGCCTGGTACGCCTCGATCGAGATGACGTGCGTGGTCTTGCGCGGGTCACCGACCAGTTGGGCGGACGGGAACACCGCGAACGCCAGGACGAACGACAGGCAGAAGGTGATGGCAAGGCCCGGTGCGAGCAGCGGCAGGAGCACGTACCGCAGCCGTTTGCGCCAGTCCGCGCCGAGCGTCGCGGCGGCCTGCTCCAGGCTGGGGTCGATACCGGTCAGGTACGACAGCGTCAGCAGGTAGGAGAAGGGGAAGCCGGTGATGATCAGCGAGGCCAGCACACCCCAGTAGTTGTGCACCAGGGCGAGCGGCTCGTCGATGAGGCCGAGTCCCAGCAGGGCCTTGTTGAACCAGCCGTTGGGGCCGAGGTAGCCGAGCAGCCCCTGGGCGGTGAGGACCGTCCCGAGGGTGATCGGCATGACCAGCAGCGTGGTGATCAGCCGCCGGCCGCGGAACACTCCGCGGGTGCGGAACGCGACCGGCACGGCGGCAAGGCAGTTGATCAGCGCGGCGGGCACGGCCAGGCCCAGGGTGATCCACAGGGTCTCCCGCAGATACGGATCGCTGAAGAAGAGCCGGTAGTTGGCGAACGGACCCCCGCCCTGGGCGGGTTGGAACGACAGCCCCAGCCCGTAGAAGAAGGGGTAGCAGAACAGCACGGCGAGGAAGAGCACGCCCGGGACCGCGAGGAGCAGGAGCCGGTCGACCCCGCGCTCGGCCAGGCGGTGGCGGAGCGCGGGCCGGGCGGACGGGGGTTCCGGCGGCGCGGGCGGCGGGGCCGCGCGGGTGTCGGTGGCGCTCATGTGGCCACCTGCTTCGGGGTGTCACGCGCCTCCCGCGACTTCTCGGAAGGCTCCGCCGCGCCCTCGTCCGCCGGTGCGGCCGCCGGGCTCCGCGGGCCGGCGGAGTCCGGCTCCCCGGCCTCGGGGGCGGACGGTCCGGGTGCAGCCGGTCCGGGGGCAGCCAGTCCGGGGGCAGCCAGGCCGGGGGCGGACGGTCCGTCCCCGGCGCCGGCGCCACCCGGTCCGCGGGACGGACCGGTACCGCTGTCGCTCGGCTGTCCGTCGCCGTCGTCGGCGGCGAAGACGAGGACGCGGTCGGGCGGTGCGACGAGCCGTACCGACTCGTCGGGCGCGAGCCGTTTCCGGGTGCGGAAGTGGACCCGGCGCCCGTCCGTCAGCCGTGCCTGCACGGCGAGTTCGCGTCCGTGGTACTCGACGACCTCGACCGTCGCGGGCAGTCCGGGAGTGCCGGAGGTGACGGAGGTGACGGAGGTGCCGTCGGCGGGCTCGTCCACGGTCACCGCGTCCAGGTCCTCGGGGCGGATGGCCGCCGTGACCCGGCCGCCGGCCGCCACGCCGTCACGGTCGAGCCCGACGAGCGGGCTGCCCGCGATGTCGACGACCACATGGGGGCCGCGGGTCCCGGTGACGGTGGCGTCGAGCAGGGTGCGGTAGCCCATGAAGGAGGCGACATAGCGGTTGGCCGGGCGGCTGTAGACCTCCTCCGGGGTGCCGATCTGCTGGGTGCGGCCGTCGCGCAGCACGACGAGCCGGTCCGCGAGGGAGAGGGCCTCCTCCTGGTCGTGCGTGACGTACACGGTGGTCAGTCCGAGCCGCTGGTGCAGGCGGCGGATCTCCGCCCGCATCTCCAGGCGCAGCGCGGCGTCGAGGTTGGACAGCGGCTCGTCCATCAGCACCAGCCGCGGTTCCAGGACGATCGCGCGGGCGATGGCGACCCGCTGCTGCTGCCCGCCGGAGAGCTGACCGGGCCGTTTGTGGGCGTGAGCGGTCAACTGCACCATGTCCAGGGCCCTGGTGACCCGTTCGGCGGCCTCGGCCCTGGGGACCTTCGCCATCTTCAGGCCGAAGCCGACGTTGTTCCGGACGGTCATGTGCGGGAACAGGGCATAGTTCTGGAAGACCATGCCGAACCCGCGCCGCTCGGGGGCGAGTTGATCGATCCGCTCCCCGTCGAGGAAGATCTGGCCGCCGGTCAGCGGCAGCAGTCCGGCCAGGCAGTTGAGGGCGGTGGACTTGCCGCATCCGGAGGGGCCCAGCAGCGCCACGAACTCGCCGCCCGAGATCTCCAGGTCCAGTCCCCGCAGAGCCTGGTGTCCGCCGAAGCTGCGGGTGACCCCGGCCAGGCGCAGGGTCGAGATACGGGCCGCGGTCACTGGCCGGCCACCTGACGGTTCCACAGGTCGAATGCCTTGACCTGCGCCTGCGAGGACAGCGACGGCTTCTTCGGGAACTGGTCGATCCACGTGTCGAACTCGGGGACGCCGTACTCCTTGATGACCTGCTGGGACTTGGCGGGCGCCATCGACAGGGGCACGTCCTTGACGGCCGGGCCCGGGTAGAAGTAGCCGTCGTCGTAGGCCTTCGCCTGCTGCTCGGGGGTGAGCATCCAGTGGAGCAGGTTGAGCACCGCGGACATCTTGTCGGCGCTGACTCCCTTGGGGACCACGGCGTACTGGGCGTCGGTCACCCAGGTCATGTCGTCGAAGTGACCGGCCTTCATCTTCTTCGGCACGGTGCCGAGGGCACGCGGGTTGATGTACCAGCCCGTGGTACTCATGATCATGTCAACCTGACCGGTGGCCAGGTTCTTCATGGTCTCGGAGGTGCCCGAGCCGTACACGTCGACGTACTTGTCGAGTTCCTTCAGGTACGCCCACGTCTTGTCCCACCCCTTCTCGGGGTCGGACGGGTCCTTGTCGCCGAGGAGGTACGGCAGCCCCATCAGCCAGGTACGGCCGGGGCCCGAGTTGGCCGGGTCGGCGTACTGGAAGCGCTTGGGGTGGGCCTTGGCCCAGTCGAGGAGGTCCTGCGGGGTCCTCGGCGGGTTCGGCACCTTGGCCGGGTCGTACTCGTACAGCGGCCCCGACGGGTAGTACACGACGGCCGTGCCCTTGCCCTGCGCCAGCTTCGCCATCTCCGCCGCCGGCGGCAGGTAGTCCGGGTTGCCGATGGCGTCCTGGTGCGCGGCCATGTCCGCCCAGAGGTGCTGCTCGAGCCCCGCGGCGAGGCCGTCGGTGCCGGTGAGGACCATGTCGATCTGGACGCGGCCCGCCTGCTGCTGCGCCTTGATCTTGCCCGCGAGTTCCGGAGCGGGCGCCTTGGAGTACGAGATCTTGCCGACGATCTCCGGATGCGTCTTCCGGAACTCGTCGATCATGCCCTGGGTCAACTGGAGGTTCCCGGCGACGTCGAGGATCTCCAGCGAGACCGGCTTGCTCGGCTTGTCCGGCACCTTCTGGGCGGACTGCCCCTTGTCCCCCGACGACTGACTGCTCGGTGCGCTGCATCCGACCACCGTGACCGCGAGCAACAAGCCGGCGGCGACGAGGCGCTGAACGGACGGCATACGAAGACTGGCTCTGTGGACGGTGCGGGACACAGCAACTCCCTGCGGGCATCGGCCCGATATGCGTCAGCGACAGTGAGGAAACGCTTTCTCAGCCTGGTGCCCGAACAAAATCCTGCCAGTCATCGGATCTGTCAAGAAGGTGCGCCGGTCGAACTGCGAACGTGCAGGTCGACCGGGATGGATTCGCCCTCGATGTCATCCTCGCCGGCCATCAGCCGCAGCAGCGCCGCACCGGCGGCCTGCCCGAGTCGACCTCGGGGAATCGCTACCGTGGTGAGGGGCGGCGCCGAGAAGCGCGCCATGTCGATCTCGTCGAAGCCCGTCAGGGACACATCGTCCGGCACCCGTACGCCGAGTTCGGCGAACCGCGCCAGCAGTCCGAGCGCCACGAAGTCGTTGTAGGCCATCACGGCGCTCGCGCCGGTGCCGAGGGCGGCGTCGGCCGCCGCGTATCCGTCGTCGGCGGTGGAGCCTCCGTCGACCGTGCGCACACGGAGCCCGAAGTCCTCGGCGGCGGCGAGGGCGCGCATCCGCTCGTGGTGGGCCCAGGCGCTCCCGGGGCCGGCGACGTAGACGACGTCCCGGTGCCCGAGCTGGGCGAGGTGGCCGCAGAGGGCGAGGACACCGCGGAAGAAGTCGACGGTGATCGCCCGCAGACCGAGACCGGGCTCCTGCCGGTTGGTGACCAGGATCGGGGTGTCGCGGCCGGTCAGCGCGACGAGGTCGGCGCGCGGCATCCGCGGGGAGCAGAGCAGCAGGCCGTCCGCGTACCGGACGAGGTCCTCGGCCAGTTCCCGCTCGGCGGCGGGGTCCTCGTTGGAGTCCATGACCAGGACGCGGGACCCGTTGGATCTGGCCACCGCGGAGAGGGCCTTGATGATGTCGTGGAAGTACTGGTTCGCCAGGTCCGGGACGAGCACCCCGAGCGTGCCGGAGCGGCCCCTGGCCAGGCCCTGCGCCGCGGCGTTCGGGCGGTAGCCCAGGTCGGCGATGGTCTCGCGGACCCGGTCGGCGAGGTCCGGGGCGACGGTGCCGACCTGGTTGATCACCCGCGAGACGGTCGACACGGAGGCGCCGGAGGCGCGGGCCACATCGGCGATGGTGACGCGTTTCTGCCCCCGCCCGGAGGACCGCCTCGCGGACCCCTCACCACCGTGTCCGGCGCGCTCTCCGGTGCGCCGCGCTGTGGTCATCGCATCCCCCCTGGAGTCGTCCCGCGCCGAGATAGCGATTTCTCGGCCTGCTCGTCAGCAAGTTAGCAGTCACAAGCGAGCGCGAAGAGGGCGTGGACGGCGGCGACGGGCGAACCGTCGCAACATTTCGGTGAAGACGCTTTCCGGAGAACCGGACAGCCCCGCCCCTTCAGGGGCGGGGCTGCGGTGTGGCGTGAAGGGTGAGGCGAGGCGGCAGGCGGGGCGGGAGCCGCCGGAGGGTCGGCCGCGCCGCTCTGGGTCGGTCACCGTCCTGCGGTCAGCCGTCGTCCTGCGGTCAGCCGCTGACCGAGATCTCCGGCTCGCCCGAGGCGACGCCGTCCTGCTCCATCTGCTCGGCGATCTTCATGGCCTCTTCGATCAGGGTCTCCACGATCTTCGACTCCGGAACGGTCTTGATGACCTGCCCCTTGACGAAGATCTGCCCCTTGCCGTTGCCGGAGGCGACCCC
>NZ_JBIVTV010000033.1:0-52177 GCF_044756885.1 Streptomyces sp. NPDC091412 | reverse complement strand
GTTCTTCTCCTTGGCAGCCGCCTCCAGCGGGTTGGCGGCGGCCTTGTCGTGGAGCTCCTCGAACTCGGGGTGACGGAACTCCGCGTTGTCGTCCAACGACACCTTCCCGTCGAGGGCTACGATCTCGCCCTCGACGGACCTGACCAGCGGATTGACCTCGATCAGCAGCGCGTCGGAGGCGACGAAGGCCTGCCACAGCAGCCGCAGGACCTCGGCCACCCGGCCGGCGACGTCGGCCGGGAAGGCGGCCTTCTCGACGATCTCGCGGGCCTTCTTCTCCGTCACGCCCTCGTTCGCGTCCACCGGGACCTTCGCCAGGGCCTCGGGCTTGGTCGCAGCGACCTCCTCGATGTCCATGCCGCCCTCGACGGAGGCCATGGCCAGGAAGGTGCGGTGGGTGCGGTCGAGGAGGAAGGAGACGTAGTACTCCTCCCGGATGTCGGCCACGGGGGCCAGCATCACCTTCTGGACCGTGTGGCCCTTGATGTCCATGCCGAGGATGTCCGCCGCGCGGGCGACGGCCTCGTCCGGGGTGGCGGCCGGCTTGACACCACCGGCCTTGCCGCGGCCACCGACCTTCACCTGAGCCTTGACGACCGACTTGCCGCCCAGCCGCTCGGCCGCGGCGCGTGCGGCCTCGGGCGTGTCGACGACCTCGCCGGCCGGTACCGGTACACCGTGCTCGGCGAAGAGATCTCGTGCTTGGTACTCGAACAGGTCCATTGAAGTGGCCTCCCAAAGCCGCTCACGGAAGCGTCGGCGGCACAGCGAGCATAAAGTCAACTGAATACTGTATGCAATAGCTGTACGTGAGACTTCCCGCCCTGCGCGCCCACCCCCCTCGGACTATGGACACCGCCCAGCGATATTGCATACAGTATCCAGCTCCACTGAGAGGAGTCCATCGTGAAGATCGCAGTCCTCGGAGCCGGTGCGATCGGCGCGTACGTCGGGGCGGCTCTGCACCGGGGCGGCGCCGAGGTGCATCTGATCGCCCGCGGTGATCATCTGCGGGCCATGCGGGCCGACGGGGTACGGGTGCTGAGCGCCCGCGGTGACTTCGTCGCCCGGCCGCACGCCACGGACGACCCGGCCGAGATCGGTCCGGTCGACTACGTCTTCCTCGGGCTGAAGGCCCACTCCTACCCGTCGTGCGGGCCGCTCATCAAGCCGCTGCTCGCCGACCACACGGCCGTCGTGGCCGGTCAGAACGGCATTCCGTGGTGGTACTTCCACCAGCTCGCCGGGCCCTACGAGGGCCGGCGGGTGGAGGCGGTCGACCCGGACGGCGCCACCAGTGCCGTCCTGCCGCCGGAGAGGGCCATCGGCTGCGTCGTCTATCCGGCGACCGTCGTCGAATCCCCCGGAGTGATCCGGCATCTGGAGGGCACCCGGTTCTCTCTCGGCGAGCCCGGGGGCCAGGTCTCCGAGCGTTGCACGGCGTTGAGCCAGGCCCTGATCGCCGGCGGGCTGAAGGCCCCGGTCGAGCCGAGCCTGCGCGACGACATCTGGATCAAGCTGATGGGCAACGTCGTGTTCAACCCGCTCAGCGCGCTCACCAGGGCGACGATGGCCGAGATCTGCCGGCACACCCAAACCCGGCGCCTGGTCGTCCAGTTGATGGAGGAGACCCTCGACATCGCGGCACGGGTGGGCAGTACACCGGACATATCGATCGAGAAGCGGCTGCGCGGCGCCGAGGGGGTCGGACACCACAAGACCTCGATGCTCCAGGACCTGGAGGCCGGCAAGCCACTCGAACTCGACGCCATCGTGACGGCGGTGGTGGAACTCGCCGACATCACCGGCGCGGAGGCGCCCACGCTGCGCGCCGTCCACGCGGCCACCGACCTGCTGGCCCAGTGCAGTACGCAGGGAGGCACCGCACGAAACAGCGCCACTCCGGGAGCCTTACCCGTCTGAGCCGGGCCGCCGCCACCGGCTCCGTCCCACGGCGCCGCGCACGGACCACCGCCTCATCTCCCCGTCGCCACGAGGGGAGATGAGGCGGTGGTGCGGGGAACGGACCGGTCAGTCGCCGGCGGTCCCGTCCGTCCGTCCGGCCGGCCTCAGCGCGGCGACGATCACGGGGGACAGTCCCTCCGCTCCCCCGTCGACGAACTCGGCCAGCCTCGCGCGCATCCTCGGGTCCCAGAACCGCTGGATGTGTCCCGCGACCGCCTCGGCGGCCTGCTCGTCCGGCAGGTGCCCGAAGGCCGCGGCGATGTCGTTCGCCATCCGCTGTTCCGGTGGCACGGCGCCCGCCATCTCAGTCCACCACCGCGTGCCGGTCGTCCTGGACCCGATCGGCGGCGCGCCCGGCGAGCGGGTGGGCGAGCCCGACCTGCACGGCGGTCACCTTGTACTCCGGGCAGTTGGTCGCCCAGTCCGAGTTCTCCGTGGTCACCACGTTGGCGCCGGTCACCGGATGGTGGAAGGTCGTGTAGACGACCCCCGGCGGCATCCGGTCGGACACCCGGGCCCGCAGGGTCGTCTCTCCGACGCGGCTGGTCAGCGTCACCATGTCGCCGTCGCCGATGCCGCGCACCTCGGCGTCGTGCGGGTGCAGTTCCAGCAGGTCCTCGGGGTGCCAGGCCACGTTGCCGGTACGGCGGGTCTGCGCCCCGACGTTGTACTGGCTCAGGATGCGCCCCGTGGTCAGGACGAGCGGGAAGCGGGAGGTGGTCCGTTCGTTGGTCGGCAGATAGGTGGTGACCACGAACCTCCCCTTGCCGCGGACGAATTCGTCCACGTGCATGGTCGGCGTGCCCTCCGGCGCCTCCTCGTTGCACGGCCACTGGATGCTGCCGAGCTTGTCCAGGGAGGCGTAGGAGATACCGCGGAAGGTCGGGGTGACCTGGGCGATCTCGTCCATGATCCGGCCCGGGTGCTCGTACTCCATGGGGTAGCCCATGGCGGCCGCGATCTCGCAGACGATCTGCCACTCGTGCTTGCCGGTCTTCGGCTTCATCACCGCGCGCACCCGGTTGACCCGGCGTTCGGCGTTGGTGAACGTGCCGTCCTTCTCCAGGAAGGAGGCGCCCGGCAGGAAGACATGGGCGAACTTGGCCGTCTCGTTGAGGAAGAGGTCCTGCACCACGACCAGTTCCATGGCTTCGAGCGCGGCGGTGACGTGCTTGAGGTTCGGGTCGGACTGGGCGATGTCCTCGCCGTGCACGAACAGACCGCGGAAGGAGCCGTCGATCGCCGCGTCGAACATGTTGGGGATCCGCAGTCCGGGCTCGGCGAGGATCGTGCGGCCCCACAGGTCCTCGAAGACGGTGCGGACCGCGTCGTCGGAGACATGGCGGTAGCCGGTGAACTCGTGCGGGAAGGAACCCATGTCGCACGAGCCCTGCACGTTGTTCTGCCCGCGCAGCGGGTTGACGCCGACGCCGTCGCGGCCGATGTTGCCGCACGCCATCGCCAGGTTCGCCATCCCCATGACCATGGTGGAGCCCTGGCTGTGCTCGGTGACGCCGAGCCCGTAGTAGATGGCCCCGTTGGGCGCCCGCGCGTACAGCCGGGCGGCGGCCCTCAGCTCCTCGGAGGGCACACCGGTGATGGACTCGGTGGCCTCCGGGCTGTTCTCCGGACGGGAGACGAACTCCGCCCACTCGTCGAACCCTTCGCAGCGGTCCGCCACGAAGGACTTGTCGACCAGGTCCTCGGTGACGACCACGTGCGCCATGGCGTTGATGACAGCGACGTTGGTGCTCGGGGTGAGCTGGAGGTGGTGTGCCGCCTCGATGTGCGGCGAGCGCACCAGGTCGATGCGGCGCGGGTCGATCACGACGAGTCGGGCGCCCTCGCGCAGCCGGCGCTTCATCCGCGAGGCGAAGACCGGATGGCCGTCGGTGGGGTTGGCGCCGATCACCACGATCACGTCGGCCTGGGCCACCGAGCGGAAGTCCTGTGTGCCGGCCGACTCGCCGAAGGTCTGCTTCAGTCCGTATCCCGTCGGGGAGTGGCAGACCCGGGCGCAGGTGTCGACGTTGTTGTTGCCGAAGGCCGCGCGCACCATCTTCTGGACGACGTAGACCTCCTCGTTGGTGCAGCGCGAGGAGGTGATGGCGCCGATCGCGCCGGAGCCGTGCCGCTCCTGGATGGAGCGCATCCCCCGGGCGACCGTGCGGATGGCCTCGTCCCACTCGACCTCGCGCCACGGGTCGGTGATCCTCTCCCGGACCATGGGCTTGAGGACGCGGTCGGGGTGGGTCGCGTAGCCGAAGGCGAAGCGGCCCTTCACACAGGAGTGCCCCTCGTTCGCCCCGCCGTCCTTGTAGGGCACCATCCGGACCAGTTCGTCACCGCGCAGCTCTGCCTTGAACGAGCAGCCGACGCCGCAGTACGCGCAGGTCGTGACGACCGAGCGGGTCGGCATGCCGAGTTCGACGACCGACCGCTCCTGGAGCGTCGACGTCGGGCAGGCCTGGACGCACGCGCCGCACGAGACGCACTCGGAGTCCATGAACAGCTCGCCCGCGCCGGGCGAGACCTTGGAGTCGAATCCGCGGCCCTCGATGGTCAGCGCGAAGGTGCCCTGCACCTCGCCGCAGGCCCGCACGCAGCGGGAGCAGACGATGCACTTGGACGGGTCGAAGTCGAAGTACGGGTTGCTCCGGTCGGCCTCGGCGTCCAGGTGGTTCTCGCCCTCGTACCCGTACCGGACCTGGCGCAGTCCGACGACGCCGGCCATGTCCTGCAACTCGCAGTCGCCGTTGGCCGGGCAGGTCAGGCAGTCCAGCGGGTGGTCGGAGAGGTACAGCTCCATGACGCCCTGGCGCAGCTTCTCCACCTTGGGCGTCTGGGTGCGCACCCGCATGCCGTCGGCGACCGGCGTGGTGCAGGACGCCGGGGTGCCCCTGCGTCCGTCGATCTCCACGACGCACAGCCGGCAGGATCCGAACGCGTCGAGGCTGTCGGTGGCGCACAGCTTGGGTATGTCGATGCCGGCGAGCGCCGCCGCGCGCATCACCGACGTGCCCTCGGGGACCGTGACGGGCAGTCCGTCCACTTCGACCGACACGGCCGGCTCCCCGGGCCTTTCGGGGGTTCCGAAGTCGGGTTCCTTGAGAAGGGTCATGCCGTGTCCTCCGTCCTCGCGCCGCTCGTCCGCGCGGTGCGCGCCGCCGCGTGTGCGTCGCGGGCGAGGAAGTCGTCAGAGAAGTGTGTGATGGCGCTGCGCACCGGCATCGGCGTCAACCCGCCCATGGCGCACAGCGAACCGTCGGTCATCAGCTCGCAGAGGTCTTCGAGCAGGGCGAGGTTGCCGTCGCGGTCCTCGCCCGCCACGATCCGGTCGATCACCTCGACCCCCCGTACCGAACCGACGCGGCAGGGCGTGCACTTGCCGCACGACTCGGCGGCGCAGAACTCCATCGCGAAGCGGGCCTGCGCGGCCATGTCCACGGTGTCGTCGAAGACCACGACGCCGCCGTGGCCGAGCATCGCGCCGGCCTCGGCGAACGCCTCGTAGTCCATCGGCAGGTCGAACATGGAGGCCGGCAGGTAGGCGCCCAGCGGTCCGCCGACCTGCACCGTGCGCACCGGGCGTCCGGAGAGCGTGCCGCCGCCGTAGTCCTCGACCAGCTCGCGCAGGGTGACGCCGAACGCCGTCTCCACGATGCCCCCGCGCGCGATGTTGCCGCCGAGCTGGAAGACCTGGGTGCCGCGCGAGCGCTGCACGCCGAGTTCCTGGTAGGCCTTCGCGCCGCGGGCCATGATCACCGGCACGGTGGCGAGGGTGAGGACGTTGTTGACGACGGTCGGCTTGCCGAAGAGTCCTTCCAGCGCGGGGATGGGCGGCTTGGAGCGGACCATGCCGCGCTTGCCCTCCAGGCTCTCCAGCATGGAGGTCTCCTCGCCGCAGATGTACGCGCCGGCGCCGACCCGGACGTGCAGGTCGAAGGTGAGGTCGGAGCCGAGGATCCGCTCTCCGAGCCAGTTGTTCCCGCGCGCGATGTCGATCGCGGCGCGCATCGTGGCCACCGCGTCGGGGTATTCCGAGCGGATGTAGACGTAGCCCTCACGTGCCCCGACCGCGTGCGCGGCGATCGTCATGCCCTCGATCAGCATGAACGGGTCGCCCTCCATGACCATGCGGTCCGCGAAGGTCCCGCTGTCGCCCTCGTCGGCGTTGCAGCAGACGAACTTCAGCTCGTCGGAGCACTCGGAGACGGTCTTCCACTTGACGCCGGCCGGGAATCCCGCGCCGCCCCGGCCGCGCAGGCCGGACTCGGTGACCTCGGCGATCACCTCGGCGCGCGGCTGCCCCAGCGCGCGACGCAGCCCGGCGAGGCCGCCGTGGCGCAGGTAGTCCTCGGTGGAGAGGGGGTCGGTGATCCCGATCCTGGCGAACGTGACCCGCTTCTGCCGGGCCAGCCAGGGCAGTTCGTCCACGACGCCGCGCCGCAGCGGATGGTCCCCGCCGTCGAGGAGGCCCGCGGCGAGGAGGCCCTCCACGTCCGAGGGGGTCACCGGACCGTAGCCGACCCGGCCGGCAGGTGTCGCCACCTCGACGAGCGGCTCCAGCCAGAGCATGCCGCGGGAGCCGTTGCGCACCACTTCGACCGGCCGGTCCCGGCCGGCGGCGGCCTGTCGGAGGGCGTCCGCGACCGCGTCGGCTCCCACGGAGCGTGCCGCCGAGTCGCGGGGGACGTACACCGTCACCGGAGAGTTGGAAGCCATGGTCACGGTGACACCGCCTCGTCGAGGATCGAGCGCAGGCGGTTCACGCTCACTCGCCCGTGCAGGGCGTCGTTCACCTGGATGGACGGCCCCAGCGCGCAGTTGCCGAGGCAGAAGACCTGTTCCACGGTGACCGAGCCGTCCGCCGCCGTCTCCCCCGGTGCGAGGCCGACCCGGTCGCGGGCACAGGCCACCAGGGCGTCCGCCCCGAGGGCCTGGCAGGCCTCGGCCCGGCAGATGCGCACGGTGGTGCGGCCCGCCGGTTCGCGGCGGAAGTCGTGGTAGAAGGAGACCACCCCGTGCACGTCCGCCCGGGACAGGTTGAGTTCGTCGGCGAGCTGCGCGACGCACTCCTGCGGCACATGGCCGAGTTCCGCCTGGATGGCGTGCAGTATCGGCAGCAGCGCGCCGCGTTGGCCGCGATGGGCGGCCACGATCGCGCTGATCGCGGCTCGCACCGGTACATCACTCACGCTTGTGGTCATGATCGCCCCCAGTCACCGGCATGCGCGGAAGTCGAGCGCGAGGCCCTCGCCGCTGTCGTACGAGTTTGGTTTCGCGAACACATGAACCCTTGCCCCTCGTCTGCGGATGCGCAGAGGCGGTGACCAGCGGCACAGCCGCTTCCGCCGACCCGGTCGGTGCACGGACAACGCTCCGCAGCATAATCGCCTGCTTACAGTTTGTATACAGTGTTCAGACTCATGGAGCGTGCCGTTCCAGGCCCCACGGGACACCGTGCGCCGGCGACTGCGCGCGTACCTCGGCCGCGACCGGCCGGGCGCCCGCCGCACCCGGGGCCGGCAGGGCTGCCAGCCACGGCAGCACCGCGCCCAGCACGGTGCCGATCCCGCCGCCGCTCGGCCCGAGCATCGCGCCCGCCGGCACCAGGACGGGGTCGGCGCGGACGGTGGACGACGCGCTGCCGCGCGGGCCCTCCCCGTCCGGCCGTGCGGGCACGAACAGCCCGGGGGCGTCGGCCGGCACCAGCCAGAGGGTCAGTCCGTCGCGCCCGTCGGCCGGCCGGGAGGACCACACGTAGCTGTCGGCCTCCCCCGCCCCGACCACGTTGTGCTTCCAGGCGCGCAGTGCCACCACGTCCCCCGTGCGTGTCGCCGTCGAGGGCGGACCGGGAGGCGCGCCGCGCTCACCGCACTCGACGGCCTCCGCCAGGGCGAGGGTGCTCAGGTGGTGCCCGGTGGCGATCTTCCGGCGCACCCAGTGGATGCCGTGGGCCTCGATGACCGCGACGGCGGCGTAGTGGGACCTGAGCACGGCACCGGTGGCCGGGCAGGCCCGCGACACCTCGGCCACCACCTCGGAGGCCTCCGCCAGGCCGAGCCCCTGGCCGCCGAGTTCGGCGGAGACGGTGAGCGCCAGCAGTCCGGAGTGCCCCAGTGCGGCGACCGAGGCCCGGGGGAACACGCCGTGCGTGCGGACCCGTTCGGCCCCGGGCTCGATGACGCTGCTCATGGCGTGGGAGAGAGCGGTGCGGTACGACATGGGGCGGCCCCTTGAAGTCACTTCCGGCACAGATTGCATACAGTATGCTCTCCACTGGGGGCGCCGACCAGCCCTGAGCGCACGAATCCGCCGACTGGGCAAAATCACGCGCAGGCGACTGGACAGCCGCCGTCCGGTCGGCCGATGATTGCATACAGTATTCGTTGCCTGTATGCAGGGTGCTCCCGTACGGCCAGACGCACCAAACCATGTACAAGTGAGGTGATCCCCATGACCAGGGCTCTTGAGGGCGTGCGCGTCCTCGACATGACACACGTCCAGTCAGGCCCTTCCGCCACCCAGTTGCTCGCCTGGCTCGGTGCGGACGTCGTCAAGCTGGAAGCGCCGACCGGCGACATCACCCGCAGGCAGCTGCGGGACCTCCCCGACGCCGACTCCCTCTACTTCACGATGCTCAACTGCAACAAGCGGAGCATCACCCTCAACACCAAGACCGAACGCGGCAAGGAACTGCTCACCGAGCTGATCCGGCGCTCCGACGTCATGGTCGAGAACTTCGGACCGGGCGCCGTCGACCGCATGGGCTTCACCTGGGACCGCATCCAGGAGATCAACCCGCGGATCGTGTACGCCTCCATCAAGGGGTTCGGCGAAGGCCCGTACACCACCTTCAAGGCGTACGAGGTCGTCGCGCAGGCCATGGGCGGCTCGATGGCGACCACGGGCTTCGAGGACGGCCCGCCGACGGCCACCGGCGCGCAGATAGGCGACTCGGGGACCGGGGTCCACCTCGTCGCCGGCATCCTCGCGGCGCTCTTCCAGCGCGAGCGCACCGGACGCGGCCAGCGGGTCAACGTGGCCATGCAGCACGCGGTGCTCAACCTCTGCCGGGTGAAGCTGCGCGACCAGCAGCGCCTGACGCACGGCCCGCTCGCCGAGTACCCGAACGAGGACTTCGGCGAGGAGGTGCCGCGCTCGGGGAACGCCTCCGGCGGCGGCCAGCCCGGCTGGGCGGTCAAGTGCGCGCCGGGAGGCCCCAACGACTACGTGTACATCGTGGTGCAGCCGCCCGGCTGGAAGCCCATCACCGAGCTGATCAACCGCCCGGAACTGGCCGAGGACCCCGACTGGGCCACCCCCGAGGCCCGGCTGCCCAAGCTGGACAAGATGTTCCAGCTGATCGAGGAGTGGAGCAGCACCCTGCCCAAGTGGGAGGTGCTGGAGGCCCTCAACTCCCACGGCATCCCCTGCGGGCCGATCCTGTCCACCAAGGAGATCATCGAGGACCGGTCGCTGGCCGCCAACGAGATGATCGTCCCGGTCGAGCACCCCGAGCGCGGCACCTTCAAGACCGTCGGCTCGCCCCTCAAGCTGTCCGACTCCCCCGTGACCATCACCAGCTCCCCGCTGCTCGGCGAGCACAACGAAGAGGTCTACGCCGGCGAACTGGGCCTCGACGACGAGGAACTGAAGCTCCTCAAGACGAACGGAGTGATCTGAGCGATGCCCCTGAACCATGCCTCAGCCGACCGCGACACCGTGGCGAAGGTGCTCGCCACCGTGCGCGCCGAGGGCCGCAGCGCCCTGACCGCGCCCGAGGGCAAGCGGATCGCCGACGCGTACGGCATCGCCACCCCCGGCGAGGCCCTGGCGCGCGACGCGGACGAGGCGGTGGCCCACGCCGGCGCCTTCGACGGGCCGGTCGTCCTGAAGATCGTCTCCCCCGACATCCTGCACAAGACCGACGCCGGCGGGGTGGTCGTCGGTCTGCACACGGCGGAAGAGGTGCGCACGGCGTACGACCGGATCATCGGCAACGCCACGGAGTACGACCCCAAGGCCCGGATCACCGGCGTGCAGGTGCAGCAGATGCTGCCGCCGGGCCAGGAGGTCATCATCGGGGCGGTCACCGACCCCACCTTCGGCAAGGTCGTCGCCTTCGGTCTGGGCGGGGTGCTGGTCGAGGTCCTCAAGGACGTGACCTTCCGGCTGGCGCCGGTCGCCGAGGACGAGGCGGCCTCCATGCTGGACTCGATCGGGGCGGCCGAGATCCTGCGCGGCGTGCGCGGCGCGGCCGCGGTGGACCGCGAGGCGCTGGCCGAGCAGATCCGCGGGGTCTCCCAACTGGTCACGGACTTCCCGGAGATCGCCGAGGTGGACCTCAACCCGGTGATCGCCACGCCCGAGGGCGCGCTCGCGGCCGACATCCGCGTGATCCTCGCCGAGAACGCGCCGGCCCCGCGGCCGAAGTACAGCCGTGAGGAGATCCTGACGGCGATGACACGGCTGATGCAGCCCCGGTCGGTGGCGGTGATCGGCGCCTCCTCCGAGGCCGGCAAGATCGGCAACTCGGTGATGCGCAACCTCATCGACGGCGGGTTCGCGGGCGACATCCACCCGGTCAACCCGAAGGCCGACGAGATCGAGGGCCGCAAGGCGCACGCGTCCGTCCTGGACATCCCGGGCGAGGTGGACGTGGCCGTCTTCGCGATCCCGGCGAAGTTCGTGCCCACCGCGCTGGAGGAGGTCGGCGCCAAGGGCATACCCAACGCCGTCCTGATCCCGTCCGGATTCGCCGAGACCGGCGAGCACGAACTCCAGGACCGGATCGTCGCCATCGCCCGGGAGCACGGCGTACGGCTGCTGGGACCGAACATCTACGGCTACTACTCGCCGTGGCAGGACCTGTGCGCCACGTTCTGCACCCCGTACGACGTCAAGGGCCCGGTGGCGCTGACCTCCCAGTCCGGTGGCATCGGCATGGCGATCCTCGGCTTCGCCCGCACCACCAAGACCGGTGTCTCCGCGATCGTGGGCCTCGGCAACAAGTCGGACATCGACGAGGACGACCTGCTCACCTACTTCGGCGAGGACCCGAACACCAAGTGCATCGCGATGCACCTGGAGGACCTCAAGGACGGCCGGGCGTTCGTCGAGGCCGCCCGCGAGACCGTGCCGAAGAAGCCGATCGTGGTGCTCAAGGCCGGGCGCACCTCGGCCGGAGCGAAGGCCGCCGGCTCCCACACCGGAGCCCTGGCCGGCGACGACGCCGTCTACGACGACATCCTGCGGCAGGCCGGTGTGATCCGCGCCCCGGGCCTGAACGAGATGCTCGAGTACGCGCGGGCGCTGCCCGTCCTGCCCACCCCGCAGGGCGAGAACGTCGTCATCATCACCGGCGCCGGCGGCTCCGGCGTGCTGCTCTCCGACGCCTGCGTGGACAACGGGCTGAGGCTGATGGAGATCCCGGACGACCTCGACGAGGCGTTCATGCGGTACATCCCGCCGTTCGGCGCGGCCGGCAACCCGATCGACATCACGGGTGGCGAGCCTCCCTCCACCTACGAGGCGACGATCCGCCTCGGCCTGGAGGACCCGCGGGTGCACGCCCTGATCCTCGGCTACTGGCACACCATCGTCACCCCGCCGATGGTCTTCGCCGAACTGACCGCGCGCGTGGTCGCCGAGGCGCGGGCCAACGGGATCCACAAGCCGGTGGTGGCCTCGCTCGCCGGGGACACCGAGGTGGAGGCGGCCAGCGCCTACCTGTTCGAGCGCGGGGTCGTCGCCCATCCCTACACCACCGAACAGCCGGTGGCCGCTCTCGGCGCGAAGTACCGCTGGGCCAGGGCCGCCGGACTGCTTCCGGCCGACGGGTAACCGCCCGACGATCCACGGGTCGATCCGACGGTCAGGGGGCGCCCCCTTCGCGGTGGCGCCCCCTGACCGTTGCCGCCGGGCGGTGCGGGCACCTGGCCCGCGTCGCCCGGTTCCGCCGTCACTCCTCGGAACCGGCGCGCTCGTGGTAGGTGACACGGGTCTGCTCCGTGTGCGCCCGCATCAGCCGCTGGGCGCGCTGCTCGTCCCCCGCCTCGATCGCGTCGATCAACTCGCGGTGCTCGCGCCAGGAGTGCTCGCCGCGGGCCCGCGCGATGGGCGTGTAGAACCAGCGCATGCGGCGGTCCACCTGAGCGGACAGCTCGGCGAGCACGGAGTTCGCCGCGAGTTCCATGACGTACGCGTGGAAGGCGGCGTTGGCGGCGACCACCGCGTCGACGTCGTCGGACCGCAGGGCCCGCTCGCCCTCCTCGCACAGCTCGCGCAGCCGCGCCGGTGCCTCGCCTCCGGCCCCGGCCGCCGCCAACCGCGCCGCCTCGGCCTCCAACAAGCCGCGTACGACGAGCAGTTGGTCGGCCTCGTCCTCGGTGGGCTCGTGCACGAACGCGCCCTGGGCCGGGCGCAGATCGACCCATCCCTCGGTGTTGAGCCGCTGGAGCGCCTCGCGCACGGGCTGGCGGGAGACGCCGAGCTGGCCGGCGAGTTCGGTCTCGATCAGGTGCTGACCGGGCTTGAGCACCCTGGTGATGATGAGTTCGAGGAGGGCCTCGTAGACCCGCTCGCGCAGCGGACCCGGCCGCTCCAGCTTCGGCACGGTTCCGCTCGGCAAACCCGCGGAGAGCATGGCTTCCATCCCCTGATCAGCGGCCCGACCGAGCCTGGGAGTGAGATTGACTTTCGTCTACAGTCTACCGACGCACCGCCCCGCACAGGACACACACCCACTGTGACCCAGTTCACATCACCCAGGGGTCGCGTGGACCGCCGACGGCGCCGGCGTCACCGCCCCCACCCTCACGACGGACGGTTTCCGCCCCGGGGTCGCGGGCAGGCGGATGGGTGAGCGCCAGGGAAAGGACCCGACATGAGCGCCGGAGAGAAGGCCAGGGCCACGGCCGAGCAGGTGGTCGGGAAGGCCGTGAGGAAGGTGGCGCACGCGCTCGGCAACGAGACCACGGCGGCCAAGGGTGCCGCACTGGAGGCGCGGGGCAAGGCCCGCGCCGCCACGGAACGGCCGAAGAGCGGCCTCGGACACTGAGCACGCGCGCACGGGGGCGCGGCGCGCCACCGCGGATCCGGCCCGCCGGACGGAGCGCGACGCGATGAACCGGACAGGATCCACGAGACGACGCCGTCCGACACGACGGCAGGACCGAGGGGGCCGGCAGCCCGTACCGCCGGCCCCCTCGGTCATGCCGCGAGGACGCTCGTCCGCAGGGGGCGGCGCGGCGCGGCCGGGGTGTCCGCCGGTCCGACGCGGTAGGTGGTCCTGGTGGAGTCGACGAGGGGCTCGCCGAGCGTGATCCGTCCGCTGGAGTGCAGCATGTCGCACACGTCCGTGGGCAGCGCGACGTAGCAGCTTCCCCGGCCGGTGCGGGGGTCGAACGGCTGCCAGTAGCTGTACCTGCGGCGCCCGCCCGCGTGCACGGTGAGGAACACGAGCGTGGCCGGGTCGGAGATGATGCGCAGCAGGTCAGCACCCGTGGGGCTGAGGGCGGCACCGGCACGGCTGTGGTGGTGCAGGACGACGGCGCGGGCCGGGCCGGGTATGGACTGCATCAGCGGGGCCTTCCTCGATGCTGGGACTGAAGATCACTTACCCAGCTCGGGCGATGTTGATCTCTCTTTCCCGCGGCATTTTCCTGCATGTCACTGACAATGCGGCGGCGACACGCCGCACTGACGTCCGATCCGCAGCGGCTCGCGACCTCGCGACGGCCCCCGCAGGACGCGAACCGGGAACACCGCCCCACGCGAATCCTTGCTAGTGCATCCAACCTCAGGGATACTGAATACAGTATTCCCGAAGCCATTCGTGACGTTCAGGGAGGATCCCGACCATGACCAACGCTTCCTTGCCGGAATCAGGGCTGGGGGACACTGACGGTCCGGCCGCTCTCACCGACGGGATCCACCTGGTCGTCGAAGCGCTCAGGCGCAACGGCGTCAAGAACGTCTACGGCGTCGTCGGCATCCCGATCACCGACCTGGCGCGCGTCGCGCAGGCGTCGGGCATGCGTTACATCGGCTTCCGCCACGAGAGCGACGCCGGGCACGCGGCGGCGGCAGCCGGATTCCTCACGAAGCGGCCGGGCATCTGCCTGACGGTCTCCGCCCCGGGCTTCCTCAACGGGCTCGTGGCCCTCGCCAACGCCACCACGAACTGCTTCCCCATGGTCCAGATCTCCGGATCCAGCGAGCGGCACCTGGTCGACCTCCAGCGCGGCGACTACGAGGAGATGGACCAGCTGGCGGCGGCGAAGCCCTTCGTCAAGGCCGCCTACCGCGTCCACCGGGCCGAGGACATCGGCCGCGGGGTGGCCCGCGCGATCCGCACCGCGGTCTCCGGGCGTCCCGGAGGTGTCTATCTCGACATCCCGGCCGCGGTGCTCGGAGAGGTCGTCGACAAGGAGCAGGGGGCCGCGTCGCTGTGGGAGGTCGTGGACCCGGCGCCGCGCCAGCTGCCCGAACCCGCGGCCGTGGACCGCGCGATCGATCTGCTCGCCGGCGCGGAGCGGCCCCTGGTCGTCCTCGGCAAGGGCGCGGCGTACGCGCAGGCGGACGAGCAGATCCGGGAGTTCGTCGAGACGACCGGCGTGCCCTACCTGCCCATGTCGATGGCCAAGGGCCTGCTGCCCGACGACCACCCGCAGTCGGCGGCCACCGCCCGGTCACTGGCCCTGCGCAGGGCGGACGTCGTGATGCTCGTCGGCGCGCGCCTGAACTGGCTGCTCGGGCACGGCGAGGCACCCCAGTGGGACCCGTCGGCCACGTTCATCCAGGTGGACATCGCGGCCACCGAGATGGACAGCAACCAGCCCATCGCGGCCCCGCTCGTCGGCGACGTCGCGTCGGTGATGGAGGCCCTGGTCGAGCGGAGCAAGCCCGGCCGGATCCCGGCCGCGCAAAAGTGGCGGGAGGAACTCGCGGCGCGCTCCGCGCAGAACGCGGCCAAGATGGCCAAGCGCCTCGACGCCGCGAAGACCGCGCACCCGATGAAGTTCCTCGGCGCGCTCCAGGTGATCCGCGACGTCCTGGCGGAGAACCCCCGCGCCTACGTCGTCAACGAGGGCGCCAACGCGCTCGACCTGGCCCGCAACACGATCGGCATGCGGATACCGCGCCACCGGCTGGACAGCGGTACCTGGGGCGTCATGGGCATCGGCATGGGCTACGCCATCGCCGCCGCCGTCGAGACCGGAGACCCCGTGGTCGCCATCGAGGGCGACAGCGCCTTCGGGTTCAGCGGCATGGAGATCGAGGCCGTCTGCCGCTACAACCTGCCCATCGTCACCGTCGTCCTCAACAACAGCGGCGTCTACCGCGGTGACGAGGCCTCCACCTCCACGGACCCCGCGCCGACCGCCCTCAAGGCCCGCCACGACCTCATGATCGAGGCGTTCGGCGGCAAGGGCTACCAGGCGACGACACCCGACGAGGTCGCCACCGCCCTGCGGGAAGCCCTGGCCTCGGGGGCCCCGGCGCTCATCGACTGCGTGATCGACCCCTCGGACGGGACCGAGAGCGGCAACATCTCCCACCTCAACCCGAAGGGCATCACGGTCCAGCGCTGACCGAACCCGGCGACTCCCCGCACCCACGGTCCCGTCGCGGTCACCCGGGACGCCGAACAAGAAATGCCGGCACACCCCCTGCTGACCCGCACCCTCGCGGGTCGGCAGGGGATCCTCCATGATCGGACGCCCGCTCGGCGCCCGGCCCGCGCCAAGGTTCCCCCGGATGCGCGCCGCCGGCGTCCGCCGCGGCCCACCCATCCGCGCGGCGACGCGGTGCAGCCGCGCCACGAAGGGCCCGGAACCTGCCGAGTGTGAGGGGGCCGGCGCACCGCCTCCGCGTGCTCGCGCCCCTCTGTGCTCTTCCGCCACCGCCACGCCTTCGCGGCTTATACGCGCGTGATCTTGCCGACGGCGTCGGCTCGGTTCGCGCCCGACCGCACGAGCGGGCCGCGCGGATGACGACCCCTGACCGTCTGGCGACGGAGTCCCCACTGCTCCGTTCGGTGGCGCGTGGGCGGTCATGACGGTCTGCCGGAGCACACCGGGAGCAAGATGATCGCCACCTGGTGTGACCGAGGGTCCGCACGGAGCGACCAGGCAGGAGAGGAGCGACGGGGATGGATGGGATCGGGTTCGTCGGGCTCGGCACGATGGGCCGTCCGATGGCGCGCAGGCTGCTGGCCGCCGGGCACCGCGTGGTGGTGTGGAACAGGTCGCGGCCCGCCGTCGAGGAACTGCGCGGGGACGGAGCGGAGGCCGCGGCGGACCTCGTGGAGGTGTTCGGGCTCCCCGTGGTGATGAGCATGCTGTCCGACGACGCCGGCATCCGGTCGCTCATCCTGGACAGCGGGGTGCTGGACGGCGCCGAGTGCCGTGTGCACGTGAACCTGGCGACGGTGTCGGCCGGCTTCGCCGCCGAGGCGGAACAGCGGCACACGCAGCGGGGCATCGGATACGTGGCGGCGCCGGTGCTGGGCCGGGCCGACGTGGCGGCGGCCGGGAAGCTGAACGTCCTGGCCGCCGGCGCCCCCGAGGCGCTGGACCTGGCAAGGCCCGTGCTCGAACCGCTGGCCGGGCGGATCTGGGAACTGGGGGACGACCCGGCACGGGCCAACGTGGTCAAGATCGCGGTCAACTTCCTGCTGGCCGCCGCGATCGAGGCCACGGCGGAGGCGACGTCGCTGGTGGAGTCGTACGGCGTCGACGCCGCCGCGTTCGTCGAGCTGATCAGCGGAACGCTGTTCCCCGGACCGGTGTACGGCACCTACGGCGGGCTCATGGCCGAACAGCGCTACGAGCCACCGGGGTTCACCACCCGGCTCGGGCTCAAGGACGTGGGCCTCGCCCTGTCGGCGGCACACCGGCGCGACATGGCCCTGCCCACCGGCAGCCTCGTACGGGACGCGCTGCTCGAAGCCGTCGCGGCGGGCTGGTCCGAGCGCGACTGGGCCACGCTCGCCGAGGTCGCCCGGCGAAGAGCGGGACGCTGATACGCACCGGCCGGGCTTGTGGGGCGTGGGGTCCGTCGGAGTGGTTGTGCCGCGGCGGCCGGTCCGGCCGGTGCCGTTGGTGGAATACGGCTCGGGATACGCGACCCGACTCCAGGGATCCGCGGCCCGATCCGACGCCGGGGCACCGGTCCGGCACAGCGAGGAGTGAAGGCTCATGGCAGTGTGCGAGGTCTGCGACAACGACTACGAGATGGCGTTCGAGGTCCGCGCGGGCGACGCCGTCCACATCTTCGACAGCCTCGAATGCGCGGCCCAGCGGATCGCTCCGACCTGCGACAACTGCGAGTGCCGCATCCTCGGCCACGGTCTGCAGGCCGACGGACGCTTCTTCTGCTGCGCCAACTGCGCACGCCGACGCGGATTCGCGCAACTCGTCGACCACGCCTGACCTCTCGGCGGGAGGAACCCATGGAACTGCCTCTGAAGGCCCACCACATCGCTCCACGGCTGGCGACCGGGGCGTTCATTCTCCATGCGGGACTGGGCAAGCTCTCGGCGGACGAGCAGACGGAGGAGGGCCTGCACGCGATGGCCACCCACGCCTACCCGTTCCTGCGCAGGCTCTCTCCCCACCGCTTCACCCGGCTCCTCGGCACCGCGGAGGTGACACTGGGCGCGGCGCTGCTGACACCGCTGGTGCCCAGCGGCATCGCCGGGGCGGGGCTGACGGCGTTCTCCTCGGGTCTGGTCGGGCTCTACCTGCGCACGCCCGGCACCCACGCCAAGGGCAGCCCACTGCCCACCCAGCAGGGCATCCCGCTCGCGAAGGACTCCTGGCTGCTCGCCATCGGGCTGGGTCTGGTCACCGACCGCGCGTCCTGGTCGTGTCCGCGCCCCGCCGGCCGACGGCGGTGTGGCCGCCGCAGGTAGCCGCACCGGGCGGTGACGGGCCGTCCGGCCACTACTGTGGGGGTATGCGCGGCGGCGTGGTGACGCTGTTCCTGTGCGGCGACGTGATGCTCGGCCGCGGCGTCGACCAGATCCTCCCGTGCCCCGGCGATCCGGCCCTGCGGGAGGCCTGGGTCCACGACGCCCGGTCCTACGTGGAGCTGGCGGAGGCGGCGAGCGGCCCGATTCCGGCCCCGGTCCCATCGGCCTGGCCGTGGGGTGAGGCCCTGCCGGTGCTGGCGGCCGCCGCCCCGGACGTACGCATCGTGAATCTGGAGACGGCCGTGACCCGCGGCGACGCGTTCGCGCCGGAGAAAGAGGTCCACTACCGGATGCACCCGGCCAACCTGCCCGCCCTGGAGGCGGCCCGGCCCGACGTCTGCGTCCTGGCCAACAACCACACGCTGGACTTCGGCCGTGCGGGGCTGCTGGAGACGCTGGACTCCCTGACGGGTGCGGGACTGCCGGTGGCGGGCGCCGGCCGGGACGCGGAGTCGGCGTACGCGCCCGCGGAATGCCCGGTCGCGGACGGGGTCCGCGTGCTGGTGTTCGCCCTGGGGATGACGTCCAGTGGCATACCGGGGAGCTGGGCGGCGACGGCGGACCTCGCCGGTGTCGCGTACGTCCCCGCGGCGACGGCGGAGGCGGCCGCGGCGGTCGTCGAGCGCGTCCGGCGGGTGCGGTCTCCGGGTGACCTCGTGGTCGTCTCGGTGCACTGGGGGTCCAACTGGGGCTATCACGTCCCCCGGGAGCAGATCCGCTTCGCCCGCGCGCTGGTCGACGGCGGGGTCGACGTCGTCCACGGGCACTCCTCGCACCACCCCCGTCCCGTCGAGGTGTACCGCGACCGGCTGATCCTTTACGGCTGCGGCGACTTCATCGACGACTACGAGGGCATCTCCGGCTACGAGCAGTACCGCGACGACCTGCGGATCGCCTACTTCCCCTCGCTCACGGCGGCCACGGGACGGCTCGCGGACCTGCGCATGGTGCCGCTGCGGGCCCGGCGGATGCGGCTGGAACCCGCCACCGGGGAGGACAGCGCATGGCTGCGGGCGACCCTCGCCCGGATCAGCACGGGCGTGGCCATCACCCCGGGGCCGGACGGCACCCTCGGAGCGGCACGCACGACGACCGGCGCACAGGAGCCGTAAGGCCCGTGCGGCGCTGGACCGCTACCGGGCACACGACCCGCCCCCCTGAATGCCGGCCGGCGTCCGCGCCGACCGGCGTGTTCCGGTCGTCGGTTCCTCGCTCTGTGGCGGCTCGTCGTGAGGCGCAGTCCCAGCATTGGCCGCACGGGCCACCGGCGCCCGGCCTCATGTCGGGCGGCGGAAGTGCCGATGAGGCGGAACGGAATCTCGTGCCGGACTTGTCTCACCGCGGAGAACGACACTCATGGGTCCTTTTGAACTGACCGGACGCGTAGCCCTGGTGACCGGAGCGACCAGCGGCATCGGAGCCGCCACCGCGGCGCTGCTCGCCGAGCGGGGCGCGCACGTCCTGGTCGCGGGCCGGGACCGCACCCGCGGCGAGGCCGTGGTCGCCGGCATCCGCGACCGCGGCGGCAGGGCCGACTTCGTCGCCGCCGACCTGCGCACCGCGGAGTCGGTGCGGCAACTGGCCGGGGAAGCCGTCGGCGCGGGCGGTGGCCGGGTGGACATCCTCGTCAACAACGCCGGCGTGTACCCGTTCGGCCCCACGGAGCAGACGCCGCAGGACGAGGTCGACGCCGTCTACGACCTGAACGTGAAGGCGCCGTTCCACCTGGTGGCGGCCCTCGCCCCGGCGATGGCGGCACGCGGACACGGCGCGATCGTGAACGTCAGCACCATGGTCGCGGAGTACGGCGTCTCCGGGATGGCGCTGTACGGGTCGAGCAAGGCGGCGCTGAACCTGCTGACCAAGGCGTGGGCCGCCGAGTTCGGCCCCCGCGGCGTGCGGGTCAACGCCGTGGAGCCCGGTCCGACCCGCACGGAGAGCACCGTAGGGATGGGCGAGGCCCTCGACGCCCTGGCCGCGGAAGCCCCGGCCGGGCGCCCGGCCGCACCGGAGGAGATCGCCGAGGCGATCGCCTACCTGGCCAGCGATGCCGCGAGCTTCGTCCAGGGTGCGGTGCTGCCCGCGGACGGCGGCCGCACAGCCGTCTGACCCCCGGCCCCCCGAGCCCGCACCACCCGTCCGACCCCGGGCTCGGGGCCGGCAGCACCGTCTGGCCCCCTCAGCCCGCCGGAGCCGCACAGCCCGTCTGCCCCGGCCCATAGGGGCCCGTAGCACCGTCTGGCTCCCCCAGCCCGCCGGAGCCGCACCACCCGTCCGACCCCAACCCGCTGGGGCCCACAGCACCGCCTGGCCCCGGCCCATAGGGGCCCGTAGCACCCTCTGGCCCATCGCCCGCCGGAGCCGCACCACCCGTCTGACCCCAACCCGCCCAACCCGCTGGGGCCCGCAACGCCGCCTGTCCGATCCCGGGCCCGGAGGAGCCCGCAGCACCGTCCGCCCCTTCAACCCGCCGGAGCCGCACCGCCCATCCGACCCCGACCCACTGGGGCCCGCAACGCCGCCTGACCCCGGCCTACAGGGGCCCGCAGCACCATGTGGCCCATGACCCGCCGGAACCACACCGCCGTCCGATCCCCGCCAAGGCCGCATCGCCCGTCTGATCTCGGGCAGGGAGGGGCCCCCGGCACCGCCTGACCCATGACCCGCCGAAGTCACACCACCGCCTGACCCCTCAGCCCGCCGAAGCCGCACCCCCGACCGACTCCCGGGGCCGCCAAGGCCACATCGCCCGTCTGGTCTCGGGCCCGGAGCGGCCCGCAGCACCGCCTGCCCCCCGGCCCACCGCGGCCGCACCGCCCGTCCGATCCCCGGCCCGCAGGGGCCCGCAGCCCCATCCGACCCCTCAGCCTGCCGAAGTCGCACCGCCGCCTGACCCACAGCCCCCAGAGCCTCACCTCCGCCTGCCCCATGGCCCCGGGCCAGGCCGTCGTCGGCGCCGGGGCCGTGGGGCGGTGGCGGGGTGTCACTCGATCAGGTTCAGTGGCGGGGCCGGGGGTCTGCCCGGGTCAGTGGAAGACGCCGCTGTAGGCGTTGAGCGCGGGCTGGCCGCCCAGGTGGGCGTACAGGACGTTGGAGTCCTTGGGGATGTCTCCGCGTCGGACGAGGTCGATGAGGCCGGCCATGGACTTTCCCTCGTAGACGGGGTCGATGATCATGCCTTCGAGGCGGCCGGAGAGGCGGATGGCGTCCAGGGTGGACTGGACGGGGATGCCGTACAAGTCGCCGGCCCAGCCCTCCAGGACGGTGATCTCGTCGTCACGCAACTCCCGGCCGAGGCCGATGAGTTCGGCGGTGTTGCGGGCGATCTTCTCCACCTGGGCGCGGGTCTCGTCGATCTTGGCCGAGGCGTCGATGCCCAGCACGCGGCGGGGCCGGTCCTGGCCCGCGAAGCCGGCGATCATGCCCGCGTGCGTGCTGCCGGTGACGCTGCACACCACGATCGTGTCGAAGAAGACGCCGAGTTCCCGCTCCTGCCGCTGAACCTCGTAGGCCCAGTTGGCGAAGCCGAGGCCGCCCAGGGGGTGGTCGGAGCCTCCGGCGGGGATGGCGTACGGAGTGCCGCCGGCGGCGTGGACGTCCTCCAGTGCCTGGTGCCAGCTGTCCTTGAACCCGATGCCGAAGTCCGCCTGGACCAGGCGTACGTCGGCGCCCATGACGCGGGACAGCAGGATGTTGCCGACCTTGTCGTTGACCGCGTCCGGCCAGTCGACCCAGCTCTCCTGGACCAGGACGGCCTTCAGGCCCGTCTTCGCGGCGACCGCGGCCACCTGCCGGGTGTGGTTGGACTGGACGCCGCCGATGCTGACCAGGGTGTCCGCGCCCTTGCGGAGCGCGTCGGGGACCAGGTACTCGAGTTTGCGGGTCTTGTTGCCGCCGAAGGCCAGCCCGCTGTTGCAGTCCTCGCGCTTGGCCCAGATACGGGCACCGCCAAGATGGTCACTGAGCCGGTCCAGCGGGTGGACGGGGCTGGGGCCGAACAGCAGGGGGGTGCGCTCGAAGGACTCGAGGGACATCTGTGGCTCCTAGTCGGTGTCGGGGAGCAGGGTGTCGAGCAGCGGCAGCAGCGTCTGCCAGTTGGTGCGGGTGGCGGCCACGGCCCCCTCGACGTCTCCGGCCTCGCACAACGCGACGATCCGGTCGTGCTGGGCGACCGAGCCGCGGCCGCTCAGTGAGGAGAAGCGCAGTCTCTCCACGCGCCGCAGTACCGGCGTGAACTGCTCCAGGACCGAGCGGACGGCCGGGTTGGCGCAGGCGGTGACGGCGACGCCGTGGAAGGCGTCGTCGGCGTCGATCGCCGCGTCGACGTCGTTGCGGCGCAGGGCGTCGGCGAAGCGCGCGTTGGCCTCGCGCATGGCGTCCAGCTCGGCGGCGGACAGGTTGGGCATCGCCTCGCGGACGGCGAGTTCGTGCATGGCCGCCGTCACCGACTGGGCCGCACGCGCCGCCCGGACGTCCAGGGGGCTGACCATGGTGTAGCGGCCGGGCTTCGTCCGCACCAGACCGGCCTGCTCCAGACGCGCCAGGGCCTCCCGCACCGGTGTGCGGCTGACGCCCAGCCACTCCACCAGGTCGCTGTCGTTGAGGCGCTCCCCCGGTGCGAGGGTGCCGTCGACGATGGCGTCCCGGATGGCCCGGTAGGCGTTGTCGCGAAGGAGTGACCTGGAGACGAGTCCCCGGCTCTGCGGCACTGGCATGCAATATATTGCACGCTGCATGACAGAGAGTTGTCAAGGGTGCGCCGGAGGTGGGCTTCCGATACCGGCGCCGCCGTCGCGCAGAGGCTTGTTAGCCCACCTGGCTGGACCGACGGAGCGGGTCACCGGTCCGCACCGGCTCGCGTGTTTACATCAGCAAGGAGGCAACGACATGGGGGCCGCGGCGGTCCTGGCGCCCGCACTCACCGGGGTGCCGGCCCGGCGCGCGCTCCGTCCGCCGTCCCGGAGGATCGTGCGCACCTCGGGGGCCGGGTGCCACCGCCTCCGTCACCTTCCCACCGCTCGGCGGCGGATGGGCCGCCGCGCTCAGCGGTGGCCCGGTGTCGATCGCCAACGAGGGACGGCCCGCCTCGGCTTGCTCGGCGGTCGGCGGCGCCGTCGAGGCTCGCCGGAAACCTTCGCCGGGCCGTGGACACCACCGACGTCGTACCCATGCCCGAAGGAACCGACTGATGACCACGGACAACGAGACGGCCGTCTGCCCGTTCGACTTCAGCGAAGCCCTGGAGTTCGACCCCTCCCTCGCGGACCTGATGCGTCATGACACCCCCACCCGGATCCGGCTGAGCTACGGCGACGCGGACGCCTGGCTGGTCACCGGCTTCGACGCCGTGAAGCAGGTGACCACCGACCAGCGGTTCAGCCGGGCGGGCATCATCGGCCGCGACTACCCCCGGATGACGCCGGAGCCCATCGTGTCGCCCGAGTCGATCAACGTGATGGACCCGCCGTACAGCAGCCGCGTCCGTCACCTGGCCTCACAGGCCTTCACCCAGCCGCAGGTGGAGGCCATGCGCCACCGGATCGTCCGGCTCGCGGACGATCTGCTGGACCGCATGGAGGAACAGGGCCCGCCGGCGGACCTGATCCGGCACCTGTCCGACCCGCTCCCCCAGCACACCGTCCTGGACCTCCTCGGCATCGAGCGGGCGGAATGGCCCCGGATCCAGAAGGCCGTGCACCAGCTGCTCGTCGTCGGCGCGGACACCAAGGAGGCCGCGGCGCGCGCCAAGAAGGATCTGACGGACTACTTCGGCGAGCTCGTCGCACAGCGGCGTAAGTCGCCCGGCGACGACATCATCAGCGCGATGGCCGCGGCGCGGGACGGCAAGGAGCAGCTGGACGACCGGGAACTGGCGGTCATGACGCTCATGCTGGCGCTCAGCGGCCAGGACACGGCGACCTGCGAGATCAGCGACATCGTGTACCTGCTCCTGACCCGGCCCGAGCTGGCGGAACGCATCAGGAGCCGGCCCGAGACCCTGACCGACGTGCTGCACGAGTTGCTCCGCCACATCCCGTTCCGCAAGGGGGTCGGCATCCCCCGGGTGGCTCTCGAGGACGTGGAACTGGGTGGTGTGCTGATCCGGGCGGGCGACTACGTCCACGTGTCGTACCTGACGGCGAACCGCGACCCGGAGCGCTACACGGACCCGCACGACATCGACGTCGACCGGCCGAACTCCCCCCATATGACGTTCGGCTGGGGCGGGCACCGGTGCATCGCGATGCCTCTGGCCATGGCAGAGCTCGAAGTGGCCGTCGGACGGCTCATGGAGCGCTTCCCGGGGCTGCGGCTCGCGGTGCCGCCGGAGGAGGTGCGCTGGGACCAGCGGACGATCAGGCGGTTCCCCCTGGAGCTGCCGGTGGCCTGGTAGGGACGCCCGCCGGGCAGGGCATCGCGGACGCCGCACGGCCTCGGCTGACCGGAACACGGACACTCGGTGCCGCCCCCGCGACGGTATAAAGAATTCCTATGACTGGAAGGGTGCGTTTCACGGTTAGGCTCTGGCCCAATCCTCGGGCCATGCTCTCCGGCCTTCCGTATTCGAAACGCAAGAGGAGTTCATCCGTTGAACGCGATGTGGCGCGTGAATCCGCAGAAGACGGCTCTGCTCGTGATCGACATGCAGAACGACTTTGTTCTCGAGGGATATCCGATGGAAGTGCCGATGGCACGCCGGCGGATACCCAGGATGCAGGAGGTCATCGCCGAGTGCCGGGCGGCCGGTATTCCGGTCGTCTACACCCGGCACATTCTGCTGGACACATTCAATGTGTCTCCGCTGGAATCCACCTACAACCCGGCGCTGCTGAGCCATGGAATGCGCGAGGGGACTTTCGGTTCGCAGGTCGTCGACGACCTGAAGCCGGAGGAGCAGGACGTCGTCGTCGTCAAGCACCGCTACGACGCATTCCACAACACGCGACTGGAGAACGTGCTGACCAGCATCTCCGGTCTGCGCGAGGTGGACACCGTGATCATCGTCGGCACCCTCACCGAGGTCTGCTGCGACTCCACCGCGCGGGGGGCCTACATGCGGGACTTCAAGGTGGCTTTCGTCGGCGACGCCACGGGGGCGCTCAGCGAGGAGGCCCAGGCGGCCACGGAGAGGACCATCGACACATTCTTCGGCCGGGTACTCACCACCGGGGAACTGGTCACGGAAATCCGCGCGAACCGCGAGGGGAGAGCGGCGTGAGGCCCAGAGAATACGACGTCCGCTACGAACGTTCGGCGGTCGTGCTGCTCTCCCTCGGATTCGGCCTCGTCGGTCTGGACCGCTGGATCATCAGCCCGCTGTTCCCCTCGATGATGAAGGAACTCGGGCTCGACTATCAGGACCTCGGGAACATCATCGGAGTTCTCGGTCTGGCCTGGGGATGTTCCTCGCTTCTCATAGGCGGCCTCTCCGACCGGCTGGGACGGCGCAGGATCCTGGTCGGCTCGATCGTGTTCTTCTCGGTCTGCTCACTGCTGACGGGGCTCGTCGGCGGACTCGTCAGCCTCCTGATGGTGCGGGTCATCATGGGCGTCACCGAGGGCGCCTTCACCCCGACCGCGGTGGCCGCCACGGCGGAGGCGTCCCGGCCGGAGCGCCGCGGACTGAACATGGGCATGCAGCAGAGCACCTTCGCCCTGTTCGGCATCGGCCTCGGCCCGATCATCGCCACCCAGCTGCTGCGGGTGCTGCCGAGCTGGCACTGGGTCTTCGGTCTCATGCTGGTCCCCGGCCTGGTCCTGGCCTGGTTCGTCTTCCGGACCATTCGGGAGACCCACCAGCTGCCGGCCTTCGAATCCGCTGTCGCCCCCGCCACCCAGGACAAGACCCGCTGGCTGGACGTCTTCCGCTACCGGAACATCCGGCTGGCCATCCTCGCCCTGTGCGGCGCGATGACGTGCATCTTCGTGCTGAGCGCGATGGTGCCGAGCTACCTGGTCGATCACCAGGGCATCGGGACCAGCCAGATGGGTGTCATCGCCTCCGGCATCGGGTTCGGCGCCTTCGCGGGCCAGCTGGTCATTCCGGGGCTGTCCGACCGGTTCGGCCGCAAGCCCGTGGTCGTCGTCGCGCTGCTGATGGCGATGTGCATGCTGGTCGGCTTCATCCTCCAGGGGCCGGTGGTGCCGCTGCTGTTCCTGCTGCTGTTCTTCGTCGCCTTCGGCGCCAACGGCTGTCTGGCCCTGCTCGCCGGAACCATCACCGTGGAATCCGTCCCCGCCGGTCTGATGGCCGCCGCGGCAGGCACCGTGATGGGCGTCGCGGAGATCTTCGGCGGTGGCGTGGCGCCGTCCGTCGCCGGATACCTGGCCCAGCACCACGGCATCCACACCGTCCTCTACCTGGCACTCGGCGGACTGCTGCTGTGCGTGGTGGCCGCGTCCTTCCTCCAGGAGACGGCACCGAAGAAGACCGGCCGTACCGGCGACGAGGACGCCGCCGTCACGACGGCCGCGGGCGTCCAGCCGGAACCCGGTCCCGCCACGCCCTGAGGACCTGCCCGGGAGGCGGACGACCCGCGCGTCGGCGCGGGTCACCCCGCCCCGGGCAGATCGCCGTCCGGGGCCCCGGGCGGGTCCTCGTCGAGGAACCGCCCGACGGACGCCGCGAACGCCTCGGTCACCCCGTGGTCCCGGCCCGCGTCACTGACCCCCACCGTGACACTGATCTGCGGAAGCAGTCCGGGCAGCCGGGCCGAGGGAAGGTCCGTCGCCCGCTGCCCCCGGTCGCCGAGGACGACACCGGCGGGAACCACGGTGATGCACTCCCCCAGCCGGATCAGCGCATGCATGGTCCGGTAGTCGTCCACCACGTGGAAGCGGGAGATCTCGTACGTCTCGATCAGCGTGGTCGTGATCCTCGCATGGTGCGTCAGCACCGGATTGTCGAACAGCACGAACCGGTAGCGGGACAGCAGCTCCTTCAGGGCCGGGGCGCTGACCTCCTCCAGAACCGCCCCCGGCGGATGGACGAGCGCCATGTCCTCGACGCCGACGACGTCGGTGTGGAACGGGTGGTCCGCTTCCGTCGAGTAGAACAGCCCGGCGTCCAGCTGGTTGAGTTCCAGCAGGTCGATCACCGTCGTGGCAGGCCGGCTGGTCACCCGGAACTCGTCCGCCCCGTACACGTCCAGCGCGCTGCTCACCACGGCCCGTACGGACCGCTCCGACAGCCAGTTGTCCACGCCGAAAACGACCTTGTGCGGATGACCGGCCACCTCGGCGAAGCTCCGCGGCCGGGACGGGTCCTTCTTGCCCAGGACCGCGGAGGCGTTGGACAGATCCCGGATGAGCTGGGCGGCGTACGGCAGGAAGTACGCGCCCTGCGGGGTCAGCACCGCGCCCTTCCAGCCCCGCTCGAACAACGCGAAACCGAGACTCTCCTCCAGCCGCCGCAGCCGCTGGCTCATCGTCGGTTGTGTGACGTACGAGCCGGCGGCGGCCTTGGAGATACTGCGGTACTTGGCCACCGCCAGGAAAGAACGAAGCGCCTCGAGATCCACGGTTGCCCCTCCTTCGGCCACGACACTGGGCTCGATGGATCGGACCCTACTGCCCCGCGGACCCGTTGTGACCTGCTGGGACCGCGAGGCGGAAGGACTTCGTCCGGCGCAGGCCGCCGGCCGGGGCGGGCGTCAGCCGTGATCGGCGCAGCAGGGCGTGGGGTCGGGCACCTCGAAGGGGGCGAGGACGCCCCCCGCGGCGGGCACGAGCGGCAGCACGAGCCGTCCGTCCTGCCACAGGGGGCGCACGTGATCGCGAGTCGTCACCGAGGTGTCCGGTTCCGGGCCGCCGCCGGGGCCGGACGGCGCCCCGATGACGGTGACCCGGTCGATCGCGGTGTTCCGGAGGAGGAAGCTCAGCGGGACCGTGCCGACGAGACGCTGGACACCGGGGTAGACGACGGCACGTCCCTGCTCGCGGGTCTGCTGCTCGGCCGCCGCCAGGGCGGCGCCGTCCGCGTACGGCGCCGGGCCGTGCCGCAGCACGCCGAGGGCCGCGCCGGACGGCGGCCGCTCCTCGTCCGCGAGGAGCGCGAGGAGGGCGACGAGCCGGTGCCATGCCGAGGCCGCGGTGTGCGCGTCCGGCAGCGCCAGGGAGACGGCGATGTGCGGCCGCTCGCCGCTGCGGACCGGGTGCGTGCAGGCGACGGTGGCGTCCGGCAGGCCGAGCCGCGCCACCAGGTCCTGGGCGAGGTGATCGGCGCCGCGCAGGTCCGCCGACCCGGCGTCCACACCGATCACGGTGGGGACGCCGGGTCCGCCGGGCGTACCGGTCATGCGGGCAGGACCCACATCGGGTTGGAGTAGAACCACAGGTCCTTCCACGGGTCGGCGTCGCCGACCACGTCCATCGCCGGTCCGGCCGGGTCCACGGAGGCACCGCGCAGACCGACCGCGGTGCGGTTGCCGTCGGTGCCGCGCAGCCGCACGTACACCGGCTTGTCCACGCGGCCGAGGGAGTACGTCAGACGCACCGAGCCGGTGGACTTGTCCACCTCGAAGGACTTCACGACCTTGGTGTCCGGGGTGGTGAAGACGTCCTTGTCGGAGACCCGGCCGGTGACGTCGCCCTGGATCACGTCGACCCGGGCCAGCTTCGGCACGAACTGCGCCCAGTTCGGGCCGTTGGCGAGGCTGATCTCGACGACCAGGTCGACCTGGCTGCCGCGGCGCACGTGCAGCACGTCGCCGAGGGTGACGGCCTTGCCGCCGGAGCGCAGTTGGGCGTTGAGACCGCTGATCAGCCCGCCGTGGTCGACCCAGACGCGGCCGGCGCGGATGCCGTCCATGACCGACTGGTAGGAGAAGGAGGCGGTGCCGACGTGGGTGCGGGAGTACTGGCCGGGCCAGAAGTCGCCGTCGCCCAGGTTCAGCGCGCCGCCGTGGACGGGGTCCTCGTAACGGCCGTTGGCGTTGAAGTCGCTGCCCGGCCCGCGGACGGAGGAGTCGGCGTAGACGCTGTGGGAGTCGGAGTTGGCGGTGATCCACCAGGGCTTGCCCTCGGCCAGCAGGCTGTCCCACAGACCGCCCACGGTCGCGGTCATCCAGTCGAAGCCGCCCCAGGTGCGGTAGCTCTCCAGCGGGTAGCCGGAGAAGGAGTCGGCGCCGGGGCTGCCGTCGTAGTAACCCCGGCCCGAGCCGGGGCCGCCCGGGGCGGGCAGGCCGGCGGCCTGGTGGCCGGGAGCGCCCTCCATGCCGACGGCGATCGTCGGCTGCGCGTCGCGCCAGGCACGGATCTCGTGCGGGGAGTCGATGCCCTTGCGGGCGGGGTGGTTGGCCAGGAACAGGGCGTCCTTGACCTTGCGGCGCTGGACCTGCTCGGCGAGGAAGTTGACGCCCGCGATGGCGAGCGCCTCGTTGGCGGGGGTGTTGGCGGTGGCCTTCTTCACGGCCCCGTCGAAGGAGTTCTCGAACTCCTTCAGCACGGCGACCTCGTTGGTGCCGGGGTGGACGAAGACGGTGCCGTGCTCGGCGGCCGGGATGTTCCACTCCAGGCCCTGGAAGACCAGCGTGTCGGAGATCTGCCCGCGGGCGGCGACGATGTCCGGGTTGACCTTCTCCACACCGATCTTGGCGTGCTGCTCGCTGCCGTGGTCGGTGATGACCATCCAGTCCAGGCCGTGCGCGTTGGCCTGGCGCACGTGGTCGACGACCCGGTACTTGCCGTCGGAGCTGTACTGGGTGTGGATGTGGTGGTCGCCGGCCAGCCACAGGTATCCCCCGGAGCGGGAGGGCTGCGAGGACTGCTGGTTCTGGTTCTGCCCCTGGTTCTGGCCCTGGGAGGCGGCCGCCTGTCCGGCGCCGGCGAGCACGCTGCCCGCCGCAAGTCCGGCACCGAGCAGGCCGGTACGGCGCAGCATGGACCGGCGGGACAGCTGATCGGGCGTCAACTCGGTGTCGGGGACCTCCAGGTCGAGCGCCGGCGGCAGGGACCCGCCACCCGTGCCGTGGTCGTGGTGGTGGTGGTGCCCGTGGGCGTGACTGTGGCCGTGGCCCATGTCCGAACTCCTGCCGTCTGTACGTTAAAAGCGTGTTCGAGCGGCGCCCATGCTGGGCCCCTGCCGCCAACACGGCGGGAACGGCGGGTGACAACGGCAGGTACGGAAGGCGGCACCCGAACGCGGCACGGGGTCGGCCGCGGTTTCGGCACGCGGGCTGGCGCTGCCGGACCGGGCGGAACAAGCCACTTCGGGAGTCGAGGGCGCACGGCGCTCGCGTGACGGCCGGCGCCCGGGCCCATCGACTGCCCGCCGACCGGGAACTCGCCGGGGTGCGGTGGTGGAGCACCGCGCGACCGGAGCGGGCACGGGTGACGAGACCCGGTGTGCGCAGTACGCCCAGGTGGTACGAGACCGTGGCGGGACTGGGGAAGTGACGGCGTACCCGGCTGCCGCGGGGTCCGATCGCGGGTGTGCGGGAGGGAAGCGCGGCGAGCGCCGAGGAGCTCGGCCAGGGGCTGCACGCCCCCACGCTGTGCCTGGACGGACGTTACCCCCGGGACAGGGCGGACGCTTCGGCGGCCGGACGCCGGGAGGCGCTGGAGAAGGCCGGTGCGGAGCTCACACCGGTCGGCTCCGGCCCCTTCGACGCCGCCACGGCGAACGGCCTCGGCTCGATGCCGAGCTGTCCGCACGGGCCGCGCACGCCGGTACCGCCGCTGCCTCCGGAGCACCGCGGGCTGCCGGGCGTGCAGGTCCTGCTGCTCGGCCGGGACCGGGACGTGCCGACCCCGCTGGAATGGCTTCACGACCGGAAGAGGCTGACGCCGCGGGCCCAGGTCGTGTTGGTGCCGGGCGCGGCGCACTCGGTCCGGAGCAGGACGGCCAGGACAGGGGCCGCCAGGCGGTGTTCGACTTCCTGCTGGACCGGCGCCGACGGCACCGTACGGACGGCGAAGGCCCCGACCGGGGAACCCGGTCGGGGCCTTCACGTGGTCAGATGGCGCCGGTGAAGGTGTCGCACCGGGCCGGGGAGCCCGTGGTGTAGCCGGCGGTGAACCAGTGGACCCGCTGCTGCGAACTGCCGTGGGTCCAGCCTTCCGGGTCGACGCGGCCCTGGGTGCGTTCCTGGATGCGGTCGTCGCCGACGGCTTCCGCGGCCCCGAGGGCCTCGCGGATGTCGGAGTCGGTGAACGGCTTGTCGAAGAAGCCGGTGGTGACGGCGTTCTTGGCCCAGACCCCGGCGTAGCAGTCGGCCTGGAGCTCCAGCCGGACCGAGCCGCTGTCGGCTCCCTTGCGGTCCCGGCCGGCGCGGTTCATGGTGCCCAGCAGGTTCTGCACGTGATGCCCGTACTCGTGGCCGATGACGTACGCCTGCGCGAAGGGGCCGCCCTTGGCGCCGAACCTTTCCTCCAGTTCGCGGAAGAAACCGAGGTCGAGGTAGACACTGTGGTCGGCCGGGCAGTAGAACGGGCCCATGGCGGAGGTGGCCCGGCCGCACCCCGTGCTCCAGGTGCCGGAGACCAGTTGGGTTCCAGCCTTGGTGTAGGACTGCTGGTAGTGCTCGGGGAGAGCGCCCTGCCAGTAGCGCTGGATGCTGTTGACGACGCCCACCACGCGGCACTTCTCCGATTGGTTGGCGTCGGCGCCCTTCCGGCACTTCGCGGTCAGGTCCTCCCCCTGTTGCTGGGTGGCGGAGTTCGAGCCGCCGCCGTTCAGGAGGCCCGCCGGGTTGACGCCCAGGAGCAGTGCGACGACCAGGACGACGACGCCGATGACGCCGCCGCCGATGGTGAGCCCGCCTCCGGGGATGCCACCGCCGCCGCTGCCGCGGTCTTCGACCTGAGAAGCATCAAGATCCACGTCATCGCGGAATTCCATGGGTCGTTCGTCTCCCGGGGGTTGGTGATCACCCCCATTCTGCCCGGTGTCGTGGACTGGTCGTGTGAGGGTGGGCGGCGACGCTCCACGGACACCTCACAGACCGTCACTTCCGCGGCGCGCAGGCGGCCCACGAACCCGGGGCGGCGCGTGCCCCGGGGTCTTCGGCGTGTCCTCCGGCGCCGCGGGGCGGGCTAGAGACTGAGCGTGACCGCGGCGCCCGCGCCGCCCAGGGCCAGGGCGAGGGCCGCCTCCCTCCAGCCGCCGGCGCCCCAACGGAAGAAGCGGTCCACGGCCAGCCGGCCCGGGCCGATGGCGGCGATCCCCAGGGCGACGACGGCGATGCACACGTTGTATTCCACTCCGCCGTCCGTCTCCCACAGGCCGTGGACGCCGGTGACGGTCGCCATTGCGTTGATCATGACTCCGATCAGGGCGGCGGCCGCGAGCGGGGTCAGCAGCCCGAGGGCCAGACCGAGGCCGCCCAGGAACTCCGACAGACCGCCGATCGCGGCGAACAGTTTTCCCGGGCGGTAGCCGAGGGCCGCGAACCCCTGACCGGTCGCGGTCAGGCCGCGCCCTCCGAAGAGCCCGAACAGCTTCTGCGCGCCGTGCCCGGCCATCAGCAGGCCGAAGGTGAGCCTGATGAGCAGCAGACCGCAGTCGGCGACGGTCGCCGTGACCGCGGCGGCGTGCCGTGCCACCGGCTCCGTGGAACGAGGGGCTCGGTACAGAATTCGCTTCGACACCATGGGAGTGCTCCGGTAGGAACTCCGGAACGGGTGTGGCCCCCAGCTCGGACACGCCGAGGCACCGGTCGGGGGTGAGCCGCGCGGCAGCTCGCGCCCGCTCTCACCCCTCGATATCGATCCTTCCGCAGCCTGCGCGGTCGTGCATCTGGGCCTGGCCGGATCCAGCCGGGCCTGTCCGGACCTGGATGGGCCGGGAGGGGCTTCCCCAACTCCCGCCGTGCGGGGATTCGTCGTCGTACGCCCCAGCTGTCCCGGGTGACACGACGGTCGTTCCGGTGGCTTCCGGCCAACGACCGGGGAAACGCTTGCCCCTTGGTCGGTCCTCCATCTTGTTGCGCGGGAATCTACGCGCGTATCTTTCCTGCCGACCCACGAGTCTCCTGTCACCTCCCACGGTTCAGTCGCGTCTGTTTCCTCAACTCCACGAAAGAGCCCCACGTGTCTTCACACATACCGCTGTCCCTGCGTGGCAGAGCTGCCAAGGTCGGCCTCGTCGCGCTTCCCCTCGGTATCGCGGGCTCACTGATCGCACTGCCTCTCACCGCCCAGGCGGCGTCCCCGGACGCCGTCATCTCCGAGGTCTACGGCGGCGGTGGCAACTCCGGCGCGCCCTTCACCCACGACTTCGTCGAGCTGGGCAACGCCGGCTCCGGATCGTTCGACCTGAGCGGCTGGTCCGTCCAGTACCTCAGCGGCTCGCCCTCGGCCACCACCAAGTGGCAGGTCACCCCGCTCACCGGGGCGATTCCCGCGGGCGGCACCTACCTGATCCAGGAGGCCAAGGGCACCGCGGGCGACGCCGCCCTGCCGACGCCCGACGCGACCGGCACCATCAGCATGTCGGCGACCAGCGGCACCATCGCGCTGGTCCACTCCACCACCGCGCTCACCTGCCTGACCGCCGAGGACTGCGCGGCCGACGGCAGCATCAAGGACCTGGCGGGCTTCGGCACCGCCGTGGTGCGCGAGGGCAACCCCGCCACCGGTGCGGGCAACACCACCTCCGTCTCGCGCGACGCCGCCTTCACCGACACGGACGACAACTCGGTCGACTTCACCGGCGGCGCTCCGACCCCGCGCAACAGCACGGGAGAGGGCTCCGGCGACCCGTCGCCCTCCCCCACCCCGTCGCCCACCGACACCGCGCCGGGCAGCCTGCGCGTCCACGACATCCAGGGCACCACCCGGATCTCCCCGCACAACGGCGAGTCCGTCACCAACGTGCCCGGCGTGGTGACCGGCGTGCGCAGCACCGGCACGAAGGGCTACTGGATCCAGGACCCCGACCCGGACGCGAACCCGGCCACCAGCGAGGCCATCTTCGTGTACACGGGCTCCGCCACCCCCGTCGTCAAGGTCGGCGACTCGGTGCTGGTGTCGGGCAAGGTCAGCGAGTACTACCCCGGCGGCCAGAACAGCGGTGCGCAGTCCGTCACCGAACTGACCGGCCCCAAGGCCGTCGTCCTGTCCTCCGGCAACCCGCTGCCGGCGGCGGAGGTCATCAACGCGACGACGCTGGCCGAGGCCTACGCCCCGCAGGTTCCGGGCGGAAGCATCGAGTCCCTGGAGCTGAAGCCCGACAAGTACGCCCTGGACTGGCTGGAGTCCCGTGAGGGCATGCTGGTGCAGGTCGGCGACTCCCGCGTGGTGGGCGCCAGCAACGACTACAACGAGACGTGGATCACCACCAAGCCCCAGCAGAACCCGTCCTACCGCGGCGGCACCGTCCTCACCGGCTACGCCAGCCCCAACTCCGGGCGACTGCTCCTCACCTCGCTGACCGGTGACAAGCTCCAGGCGAATGTGGGTGACACCCTCACCGGCCCGACCTCCGGCCCGCTGGACTACGGCACCTACGGCGGCTACAGCATCCAGGCCACCAAGCTCGGCAAGACCGTCTCCGGCGGGCTGACCCCGGACGTGGCGAAGCCGGGCAAGGCGGACGAGCTGTCCGTCGCCACCTACAACGTCGAGAACCTCGCCCCGTCGGACCCGCAGCGCAAGTTCGACCGGCTGGCCCAGGCCGTCGTCAAGAACCTGGCCGCCCCGGACATCCTGAGCCTGGAGGAGATCCAGGACAACAGCGGCGCCACGGACGACGGAACGGTCGCGGCGGACAAGACCATCGCCAAGTTCGTAACGCCTTCGTCTCCGACCTGCTGTCCAAGGACAAGAAGGCCAAGGTCGTCGTCCTGGGCGACCTGAACGACTACCAGTTCTCCAAGCCGCTGGCCACGCTGACCTCCGGCAAGATCCTCACGGATCTGATCAACACCCTGCCGGCGAACGAGCGCTACAGCTACGTGTACGACGGCAACTCGCAGACGCTGGACCACATCCTGGTCTCGTCCAACATCAAGAAGCCCTCCTACGAGGTCGTCCACATCAACGCCGAGTTCTACGACCAGATGAGCGACCACGACCCGCAGGTGGTCCGGTTCAAGTAACCGCTCCCCCCGGCACGTTCGGGTCACGGGCCCGGCACCTCGACGCGAGGTGCCGGGCCCGCGTCGTGAGATCATGGCGTCCCGAGCTACTACAGCCCCGTAGAGGAGCGGCACACGCATGTTCGACCAGCTGAAGAACCTGAAGGGCAAGGTCGAGGACATCGCCGAAGCCCACGGCGACAAGATCTCCGACGGACTGGAGAAGGCCGGCGAGTTCATCGACGGCAAGACCGGCGGCAAGCACAGCAGCACGATCGACACCGTCGTCGACAAGGCACAGGACGCCGTGGACAAGTTGGGCAAGCACAAGGGCTGAGCGCACGGCGGCACCCGCGGGTGTGACATCTGGTGAGGTCCGTGCGCTTGGCTAGTGACAGCTGTGACACGCGTGCCGAACGCCGGACTTTCTTGGGGTGGGATGGTGGGTCGCCGAACTGGGCGGGCGAACGCGTTACGGAGCCTGAACCGGCGAGTGTGGCTGACGGGCGGGGCCGCCGTGCTGACAGGGGCCGGAGTCGTCACCTTCGCGGTGGCGTCTCCGCCCGCACAGCCGCGGGGTCACGGGCGGATACCGTCCGTGCAGACGCTGCGGCCGGCAGACCTGGGCGAGGGGCACGAGGGGCTGCCGCAGTGGGACACGGAGCGGTTCAGCGCCGCGCTGCTGACCTGGGACGACCCGCGCGCCGAACTGGGCGGCACCGCCGAACTGCGCTCCCGCTCGGTGGCGACCGGCGAGTGGTCGGACTGGCGGAGGCTGCCGGACGACCCGTTGACCGCCGACGGGGCGGAGGCCCGGCGGGCCGGGGTCCGGGGCGGCACCGCCTCCGTGTGGACCGGTGACGCGGACGGTGTGGAGGTGCGCGTCCTCAGGGGCGACGGCACGCCCGCCACGGGGCTGCCCGCAGGGCTGGACGTCAAGCTGCTGGACCCCGGCACGGGGTCCGGGGGCACGACCGGGTCCGAGGACGCCGCGTCCACCGAGTCCGCCCCGGCCGACAGGTCCGCCCCGATCACCGAGTCCGCCCCGATCACCGAGTCCGCGCCGGTCACCGAGTCCGCGCCGGTCACCGGGTCCGCGCCGGTCGGCGCACCACGCACCGTCCCGGCCGCGCGCCCGTCGACGGTGGTGCGGCCGCCGGTCATCACCCAGGCGGAGTGGGGAGCCTGGACCGGACACGGCAGCACGCCGAGGTACGGAACGCGGATCCGGGCCGCGATCGTCCACGACACCGGGGCCGGCAGCGACAACGAGCTCTCCTGTGCCCAGTCCCGCGCCCGGCTGCGCACCCTCCAGCAGGGGCACCTCGCACGCGGCTACGACGACATCGGCTACAACTTCGTCGTCGACCGCTGCGGTCAGGTCTTCGAGGGCCGCGGCGGCGGCGCGGACCTGCCGGTGGTGGGCGCGCACGAGCGCGGTTCCAACACCGGCACGGTCGGCATCTCCTTCATCGGCGACTTCACGACCGCAAAGCCGAGCCCGGCCGCGCGGAACGCCATCGCGCGGATCGTGGCGTGGAAGTTCGGAATGTACGGCATCGACCCGGCCGGCAAGGTCGCGCTGGGTTCCGGCAGCGGTGCCCGTGCCGGCGGCGGGACCGTCGGGGAGGCCGCCCGTATCGCCGAGCTGGCCGGGAGACCGGGGATCTCGCACGCGCCGCCCACCTCCGACTTCGACCGCGACGGCACCGGCGACCTGGCGGCCGGTACGCCCAGGGTGTCGGGCGGCGCCGGCGGCGTGACGGTGATCCCGGGCGGCCTCGACGGCCCGGCCGCGGCCTCGAAGGTGACGATCACTCAGGACAGCCCCGGGGTCCCCGGCTCCTCCGTGCCCGGCGACAACTTCGGCGCCGCGACCGCGTGGGGCGACGTCAACGGCGACGGCTACGCCGACCTCGCGATCGGTGTGCCCGGAAAGGACGACGACCACGGGCACGCCGACCGGGGCTCGGTCACCGTCCTGTACGGGCCCGGTCTGGACTCGGGGTTCTCCTACACCGCCTCCGGCGGCACACCGGCCGGGGCACGGTTCGGCTCGGCGGTCGCCGTCGGCGACTTCGACGGCGACGGCCGCGCGGACGTCTTCGCGGCCGGCACCGGCAACGGCGGCATGTGGAGCGTACGGCTGACCGCGAGCGCCACCACCTCCGGACCGCTGACCACCGCCAAGGGCCCGGTCTCCCATCCGGACGCCACGACCGGCGACTTCAACGGGGACGGCTACGCGGACGTCGCCCTCGTGTACACCGACGCCGACGGCACCGGGCGCGTGGCGTGGTTCGCGGGCTCCGCGCACGGGCTGACGAAGCGGGGCGCCCTCCCGGTGCGGGGCGGCCGCTGCGTCGCCGCGGGCGACATCGACGGCGACGGGTACGACGACCTCGTCATCGGCCAGCCCCACGCCCCGGAATCGGGCGGTGCGGCAGGGGGTCAGGTCACCGTGGTCCGCGGTGCGGCGACCGGGCTCACCACCAGCGGTATGAAGGTCGTCCACCAGGACGGTGTGGGCGTGGCGGGCACCGACCGGGCCGGTGACGGCTTCGGCGAGGCGGTCTCCGTCGGGGACCACGACGCCGACGGCTACGCGGACGTCCTGGTAGGCGCCCCCGGAGAAGGCCTCACCCGTGACGGCGTCCACCACCGCGACGCCGGGCAGGCCACCCTGCTGCGGGGTTCCGCGTCCGGTCTGACGGCCACCGGCTCCTTCGCCCTCAACCAGGACACCCCCGGGATCCTGGACGCGGCGGAGACGGGCGACCGGTTCGGTTCCTCCGTCGCCCTGACGGACATGACCGGCCACGGATACGCGGGGCTCGTCTTCGGCGCGGAAGGCGAGGACGGGGGCAACGGCCTCCTGCTGTACGCGCCCGTCAACAGCAGCGGCTTCGGCCTCGCCCGGACCGTCGCCCTGCGCGACACCGCCCTGGGCACACCCGCCGGCGCCCATCTCGGGCAGAACCTGGCGCCCTGACCCTCACGCCGCGACCGGTGGTCGTGTCCACCGGCCGCGGCGGCCGGGGCCGGGCCTCATCCCCGGCGCAGATCCCGGACCCGGCGGATCTTGCCCACCGAGCGCTCCAGGGTCTCCGGATCGACCACGCACACCTCGACGCTGATGCCGACCGAGTCCTTCACGCCCTTGCCGATCGCCCGGGCGGCCGCCTCGCGCTGCTCCGGCCCCGCGCCGGGGCGGGCCTCGATGTGGACCGTCATGTGGTCCATGCGGCCGCGCTGGGTCAACTGGATCTGGAAGTGCGGGGCGACGTCGGGCACGCGCAGCACGACCTCCTCGATCTGGCTCGGGAAGACGTTCACACCCCGCAGGATGATCATGTCGTCGCTGCGGCCGGTGATCTTCTCGATACGGCGGAAGGCGGGCCGTGCGGTGCCGGGCAGCAGGCGGGTGAGGTCACGCGTGCGGTAGCGGATGATCGGCAGGGCTTCCTTCGTCAGCGAGGTGAACACCAGCTCGCCGCTCTCGCCGTCGGGCAGCACCTCACCGGTGATCGGGTCGACGACCTCGGGACAGAAGTGGTCCTCCCAGACGTGCAGTCCGTCCTTGGTCTCCACGCACTCCTGCGCCACACCCGGGCCCATGACCTCCGACAGTCCGTAGATGTCGACGGCGTGGATGTCCATGCGCTCCTCTATTTCGCGGCGCATCGCCTCCGTCCAGGGCTCGGCGCCGAAGATGCCGACCTTGAGGGAGCTGGTGCGCGGGTCCACGCCCTGCCGCTCGAACTCGTCGAGCAGGGTCAGCATGTAGGAGGGCGTGACCATGATGATCTCGGGCTCGAAGTCCCGGATGATCTGCACCTGGCGCGCGGTCATGCCGCCGGAGGCGGGGATCACGGTGCACCCGGCGCGCTCGGCACCGTAGTGCGCGCCGAGGCCGCCGGTGAACAGGCCGTAGCCGTAGGAGATGTGGACCTTGTGGCCCCGCCGGCCGCCCGCGGCGCGGATGGAGCGGGCGATGAGGTCGGCCCAGGTCGACAGGTCGTTCTCGGTGTAGCCGACCACGGTGGGGCGGCCGGTGGTGCCGCTGGAGGCGTGGATGCGCCGGACCTCGGACATGGGGACGGCGAACATGCCGAAGGGGTAGGTGTCGCGCAGGTCGGCCTTGGTGGTGAAGGGGAAGCGGGCCAGGTCCTCGAGGGAGCGGCAGTCCTCGGGGGTGACGCCGGCCTCGTCGAACTTCTTCCGGTAGAGCTCGACGTTGTCGTAGGCGTGGTGGAGGGTCGCGCGGAGCCGGCTGAGCTGTACATCGCGGAGCTGCTCGCGGGTCATGCGCTCGCCGCTGTCCAGCAGCTCGTCCGGGAGCGGCTGTCCCAGCCGGGGCCCCTGATCCACCGGGGCCGTCACTTCGCTGCTCATCGCGACTCCTTCGTCTTCTCGCTTCGTAGGCTGCGGCTGCGCCCGCGGAACTCCGCGATCACCTCGTCACCCCGCCGGACACTCACGTCGTAGATCCCGCTGCGGCCGTACCGGGTGCGCTCGCAGGCCGTCGCCACGAGGACGTCGCCCTCGTGGGCCGGGGCGATGAAGACGATGTCGGCCGCCGCCGCGACCGTCACGGGTCCGTGACTGTTGCAGGCGCAGGCGAACGCGGTGTCGGCGAGCAGGAAGAGATAGCCGCCGTGGGCGATCCGATGCCCGTTGACCATTGCCGGCGTCACGGTCATCCGCACCTCGGCGGTCCCTTCGCCGTGGTGCGTCAGCTCGATGCCGAGATTCCGGGAAGCCAGGTCCGCGGCGAACATCGTCTCGACCGGACCGGGTTCGACGTCAGTGGCCTGCGTCACGTTTTCCACCACCTTGTGTACCGACCGAACATTCGGTTAGCGTCGGCAAAGCCAAGTAATCAAGCATCACCGCTGCCTGTCAAGAGGTGGACCGCATGCCCCACACCACTCCCGAGCCCGTCGACTTCTTCGCCCGCCACCGTGAGCTGCTGGAGGCGGCGGTCGCGGCCACCGAGAGCCGGGACCACTGGACTCCGTACCCGGAGTCGCCCAGCAAGTCGGTGTACGGCGAGGAGGCCCCGAAGCTCGGTGAGGCCGCTTTCCGGGACCAGTTGGGCAAGCCGTTCGCGCTGCCCGGGCACCCCGGGGAGGGGACCGTGCAGGCCGCCGAGACCTCCCCCTACGGCTTCGGCCTCGGCATCGGCTACCCCCGGGTCTCGCCCGAGGAGGCGGTGGCGGCCGCCAAGGCCGCCACGGGTCCCTGGCGCGACGCGGGCCCCGATGCACGCGCCGGTGTCGCCGCCGAGATCCTGGCCCGGCTGAACGCGGCCAGTTTCGAGAACGCGCACGCCGTGCAGCACACCACCGGACAGGCCTTCGTCATGGCGTTCCAGGCGGGCGGCCCGCACGCTCAGGACCGCGGCCTGGAAGCCGTCGCCTACGCCTGGGCGGAGCAGAAGCGGCACCCGCGCTCGGCGCGCTGGACCAAGCCCCAGCGCAAGGGCGGGGCGCTGATGATGGACAAGAAGTTCACGCCGATCGGACGCGGTGTCTCCCTGCTGATCGCCTGCAACACCTTCCCCACCTGGAACGGCTATCCGGGTCTGTTCGCCAGCCTGGTCACCGGCAACCCCGTGGTGATCAAGCCGCACCCGGGCGCCGTGCTGCCGCTGGCGCTCACCGTGCGCACCGCCCGCGAGGTCCTCGCCGAGGCCGGCTTCGACCCCAATCTCGTGATCCTCGCCGCCGAGGAGCCCGGCGAGCGCACCGCGGGCTTCCTCGCGCTCCACCCGGACGTCCGCATCATCGACTTCACCGGCTCCACGGAGTTCGGCGACTGGCTGGAGACCCACGCCCGCCAGGCCGCCGTGTACACCGAGAAGGCGGGCCTGAACACGGTCGTCCTGGACTCCACCGACGACTACCGCGGGCTGCTGCGCAATCTCGCCTTCTCGCTGTCCCTCTACAGCGGCCAGATGTGCACCACCCCGCAGAACCTGTTGATCCCCCGCGCCGGCATCGCCACCGACCAGGGCGTCAGGACCGCCGACGAGTTCGCCGCGGACCTGGGCGCCGCGCTGGACAAGCTGCTCGGCGACCCGGACCGGGCGGCCGGCACGCTCGGCGCCATCGTCAACGACGGCGTGCTCGACCGGCTGGAGAAGGCGGCGGCGGTGGGCACCACGGTGCACGCCTCGCGACCGGTGGAGCACCCCGAGCACCCGGAGGCCACCGTCCGCACGCCGCTGGTGGCGCGCCTGGACGCGGGGCCGGACGAGGAGACGTACACCCGCGAGTGGTTCGGGCCCGTCTCCTTCGTGATCGCCACCGACTCCACCGAGCACAGCCTGCGGATCTTCCGTGAGACGGTGCGCGCCCACGGCGCGCTGACCGCCGCCGTGCACTCCACGAGCGAAGAGGTCCTCGCCGCCGCCGAGTCGGCGGCCCTGGAGGCGGGAGTGCACCTGTCGGAGAACCTCACGGGCCAGGTCTTCGTCAACCAGTCCGCCGCGTTCAGCGACTTCCACGGCAGCGCCGCCAACCCCGCGGCCAGCGCCACCCTGTCCGACCCCGCGTTCGTCACCGGCCGCTTCGCGACGCTCCAGTCGCGCCGCCCCGTCGTCATCGAGGAGAGCACCCATGCCTGACGAGGTCTATCTGATCGACGGGGCCCGCACCCCGCAGGGGCGCTACGGCGGCGCCCTGGCCTCCGTACGCCCCGACGACCTGGCGGCGCTGGTGGTCGGTGAGGCCGTGCGCCGCGCCGCGATCCCGGCCGAGGCCGTGGACGAGGTGATCCTGGGCGCGGCCAACCAGGCCGGCGAGGACAACCGCGACGTGGCGCGCATGGCCGTCCTGCTCGCCGGGCTCCCGCACACCGTGCCCGGCTACACCGTCAACCGGCTGTGCGCCTCGGGCCTGACCGCGGTCGCCTCGGCGGCCCAGGCGATCCGGTCCGGCGAGGCCGACCTCGTCGTCGCGGGCGGCGTGGAGTCGATGACCCGCGCCCCGTGGGTGATGGAGAAGCCGGGCACCCCGTGGGCCAAGCCGGGCGAGGTGCACGACACGTCCCTGGGCTGGCGCTTCACCAACCCGCGCTTCGCCGCCGCCGACCGCGCGGTGCCCGCCGGGGCCGGTCCGGAGACGGTGAGGACGACCCTGTCGATGGGTGAGACGGCCGAGGAGGTCGCCGCCCTCGACGGCATCACCCGCGCCGACTCCGACGCCTTCGCGCTGCGCAGCCACCGGCGGGCCGTCGCCGCGCGGGAGGCAGGGCACTTCGACCGCGAGATCGTCCCGGTCCCGGTGAAGGACGGCCTGGTGGAGCGCGACGAGGGGCCGCGCCCGTCGACGACGCTGGAGAAGCTGGGCTCCCTGCGCACCATCTTCCGCAAGGACGGCATCGTCACCGCGGGCTCGGCCTCCCCCCTGTCCGACGGGGCCGCGGCCCTGGTCGTGGCGAGCGCGGCGGCCGTCGACCGGTACGGGCTCACCCCGCGCGCCCGTGTCGTCACCTCCGCCTCGGCCGGCGTGCAGCCCAACCTCATGGGCCTGGGCCCGGTTCCCGCCACGCAGAAGGCGCTGGGCCGGGCCGGCTGGCAGACCGCCGACCTGGACGCCGTCGAGCTCAACGAGGCCTTCGCCGCGCAGGCGCTGGCCGTCGTACGCCGGCTCAAGCTCGACGAGGACAAGGTCAACGCCGACGGCGGCGCCATCGCGCTCGGCCACCCGCTGGGCTGCTCGGGCGCCCGCATCCTGCTCACACTGCTCGGTCGCCTGGAGCGCGAGGACGCCCGCCGGGGCCTGGCGACGCTGTGCGTGGGCGTGGGACAGGGCGTGGCGATGCTGGTGGAGCGGGTATGAGCCGGGACGCGTACGAGACGCTGCTCGTCGAGGAGCGCGAGGACCGGGTCGTGGTGACCCTGCACCGCCCCGAGGCGCGCAACGCGATCAGCGGGCTCATGATCCGTGAACTGCACGCGGTGTGCGACCTGTTGGAGGACGATCCGAAGCTGCTGCTGCTCACCGGCCACGGCAACGTGTTCGCGGGCGGCGCGGACATCGCGGAGCTGCTGCGGCGGGGCCGGGACGAGGCGCTTCAGGGAATCAACAGCCGCCTGTTCGAGCGGGTGCGCAGGCTGCCCATGCCGACCGTGGCCGCCGTCGACGGCTGGGCGCTGGGCGGCGGGGCGGAGCTGTCCTACGCCTGCGACATCCGTATCGCGGGACCCGACGCCGTCTTCGGCAATCCGGAGCCGGGGCTCGGCATCCTGGCGGCGGCCGGGGCGTGCTGGCGGCTTCCGGAGCTGGTCGGCGAGTCGGTCGCCAAGCAGGTGCTGCTCGCCGGGCGGAACCTGGACGCCCGGGCGGCCCTGGCCGCGGGTCTGGTCATCGACGTCGTACCGGCGGAGAAGCTGCTGGACGAGGCGCACGCGCTGCTGGACCGCATGGCGCGGTCCTCGGCCACCGCACTGCGCCTGACCAAGCTCGTCGTGGACGCGCCCGGCGCGCACCCGGTCGCCGACGACCTGGCGCAGGCCGTGCTCTTCGAGGGCCAGGACAAGCAGGACCGCATGACGCGTTTTCTGGCGAGGAAGAACGGGAGCAAGGCATGAGCAGTCCGACCGTGCCCGCCGTCGTCGGTGTGATCGGCGGCGGCCGGATGGGGGCCGGCATCGCGCAGTCGTTCGCGGCCGCCGGCTCGTCGGTGACCGTCGTGGAGAGCGGCGCGCAGGCCGCGGCCGCCGCCGTGGACCGGATCGCCACCGGGCTGCGGCGGGCCGCCGAGCGCGGCCGCCTGGCCGAGCCCGCCGAGCAGGTGCTCGCCCGGGTCACGACCGCCGAGTCCGTGGACGGACTGGCTCCGGGCACCGGGCTGGTCGTCGAGGCCGTGCCCGAGAACGCGGCGCTGAAGGCCGGGCTGCTCGCCGCGGCCGAGGCGGCGGTGGACGACACGACCGTGCTGGCCACCAACACCAGCTCCCTGTCGGTCACCGAACTGGCCGCGGCCCTGAAGGTGCCGGGCCGCTTCCTGGGCATGCACTTCTTCAACCCCGTGCCCGCCTCCGAACTGATCGAGATCGTCGTGGCGCCGGAGACCTCGCCCGAGGTCGTACGGGCCGCCCTGGACTGGACCCGGGCACTGGGCAAGAAGGACGTCGTCGTCAAGGACTCCCCCGGCTTCGCCAGCAGCCGTCTCGGCCTGGCGCTCGGCCTGGAGGCGATCCGCATGGTCGAGGAGGGGGTGGCGGAGCCGGAGGCGATCGACGACGCGATGAGCCTCGGCTACAAGCACCCCATGGGCCCGCTGCGCCTGACCGACCTGGTAGGGCTCGACGTCCGCCTGGCCATCGCCGAGTACCTGCACGCCACGCTCGGGGAGCGGTTCGCCCCGCCGCAGCTGCTGCGCGACAAGGTCGCCCGGGGCGAACTGGGCCGCAAGTCGGGACAGGGGTTCTACACATGGCAGTGACCCCGCCCGAGGCGGCCTCGCCCGACGCGGCGGGGCAGGGGGTCGGCTACCGCGTCGAGGACGGCGTCGCGGTCGTCGAACTGCGCAGGCCCGCCGCGGGCAACGCGCTCGACGCGGCCCTGCGGTCCGGGCTGCTGGCCGCCGTCCGCCGGGTGGCAGGCGACGGGGGCGGCGAGCCGGTCCGCGCGGTGCTGCTGACCGCCCAGGGCCGGAACTTCTGCGTCGGACAGGACCTCAAGGAGCACGCCGAGGCCCTGGAGCGCGACGCGGCATCGGCGTTCGCCGTGGTGCGCGCCGAGTACAACCCGCTGGTGGAAGCGCTGCACGCGCTGCCTCAGCCGGTGGTCGTGGCGGTGGAGGGCGCGTGCGTCGGGGCCGGACTGGGTCTCGCGCTGTGCGCCGACGTGCGGGTGGCGTCGGACGGCGCGCGTTTCTCGACCGCGTTCACCGGGATCGGACTGGCCGCGGACAGCGGTCTGAGCCTGTCGCTGGCCCAGGCGGTCGGCCCGTCGCGCGCCGCCGCCCTCATGCTGCTCGGCGACCGCTTCGACGCCGGGGACGCACAGCTGTGGGGACTGGTGCACCAGGTCGTGCCCGACGGGCAGGCGGCGGCCGAGGGGCTGGCGCTGGCCCGGCGGCTGGCGGCGGGGCCCACCGCCGCGTACGGCGAGGTCAAGGCGCTGCTGCGGTACGCGGCGGCCGGGGCGGGGCTGAGCGCGGTACTGGAGCGTGAGGCCGCGGCCCAGGAGCGCCTCGGCGCCACCGACGACCACCGCGGCGCCGTGCGGTCCTTCCTCGCCAAGGAGAGGCCCTCCTTCGAGGGCCGCTGAGCGGAAGGCCGCTGAGCAGAAGGCCGCCGGAGCGAGGGCCGCCGCACGCGGTGGCGGCCCTCGCACCGTCCGGCGGCCGTGTGCGGTCGGGGCGATCCCGGATTCAGGGGTTGCCGGGGCCGGGAAAATTCGACAGACTATTACCCGAACGAATGGTCGGTAGGGAAGCTGGTATCGATGACCACGTCACACGGCGCAGTGTCGAGCGGCGACAGCGCGGAGCAGCGGCTCCAGGAGCAGTTCGACGCGACGATCGCGAAGGACCAGCGGATCGAGCCCCGGGACTGGATGCCCGAGGGCTACCGCAAGACGCTGATCCGGCAGATCGCGCAGCACGCCCACTCGGAGATCATCGGGATGCAGCCCGAGGGCGAATGGATCACCAGGGCCCCCTCGCTGCGCCGCAAGGCCATCCTCCTCGCGAAGGTCCAGGACGAGGCCGGGCACGGCCTGTACCTGTACTCGGCGGCCGAGACCCTGGGCGCCGACCGCGCCGACCTCACCGACCGCCTCATCGAGGGCCGGCAGAAGTACTCGTCGATCTTCAACTACCCGACGCCGACCTTCGCGGACGTCGGCGTGATCGGCTGGTTCGTCGACGGCGCGGCGATCTGCAACCAGGTGCCGCTGTGCCGCAGTTCGTACGGCCCCTACGCCCGCTCCATGGTGCGGATCTGCAAGGAGGAGTCGTTCCACCAGCGGCAGGGCTACGAGCTGCTGATGACGATGATGCGCGGCACCGACGCCCAGCGCGAGATGGTGCAGGACGCGGTGGACCGCTGGTGGTGGCCGTCCCTGATGATGTTCGGCCCGCCCGACGGCGACTCCCCCAACTCCGCCGCCTCGATGGCCTGGAAGATCAAGCGGCACAGCAACGACGAACTGCGCCGGCGCTTCGTCGACATGACCGTCCCGCAGGCCGCCAAGCTGGGCGTCACCCTGCCCGACCCCGAACTGCGCTGGAACGAGGAGCGCGGTCGCCACGACTTCGGCACCCCCGACTGGTCCGAGCTCAAGCGCGTGATCAGCGGCGACGGGCCGTGCAACGAGGAACGTGTGGCACGGCGGAAGGCCGCGCACGAGGACGGTGCCTGGGTGCGTGAGGCGGCGTCCGCCCACGCGGCCAAGCGGGCCGCCCGGAACAACGAGGAAGGAACGGCGGCATGAGCAACACCGAGGGGACGAAGGACAGCTGGCCGCTGTACGAGGTGTTCGTCCGCGGCAAGCGCGGCCTGAACCACGTGCACGTCGGCTCGCTGCACGCGGCCGACGACACCATGGCGCTCAGCCACGCCCGCGACCTGTACACCCGGCGCAACGAGGGCGTGAGCATCTGGGTGGTGCGCTCGGAGCACATAGCCGCCTCCACCCGCGACGAGAAGGACCCCTTCTTCGCGCCCAGCGCCGACAAGGTCTACCGGCACCCCACCTTCTACGACATCCCCGACGATGTCCCGCACATCTAGGAGCAGGACGGACATGAGCGACGACCACGTCTACCTGTCCCTGGCCGAGGACCACGGGGAGTCGGACGCCCGCTGGGCCTTCGGCACCGGTTTCGAGGACCCGCTGCACGGCGTCGACACCACCGTGCCGGACACGGTCGAGCCCGCCGAGCTGGCCGCGTACTGCCTCGCCCTCGGCGACGACGCCCTGGTCGGCGCGCAGCGCCTGGCCGAGTGGTGCACCCGGGCCCCGGAGCTGGAGGAGGAGGTCGCCCTGGCCAACATCGGCCTCGACCTGCTCGGCCAGGCACGGCTGCTGTACGCACGCGCCGGCCAGGTCGACGGCACCGGCCGGGACGAGGACGCCTACGCCTACTTCCGGGACGCGGCGGACTTCCGCAACGTCCGGCTCGCCGAACTCCCCAACGGGGACTTCGCGTTCTCCGTCACCCGGTTGCTGGTCCTGTCCTGCTGGCGCCTGGCCGTCTTCCAGCGGCTCGCCGCCACCACGCAGGACCCGGTCCTGAGGGCGATCGCCGCCAAGGGCGTCAACGAACTCGCCTACCACCGGCAGTTCGCGGCGGACTGGGTGGTGCGCCTGGGCGACGGCACGGAGGAGTCCCACCGGCGGATGCGGGCGGCGCTGGCCGCCGTGGCCCCGTACACGGCCGAACTCTTCGTGCCGCGACCGGGCTTCGGCGTCGACCCGGCGGACGTGCGGGAGGAGACGACGGCCGTGCTCGGGCAGGTCCTCGACGCCGCCGGTCTGGAGTCGCCCGAGGCCGAGGCGCTGCCCGGTCAGGGCCGGGAAGGCGACCACAGCGAGCATCTGGCCCCGCTGCTGGAGGAGTTGCAGAGCGTGGCCCGCGCGCACCCGGAGGCGACATGGTGACCGCACTGGACGAGCGGCGTGCGCGGCACGTGGCCGAGCAGGTCCCGGACCCGGAGCTGCCCATGCTCACCCTGGCCGACCTCGGCGTGCTGCGCGCCGTCGAGCTGCGGCCGGACGGCACGGTGGTCGCCGGGCTGACCCCCACCTACTCCGGCTGTCCCGCGATGGCGGAGATGCGCGCCGACGTGGCGGCGCGGCTGCGTGCGGCCGGTTTCGCGCGGGTGGAGATCCGCACCGTCCTCGACCCGCCGTGGACGACGGACTGGATCACCGCCGAGGGCCGGCGCAAGCTCACCGAGGCGGGCATCGCGCCTCCCGGCAGCGCGCCCCGGCGCTCCGGCGGCCCCGTGCCGCTGGAGCTGTCCGCCATCCGGCGGGCGGTGGCGTGCCCCCGCTGCGGGTCGTCGGACACCGAGGAGACGTCCCGCTTCGCCGCCACCTCCTGCAAGGCACTGTGGCGCTGCCGCAGCTGTCTTGAGCCGTTCGAGTACGTCAAGGAGATCTGATGGCCCCGACCACCACGACGGCGGAGACCGACGCGTCCGCCGCCCCCGCGCGGCGGCGCCGCCGTCCGGCCTTCCACCCGCTGCGGGTCGCCGCGGTGCAGCCGCTGTGCGCGGACGCGGTCGCCGTCAGCTTCGACGTGCCCGAGGAGCTGGCGCAGGAGTTCGCCTACCGGCCCGGCCAGTCGCTCACGCTGCGCCGCGAGGTCGACGGGCGCGACGAGCGCCGGTCGTACTCCATCTGCTCCCCCGTCGGCGCCCGACCCCGCATCGGCGTGCGCGTGGTGCCCGGCGGCCTGTTCTCCTCCTGGCTGGTGGAGGAGGTCCGCCCCGGCGACACCATCGAGGTGATGGCCCCCACCGGCGCCTTCACTCCCGACCTCGCCGAACCGGGCCACCACGTCCTGATCGCCGCCGGCTCCGGCATCACCCCGATGATGTCCATCGCCGAGTCCGTGCTGGCCGCCGACTCCCGCTCCCGGGTCACCCTCTTCTACGGCAACCGCCGTACCGACACGGTGATGTTCGCCGACGAGCTCGCCGACCTGAAGGACCTCTACCCCACCCGCTTCCAGCTCGGGCACGTCCTGTCCCGCGAACCGCGCGAGGCCGAACTCCTCTCGGGGCGCCTGGACGCCGAGCGCCTGGCCGCGCTCATCGACGGGCTCGTCGACGTGAAGAGCGCGGACCACTGGTGGCTGTGCGGTCCGCACGGCATGGTCCGCGACGCGCAGAAGCTGCTCGGGGACCTCGGCGTCCCGGCGGACCGCGTCCACCAGGAACTGTTCTTCGCCGACGACGAGCCGATCCGCGCGGTCCGCCATGAGGACGCCACGGGCGACGGCCCGGTCAGCCAGGTCACCATCACGCTCGACGGCCGCTCCACCACGTCCCCGCTCTCCCGCGAGACGACGATCCTGGACGGGGCGACGCGCGTACGCCCGGACATGCCCTTCGCCTGCAAGGGCGGCGTGTGCGGCACCTGCCGCGCGCTGGTCACCGACGGCGAGGCCGACATGCGCCGCAACTACGCGCTGGAGCCCTCCGAGGTCGACGCCGGCTACGTCCTGACCTGCCAGACGTTCCCCGTGTCCGACTCCCTGACCGTCGACTTCGACAGCTGAGGCACACCTGCCCGGGCCGGTCCGACCCGGGCGTTGGCGGTCGCCGCCTTCGTGGGCAGGACACTGCTCGGCGTCGTCCTCAAGGACGACCCGGGCCGGCAGCTCACTGACCGGCGCCGGCCGACCCCCGCACCCCCGAGGGTCGGCCCCACGTGGTTTCATTCGGGCTGAAGTTGGAGCGCACGGTTCGTGTGCAGGCTGATGGCGCGGTACTCGCTGGGGGTCATGCCGAAGGCCGCGCGGAAGGCACGGGTGAAGTCGGACGGCCGCGGATATCCCCAGCGCAGGGCGATGGCGGCGATGGGAACGCCGCTCATGCCGGGATCGGCGAGTTCGCATCGGCAGCGGGCAAGGCGCTGCTGCCTGAGGAAGTCGAGCACGGTGGTGCCCTGTTGCTGGAAGATCCGGTGCAGGTAGCGCGTCGATATGAAGTGTGCCGACGCTACGACGCGGGGGTTCAGGTCGGGGTCGTGCAGACGGGCCGTGATGAACGCGCCGGCCTGTTCGAACAGGGTCCGCCGCCGTGACTCGGGGGGAAGCAGTGCCTCCCGCCCGGCTTGGTGGGCGAGCTGAGCCGCCGCCAGTTCTACGGCCGTGTTCCCCAACCGGACGCCGACGGCGGGGGCGAGGTCCGCGTGCGTGTCGACCAGACCGGTCAGGAACTGGCTCAGGAGCCGTCCGGCGCCCACCCGCCCGGACAGCAGCGTGCCGCACAGGGGAGCCACGGTCGTCTCGGGCAGCGGCAGCAGACTCCTGGGGAACTGCAGCAGGATGGACTGTGCTCCGCACAGACCCGATTCCGCGAAGGCGCGGAACGGCCGTGAGCTGTCGTAGACGACGAGGTCGCCGGGGCCGGCGGTGGCGTGCCGCCCGGCCTGTTCGATCCGCTGCCGTCCGCGGGTGACCAGGGCGATCTGGTACTGCTCGGGGTCCGACTGCCGGATGAGCCGGGGCGTGCGCTGCGACGACAGCGCCGCGTACGACACCACCGCCAGCTGTACCGGTCCGAGCGTCATGGTCTGGATGCTGCCTCTGCCGTCGGTACCGGCGAAGCGTGTGTGGGTCCTCACCAGGGCCAGCCCTGTCGTCTCCACCCAGGCCGCCAATCGTTCGGCGGGCGGGAGATGGGCAGTGTCCAGCACTGTGGTCAGCATGAATGTCCCCCCGTGTGTGCCGCTTGCAGGTTGCGAATGAGGCAGAGGTGGCTGAGCGACTCGAGCCTGGCCGCGGTGCATACGAGTGTCACCCGGACACAGGGGCACGGAAAAGTGCGCTCTGCGCCAAGCGGAGTGCGCTGTCGGCTCATGAACGGCCCGGACGCCGATGGCACGCTGAAGCGGCACGAACGGCATCGATGACGCACCGTTCCCGGAGCTGCGAGTCACCCGGTCGACGGCCCAGGCGTCAGCGGTGGCGGTTTCCGTCTCATCACCTCAAGGGGGAGAAACGAATGCGCAGGAAAGTCCTGGCAAGGTCGCTCGTCGGTGTCACCGCACTCGTCGGCTTGGCCGCCGGCAGCCTGGCGGGGGCGAGCGCCGGCTTCGCGGCATCCGACTCGGCCCCGAAGCACGCGGCGACCGCCCAGGCCGTCAGGCCGCTCGCGGTGGTCAACCTCGGCCTGAGCACCAGTCAGGCCAAGGGCGTCCAGCGCTGGCTCAAGGCGGAATGGGGGTACACCGGCTCGATCGACGGGGAGCTGGGTACCGAGAGCTGGAAGGCCTTCCAGCGCCACCTCAAGGCGTACCACGGCTACACCGGCCCGATCGACGGGGTCGTCGGAAGCGGCACGGTCTCGGCGTTGCAGCGCTTCCTGAAGAACAACGGCTGGGGCTACGGCGGCGCGATCGACGGACAGGCCGGTCCGGCGACCCAGGCGGCGTTCAAGAACTTCGCCAACTGGTGCGTGGCCACGTACAAGTAGGGGCCTTCCCCGGAACACCGGATTGTCGGCTCGGCGTGCCGCTGAGTGACGTCACCGTGCTTGCCCGGGGACGGCGGCACGCCGGGCTCCTCACTCCCCAGGAACAGGCGTGGCCGCGCGCACCGCCTGGTGAACGGCGCGCGCCAGGCGGGCGCCCCACAGCGAGCGCGGTCCGGCGAAGGCGTGGAGCTCGTCGCCGGCGCCCGGAGTGCGGGCGGCTATGCACACGGCGTCGGTGGGAGTGCCGGAGCAGTCGTAGCCCGCCTCCAGCAGCGCCTGGACCTTGGCCTCGGTCGCGGTGATCACGGCATTGACCAGTGCGGCGTCCGACAGCGCGACCGGGAGCGCGGCGACGACGTTGATCGTGCCCGGCGCCTGCGGGCCGGACGTGACCGGTTCCGGGGCAGCGGCCCATCCGTGCACCCGGACGCCCGCGGTGGCCACAGCGGTGGCGCCGTCGTCGACCCCGCGGCCGTAGGCCGCGACGTCGGCGGCGGTCATCAGGCCCACCCCCGTCCCGTGCAGTCCGGCCGCGTCGGCCAGGTCGGCGAGGTGGCGTTCGGGATCGGTACGCCGATAGCCGTGGGCCACCTGCGCGTTGAGCACCCAGCCGCGCTCTCCGACGCCGCCGCCGAGCACGGCGTTGCTGATCATCCGCCATCCCGGGCCCGCCGACCACAGCAGCGCGGGCAGCCGTGTCCCGTCCTCGGTACGGGTCAGCCATCGCGGATCCAGCAGAGCGGCAGCCGTGGACGGCGCGACGACGGATGTCACGGGTGTGGGGCTCCTTGCTGACAGAACGGGCCCGCTGATGGTACGTGGAGCCGTCCGAAGCAGGCGGGCCGGCCTCCGGCCGCTTCCACGCCCTCGTCTCCGCGGCGGCGGCAAGGTCCGAGCCGGACACGGTGGAGGGCGGTGGGGAGCGAGCGCGGGTTCGGCAGGCCGGCTAGTGCTGTGACCGGAAAGGTTCACCGGCTCGCGACGCCCGGCACGGCACTCCCCCAGCCTTCGGCCGGGGGTACCCCCACGCCGCGTTGT
>NZ_JBIVTV010000032.1:0-56432 GCF_044756885.1 Streptomyces sp. NPDC091412 | reverse complement strand
CAGGCGCCACAGATCCTCGGGCGAGGCCACCCCGCCCGGATAGCGGCAGGCCATACCCACGATCACGATCGGATCGTCCGCCACGGCCGCCGTGCCGCTCTGCACGAGCTGCATGTCGGCTTCGGTGCCGAGGAGTTCGTCCAGGATGAAGCCGACCAGGACCTCGACGGTCGGGTAGTCGAACACCATCGTGGCGGGCAGGCGCAGTCCGGTGACCGTGTTCAGGCGGTTGCGCAGTTCGACCGAGGTGAGCGAGTCGAAGCCGAGGTCCCGGAAGGCGCGCGTGGGGTGGACGGCCGTGGCGTCGGCGTGGCCGAGCACCAGGGCGACCTGGCCGCGGACGAGGTCCACGAGCACTTCCCGGCGTTCGACCGCGTCCAGGGCGGCCAGCCGGTCGCGCAGACCGGTCGCCGTCGCCGAGCCCGCGACCGCCGCACGACGCGAGCGGCCCCGGATCAACGAACGGAGCAGCGGCGGCACATCGCCCTGACCGCGCAGGGCGGGCAGGTCGAGCCGGACGGGTACGAGCGCGGCGTCATCGGTGGACAGGGCGGCATCGAAGAGGGTCAGACCCTGCTCGACGGCGAGCGGGGGCACTCCGGAGGCCTCGAGCCGCTTGAGCTCCGCGTCGGAGAGTGTGCCGGTCATGCCGCCGGTGCCGGTCTGCTCCCAGGGGCCCCAGGCCAGCGACAGACCCGGCAGGCCGGCCGCACGACGGTGCTCCATCAGGGCGTCCAAGAAGGCGTTGCCCGCCGCGTAGTTGGCCTGACCCGCATTGCCGAAGACACCGGCGACCGACGAGAACACCACGAACGCGTCCAGATCCAGACCACGCGTCGCCTCATGCAGATTCCACGCCGCGTCCACCTTCGGACGCAGCACGGCGGACAGCCGCTCCGCAGTAAGAGATGCGACCATGCCGTCGTCCAGCACACCCGCCGAATGCACCACCGCCGACACCGGATGCGCGGCCACCAACTCGGCCACCGCCCCACGATCCGTCACATCACACGCCACCACCGTCGCCCGCGCACCCGACTCCGCCAACTCCGCCACCAGCTCGGCCGCACCCACGGCCTCACCACCACGACGACTGACCAGAACCAGCTCACGCACACCATGCACGGCCACCAGATGACGCGCCAGCACCGCACCCAGACCACCAGTACCACCCGTCACCAACACCGCACCCTCCCCACCGAACACCCGAACGGCCTCGGCAGTGGAAGCGGGACGACGGACCAGACGGGCGGCACGGAGCTCGTCGTCCTGGAGGCGGAGCTGAGGTTCGTCGCCCAGGAGGGCGGCGAGCGGGAGCGGACGGGTGGTCTCGGGGTCGAGGTCGATCAGACCGAAGCAGCCCGGGTTCTCGGACTGGGCGGAGCGCACCAGGCCCCAGACCGCGGCGGCGGCCGGGTCGTGGCCGGTGGTCGCGCCCCGGGTCACGAAGACGAATCTCGTGGCGGAGTGACGCTCGTCCTCCAGGCGGGTCCGCACCAGCTCCAGCACGTGCCGGGTGAGGGCATGGGTGACGGCCGGGGTGTCGGCCCCCGCCTCGTGCTCTTGGGCGGCGACGGGCAGCAGCACCAGTTCGGGCAACTCGGCGTCGTCCGTCAGGGAGGCGCGCCGGCCGATCTCGGTGCCGGCCGCCCGCAGGCTCTCGACGAGCCCGAAGGGATCCTCGCCGACGATCTCCGCCGTCGGCTCCGCGGTCGCGGCCGGGGTGGCCTCGGTCCCCGTGACCGGGGTCCAGTCGAGGCGGAACAGGGAGTCGCGGACGAGTGCCGCGGCGGAGCTGAGCGCCTCCGCGGACACGGCGCGCATGGTGAGCGCCCGGACGGCGGCCACGGGGGCGCCGGTGGTGTCGGCGACGGCCAGCGTCAACGTGCCGTCGGTGTCGCGGCCGAGCCGGACGCGGACGGAGGAGGCGCCGGAGGCGAGCAGCGAGACGCCGTTCCAGGAGAACGGCACGCTGCCGGTCGTGCCGTCACCGGCCGGGGCCGCGAGCCAGGCGGCGTGCAGGCCGGCGTCGAGCAGTGCCGGGTGGAGGCCGAAGCTCTCGGCTTCCTTCTGTGTGCCGTCCGGCAGCGCGATCTCCGCGAACACCTCGTCGCCGCGGCGCCAGGCGGCCCGCAGACCCTGGAAGGCGGGACCGTAGGCGAAGCCGTCGGCCTCGCGCGCCTCGTAGAAGCCGGTCAGGTCGACGGGCTCGGCGTCCACCGGCGGCCACACCGTGGCGTCGAACGGCGCGGCGGCCGTCGGGAGCCCGGTGGCGAGGACACCGGTGGCGTGCTGGGTCCAGGGGGCGTCGGTGGACTGCTCCGGGCGTGAGTGGACCGTGACGGTACGGCGTCCGGCGGCGTCCGCGACGCCCATCCGCACCTGAGTGCGGACCCCGCCCTGCGCGGAGAGGACCAGCGGGGCGGCCAGGGTCAGTTCCACGACGTGGTCGCAGCCGACCTCGTCGCCCGCGCGGACCGCCATCTCCAGCAGGGCCGTGCCCGGCAGCAGGACGGTGCCGTGGACGGCGTGGTCGGCCAGCCACGGGTGCGAGTGCAGTGACAGGCGCCCGGTGAAGACCAGGTCCTCGCCCTCGGCGAGTTCGACGACCGCGTTGAGCAGCGGGTGGGCTGCCGAGCTGATGCCGACGGAGTTGACGTCCGTGGCGTCGCGCTTGCCGGCGGGCCAGAAGGGCCGGTGCTGGAAGGCGTAGGTCGGCAGTTCGAGGGCGCGGGCGCCGGTGAGGGCCAGGAACCCGGCCCAGTCGACGCGGGTGCCGGTGGCGTGCAGCCGCCCGAGGGCGGCCAGGGCCGTGCGCTCCTCGGCCGCGTTCTTGCGCAGCAGCGGGACGGTGACGGTGTCGTCGCCGGTCAGCGACTCCTGGGCCATCGCGGACAGGACCCCGTCCGGACCCAGCTCCAGGAACGTGGTCACACCCTGCTCCTCGAGCGTGGCCACCCCGTCGGCGAAGCGGACCGCCTCACGGACGTGGCGCACCCAGTACTCGGGCGAGCACAGCTCCTCGGCCGCGGCCAGGGAACCCGTCAGGTTCGACACCACCGGAATCACCGGCGCCGCGAACGCCAACTCCTCGGCCACCGCCCGGAACTCGTCCAGCATCGGATCCATCAACGGCGAGTGGAACGCGTGCGACACCCGCAGCCGGGTGGTCTTGCGGCCCTCCGCCTCGAACCGCGCGGCCAGCTCCAGTACGGCACCCTCGACGCCCGACACCACTACGGACGTCGGTCCGTTGAGTGCGGCGATCGACACCTGGTCGGTGAGGTACGGGGTGACCTCGTCCTCGGTGGCCTGGACGGCGGCCATCGCGCCACCGGCCGGCAACGCCTGCATCAGACGACCACGAGCCGCCACCAAGCGGGCCGCGTCCTCCAGCGAGAACACCCCGGCCACATGCGCGGCAGCGATCTCACCGATCGAGTGACCAGCCACGAAGTCCGGCGTGACTCCGAAGGACTCCACCAGCCGGTAGAGGGCGACTTCGACAGCGAACAGCGCGGGCTGGGTCCACCCGGTCTCATTCAGCAGACCGGCGTCCTCACCCCACATCACCTCCCGCAGCGAACCACCCAACTCACCATCCAGAACGGCGAGAACGGCATCCAAGGCCTCGGCGAACACCGGGAACCGGCCATACACCTCACGACCCATCCCCAACCGCTGCGAACCCTGACCCGTGAACAGTGCCGCACAACGGCCCGACGTGGGGCTGCCGGTGGCGACGGAGGGGTGGGGCTCGCCGGACACGAGGGCGGCCAGGGCGTGCACCGCCTCCTCGTGCTCGGTGGCCAGCACCACGCCACGGTGGGCGAACAGGGAACGCTGGGTCACGAGGGAAAGTGCCACGTCGGCGGGGCGCAGTCCGGGCGTCAGACGGACGTGCGTGAGCAGGCGGGCGGCCTGGTCGCGCAGCGCCTCAGGCGACTTGCCGGACAGCACCCACGGCACCACCGCGGGCTCGACCACGTCCGCCTCCGGCACCGCAGCGGCAACCACCGTGCCCTGAACCACCCTTGCCGGCTGTTCCAGGATCACGTGGGCGTTGGTACCGCTGATACCGAAGGAGGAGACACCGGCGCGGCGCACCCGGTCCGTCTCGGGCCACTCCGTCTGCTCGGTGAGCAGCTCGACGGCACCGGCACTCCAGTCGACGTGCGAGGACGGCTCGGTGATGTTGAGGGTGCGGGGCAGTACACCGTGGCGCATCGCCATGATCATCTTGATGACACCGGCGGCACCGGCCGCGGCCTGCGTGTGCCCCAGGTTGGACTTCACGGAGCCGAGCAGCAGGGGACGGTCCTCCGGGCGGTTCTGGCCGTAGGTGGCGATCAGGGCCTGGGCCTCGATCGGGTCACCCAGCGTCGTACCCGTTCCGTGCGCCTCGACGACGTCCACGTCGCCGGTCGAGAGTCCACCGCTGGCAAGCGCCTGGCGGATCACCCGCTGCTGGGACGGACCGTTGGGAGCCGTCAGGCCGTTGGAGGCACCGTCCTGGTTGACGGCGGAACCACGAACCACGGCGAGAACACGGTGGCCGTTGCGGATCGCGTCGGACTGGCGCTCCAGCAGGAGCATGCCCACGCCCTCGGACCAGCCGACACCGTCCGCCGAGTCCGAGAACGCCTTGCACCGGCCGTCGGGCGACAGACCCCGCTGGCGGGAGAACTCGACGAAGGCGGTGGGCGTCGACATGACGGTCACGCCGCCGGCCAGGGCGAGCGAGCACTCGCCCGACCGCAGGGCCTGGGCGGCCCAGTGCAGGGCGACCAGGGAGGACGAGCAGGCGGTGTCGACCGTGACGGCCGGACCCTCGAAGCCGAAGGTGTACGACACACGGCCGGAGGCCACGCTGCCCGCGCTGCCCTGGCCCTGGAAGCCCTCGAACTCCTTGCCGCTCAACAGGCTGCCGTAGTCGTGGTACATGACGCCGGCGAACACACCGGTCGTGCTGCCGCGCAGGCTCTGCGGGTCGATACCGGCTCGCTCAATGGCCTCCCAGGAGGTCTCCAGCAGCAGACGCTGCTGCGAGTCCGTCGCCAGCGCCTCACGCGGGCTCATCCCGAAGAAGTCGGCGTCGAACTCCGCGGCGTCGTGCAGGAATCCGCCGGAGCGGGTGTACGAGGTGCCGGTGTGGGCCGGGTCAGGGTCGTACAGGGAGTCGACGTCCCAGCCGCGGTTGGCCGGGAAGTCGGAGATGGCATCCGTGCCCTCGCTGACCAGGCGCCACAGATCCTCGGGTGAGGCGACGTCACCGGGGAAGCGGCAGGCCATGCCGACGATCACGATCGGGTCGTCCTCCGTCGACGGCAACAGCGTGACGGGGGTCAGTGTCTCGGCCTCGGCGCCGAACAACTCGGTGAGCAGATGGTCGGCGAGCACGGACAGCGTGGGATGGTCGAAAATCGCCGTGGCCGACAGGCGCAGACCCGTGGCAGTGCGCAGGCGGTTGCGGAGTTCGACCGCGGTGAGGGAGTCGAAGCCGAGGTCACGGAAGGCACGGTCGGCGTCGATATCGGATCCGGCGGCATGGCCGAGAACCAGTGCGGCACTCGCACGGACCAGGTCGAGCAGGACCTCGTGGCGCTGCTCGCGGTCGAGCCGGGCGAGTCGCTGGACGAGTCCGGCGTCGGCGCCGTCGGCAGCCCCGGTCGCGGCGGCGCGGCGCACGGGGGTACGGATCAGTCCGCGCAGAAGAGCCGGGATCTCCGACCGACCCCGGAAGGCGGCGAGGTCCATGCGGCTGGTGACGAGAGTGGCCTCACCGGTGGTGAGGGCCGCATCGAAGAGGGCAAGGCCCTGCTCGATGGTGATGAGCGGCATTCCGGACTCGGCGGCCCGGCGGACATCACGCTCGTCGAGCCCGGCCGTCATGCCCGCACCCTGCTGCCAGGGACCCCAGGCGAGGGAAGTGGCGGGCAGGCCGAGGGTCTGGCGGTGAGCGGCGAGAGCATCCAAGAAGGCGTTGCCGGTCGCGTAGTTGGCCTGGCCCGCGCCGCCGAACACACCAGCAACCGACGAGAAGACCACGAACGCGTCCAGATCCAGGTGACGCGTCGCCTCGTGCAGGTTCCAGGCGCCGTCCACCTTGGGCCGCAGCACGAAGTCGAGACGGTCGGGGGTGAGAGAGGCGAAGATGCCGTCGTCGAGAACACCGGCCGTGTGCACTACCGCAGCAAGCGGGTGCTCCGCCGGAATCTCCGCGACCAGCGCGTCCACCGCATCCCGGTCGGCGACATCACACGCCGCCACCGAGACCTCGGCACCCAGCCCCTCCAGCTCCGCCACCAACTCGCCAGCGCCTGCGGCAGCCAGACCGGAACGGCTGGTCAGCAGCAGACGCCGCACCCCCCGCTCGGCCACCAGATGACGGGCCACCAGACCACCCAGACCACCCGTACCGCCCGTCACCAGCACCGTCCCCTCCGACGACCAGGCAACCTGGGCGGCGGAGTCGGCGGCGGCACGGGTCAGACGAGCGACATGAGCACGACCACCACGCAGCGCGAGCTGCGGCTCGTCCAGGGCGAGGGCACGGGTGAGAACGGAGTCGGAGACACCGTCGGCGTCGAGGTCGACCAACCCGAAGGCACCCGGGTTCTCCGTCTGCGCGGAACGGACCAGACCCAACACCGCAGCAGCGGCAAGGTCGGTCACCGGGGCGTCGTCAGTGACGACGGCACCGCGAGTGACGAGGACCAGACGGGAACCACTGAACCGGTCCTCCGCCAACCACTCCTGAAGAAGACCCAACGCCGCGGCGGCCCGGCTGCGCACGGAGCCCGGCGTGTCATCAACATCGGCACCGGCCGTCAGCGGAACCAGTACAACACCGGGAACGGGCGCATCGGCCGCCAGTAGATCGGCGAGGGTCGCATACCGGACAGCGTCAACGCCCACGGCATCAGCGAGGTCGTCCGTGTCCGGACCCAGCAGGGCAACACCCGCGGAACCGGTGCCCTCCGGCAGCGGGACCGGCGTCCACTCCAGCCGGAACAACGCATCACGCAGGTGTCCGGCGTCGCTGGACACCTGGTGGGCGTCGACCGGGCGCGCGAGCAACCGGTCGATGGAGACCACGGGCCGGCCGGCGGGGTCGACGGCGGTCACGGACATCCCGTTCGCACCCGCCGGGGCGAGGCGGACACGCAGCGCGGTGGCGCCGGAGGCGTGCAGGCTGACGCCCTCCCACGAGAACGGAAGACCACCGTCATCATCGGTGAGCAACGCCGGGTGCAGGGCCGCGTCGAGCAGTGCGGGATGCACGGCGAAACCGGCCGCGTCCTCGGTGCCCTCCTCGGGCAGCGAGACCTCGGCATACAGGGCCTCACCGGCCCTCCAGGCCGCCGTAAGGCCCTGGAAGAGCGGACCGTAGACGAAGCCACGAGCGGCGAAACGCTCGTAGCAGCCCTCAGCGTCAACGGTCTCCGCACCGACAGGCGGCCACACACTGCTGTCGAAGCCGGCTTCGGCAGCGCTGCCGCCTGTCGCCAACGTGCCAGTGACGTGCAGCGTCCAGGCACCGTCCGTAGCTTCCTCAGGGCGCGAGTGCACGGTGACAGAGCGCCGACCACCATCATCGGCGCCACTCACACGGACCTGGAGCAGGACTGCGCCGTCCTGCGGAAGCACCAGCGGCGCGGCAAGGGTGAGTTCCTCGACCCGATCGCAGCCGACTTCGTCACCCGCGCGGATCGCGAGATCCAGGAAAGCGGTGCCCGGCAGCAGGACGGTGCCCATGACGGCGTGGTCGGCGAGCCAGGGGTGCGACTGAAGAGAAAGACGACCGGTGAAGAGCACGCCTTCGCCCTCAGCGAGTTCCACCGAGCCGTTGAGCAGCGGGTGTCCGGCGTAGGTGAGGCTGACGACCGCGGCGGCGGAGTGCGTGCCGCTGGGCCAGTAGGTGGTGTGCTGGAACGCGTAGGTCGGCAGGTCGACGCGGGTGGCGCCGGTGCCGGCGAAGAATGCGTTCCAGTCGAGCCGCAGGCCCGCCGTGTGCAGGGCGGCGAGGGCGGTCAGGGCAGCGGCCTCCTCGTCGCGGTTCTTCCGCAGGACCGGGACGGTGACGGTGTCGTCGCCGGTCAGCGACTCCTGGGCCATCGCGGAGAGGACTCCGTCCGGACCCAGCTCCAGGAAGGTGGTCACCCCTTGCTCTTCGAGCGTGGCCACGCCGTCGGCGAAGCGGACCGCCTCACGGACGTGGCGCACCCAGTACTCGGGCGAGCACAGCTCCTCGGCCGCGGCCAGGGAACCCGTCAGGTTCGACACCACCGGAATCACCGGGGCGGCGTACGACAACTCCTCGGCCACCGCCCGGAACTCGTCCAGCATCGGATCCATCAACGGCGAGTGGAACGCGTGCGACACCCGCAGCATCGTCGCCTTGCGGCCCTCCGGCTCGAACCGCGCCGCGACCTCCAGCACGGCACCTTCCTCACCCGAAACGACCACCGACGTAGGCCCGTTGACGGCAGCGACCGACACCTGGTCGGTGAGGTACGGGATGACCTCGTCCTCGGTGGCCTGGACGGCGACCATCGCGCCACCGGCCGGCAGCGCCTGCATCAGACGACCACGGGCAGCCACCATGCGAGCGGCGTCCTCCAGCGAGAACACCCCAGCCACGTGCGCGGCAGCGATCTCACCGATCGAGTGACCAGCCACGAAGTCCGGCCTCACACCCCACGACTCCACCAGCCGATAAAGCGCCACCTCAACGGCGAACAGAGCGGGCTGAGTCCACCCCGTCTCATGCAGCAGACCGGCGTCCTCACCCCACATCACCTCCCGCAGCGAACCACCCAACTCACCATCCAGGAAAGCCAGTACGGCATCCAGAGCCTCAGCGAACACCGGGAACCGGCCATACAGCTCACGGCCCATCCCCAGCCGCTGCGAACCCTGACCCGAGAACAGCACCGCACGGCGTCCGGTGCGGGTACGACCGGTGACGGCAGCGGAATCCGCCTCGCCGTCGGCGAGGGCGGTCAGGGCGCGGAGGGCGTCCTCCCGGCCGGTGGCCAGGACGACGGCGCGGTGGTCGAACGCGGAACGGCTGGTCGCCAGCGAGTAGCCGAGGTCGAGCGGGCGCAGCGCCCTGCGCTCGCGGACCGTGTCGAGGAGGCGGGCGGCCTGGTCGCGCAGCGCGTCGGGCGACTTGCCGGAGAGGACCAGCGGGACGACAGCGGGTTCGCCGCCGCCGGCACCGGTCGTTTCCGGTGCCGGTGCGGCGACCGGCTGTTCCAGGATGACGTGGGCGTTGGTACCGCTGATACCGAAGGAGGAGACACCGGCGCGGCGCACTCGGTCCGTCTCGGGCCACTCCGTCTGCTCGGTGAGCAGCTCGACGGTGCCTTCGGTCCAGTCGACGTGGGACGACGGGGCGTCCACGTGCAGGGTGCGCGGCAGCACGCCGTGGCGCATCGCCATGACCATCTTGATGACACCGGCGACACCGGCCGCGGCCTGCGTGTGTCCGATGTTGGACTTCAGCGAGCCGAGCCACAGGGGCTGCTCGTCGGTGCGGTTCTGGCCGTAGGTGGCGAGCAGGGCCTGGGCCTCGATCGGGTCACCCAGCGTCGTACCCGTTCCGTGCGCCTCGACGACGTCCACGTCGCCGGTCGAGAGTCCACCGCTGGCGAGGGCCTGGCGGATCACCCGCTGCTGGGACGGACCGTTGGGAGCCGTCAGGCCGTTGGAGGCACCGTCCTGGTTGACGGCGGAGCCGCGGACGACCGCGAGGATCTCGTGACCGTTGCGCATCGCGTCGGACTGGCGCTCCAGCAGGAGCATGCCGACGCCCTCGGACCAGCCGACACCGTCCGCCGACTCGGCGAACGCCTTGGAGCGGCCGTCGGGAGCGAGACCCCGCTGGCGGGAGAACTCGATGAACGTGCTGGGCGTCGACATGACGGTCACACCGCCGGCCAGGGCGAGCGAGCACTCGCCCGACCGCAGGGCCTGGGCGGCCCAGTGCAGGGCGACCAGGGAGGACGAGCAGGCGGTGTCGACCGTGACGGCCGGACCCTCGAAGCCGAAGGTGTACGACACACGGCCGGAGGCCACGCTGCCCGCGCTGCCCTGGCCCTGGAAGCCCTCGAACTCCTTGCCGCTCAACAGGCTGCCGTAGTCGTGGTACATGACGCCGGCGAAGACGCCGGTGCGGCTGTCACGGAGGCTGTGCGGGTCGATACCGGCCCGCTCGATGGCCTCCCAGGAGGTTTCCAGCAGCAGACGCTGCTGGGAGTCCGTCGCCAGCGCCTCACGCGGGCTCATCCCGAAGAAGCCGGGGTCGAAGTCGCCCGCGTCGTGCAGGAATCCGCCGGAGCGGGTGTACGAGGTGCCGGTGTGCTCGGGGTCCGGGTGGTACAGGTTCTCCACGTTCCAGCCGCGGTTGGCCGGGAAGTCGGAGATGGCGTCGGTGCCCTCGCTGACCAGGCGCCACAGATCCTCGGGCGAGGCGACCTCGCCCGGGAAGCGGCAGGCCATGCCGACGATCACGATCGGGTCGTCCTCCGTCGACGGCAACAGCGTGACGGGGGTCAGTGTCTCGGCCTCGGCGCCGAACAACTCGGTGTGCAGGTGGTCGGCCAGCGCGGACAGCGTGGGATGGTCGAAGACCATGGTGGCCGACAGGCGCAGACCCGTGGCAGTGCGCAGACGGTTGCGGAGTTCGACCGCGGTGAGGGAGTCGAAGCCGAGGTCACGGAAGGCACGGTCGGCGTCGATATCGGATCCGGCGGCATGGCCGAGAACCAGCGCGGCGCTCGCACGGACCAGGTCGAGCAGGACCTCGTGGCGCTGCTCGCGGTCGAGCCGGGCGAGTCGCTGGACGAGTCCGGCGTCGGCGCCCTCGGCAGCCCCGGTCGCGGCGGCGCGGCGCACGGGGGTACGGATCAGTCCGCGCAGAAGAGCCGGGATCTCCGACCGACCCCGGAAGGCGGCGAGGTCCATGCGGCTGGTGACGAGAGCGGCCTCACCGGTGGTGAGGGCCGCATCGAAGAGGGCAAGGCCCTGCTCGATGGTGATGAGCGGCATTCCGGACTCGGCGGCCCGGCGGACATCACGCTCATCGAGCCCGGCCGTCATGCCCGCACCCTGCTGCCAGGGACCCCAGGCGAGGGAAGTGGCGGGCAGACCGAGGGTCTGGCGGTGAGCGGCGAAAGCATCCAAGAAGGCGTTGCCGGCCGCGTAGTTGGCCTGGCCCGCACCACCGAACACACCAGCAACCGACGAGAAGACCACGAACGCGTCCAGATCCAGGTGACGCGTCGCCTCATGCAGGTTCCAGGCGCCGTCCACCTTGGGCCGCAGCACGGTGGCAAGCCGCTCGCCGGTCAGCGAGCCGAGCACACCGTCATCGAGAACACCCGCCGTGTGCACGACCGCCGTGAGCGGGTGCTCCGCGACCAGCGCGTCCACCGCATCCCGGTCGGCGACATCACACGCCGCCACCGAGACCTCGGCACCCAGCCCCTCCAGCTCCGCCACCAACTCGCCAGCGCCTGCGGCAGCCAGACCGGAACGGCTGGTCAGCAGCAGACGCCGCACCCCCCGCTCCGTGACAAGGTGACGGGCCACCAGACCACCCAGACCACCCGTTCCACCCGTCACCAGCACCGTTCCCTCCGACGACCACACGGCCTCGGCAGCGGGATCGGCGGCGGCACGGGTCAGACGAGCGACAAGAGCACGACCGCCACGCAGCGCGAGCTGCGGCTCGTCCAGGGCCAGCGCGCGCTCAAGGACGGAGTCAGAGGCACCGTCGAGGTCGACCAACCCGAAGGCACCCGGGTTCTCGGTCTGCGCGGAGCGGACCAGACCCAGCACCGCAGCGGCAGTAAGGTCAGTCGCCGGGGCGTCGTCAGTGGCGACGGCACCGCGAGTGACGAGGACCAGACGGGAACCACTGAACCGGTCCTCCGCCAACCACTCCTGAAGAAGACCCAACGCCGCGGCGGCCCGGCTGTGCACGGAGCCCGGCGTGTCATCAACATCGGCACCGGCCGTCAGCGGAACCAGTACCGCACCGGGTACCGGCACATCGGCCGCGAGCAGGTCGGCGAGGGTCGCATACCGGACAGCGCCGTCGCCGAGGGCTTCGGCCAGGTCGTCGGTGTCCGGGCCGAGCAGGGCGAGGCTCGCAGAGCCCGTGCCCTCCGGCAGCGGAAGCGGAGTCCACTCCAGCCGGAAGAGCGCGTCGCGCAGGTGTCCGGCGTCGTTCGTCAGCCGGCCGGCGTCGACCGGGCGGGCGAGCAGCCGGGCGACGGAGACCACGGGCCGGCCGGCCGGGTCCACCGCGGTCACGGACAGCGCGTTCTCACCCACCGGAGCAAGACGCACGCGCAGCGCCGTCGCACCCGAAGCATCCAGGCTGACGCCCTCCCACGAGAACGGAAGACCACCGTCGTCGTCGGTGAGCAACGCCGGGTGCAGGGCGGCGTCGAGCAGTGCGGGATGCACGGCGAAACCGGCCGCGTCCTCGGTGCCCTCCTCGGGCAGCGAGACCTCGGCATACAGGGCCTCACCGGCCCTCCAGGCCGCCGTAAGGCCCTGGAAGAGCGGACCGTAGGCGAAGCCATGAGCGGCGAAACGCTCGTAGCAGCCCTCAGCGTCAACGGTCTCCGCACCGACAGGCGGCCACACACTGCTGTCGAAGCCGGTGCCTGCGGGGGCGGCGTCGGACAGGGTGCCCGAGGCATGCAGCGTCCAGACGCCATCGGTGGCGTCCCCGGGACGGGCGTGCACCGTGATGGCGCGCCGCCCACCATCATCAGCACCGCCCACACGAACCTGGATCAGCACGGCGCCGTCCTGCGGAAGCACCAGCGGCGCAGCGAGGGTGAGTTCCTCGACCCGACCGCAGCCGACCTCGTCACCCGCACGGATCGCGAGGTCGACAAAGGCGGTGCCGGGCAGCAGGACAGTGCCCGTCACGGCGTGGTCGGCCAGCCACGGGTGGGACTGAAGCGACAGACGGCCCGTGAGCAACACGCCCTCCCCGCCGGGGAGTTCCACAGCGGCGCCGAGCAGCGGGTGGGAGGCGGAGCCGAGTCCGGCGGCGCGCATGTCGTGCGGGTGCGCCGCTCGGGCCGCGGGCCAGAACCAGCGGTGCTGGAAGGCGTAGGTCGGCAGGGCGACGCGGGCGGCCCCGCCGCCGGTGAACGCGGACGTCCAGTCGGCGTCGACGCCGTGGACGTGCAGCCGGCACAGGGCGGTGACGAGGGACTGCTCCTCGTCCCGGTCCTTGCGCAGCAACGGCACGGTGACGGCGTCCTCGGCGGCGGACTGCTGTGCCATGGCGGACAGCACACCGTCGGGGCCGAGTTCGACGAAGGTGGTGACGCCGTGCTCGACGAGGGTGCCGACGCAGTCGGCGAACCGTACGGCCTCGCGGACGTGACGCACCCAGTAGTCCGCCGAGCACAGCTCCTCGGCCGTGGCGAGAGCACCGGTCAGGTTCGACACCACCGGAATCACCGGCGCCGCGAACGCCAACTCCTCGGCCACGGCCCGGAACTCGTCGAGCATCGGGGTCATGAGCGGCGAGTGGAAGGCGTGGCTGACCCGCAGCCGGCTGGTGCGCCGTCCCCGCTCGGTGAAGTGCCCGGCGACCGCGAGTGCGGCGTCCTCGGTGCCGGAGACGACCACGGACGACGGTCCGTTGACGGCGGCGATGGAGACGTCGTCGGTGAGGAGCGGAAGGACCTCGTCCTCGGTGGCCTCGACGGCGATCATGGCGCCGCCCTCGGGCAGCGCCTGCATGAGGGCCGCGCGGGCGGCGACGAGACGGCAGGCGTCCTCCAGGGTGAGCACACCGGCGACGTGCGCGGCGGCCATCTCGCCGATGGAGTGGCCGGCCACGAAGTCCGGCCTCACGCCCCAGGACTCCACCAGCCGGTAGAGCGCGACCTCGACCGCGAACAGGGCGGGCTGGGTCCATCCGGTCTCATTCAGCAGACCGGCGTCCTCACCCCACATCACCTCCCGCAGCGAACCGTCCAACTCGCCGTCCAGGACGGCGAGTACGGCGTCCAGGGCCTCGGCGAACACGGGAACCCTGCCGTACAGCTCACGGCCCATGCCGAGGCGCTGGGAGCCTTGTCCGGAGAACAGGAACGCGGTGCGTCCGCCGCGGGCGGTGCCGGTCAGCAGTGCGCTGTCGTCGGTCCCGGCGGCGAGGGCCGCGAGGGCGCGGAGCGCCTCGGTGCGGTCGGCGCCGAGGACGACGGCGCGGTGGTCGAAGACGGAGCGGCTGGTGAGCAGCGAGTACGCGATGTCGGCCGGGCGGGTCTCGGGGTGGTCCTCGACATGGGCGAGCAGCCGGGCGGCCTGGTCGCGCAGGGCCTCGGGGGTCTTCGCGGACAGCGGCCAGGGGGCGGCCGGGAGTTCCTCGGCGGGGCCGCGCGGGGCTGCCGGGGCGGGGGTGGCGGCCGGCTGCTCGATGATGACGTGGGCGTTGGTGCCGCTGATGCCGAAGGAGGAGACAGCGGCGCGACGCACCCGGTCCGTCTCGGGCCACTCCGTCTGCTCGGTGAGCAGTTCGACGGCACCGGCGTCCCAGTCGACGTATGAGGACGGGGCGTCCACGTGCAGGGTCCGCGGGAGCACACCGTGCCGCATCGCCATGATCATCTTGATGACACCGGCGACGCCCGCGGCGGCCTGGGTGTGGCCGATGTTGGACTTCACGGAGCCGAGCCACAGGGGGCGCTCCGGGTCGCGGTCGCGGCCGTAGGTGGCGATGAGGGCCTGGGCCTCGATGGGGTCGCCCAGGGTGGTGCCGGTGCCGTGCGCCTCGACGACGTCGACGTCCTCGGGGGACAGTCCGCCGCTGGCGAGGGCCTGGCGGATGACGCGCTGCTGGGACGGGCCGTTCGGGGCGGTCAGGCCGTTGGAGGCGCCGTCCTGGTTGACGGCGGAGCCGCGCAGCACGGCGAGGATCTCGTGGCCGTTGCGGATCGCGTCGGACCGGCGCTCCAGGACGAGCATGCCGACGCCCTCGGACCAGGCGACGCCGTCGGCGGCCTCGGCGAACGCCTTGGAGCGGCCGTCTGCGGCGAGGCCGCGCTGGCGGGAGAAGTCGACGAAGGTGCTGGGCGTCGACATGACGGTGACGCCGCCGGCCAGGGCGAGCGTGCACTCCCCCGTGCGCAGTGCCTGGGCGGCGAGGTGCATGCCGACGAGGGAGGAGGAGCAGGCGGTGTCGACGGTGACGGCGGGGCCCTCCAGGCCCAGGGTGTACGAGACACGGCCGGAGGCGACGCTGGGGGCGCTGCCGTTGCCGCGGAAGGCCTCGTACTCGTCGCCGGTGAGGATGGTGCCGTAGTCGTTGTACATGACGCCGGCGAAGACGCCGGTGCGGCTGCCGCGCAGGCTGAGCGGGTCGATGCCGGCCCGCTCGACGGCCTCCCAGGACAGCTCGAGCAGCAGGCGCTGCTGGGAGTCGGTGGAAAGTGCCTCGCGCGGGCTCATGCCGAAGAAGTCGGCGTCGAAGGAACCGGCGTCGTGCAGGAACCCGCCGGCGCGCACATAGGTGTGTCCGGGGCGGTCGGGGTCCGGGTCGTAGAGGTTGTCGACGTCCCAGCCGCGGTTGACGGGGAACGGGCCGGTGGCGTCGGCGCCCTCGCCGACCAGGCGCCACAGGTCCTCGGGAGAGGTGACGCCGCCCGGGTAGCGGCAGGCCATGCCGACGATGACGATCGGGTCGTCGGTGGTGGCCGGGAGGGCGTCGGCGGGGGTGGGCAGGGGGGTGTCGTCGCCGGTGCCGAGGAGTTCGTCGCTCAGGTGGTCGGCGAGCGCGTTCGGGGTCGGGTAGTCGAACACCATGGTCGCGGGCAGCCGCAGTCCGGTGGCGGCGTTGAGTCCGTTGCGCAGTTCGACCGCGGTCAGCGAGTCGAAGCCGAGGTCCTGGAACTGGCGGGCGGCTTCCACCTGGTCGGCGTCGGCGTGGCCGAGGACCTGGGCGATCTGGGTGCGGACCAGGCCGACCAGGGTCTCGCGGCGGGCGGCGGCGTCCAGGCCGGCCAGTCGCTGGGCGAGGCTGTCGGCGGTCACCGACACCTGGGCGGCGGCGCGGCGCACGGTGGCGCGGATCAGACCGCGCAGCAGCGGCGCGACCTCACCCTGGGTACGCAGCACGGCCAGGTCGAGGCGGACCGGCAGGAGGGCGGGCCCGCCGGTGGCGAGGGCCGCGTCAAAGAGGGCGAGGCCCTGCTCGACGGTGAGCGGCGGCATGCCGGAGCGGGCGATGCGGTCGACGTCGATGTCGGACAGCGTGCTGGTCATGCCGACGCTCTGGGTCCAGGGGCCCCAGGCGAGGGAGGTGGCGGGCAGTCCGAGGGCCTTGCGGTGGACGGCGAGCGCGTCGAGGAAGGCGTTGCCGGCCGCGTAGTTGCCCTGTCCGGGGCTGCCGAGGGTGGCGGCGACGGACGAGAAGAGCACGAACGCGTCGAGGTCCAGGTCCCGGGTGAGCTCGTGCAGGTGCCAGGCGGCGTCGGCCTTGGGCCGCAGCACGGTGTCGAGGCGCTCGGGGGTGAGGGAGCCGATGACACCGTCGTCGACCACACCGGCGGTGTGCACGACGGCGCTCAGCGGGTGCGCGGCGGGCACCCGGGCGAGGAGGGCGGCGAGCGCCTCCCGGTCGGTGACGTCGCACGCGGCGACGTCGACCGAGGCGCCGTGTCCGGTGAGTTCGTCGACGAGGGCGCGGGCGCCGTCGGCGTTTGGGCCGCGGCGGCTGGCGAGCAGCAGGTGGCGGACGCCGTGTTCGGTGACGAGGTGGCGGGCGAGGACGCCGCCGAGTCCGCCGGTGCCGCCGGTGATCAGGACGGTGCCGTCCGGGTTCCAGTCGGCGGGGGTGCCGGGCGCGGGCACCCGGGTCAGCCGGGCGGTGAGGACGTCGGAGCCGCGTACGGCGAGGTCGGGTTCGTCGTACGCGGCGGCCAGGGCCGCCACCAGGGCCTCGGGGGCGGCGGGGGTGGCGAGGTCGAGGAGCGCGAGGCGGCCGGGGTTCTCGGTGCGGGCGGTGCGGATCAGACCGGCGGCCGCGGCGGCCGCGAGGTCGCGGCCCTCAGTGGCGTCGCGGGTGACGAGGACGAGCCGGGCGTCGGCGAACCGGTCCTCCGTCAGCCAGTGCTGGGCCAGGCCGAGTACGGCCGCGGTGGTGGTGTGGGCGGCGTCGGCGGCCGGGGTGTCCTGCTCGCCGGGCAGGGCGGTGAGCACGGTCTCGGGCACCGGAGCGGTGTCCGCGGCCAGGGCGGCCAGGTCGATGTGGGTGGTGACGTGGACGCCGGTGGCGCGCAGCGCGTCGGCGAGGCCGGCCGGGTCGGCGCCGACGAGGGCGACAGTATCGGGAAGCTGCCCGGGCAGGTTCCGCAGCGGGGTCCACTCGACCTGGAAGAGGGAGTCGCGGTGGACGGCCCCCGCGGTGCCGGGGGTGTCCTTGGGGACGGCGCGGGAGACCAGGGAGTCCACGGACAGGACGGTGCCGCCCGCGGTGTCGTACACGGCGATGGAGACGGTGTCCTCGCCCACGGAGGTGATCCGGGCGCGGACGGTGGTGGCGCCGGAGGCGGCGAGGTGCACGCCCTGCCAGGCGAACGGCAGCCCGCCCTGGCTGATGGCGCCGAGGTCGGTGTAGGCGGCGGAGTGCTGGGCGGCGTCCAGGAGCGCGGGGTGCAGGCCGAAGTCGGCGGGGTCGGTGCCGGCGTTCTCGGGGACGGCGACCTCGGCGAACACGTCGGTGCCGCGGCGCCAGGCGGCGCGCAGGCCACGGAAGGCGGGCCCGTAGTCGAAGCCGAGGCCGGCCAGGCGCTCGTAGCAGCCGTCGAGGTCGACCCGCTCGGCTCCGGCGGGCGGCCAGACGGTGGCGTCGAAGGCGGCGTCGGGGGCGCCGGCCCCGGTGGTGAGGACGCCGGTGGCGTGCTGCGACCAGGGCAGGTCGAAGCCGTCCTCGACCCGGGAGAAGATGCCGAGCGGGCGGCGGCCCGCGGGGTCGGGGGCACCCACCCGTACCTGGAGCTGGACGGCGCCGCGCTCGGGGAGCACCAGCGGGGCGGCGAGGGTGAGTTCCTCGACGCGGTCGCAGCCGGCGTCGTCGCCGGCGCGGATGGCGAGTTCGACGAAGGCGGTGCCGGGCAGCAGGGCACGGCCCTGGACACCGTGGTCGGCGAGCCAGGGGTGGGAGTGGACGGAGAGCCGACTGGTGAACAGGAACCCTTCGTCGTCGGCGAGTTCGACGGCCGCGCCGAGCAACGGGTGGTCGGCGGAGCCGAGTCCGGCGGCGGTGACGTCCTGGGTGGAGCGGCCCGCGGACGGCCAGAACCGCTGGTTCTGGAAGGGGTAGGTGGGCAGGTCGGCGCGCCCGGCACCGGTGGTGTCGAAGAGGCGGGCCCAGCGGACGGTGAGGCCGCGGACGTGCACCCGGGCGAGTCCGGTGAGGGCGGACTCCTCCTCGGGGCGGTCCTTGCGCAGCAGCGGGACGGCGGTGGTGCCCTCGGGCAGCGACTCCTGCGCCATCGCGGACAGCACGCCGTCGGGGCCGACTTCGAGAAGGGTGGTGACGCCGCGGGCGGCGAGGGTGGTGACGCCGTCGGCGAAGCGGACGGCCTCGCGGACGTGGCGGACCCAGTAGTCGGCGGTGCACAGGTCGGCGGGGTCGGCGATGGCGCCGGTCAGGTTGGAGACGACCGGGATGCGGGGCTCGTGGTAGGTGAGGCCCTGGGCGACGCGGCGGAACTCCTCCAGCATCGGGTCCATGAGCGGCGAGTGGAAGGCGTGGCTGACCCGCAGCCGGGTGGTCTTGCGGTCCTGCGCCTCGAAGTGCGCGGCGATCGCGGCGACTTCGTCCTCGGCACCGGCGACCACCACCGACGACGGCCCGTTGACCGCGGCAATCGAGACCCGCTCCGTGAGGTGCGGGACGACCTCCTCCTCGGTGGCCCGCACCGCGAGCATCGCACCGCCCCGCGGCAACTCCTGCATCAGGCGGGCGCGGGCAGCGACCAGTTGGCAGGCGTCCTCCAGCGACAGCACCCCGGCGACATGGGCGGCGGCGATCTCGCCGATGGAGTGGCCACCGACGTAGTCGGGAGTGACGCCCAGGGAGGAGACGAGGCGGTAGAGGGCCACCTCGACGGCGAACAGCGCGGGCTGGGTCCAGCCGGTCTCGCTCAGGAGGCCGGCGTCGGAGCCCCAGACGACCTCGCGCAACGGGCGGTCGGTGTGGCGGTCGAGGAGGGCGGCGATCTCGTCGAAGGCCTCGGCGAACACCGGGAAGCGGGCGTGCAGTTCACGGCCCATGCCGAGGCGCTGGGAGCCCTGGCCGGAGAACAGGACGGCCGAGGCGCCGTCGTCGACCGAGCCGTGGGCGATCTCGGTGGCGCCGGCGGCGTCGGTGCCGGCGCAGAGCAGGACGGCACGGTGCTCGAAGGTGGCGCGTCCGTCGGCGAGCGCGAAGCCGATGTCGAGCGGGTCGGCGCCCGGGTGGCCCGCGAGGTGGGCGGCGAGGCGCTCGCGCTGGGCGTCGAGCGCGGCGGCGGTACGGCCGGACAGGGTCCACGGGACGAGCGCGGGGCGGACGGCGGGGTCCGGGGCGGGGCGCTCGGGCGCGGCGGGGGCCTGTTCGAGGATGAGGTGGGCGTTGGTGCCGCTGATGCCGAAGGAGGACACACCGGCCCGGCGGGCGCGGCCGGTCTCGGGCCAGTCGACGGCGCGGTCGAGGAGTTCGACCGCGCCCGCGGTCCAGTCGACGTTGCCGGTCGGCCGGTCGGAGTGGAGGCTTTGCGGCAGGACGCCGTGCTGGATCGCCATGATCATCTTGATCACGCCGGCGGCGCCGGAGGCGGCCTGGGCGTGACCGATGTTCGACTTGACGGAGCCGAGCCACAGCGGCCGTTCGCGGTCCTGGCCGTAGGTGGCGAGCAGCGCCTGGGCCTCGATCGGGTCGCCGAGGGTGGTGCCGGTGCCGTGCGCCTCGACCGCGTCGACGTCCGCGGCGGTCAGGTGCGCGCTGTCCAGGGCGGCGCGGATGACGCGCTGCTGGGACGGGCCGTTGGGGGCGGTGAGGCCGTTGGAGGCGCCGTCCTGGTTGATGGCGGAGCCGCGCAGCACGGCGAGGACCGTGCGGTCCTCGCGCTGGGCGTCGGACAGCCGCATCAGGACGAACAGGCCGGCGCCCTCGGCCCAGCCGGTGCCGTCGGCGTCGTCGGAGAACGGCTTGCAGCGGCCGTCGGCGGCCAGTCCGCTCTGTGAGGTGAACGCGATGAACGGGTGGGGCGTCGCCATGACGGACGCGCCGCCCGCCAGAGCGATGGAGCATTCGCCGCCCCTCAGTGCCTGGACGGCCAGGTGCAGGGAGACCAGCGACGAGGAGCAGCCGGTGTCGACGGTGACCGCCGGGCCCTCGGCGCCCAGGAAGTAGGAGAGCCGGCCGGAGATCACGCTGGCGGCGTGACCGGTGGTGGAGTACACCTCGGCGTCCTCGTCGGACGCCTTGATGACCTCCGCGTAGTCCTGGCCCGTGGTGCCCATGAACACGCCCGTGCGGCTGCCGCGCAGCGTGGAGGGGTCGATGCCGGCCCGCTCCAGGGCCTCCCAGGCGATCTCCAGGAGGATGCGCTGCTGCGGGTCCATGGCGACGGCCTCGCGGGGCGAGATGCCGAAGAAGCCGGGGTCGAAGCCGGCGGCGTCCCGCAGGAAGCCGCCGACCTGGGCGAGGCTGCTGCCCTCGCCGCCGCCCGCCAGCCGGTCCAGGTCCCAGCCGCGGTCGGTCGGGAACGGGCCGATGACGTCGCGGCCCTGGGCGACGAGCTCCCACAGGTCCTCGGGGGAGGCGACGCCGCCGGGGAAGCGGCAGCCGATGCCGACGACGGCGATCGGCTCCGCCGCCGAGGCGACCAGCTGCTCGTTCTGCTTGCGCAGCCGCTCGATCTCCTTCAGGGACGACCGCAGCGCCTCGACGTACTTGTTGGGGGACGTGCTCATCGTGTTCCAGCTCTCTTTCAGTTCGCCGAGTTCTGGGCGGCCAGCCGCAGCAGCTCTTCGGCGTCCATGTCGTCGAGGGAGTCCGCCGTGTCGTCCGTGGCGGGGGCGCTGTCCTCAACGTCGTCGGACTCGGCGAGTTTCAGCACCATGTCGAGGAGGCCCGCCTTGCGCAGCCGTCCGATCGGGACGGTGGCCAGGGCCTCGCGGATGCGGGCGTCGGGGTCGTCGGCGCGGCCGGTGTCCGCGTCATCGGGTGCGGTGCCGTAGAGCAGCGAACCGATGTGCTGGGCGAGGGCCGCGGGGGTCGGGTAGTCGAAGACCAGGGCGGCCGGCAGGGGCAGCCCGAGGGCGGAGCGGAGCCGGTTGCGCAGTTCGACGGCGGTGACGGAGTCGAAGCCGACGTCGCGGAAGGCGCGGGAGGCGGGCACCGCGTCGGGGCTGTCGTGGCCGAGGGTCGCGGACGCCTCGGCGCGGACGGCTTCGACGAGGGCCCGGCCGCGTTCGGCGGTGGGCAGCCCGTCCAGGCGGGCGCGCAGCGGCGGTACGGCCGTGTCGGCGCCGCCGTCGGCCGGGCCCTCGTCGCTGAGGGCCGAGACGGCCTCCGGAACGGTGCTCAGCAGGGCGCTGGGGCGGTTCGCGGTGAAGGCGGGCGCGAACAGCTCCCAGTCCATCAGGGTGACGGCGAGCGCGGTGTCGTCGTCCTGAAGCATCCGGTCGAGCGCGCCCAGCGCGTGGGCCGGTTCCATGGCCAGGACGCCCTGGCGGACGAGCCGGTCGTGGACCTCGGGGTCGGTCGCCATGCCGACCTCGCCCCAGGTGCCCCAGGCGACCGACGAGGCGGTCAGACCGAGGGACCTGCGGTGCTCGGCGAGGGCGTCGAGGTAGGCGTTGGCGGCGGCGTAGCCGGGCTGGCCGCCGCTGCCCCAGACCGCGGCGCCGGACGAGAACAGAACGAACGCGTCCAGGTCGAGGTCGGCGGTCAGCTCGTGCAGGTGCCGGGCGGCGGTCAGCTTGGCGCGCATCAGCGCGTCGAGCTGGTCGAGCGTCAGGTCGGCGACCGGGGCGTCGCCGTGGGCGACACCGGCGGAGTGGAAGAGGGCGGTGAGCGGCGCGTCCTCGGGCAGGCCGGCCAGGAGCGCGGCGAGCGCGTCCCGGTCGGCGGCGTCGCACGCGGCGATGGTCACCCGGGCGCCCAGCTGCTCCAGTTCGGCGCGGAGTTCGGCCGCTCCCGGGGCGTCGGCGCCGCGCCGGCTGGTCAGCACCAGGTGTGCGGCGCCCTGTTCGGCGAGACGGCGGGCGACCCGGCCGCCGATGCCACCGGTGCCGCCGGTGACGAGGACGGAGCCGCGGACCGGCGGGCGCTTCCCCGAGCCGGGTACGGCCGGGGCGGCGTGGGCGAGGCGGCGGGCGAGGACGCCGGAGCCGCGGATCGCGAGCTGGTCCTCGCCGCCCGCGTCGGCGAGCAGTCCGGTGAGCCGGGCGGCGGCCCGGGTGTCGAGCGTCTCCGGCAGGTCGACGAGACCGCCCCACCGGTCGGGGTGTTCGAGGCCGATGACACGGCCCAGGCCCCACAACGCGCCCTGCTCGGGGCTGCTGAGGACGTCGCCGCGGCCGGCGGCGACACCGCCCCGGGTCAGGCACCACAGGGGCGCGGTGAGCCCCGCGTCGCCGAGGGCCTGGACGAGGGCGAGGGTCTGGGCGAGGCCCAGGGGCACGGATCCGAAGTCGGTGTGGAGTGCCTCGGCGGCGGCGAGCAGCGAGACCACGGCATGGAACTCGCCCTCGTCCTCGTCGAGTTGAGCGAGCTGCGCGGCCCAGGCGGCGCGGTCGGTGCCCTTGGCCTCGAAGAGGACGGTGTCCGGGCCGAGCGCGTCGAGGACGGAGGCGACCCAGGGGGCGCCCGCGTGGTCCGGCGAGATCACCGCAAGCAGCCGCCCGGCGGGCCGGGCCGTGCCGGGTTCGGCGGCGCGGTTCCACTCGACGTGGTAGCGCAGGGCGTCCACGCGGGAGCGGGTGAGGGAGCGGGTGCGCCAGGCGGACAGCGCGGGCAGTACGTCGCCGAGCCGGGCGGCGCCGTCGTCGGCGGGGAGGCCGAGTTCACCGGCGAGCGCGGCGAGGTCCTGGTGCTCGACCAGTTCCCAGAAGGCGGCGTCGGAGGCGTCGGCGGTGCCCGAGGCGGCGGCGGCCTTCGGCTCGGGCCAGAAGTCCTGCCGCTGGAAAGGGTAGGTCGGCAGGTCGACCGGCGCGTACGCGGGGCGGTCGAGGACGGTGGTCCAGTCGACGGCGATGCCGTGGGTGTGCGCCTCGGCGAGCGAGGTGAGGAACCGGCGGCGGTCGCCGTCGTCGCGGCGCAGCGTGCCGAGGACGGCACCGGTTTCGGCCACCTCCGGCTGAAGACTCTCCTGCGTCTCCTGGATCGGGGCGGCCAGCACCGGGTGCGGGCTGATCTCCACGAACACCCGGTGACCGGCGGCGATGAGGGCGCGGGTGGCGTCCTCCATCAGCACCGTCCGCCGCAGGTTGGTGTACCAGTAGGAGCCGTCGAAGGCCGCCTCGTCGAGCCGGGCGCCGGTGACGGTCGAGTAGAACGGCACCTCGGGGGTGCGGGGGCTGACGGGGGCCAGGACGCGGGCGAGTTCGTCGCGCACGGCCTCGACGTGCCGGCCGTGCGAGGCGTAGTCCACGGACACCCTGCGGGCGCGTACGTTCTGCTCGCGGCAGGTTCCGAGGAGTTCGTCGAGGGCGTCGGCGTCGCCGGAGACGATCACCGAGGAGGGGCCGTTGACGGCGGCGATGGACAGCGCCTCGCCCCAGGGTCCGAGGAGTTCGGTGACGCGTTCGGCGGGCGCGGAGACGGACATCATGCCGCCGAGCCCGGACAGCTGGGGCAGGGCCTGGCTGCGCAGCGCCACGACGAGGGCGGCGTCCTCGAGGCTGAGCGCCCCGGCGACGCAGGCGGCGGCGATCTCGCCCTGCGAGTGGCCGACCACGGCGGCCGGTTCCACGCCGTGCGCCCGCCACAGCGCGGTGAGCGCGACCATCATCGAGAACAGGGCGGGCTGGACCACGTCCACGCGCTCCATCAGCTCCGGGTCGCCCTCGCCGGACAGCACCTCGTGCAGGGACCAGTCGGTGTACGGGGCGAGCGCCGCGGCGCAGTCGTCGACGGCGGTGCGGAACACCTCGGAGGTGGCGAGGAGTTCCCGGCCCATCCCCCACCACTGGGAGCCCTGGCCCGGGTAGACGAAGACGGGTCCCGTGGAGTCCGGTCCTGCGGTGCCGGTGACGACGCCGGGGGCGGACGCGGAGGACACCACGGCTTCCAGGCCGCGGGCGAAGTCCTCGGGCCGGCTGCCGAGGACGACGGCGCGGTGGTCGAAGGCGGTCCGGGTGGTGGCCAGGGCGTGTCCGACGCGGGCGGGCGTGGCGGTGGCGCCGGCCGTCGCGGTCAGCAGCCGGGACGCCTGCTCGCGCAGCGCCCGCGCGGACTTGGCGGACAGCGGCCAGGGGACGAGCGGGGCGTCCTCGGGGTCCTCGGCCGGCTCCTCGACGGACTCCTCGGCGGGCGGGGCCTGCTCCAGGAGGAGGTGGGCGTTGGTGCCGCTGATGCCGAAGGAGGAGACACCGGCCCGGCGGGGGCGGTCCTCGGCGGCGGGCCAGGCGGTGCGCTCGCGCAGCAGGGTGACGGCGCCGGAGGTCCAGTCGACGTGGCTGGAGGGCTCGTCGACGTGCAGGGTGCCGGGCAGTTCGCCGGCCTGCATGGCCATCACCATCTTGATGACGCCGGCGACGCCCGCGGCGGCCTGGGTGTGGCCGATGTTGGACTTCACCGAGCCCAGCAGCAGCGGCGCTCCGCCGTCGCGGCCCTGGCCGTACGTGGCGAGCAGGGCGCCGGCCTCGATGGGGTCGCCGAGCTTGGTGCCGGTGCCGTGCGCCTCGACCACGTCGATGTCGTCGGTGCCGAGTCCGGCGTTGGCGAGGGCCTGGCGGATGACGCGCTGCTGGGAGACGCCGTTGGGGGCGGTCAGGCCGTTGGAGGCGCCGTCCTGGTTGATGGCGGAGCCGCGGACGACGGCGAGGACCCGGTGGCCGTGGCGGCGGGCGTCGGAGAGCTTCTCCAGCAGGACGACGCCGACGCCCTCGGCGAGGGTCATGCCGTCGGCGGCCTCCGCGAACGGCTTGCAGCGGCCGTTCTTGGCCAGCGCCCGCTGCCGGCTGAAGCCGACGAACGCGTGCGGGGTGGCCATGACGGCGGCGCCGCCGGCCAGGGCGAGGCTGCTCTCGCCGCTGCGCAGGGACTGGCAGGCCAGGTGCATCGCGACCAGGGAGGAGGAGCAGGCGGTGTCGACGGTGACCGCCGGGCCTTCGAGTCCGAGCAGGTAGGAGACACGGCCGGACAGCACACTGGCCGCGGTGCCGGTCATCATGTGCACCTCGGTGCCCTCGGTGCCGTTCTGGACGCTGCTGGAGTAGTCCTGGTAGCTGGCGCCGAAGAAGGTGCCGGTGGCGCTGGAGCGCAGCGACTCGGGGTCGATGCCGGCCCGCTCCAGGACCTCCCAGGAGGTTTCGAGGAGCAGCCGCTGCTGCGGGTCCATCGACAGGGCCTCGCGGGGCGAGATGCCGAAGAACCCGGGGTCGAAGCCGGCCGCCTCGTGCAGGAACCCGCCGTGCACGGAGTAGGTGCGGCCCTGCCGGTCGGGGTCGGGGTCGTAGAGGCCGTGGGCGTCCCAGCCGCGTCCGGCGGGGAACTCGGAGATGGCGTCGGCGCCGTCGAGGGCGAGCCGCAGCAGCTCCTCCGGGGTGCTCGCGCCGCCGGGGAAGCGGCAGCTCATGCCGACGATGACGATCGGGTCGTCGTCGGCGCCGGCGACCGCGGCGGCGGGCCGGTCGCCGGCCGTGCCGGTGGTGCCGAGCGCGGTGGACTTGAGGAAGGTGGCGAGCGCGACCGCGTTCGGGTGGTCGAAGACCATGGTGGACGGCAGGGTGAGCCCGGTCGCGGCGACGAGGCGGTTGCGCAGGTCGACGGCGGTCACCGAGTCGAAGCCGATGTCGCGGAAGGCGCGGCGCTCCGGGACGGTGTCGGCGGAGGCGTGGCCGAGGACGGCGGAGGTCTCCTCGCGGACCAGGGCGAGCGCGATCCGGTCCTGCTCGGCGGCGGACACACCCTGGAGGCGGGCGGCCAGGCCGCTGGTGGCGGTGGCCGTCGCGGCGGGCGCGGCCCGGTCGGCCAGCAGCCGCGCGACCTCGGGGATCCGGTCGAACAGATGCGAGGGGCGTCCCGCGGTGAAGACGTCGTGGTACGTGCCCCAGTCGATGTCCATGAGGCCGATGACGGTCTCGTCGTCCTCCATGACGCGCTGGAGGGCGGTCAGCGCCAGCTCCGGGTCGAGGTACTCCAGGCCGCTGCGGCGGATCTGGTGGGGGTCGGCCAGCTCGCGTTCGAGGTCGTCGGGCCACTTGCCCCAGTGGATGGAGGTGGCGCGGGCGCCGCGGGCGCGGCGCTGTTCGGCGAGCGCGGACAGGTAGGCGTTGCCCGCCACGTACGCGGCGTGCACGCCGCTGCCCCACATGCCGGCGGTGGAGGAGTAGAGGACGAAGTCGTCCAGCTCCTCGTCGTCGAGGAGTTCGTCGAGGATCCGGGCGCCGGTGACCTTGGCGTGCACGACCTCGGCGAACGCGTCGACGGTGGTGTCGGCGAGGGCGGACAGTTCGATGACGGCGGCGGTGTGCACGACCGTGCGGACGGTGCGGCCCTCGGCGTTCAGGCCGTCGAGGAGGGCGGCGACCGCGTCGCGGTCGGTGATGTCGCAGGCCGCGAACTGCGTCTCGGTGCCCGCCGCTTCGAGTTCGGCGGCGAGTTCGGCCGCGCCGGGGGCGTCGGCGCCGCGACGGCTGAGCAGTACGAGGTGCTCGGCGCCGTGGGCGGACAGGTGCCGGGCGAGTCCGGGGGCGAGGGTGCCGGAGCCGCCGGTGACGAGGGTGGTGCCGCGCGGTGTCCAGGAGCGGGTCCTGCGGCGGGTGTCGCCGCTCGCGCGGATGACGCGGCGGGCGAGGACGCCGGCGGGCCGGATGGCGAGCTGGTCGTCGTCGCCGAGCGCGCCGGCGAGAGCGGCGGCGAGCCGCTGGGCGGTGCGGGTGTCGAGGATGCCGGGCAGGTCGATGACGCCGCCCCAGCGGTGGGGGTGTTCGACGGCGACGGTCCAGCCGAGACCGGCGACCTGGCTCTGCAGCGGCCGGGTGACGGGGTCGGACGGGCCGGTGGAGAAGGCGCCTCGGGTCAGGAACCACAGCGGGGCGCGGACGCCGGCCTCGCCGAGGGCCTGCGCCAGCGACACGGACAGCGCGAGTCCGAGGGTCAGTCCGGCGTGGCGGGCGGAGTCCTGTTCGGCGTCGGCGAGGACGGAGACGATGCCAGTGAGGCCGTCGGTGTCGGTCAGACGCTCACGCAGGACGGCGGGGTCGGTGCAGGTCTCGTCGAGGACGAGACGGCGCACCTGGGCGCCGCCCGCTTCCAGCGCCTCGGCGACGTCGGTGTCGTCGACGCCGTCGGTGGTGACCAGCAGCCAGGTGCCGTCGAGGGTGGCGCGGGGGACCCGGGCCAGCGGCTCCCAGGTGACCCGGTAGCGCCAGGAGTCGAGGGTGGAGCGCTCGCCGCGCGTGCGGCGCCAGGAGGCGAGGCCGGAGAGGATCGCGGCGACGGACTCCTCGTCCGTGCCGAGCGCTTCGGTGAGGGCGGAGACGTCCGCCTGCTCGACGGCCGCCCAGAACTCGGCGTCCATCGGTGCGGTGGCCGAACGGTCCACGACGGCACGGCTGATCCAGTAGCGCTCGTGCTGGAAGGCGTAGGTGGGCAGGTCGACACGGGAGGCACCGGTCCCCTCGAACAGGGCGGCCCAGTCGACGTCGACGCCGCGGACGCACACCTCGGCGGCGGACAGCAGGAAGCGGTCCAGACCGCCGTTGTCGCGGCGCAGGGTGCCGGAGGCCACGCCCACCACGCCGGCGTCGTCGATCATGTCCTGGACGGACATCGACAGCACGGGGTGGGAGCTGACCTCGATGAAGGCGCGGTGCTCGGCGGCGAGCAGACCGCGCACGGCGTCGGCGAACAGGACCCGGCCGCGCAGGCTGCGGTACCAGTAACCGGCATCCATGACGGTGGTGTCGAGCCAGTCGCCGGTGACCGTGGAGAGCAGCGGGATCTCGGACGCGACCGGCGCGACCTCCGCCAGCAACTCCAGGATCTCGTCGTGCAGGTCCTCGACGTGGTGGGAGTGCGAGGCGTAGTCCACGGGGACGCGGCGCACGCGCACGTCCTCGGCGGTGAGCAGGTCGGACAGCTCGTCCAGGACGCCGGGTTCGCCGGAGACCACGCAGGAACGGGGGCCGTTCTCGGCGGCGACGGACACCCGCCCCCCGAACGCCTCCAAACGGGCCTCCACATCGGCGACCGGCAGCGCCACCGACATCATCCCGCCCCGGCCCGCGAGACTGCGCCCGATGGCCTGGCTCCGCAGCGCCACCACCCGGGCACCGTCACGCAGCGACAACGCACCGGACACCACGGCAGCGGCGATCTCACCCTGCGAGTGACCCACCACCGCGTCCGGCTCCACACCCTGCGCACGCCACACCGCCGCCAGCGACACCATCACCGCGAACGACGCCGGCTGGACCACATCCACGCGCTCCAGCGTCGGCGCGCCCGCCACGCCCCGCAGCACGTCGATCAGGTTCCAGTCGGTGAACTCGGCGAGCGCGGCGGCACACTCGGCGATCCGCTCCGCGAACACCGGCGACTCGTCCAGGAGTTGCGCACCCATGCCCACCCACTGCGAGCCCTGACCGGGGAACACGAAGACCGTGCGGCCCTCGACGTCGGCGGCGCCCTCGACGAGTCCGCTCCAGGACTGGCCCTCGGCCAGCGCGCGGCTGCCGGCGAGCAGGTCGTCGCGGCCGGCCGCGACGACGACGGCCCGGCGCTCCAGCAGGGCCCGGGAGGAGAGCAGGCTGTGGCCGACGTCCTGGGGACGTGGCTCGGTGTCGGCGTCGAGGCGGGTGACGAGGGCGGCGGCCTGGTCGCGGAGCGCCTGCTCGGATTGGGCGGAGAGCAGCCACGGCAGCGCGCCCGGCACGACGGCCGGCCGCTGCGGGGTGTCCTCGGCCCCGGCGTCCTCGGCGGGCACGGGGGCCTGTTCCAGTACGGCGTGGGCGTTGGTGCCGCTGATGCCGAACGAGGACACGGCGGCCCGGCGCGGACGGCCGGTCTCCGGCCAGACGGTGGCCTCGCCCAGGAGGCGGACATGCCCCGACTCCCAGTCGACGTGGGTGGAGGGTGACGCGGCGTGCAGGGTCCGGGGCAGCACGCCGTGACGCAGCGCCATGACCATCTTGATGACGCCCGCGACACCCGCGGCGGCCTGGGTGTGGCCGATGTTGGACTTCAGCGAGCCCAGCCACAGGGGCTGTTCGGGGCCGTGCTCCTGGCCGTAGGTGGCGAGCAGGGCCTGGGCCTCGATGGGGTCGCCGAGGCGGGTGCCGGTGCCGTGCGCCTCGACGGCGTCGACGTCGGCGCCGGTGAGGCCGCAGTTGCCCAGGGCCTGGCGGATGACCTGTTCCTGGGCGCGGCCGTTGGGGGCGGTCAGGCCGTTGGAGGCGCCGTCCTGGTTGACGGCGGAGCCGCGCAGCACGGCGAGCACGGGGTGGCCGTTGCGGACGGCGTCGGAGAGCCGTTCGACGACGAGGACACCGACGCCCTCGCCCCAGCCGGTGCCGTCGGCCTCGTCGGAGAACGCCTTGCAGCGGCCGTCGGGGGCCAGGCCGCCCTGGGCGCTGAACTCCACGAAGACGGACGGCTCGGCGAGGATGGTGACGCCGCCGACGACGGCGAGCGAGGACTCCCCGCTGCGCAGCGACCGGGCCGCCATGTGCAGGGCGACGAGGGAGGAGGAGCACGCGGTGTCGACGGTGACCGCCGGGCCCTCCAGACCGTAGACGTAGGAGAGACGGCCGGACAGCACGCTGGCGGCGGTGCCGGTCAGGGCGTGACCGTGGAGTTCGGCGGCGGTGTCCGCGGAGGGGGCGCCCCAGTGGTAGGAGCCCACGAACACGCCGGTCGAGCTGCCGCGCAGGGAGGTGGGGGCGATACCGGCCCGCTCCAGGGCCTCCCAGGAGACTTCGAGCAGCAGGCGCTGCTGCGGGTCCATGGCGGTCGCCTCACGCGGCGATATGCCGAAGAACCCGGCGTCGAAGTCGGTGGCCTCGTAGAGGAATCCGCCTTCGTGTGTGGAACTGCTTCCCTCACCGTTTCCGGTGAGCGCCTCGATGTCCCAGCCGCGGTCGGCGGGAAATCCGGAAATGGCGTCCCCGCCGGATTCCACGAGTTCCCACAGGGATTCCGGCGAGCTCACTCCGCCGGGCAGCCGGCAGCTCATTCCGACGATCGCGACGGGCTCGTTGTCGCGGGATTCCAACTCGCCTATACGGCGGCGGGCGCGTCGCAGATCGTTGGTGACCCGGCGAAGGTAGTCGACAACTTTTTCCTGCTGGTTCTGCTGGGGTTCCGGCATCGAGTCCGTCCTCGTCATCGGGTCGCGAACGAAAGCTGGGAATCCGCTATGTGGTTTCGAACTCTTCATCGATGATGTCGAGCAGCCTGTCGACCGACACCGAGCCGATGTCCTCGTCGGAGAAGTCCTCCCGCGGGGCGGAGTTCCGGCGGAGCGAGGCGACGAGTGCGTCCAGGCGGTCGGCGACGGCCCGGCGTTCGGGGTCGTCGTCCGGCAGGGTCCGTACGACGGCCTCGAACCTGGTGAGTTCGTCGTCGCACGATCCCTGCGGCGGGGAGCCGGACGCGACGAGGAGTTCCCCGATGCGCCGGGCGGCGCGTTCGGGGGTGGGGAAGTTGAAGACGAGGGTGGCCGGCAGCCGCAGTCCGGTCAGCGCGGTGAGGCGGTCGCCGAGTTCCACGCCGGCCAGCGAGTCGAAGCCCAGTTCCTTGAACACCGCGCGGGGTCCGACCGCGTCCGGGCCCAGATGGCCGAGGACCGCCGCCGCCTGGGTCCGCACCAGGCCGATGAGCCGGCGTTCGCGCTCGGCCGGTGCCAGGGCCGCCATCTCGGCCGCGAAGGTGTCGGGCGCCGGGGCGGCGGACGGCTCGGCGGGGGCGGCGCCGGGTACGGCGGCGACGGGCCGGGTGGGGCGCGGGGCCGCGGTGTTCTGGATCCGGGTGCGTGTGGGCGGCCTGGGGGCGGTGCGCTCCTGCTCGGTGAGCTGCCGTACGACGACGGCGTCGGCGGTGAGCACCGGGGCGCCGGTGACGTCGGCGGCGGTCAGGGTCAGGGCGCCGTCGTCGGCGGAGCCGATCCGCACCCGCAGGGCGGTGGCGCCGACGGCGTGCAGCCGGACCCCGCGCCAGGCGACGGGGAGCGTGCCGGTCGTGGTGAGGGCGGCGTGCCGGACGGCGTCGAGGAGCGCGGGGTGCACCCCGTAGGCGTCGGGGCCGTCGGTGGTGCCGGCCGGGAGTTCGACCTCGGCGAGGACCGCCCCGTCGTGGTGCCAGGCGGCGCGCAGGCCGCGGAAGGCGGGTCCGAGGTCGAGGCCGTCGTCGACGAGCCGCTCGTAGTGGTCGTCGAGGTCGAGGGGTTCGGCGCCCGGCGGGGGCCAGGCGGTCGCGAAGGAGGTGTCGGGGGCCGCGGCGGTGCCGGGCGCGGTGCCGAGGAGGCCGCCGGCCCGCTGGGTCCAGGGCTCGGTGGGAGTGCTGCCCGGCCGGGAGTGGACGGTGACGGTGCGCCGGCCGGCCTCGTCGGCGGAGCCGACCCGGACCTGGAGGTTCAGGGTGTCACCGCTGTGCAGGACGGGCGCCTCGACCAGGGCGAGTTCGTGCAGGACGTCGCATCCGGTGTCGTCGCCCGCGCGGACGGCGAGTTCCACGAACACCGCGGCGGGCAGCAGGACGCGTCCGGCGACGGCGTGGTCGGCGAGCCAGGGGTGGGTGGCGACGGAGAGCGTCGCGACGGACACCGTGCCGCCGTCGGCGAGTTCGACGGCCGGGCCGAGCATCGGGTGGCCGCCGCCCGCGGGGACGATGGCGCCGGGCCGGGCCGGGGCGGGCCAGTGCCGGGCGCGCTGGAAGGCGTACGTCGGCAGGTCGGTGCGGCGGGCTCCGGTGCCGGTGTAGAGGGCGGACCAGTCGACGGGCACGCCGAGGACGTAGAGCCGGCCGAGCGCGGCGGTGAGGGCCGTCTCCTCGGGCTGGTCCTTGCGGAGGGTGGGGACGGCGTCGACCGGGGTGTCCGGGCCGAGGACGGTGCGGGCGAGGGCGGTGAGGACGCTGCCGGGTCCCAGCTCGATCAGCAGGTCGGTGCCGTGCTCACGCAGGGCCGTCACGCCGTCGGCGAAGCGGACGGTGCCGCGTACGTGCCGTACCCAGTACTCGGGGGTGGCGATCTCGGCACCGGCCAGTTCACCGGTGAGGTTGGACATGACCGGCAGCGTCGGCTCGTGGAAGGTGAGCTGGGCGACGACGTCCCGGAAGGCGTCGAGCATCGGCTCCATGAGCGGGGAGTGGAAGGCGTGCGAGACCGCGAGGCGGCTGGTGCGGCGGCCCTGGGCGGCGAAGTGGGCGGCGACCCGCTCCACGGCGTCCTCGGTGCCGGAGACGACGACCGCGGTGGGGCCGTTGACGGCGGCGAGCGAGACGTCGCCGCCGAGCAGCGGGAGGACCTCGTCCTCGGCCGCCTCGACGGCGGACATGGCGCCGCCGGCGGGCAGCGCCTGCATCAGGGTGGCGCGGGCGGCGACCAGCCGGCAGGCGTCCGCCAGCGACAGCGCCCCGGCGACGTGCGCGGCGGTGATCTCGCCGACGGAGTGGCCGCCGACGGCGTCGGGGCGCAGTCCGAAGGACTCGGCGAGCCGGTAGAGGGCGACCTCGAAGGCGAACAGCGCGGGCTGGGTCCACCCGGTGCGGTCGAGTTCGGCGGGGTCCTCGCCCCACATCACGGACCGCACCGGACGCTCCATCTCGGGGTCCAGGGCGGCCAGGACGGTCTCCAGGGCCTCGGCGAACACCGGGAAGCGGGCAGCGAGTTCACGGCCCATGCCGAGCCGCTGGGAGCCCTGTCCCGAGAACAGGACGGCGGTGCTACGGGGGGCGGCCTCACCACGGGCGCGCTCCACGACGCCGTCGCCGGACGGCGTGAGGACCGCGCGGTGGCGCAGCGCGGCCCGGCCGGTGGCCAGGGAGTGGCCGACGTCCAGCGGGTCGAGACCGGGGTGGTCCCGGACGAAGGAGGTGAGGCGGTCGATCTGGGCGTCGAGGGCCTCCGGAGAGGCCCCGGACACCGGCCACGCGACGGCGTCGGCCGCGGGCACGAGGGCGGTGGGGGCGGCGAGTTGAGCGGCGGGCTCGGCGGCCGAGGCGCCGGGGCGGTCGACGGACCCGGCGTCAACGGCGACGACGGCGGAGGTGCCGGCGGGCTTCCCTGCGGGGGCAGCGCGCCGCGCGACGGAGTCGATGGCCGAGGTCGCGGGCCGCTCGGCGGCCGAGGCCGCGCCTCGGCGGGCAGGCTCGGCGGCGGAGACGCCGGAACGGTCGGCGAACCCGGCGTCAACGGCGACGACGGCGGAGGTGCCGGCGGGCTCCCCGGCGGGGGCAGCGCGCCGCTCGGCGGGCTCGGCGGCCGAGGCGGTTCGGCGACCGACGGGCCCGGCGGGGACAGCGGTGGCGGGCTCGGTCGCCGGTGCTTCCTCCACGATGACGTGTGCGTTCGTGCCGCTGATGCCGAAGGAGGAGACGGCGGCCCGGCGCGGGCGGCCGGTGCCGGGCCAGGGCAGGGCCTCGGTGAGGAGTTCGACGGCGCCGGCCGGCCAGTCGACGTGCCGGGTGGGGGCGGAGACGTTCAGGGTCCGCGGCATCAGGCCGTGGCGCATCGCCTGGACGGCCTTGATGAGTCCGCCGATGCCGGCGGCGGCCTGCGCGTGCCCGATGTTCGACTTCAGGGAGCCGAGGCGCAGCGGCTGTCCGCCGTCGCGGTCCTGGCCGTAGGTGGCGATCAGGGCCCGGGCCTCGACGGGGTCGCCGAGCCGGGTGCCGGTGCCGTGGGCCTCGACGAGGTCGATGTCGGCGGGATCGAGTCCGGCGTCGGCGAGGGCCTCGCGGACGACGCGTTCCTGGGCCGGTCCGCTGGGGGCGGTGAGGCCGCCGGAGGCGCCGTCCTGGTTGACGGCGGTGCCGCGCAGCACGGCGAGCACCCGGTGCCCGGCGGCGCGGGCGGTGGACAGGCGCTCCAGCACGACCATGCCGGCGCCCTCCGCCCAGGTGGTGCCGTCGGCGTCGTCGGAGAAGACCTTGCAGCGGCCGTCGGCGGCGAGTCCGCCCTGCCGGGTGTAGGCGATGAACCCGACCGGCGTGGACATCACGGTGACGCCGCCGGCCAGGGCGGTGGCGCACTCCCCCGACCGCAGCGAGCGCAGCGCGTAGTGGAGGGCGACCAGGGACGAGGAGGACGCCGTGTCGAGGGTGACGGCGGGTCCTTCGAGGCCGAGGAAGTAGGCGAGCCGCCCGGAGGCGATGCTCGGCGACAGGCCGGTGAGGGCGTGTCCGGTGAGGTCCTCGGAGGAGGTGTTGGTGACGGCCGCGTAGTCCTGGCCGTTGGTGCCGACGAAGACGCCGGTGCGGGTGCCCCGCAGGGTGTGGGGGTCGATGCCGGCGTGTTCCAGGGCCTCCCAGGAGGTCTCCAGGACGAGCCGCTGCTGCGGGTCGGTGGAGACGGCCTCGCGGGGCGACATCCCGAAGAAGCCGGCGTCGAAGTCGGCGGCCGCGGCGAGGAATCCGCCTCGGTGGGTCACGCTGTGGCCGGGCCCGTCACCGGTCAGGGCGGCCAGGTCCCAGCCGCGGTCGCCGGGGAACGGCCCGGTGGCGTCGCGGCCGGCACGGACCAGTTCCCACAGGTCCTCGGGTCCCTCGACGCCGCCCGGAAAGCGGCAGGCCATTCCGACGACCACCACCGGGTCCTCGTCGGCTCCGATCGTCATGCCTCGCTCACCCCTGCGGAAAAGTCGGTCCTGTGGCCACCTCTGCCTGCCGGATCGTAGGGGCGCGAAGGCTGTACTTTTCCCTAAGGAATCTCTCCGTTCGGCGCCTGACCGTGCCCGAACGGCACCGAAAACCCCCGCTCTCGGGCGAAGACTAGGGATTCCCCGGACCCTGGCGTGAGACGAAGTCAGCGGCACGCTTCTCCCGAGCGGCACGGTGCGCCGCGCGGCGGGGTCGGCGGTGTCCTGTGACGGCGTGCGCGACAGGCGGCGGCGTCGGCGAATGCGGTCATCCGGCGACATTCGGTGGGTGGACGCGAGGCGTGCGGGCCCGCGCGGTCCGCCACTTTCCGAAGGGTGTTGTCCATGGGCGCGCACAGGCGGCCGATCCTGTTCGTCAGTTATGCCGAAAGCGGTCTTCTCAATCCGCTGCTCGTACTGGCCGAGGAATTGTCCCGGCGCGGTGTGGAGGATCTGTGGTTCGCCACGGACGAGAAGGGGCGGGACCAGATCGAGTCGTCGTCGGTGGGCAGTTCGCTGCGGTTCGCCTCGCTCGGCGACACCGTGTCGCAGATGTCGGCGGTCACCTGGGACGACGACACCTATGCCGAGGTGACGCAGCGGTCCCGTTTCAAGGCGCACCGCGCGGTGATCCGGCACTCCTTCGCGCCTGAGACCCGGGTGGAGAAGTACCGGGCGCTGGAGAAGGTCGTCGAGGAGGTCCAGCCCGCCCTGATGGTGATCGAGAGCATGTGCCAGTTCGGGTACGAGCTGGCGATCACCAAGAAGATCCCGTTCGTGCTCGGGGTGCCGTTCCTGCCGAGCAACGTGCTGACCTCGCACGTGCCGTTCGCCAAGTCGTACACGCCGTCCGGGTTCCCGGTGCCGCACTCGGGCCTGCCCGGAAGCATGACGATCGCCCAGCGCGTGGAGAACGAGCTGTTCCGGGTGCGCACGCTCGGGATGTTCATGTCGAAGGAGATGCGCGAGGTCGTCGAGGAGGACAACCGCATCCGCGGCGAGCTGGGCATCTCTCCCGAGGCGCGGCAGATGATGGCGCGCATCGACCACGCCGAGCAGGTGCTGTGCTACTCGGTGCCCGAACTGGACTACCCGTTCCCGATGCACGAGAAGGTGCGGCTGGTGGGCACGCTGGTGCCGCCGCTGCCGCAGGCGCCGGACGATGACGGGCTGTCGGACTGGCTGACGGAGCAGAAGTCCGTGGTCTTCATGGGCTTCGGCACCATCACCCGGCTCACCCGGGAGCAGGTCGCCTCGCTGGTCGAGGTGGCCCGCCGGCTGGAGGGCGAGGGCCACCAGGTGCTGTGGAAGCTGCCGCGCGAGCAGCAGCACCTGCTGCCCCCGGCCGGGGAACTGCCCGCGAACCTGCGGATCGAGAGCTGGGTTCCCTCGCAGCTGGACGTGCTGGCCCACCCGAACGTCAAGGTGTTCTTCACGCACGCCGGCGGCAACGGCTACCACGAGGGCCTGTACTTCGGAAAGCCGCTGGTGGTACGGCCGTTGTGGGTGGACTGCGACGACCAGGCCGTGCGCGGCCAGGACTTCGGCGTGAGCCTGACCGTCGACCGCCCCGAGACCGTGGACACGGACGACGTCCTCGACAAGATCACCCGCGTGCTCGACGAGCCGTCCTTCACCGAACGCGCCGAGTACTACGCCGGGTTGCTGAAGGCCGCGGGCGGTCGTACCGCCGCCGCGGACCTGCTGCTCGGCCTCCCCGTCCTGGCAAACGACTGACCGAGGAATTCGAGGAAGTCAAGGATGTCCTATACGTATCCGGTCTCCATGCCGTGGCTGAAGGGCCGCGAGCTCGAGTATGTGACGGAGGCCGTCGGCGGCGGCTGGATCTCGTCGCAGGGCCCCTACGTCCGGCGGTTCGAGGAGGCGTTCGCCGCCTACAACGACATGCCGCACGGTGTCGCCTGTTCCTCGGGCACCACCGCGCTGACGCTGGCGCTGCGGGCGCTGGGCGTCGGCCCCGGCGACGAGGTGATCGTCCCGGAGTTCACGATGATCGCCTCCGCGTGGGCCGTCACCTACACGGGGGCGACCCCGGTGTTCGTGGACTGCGGCGACGACCTGAACATCGACGTCTCCCGCATCGAGGAGAAGATCACCCCGCGCACCAAGGTGATCATGCCGGTGCACATCTACGGCCGGCAGTGCGACATGGACGCCATCATGAACCTGGCGTACGAGTACAACCTGCGGGTCGTCGAGGACTCGGCCGAGGCGCACGGGGTGCGGCCGGTGGGCGACATCGCCTGCTTCTCGCTGTTCGCCAACAAGATCATCACGGCGGGTGAGGGCGGGGTGTGCCTGACCCGGGACGCCCATCTGGCCGAGCAGATGGCGCATCTGCGGGCGATGGCGTTCACCAAGGACCACAGCTTCCTGCACAAGAAGCTGGCCTACAACTACCGCATGACGAACATGCAGGCCGCGGTGGCGCTCGCGCAGACCGAGCAGCTGGACACCATCCTCGCGACCCGCCGCGACATCGAGAAGCGCTACGACGAAGCGCTGCGGGACGTGCCCGGCATCACGCTGATGCCGGCCCGCGACGTGCTGTGGATGTACGACCTGCGGGCCGAGCGGAGCGAGGAGCTGCGCGCGTACCTGGCCGACCAGGGCGTCGAGACCCGGGTGTTCTTCAAGCCGATGAGCCGCCAGCCGGGATACTACGACGCCGACTGGCCGTCGCTGAACGCCTCCCGGCTCGGCGAGGACGGGTTCTACCTGCCCACGCACACCGGACTGACCGCGCAGGAGCAGGAGTTCATCACCGACCGGATTCGCGACTTCTACGGAGCCACGTGATGACCGCCGACGCCGAGACGACGACCTTCGCTCCGGGCTGCCCGGTCGCCTTCCCGCTGCGGCGGCCGGGACGTCCGTTCCCGCCGCCGGAGTACGCCGACTACCGGGCGGGCGAGGGCCTGGTGCGCTCCGAACTGCCCGCCAGCGGCCCGGTGTGGCTGGTGACGCGGCACGAGGACGTGCGGGCCGTGCTGACGGACTCCCGGATCAGCGCGGACCCCTCCCGTCCCGGCTTCCCGAGGGCGCGACGCACCGGCGGCGCCCCCTCGCAGTCGGAGGTCCCGGGCTGGTTCGTGGCGCTGGATCCCCCGGAGCACGACCGGTTCCGCAAGACGCTGATCCCGGAGTTCACCGTGCGCAAGGTGCGGGAGCTGCGTCCGGCGATCCAGCAGATCGTGGACGAGCGGATCGACGCGATGCTCGCCGCGGGCAACTCGGCCGATCTGATCGCGGACTTCGCGCTGTCCGTGCCGTCGCTGGTCATCTCCGACCTGCTCGGGGTGCCCAAGGCGGACCGGGACTTCTTCGAGGCGAAGACGAGGGTTCTGGTGACCCTCAGCTCCACCGACGAGGAACGCGACGCGGCCTCCAAGGCGCTGCTGCGTTATCTGAACCGGCTCATCCAGATCAAGGACCGCCGCCCCGGCGAGGACCTGATCAGCCGGCTGATCCAGGCCGGCACCATGTCCCGGCAGGAGCTGTCCGGGGTGTCGATGCTCCTGCTCATCGCGGGGCACGAGACCACGGCGAACAACATCGGCCTGGGCGTCGTCCAGTTGCTGACCAACCCGCAGTGGATCGGCGACGACCGCATCGTGGAGGAGATGCTGCGCTACTACTCGGTCGCCGACCTGGTGTCCTTCCGGGTGGCGGTGGAGGACGTGGAGATCGGCGGACAGCTGGTCCGGGCCGGTGAGGGCATCGTGCCGCTGATCGCCGCGGCCAACCACGACGGTTCGGTCTTCGACAAGCCCGAGGAGTTCAACCCGGAGCGTTCCGCGCGCTCGCACGTGGCGTTCGGCTACGGCGTCCACCAGTGCCTCGGGCAGAACCTGGTGCGGGTGGAGATGGAGATCGCCTACCGGACCCTGTTCGAGCGCATCCCGACCCTCGAACTGGCCGTGCCGGTCGAAGAGTTGTCCCTGAAGTACGACGGCGTGCTGTTCGGTCTGCACGAGCTGCCCGTCACCTGGAGCTGAGCGACGGGCCGGCCGCCGCGGCGGTCGGCCCGGTGGAACGACCCTGGAGGAATTGATGGTGCGCGTCAACGTGGACATCGATCGCTGCGTCGGTGCCGGACAGTGCGTGCTGACCGTGTCGGACGTGTTCGACCAGGACGACGACGGCCTGGTGACCGTCCTCGTACAGCCGTCGGACCCGGCCACGCTGGACGCGGTCCGGGAGGCGGCGGTGGTCTGCCCCTCGATGGCGATCACGGTCGTGGAGGACTAGAGCCCCGCGTACGGAAGAGAAGGAAAAGGCGGCGGCCCCCACTCGTCAGGCAGTGGGGGCCGCCGCCGTTCTCGGGGAGGGCGGGGGAGTCACCAGGTGACGGGGAGTTCGGTGAGGCCGCCGTTGAGCTGGCCGGACGTCACCTGGAGCTCCTCCACGGGGCGGGCCAGCTTCAGACCGGGCAGCCGGGTGAACAGCTGCGTGTAGGCGGTCTTCAGCATCATCCGGGCCAGCGGGGCTCCGATGCAGTGCCACATGCCGTGCCCGAACGTCAGGTGCTCGTTGGGCGAGCGGCGGATGTCGAAGAGGTCCGCGTCGTCGAAGACCGCCTCGTCGAAGTTGACCAGCGTGAAGTCGAGCAGCACCAGGTCACCGGTGCGGATGGTGACGTCGGCGATCTCGATGTCGTCGGTGGCGTAGCGCGGCAGCGCGGCGCCCGAGCCGCCGGCCTTCGCGGCCCGCAGGATCTCCTCGACGCCGCTCCTCATCAGCTTCTCGTCGGCGAGTGCCTCCCGCAGCTGGTCCGGGTACTGCGTGAACAGCACGACGCCCAGGTCGACATGGGTGGCGACGCTGTCGAGGCCGGCGAAGAGCAGGCTCGCGGCGATGGGGCCGATGCGCTCGTCCTCCGGGACCGTCTCGCACAGCCGGGAGATCACGTCGTCGCCGGGTTCGGCCCGCTTGCGGCCGGCCAGGTCGGTCAGCAGCCCGAACAGCTTCGCCTGGCTCCTGGCAACGCTCTCCGCGTCGTTCAGCGTGGCCATCTCGCCCAGCACCGCGAGGAGTTGGCCCTGCTCCTGCAGCGGGATGCCGATCAGGGCGCACAGCACGGTCAGCGAGTACGGCAGCGAGAAGGTGCCCCGCAGATCGGCGGGGCGCTCCTGGGCGGCGAAGCCGTTCAGGATCTGCTCCGCGATCCCCTCCACCATGGGCATCATGTTGAGCACCCGGCGGGCGGAGAACTGCGGGGTGAGCAGGGTGCGCAGCTCCGCGTGCGCGGCGCGGGCCGCCTCGACGTCGTCCATGATGAGCAGGTCCATCAAGGGGCTCTTGACGTAGCGGGGCGCGTTGGCCGGGTCGGCGTGCGCACGGGCCAGGCGCTCGTCGTGCAGCAGCTGCTTCAGCTCGGCGTGCCGGGTCACCAGCCAGCCCTCGTCGCCGGCCGGGGTGCGGATCTTGGTGACGGGAGCACGCATCTGGAGCTCGCGCAGCAGCGGGCTGAGGCGGAGCACCGAGGGCGCGGCGTCCTCGAGAGAGGGCGGCGGGGTGGGGTTGAGCATGGGACTGCTACTCCTTGGGGCAGTGGTGGTGTGCGCGGGTCCCCGGCTGGGGTCTTTCGTTTGGATCAGGCCGGATCAGGGAGCCCGGCATGATCCAAACGAGAGGCCCTGGGACCGCTGTCGCATCCGGGGCGACGCCGTGGGAGAGCGCGGCGCCCCGGATGCGGTGGGGGGACAGGGAGGACCCGGCCGGGGTGGCGTGCACCGACCGGACCCGGCTCAGTCCTCGCCGGCCGGAAGTCCGGCGAGCCAGTTCTCGATGGCCTCGGCGGTCAGTGCCGAGTGCTCCATGGCCAGGGACAGATGGTCGGCCTCGATGTCCTGTACCGCGTCGGCCGGCACCGCGGAGGTGTCGAGCTTGAAGCCGTTGTTGGCCTGCGTGGCGCGCAGGAGCAGGGTGGGGGCGGTCGTGGCGGGTGCGTCGATGTCCGTCATCAGCATGAACCAGTGCGCCATCGCGGACATCCGGGCGCTGTTGAGCGTCACGGACGGCGAGTCGATGTCGGCCAGGTAGAAGCGGGTCGTCTGGTCGAGGTTGTTTCCTTCCGAGGGGTCGTACCGGATGGACGCCGTGTCGAGCAGGACGACCGCCTCCGGCTTCACGCCCCAGGTGTCCTCCAGGACCCCGGCCGCGAGGTAGGCGAGGGAGCCGCCGGTGGAGTGGCCGACCATCACGAACGGTTCGCCGTCGCTCGCCATCAGGACGCTCTCGGCGACGATCCGGGCCGCCGCGTCACTGGTGGCGGGCAGCAGCTCGCTGGGGGCGAACCCCATCAGCGGCAGCGCCGACACATGGCGCCTGCCGCGGAAGTGGGCGGCGATGCGGGCGTACTGGTGGACACCGCCGGTGGCGCCGGGCGCGCTGACGAAGATCAGCCGCGGGGTGCCGGGGCCGGTGGCCAGGGTGACGGCCTCGGACAGCTCCTCCAAGTCCGCGGGCGTCTCGAAGGTGGGCCGGGTGTTGGCGACGGCCTTCAGCATCCGCATGGCCTCGACGAGCTTGCCGCCGCGCACCGCGTTGTGGAACAGGCCGACCAGCGTGTCGTCGGGGTGCACCGTGGTGCCGGCGACGGCGGTGCCGGACGCCGGGCCGGAGGCGGACAGGTCGCCCAGTTCCTCGTTGAGGTGGCGGGCCAGCTTCACCGGCGTCTTGCTGTCGAAGACCACCGACGTCGGCAGGCGCAGCCCGAGGAGTTCGCCGAGCTGGTTGCGCAGGCTGACCGAGACCAGCGAGTCGAAGCCCAGCTCCAGGAAGCCGCGCTCGGGGTCGACGGCGGCGGGGTCGGCGTGGCCGAGCAGGCCCGCGGTGAAGCCGACGACCAGCTCGGTGAGCAGCTTCTCCCGGCCTACGGTGTCGAGTGTGCGCAGCCCGTCGAGCACGGTCTTGGGCGAGCGGTCCGCGGCGGCGGTGCGCCGGGTGCGCGGCACCAGGTCGCGCCAGAGGGCGGGCAGCGACTGCTGGACCTGGAGTCCGGCGACGTTGATCCGGGTGGGCACGACCACCGGCTCGGGGCGGGTGAGGGCGGCGTCGAACAGGGCGAGGCCGTCCTCGATGCTCATCGGCGGGGTGCCGCCGCGGTCCATCCGCCCCAGATCGGTGTCGCTGATCTGGCTGGTCATGCCGCTGCCGCGGCCCCAGGGGCCCCAGGCGAGGGACACTGCGGGCAGACCGGCCGCCACGCGCTGCTGGGCGAGTGCGTCGAGGCACGCGTTGGCGGCGGCGTAGTTGGCCTGGCCGGGGCCGCCGATGACGCCGGAGATCGAGGAGTACAGCACGAACGCGGCGAGGTCCTGGCCGAGGGTCGCCTCGTGCAGGTGCAGGGCCGCGTCGGCCTTGGGGCGCAGCACACCGGCCAGTTGTTCCGGGGTGAGCGAGCCGATCAGGGCGTCGTCCAGGACACCCGCGGTGTGCACGACGGCGGTCAGCGGGTGCTCGGCCGGCACCGACGCGACGAGCGCGTCGACCGCGTCGCGGTCGCCGACGTCGCAGGCGGAGACGGTCACCTGGGCCCCCAGGCCGGTCAGCTCGGCGACCAGTTCGGCCGCGCCGGGCGCCTGCGGGCCGCGCCGGCTCGCCAACAGCAGGTGCCGGGCGCCCCGGGCGGTGACCAGGTGCCGGGCGAGCACTGCTCCGAGGCCGCCGGTGCCGCCGGTGATCAGGACGGTGCCGTCCGGGTTCCAGCCGGGGGCGGCGGGGCCGTCGTCGGCCGTGCGCGGCAGCCGGGCGAGCCGGGCGGCGCGCACCTGGTAGTCGCGGACCGCGAGTTGCTGCTCGTCGAGTGTCAGCACGTCGGGCAGTACGCCGGCGGACAGGAACGTGTCGTCGAGGTCGACGAGCAGCAGGCTCCCGGGGTTCTCGGTCTGCGCGGAGCGCACCAGGCCCCAGACGGCCGCGCCGGCCGGGTCGAGGACGTCCTCGTCGTCGAGGGCGACGGCGCGGCGGGTGACGAAGACGAGGCGGGTGCCCGCGAGCCGCGGCTCGGACAGCCACTCCTGGAGGTATCCGAGGACCCGGGTGGTGAGGGCGCGCACCCCGTCCGCTCCGGAGTCCTTCTCCCCCGCGAGCGGGATCAGGAACACGTCGGGCGCGACACCGCTGTCGCCGATGGCGCCGCCCAGCGACTCCGCGTACGCGGTGACGGTCTCGTCGGCGCGGTGCATGGCGTAGCCGAGGTCGAGTTCGTCGGAGCCGACGACGGCCCAGCGGGTGCCGGTGGCGCGGGCGGAGGCCTTGACGGGTGCCCACTTCAGCGCGAACAGGTCGCCCCGGCCGGTGGCGGCCGGGTTCCCGGCGGCGCCGTCCGGGGTGCCCAGGCGCACGGTCTCGGCGGTCAGGACGAGGTTGCCCGCGGGGTCGACGGCGGTGAGAGCGACGGTGTCGGGCCCGGTGGTGCTCAGCCGTACGCGCAGCGCGGTGGCGCCGGTGGCGTGCAGCGTGAGCCCGTCGAAGCCGGCCGGCTCGCCCGCCGTGGCGCCGTCGAGGGCGGCGGCGCGCAGGGCGGTGGACAGCAGCGCGGGGTGGAGTCCGAAGCCGCTGTCGGGGCCCGCGGGCAGCTCGGCCTCGGCGAACACCTCGCCCTCGTGCCGCCACACCCCGGTCAGGCCGCTGAAGAGCGGACCGAGGGTGCGCCCGTCGGACTCCAGCTCCGTGAGCGGGACCTGGCGGGTGTCGGCGGGCGGCCACTGGACGAGCTCCGCGGCGGTGTCCTCGGCGCCCTCGTCCGGGGAGAGAACACCGCGGGCGTACGTGGTCCAGGGGGCGTCGTCCGAGGTCGCCGGGCGGGCGTGCACGGAGAGCGGCCGGTGTCCTGAGGCGTCCGCGGGACCGACCCGCACCTGGAGCAGGACCGCGTCGCGGTCGCCGAGGATCAGCGGGGCGAGCAGGTCGAGCCGGTCCAGGCGCGGGGTGCCGTTCTCGTCGCCCGCGCGGACCGCGATCTCCACGAGGGCCGTGCCGGGGACGGTGATCCGGCCGTCGACGCGGTGCTCGGCGAGCCAGGGGTGGGTCAGCGGCGAGAGGCGTCCGGTGAGGACGGACTCGTCGGCGTCGGCGAGGGCGACGGTGGCGCCGAGCAGCGGATGCGTGGCGGCGCCGAGGCCCAGTCCGGCGGGGTCGCCGGAGCGGGCGCGCACGCTGGGCCAGTACCGGCCGCGCTGGAAGGCGTACGTCGGCAGGTCCACGGGGGCCGGACGCCCGGGGAGGGTGCCCTCGAACACGGCGTCCCAGTCGGCCCCGTTGCCCCGGGTCCACAGGGTGCCGAGCGCGCCGAGCACGGCGGCCTCCTCCGGCTGGTCCTTGCGCAGCGCGGGTACGGCGGTGACGTCGGTGACGTCGATGGACTGCGTGTTCTCGCCGACGAGCGCGGACAGCACGCCGTCCGGGCCGAGTTCGAGGAAGGTCCGTGCGCCCTCGTCGACGAGGGTGCGCACGGCGTCGGCGAAGCGGACGGCCTGGCGGGCGTGGCACACCCAGTAGTGCGGCGTGGCGAGTTCCTCGGCGGTGACGACGTCGCCGGTGAGGGTGGAGACGACGGGGACCGACGGCTCGCCGAAGGTGAGCTCGGCGACGACGTCCCGGAACGCGTCGAGCATCGGGTCGACGAGGGGCGAGTGGAAGGCGTGGCTCACGGAGAGCCGCGTGGTGCGTCGGCCCTGCTCCCGGAAGTGGTCGGCGACGGCGAGGACGGCGTCCTCGGCGCCGGAGACCAGCACGGACTCGGGGCCGTTGACCGCGGCGAGCGAGACCCGCTCGTCCAGCAGCGGCCGCACCTCGGTCTCGGTGGCGCGCAGCGCGACCATGGCTCCGCCGGCCGGCAGGTCCCGCATCAGGCCGGCACGGGCGGCGACCAGCGTGCAGGCGTCCTCCAGGGACAGCGCGCCGGCCACGTGCACGGCGGCGATCTCTCCGACGGAGTGTCCGGCGAGGTGGCCGGGGCGCAGGCCCCAGGAGGCGAACAGGCGGTAGAGGGCGACCTCGACGGCGAACAGGGCGGGCTGGGTGTGGCCGGTGTCGTCGAGGGCCGCGGGGTCCTCGCCCCAGATGACGTCGCGCAGCGAGTGGCCGAGGCGCTCGTCGAGGAGGGCGAGGGTCTCGTCCAGGGCGGCGGCGAACACCGGGAAGCGGGCGTGGAGTTCACGGCCCATGCCGAGGCGCTGGGCGCCCTGCCCGGAGAACAGGACGGCGAGGCCGCGGCGGTCGCCGGACGGGACGGTGCCGCGGGCGGCCTCGGTGAGCCCGCCGTCCGCGGCGACGAGCAGCGCCCGGTGTTCGAAGGGGGTGCGAGTGCCGGCCAGCGCGTGGCCGACGGCGACGGGGTCGGCGCCGGACGCGGCGAGCGGCCGTACCCGCTCCAGCTGGGCGTCGAGGGCGGCGGCGGTACGGGCCGACACGGGCCACGGGACGGCGCGCGGGACGACCGGCGCGGGCCGCTGCTCGGCGTCGGTGTCCTCCTCGACCGCGGGGGCCTCTTCGAGGATGACGTGGGCGTTGGTGCCGCTGATGCCGAAGGACGACACACCGGCCCGGCGCACCTGCTCGCCCTCGGGCCAGGGGGTGGCCTCGGTGAGCAGGCTGACGTGGCCGGCGTCCCAGTCGACGTGCGTGGAGGGCGCGTCGACGTGCAGGGTGCGGGGCAGCAGCCCGTGCCGCAGGGCCAGGACCATCTTGATGACGCCCGCGGCGCCGGCGGCGGCCTGGGTGTGGCCGATGTTGGACTTCACGGTGCCGAGGCGCAGCGGGCGGCTCGCGTCGCGGTCCTGGCCGTAGGTGGCGAGCAGGGCCTGTGCCTCGATGGGGTCGCCGAGGGTGGTGCCGGTGCCGTGCGCCTCGACGGCGTCGACGTCGGCGGGCGAGAGCCCGGCGGAGGCGAGCGCGTCGCGGATGACGCGCTGCTGGGCGGGCCCGTTGGGGGCGCTGAGGCCGTTGGAGGCGCCGTCCTGGTTCACGGCGGAGCCGCGCAGCACGGCGAGCACCGGGTGGCCCTTGCGCCGGGCCTCGGAGAGCCGCTCGACGAGGATCATGCCGACGCCCTCGGACCAGCCGGTGCCGTCGGCGGAGTCGGCGAACGCCTTGCAGCGGCCGTCCGCGGCGAGGCCGCCCTGGAGGCTGAAGCCGACGAAGCTGGACGAGGTGGTCATGACGGTGACGCCGCCGGCCAGCGCGAGGTCGGCCTCGCCGGAGCGTACGGACTGGGCGGCCAGGTGCAGGGCGACCAGGGCCGAGGAGCACGCGCTGTCGAGCGTGACGGCGGGCCCCTCGAAGCCGAGCGCGAAGGACAGCCGGCCGGACATCACGCTGGCGGCCAGGCCGTTGCCCGCGTAGCCGCCCATGTCGTCGTCGGAGGCGAGGACGAGGTGGGCGTAGTCCTGCGAGTTGGTGCCGACGAAGACACCGGTGCGGCTGCCGCGCAGGCTGCCGGGGGCGATCCCGGCACGTTCCACGGCCTCCCAGGCGGTTTCGAGGAGCAGCCGCTGCTGCGGGTCCATGGCCAGCGCCTCGCGGGGCGAGATGTCGAAGAAGCCCGGGTCGAAGTCGGCCACGTCGTGCAGGAATCCTCCCTTCTGCGTGCTGCTGCGGCCCTCTCCGTCACCGGCCAGCGTCTCCAGGTCCCAGCCGCGGTCGGCCGGGAACCCGCCGATGGCGTCACGGCCGTCGGCCAGCATCTCCCAGAGGTCCTCCGGGGATCGCACACCGCCCGGGAAGCGGCAGGCCATGCCGACGATCGCCACGGGCTCGTGGCGGCCCGCCTCGGCTTCCTGGAGGCGTCTGCGGGTCTGGTGGAGATCCGCCGTGACCCACTTCAGGTAATCGACGAGCTTTCTTTCGTCCGGCATCGTCCGTGAACCTTCCTCAAAATGTTTCGCGCGTAGTCGGGGTGGGCCCAGGTCAGGAGTTCGACGACCGGCCGAGTTCGTTGTCGATGAAGGCGAAGATCTCCTCGGCGCTCGCCGCCTCGATCCGTTCGCCGACGGCCGGCCCGTCCCCGTCCGGGCCGGTGCCGTCCCAGGCGGCCAGCAGCCGCTGGAGCCGGCCGGCGACCCCGCGGCGGGTGGCCTCGTCCATGCCGTCGGCGGACAGTTCCGCCTCCAGCCGGTCGAGCGTCGCCAGCGGAGAAGCGGCGGTGCCGCTCCGGTCCCCGCCCGCCAGGGAGCCGGCCAGGTGCCGGGCGACGGCGGTGGGCGTCGGGTGGTCGAAGACGAGCGTGGACGGCAGCCGCACGCCGGTGGCCGCGGAGAGCCGGGTGCGCAGTTCGACCGCCATCAGCGAGTCGAAGCCCAGCCGGCTGAAGTCCCGGTCGGCGGGGACCGCGTCGGCACCGGAGTGACCGAGCACCCCGGCGGTCTCCTGGCGGACCAGGCCGACGAGGGTCTCGTGCCGCTGCTCGGCGCCGAGACCGGCCAGCCGGCGGGCGAGCCCGTCGGCACCGGCCGTGGCCGCCGCGCGGCGCCGGGCGCGGACCAGGGAGCGCAGCACCGCGGGGACGTCGCCGGCCTCGGGGGCGGCGGCGGACCGGGAGACCCGGATCGCCACGGCGAGTGCCTCGTCCTGGCCGTTCGCCGCGTCGAACAGGTCGAGGCCCTGGCGTTCGGTGAGCGGCGGCATCCCGGAGCGCTCCATGCGCTCGATGCCGGCGTCGGTGAGCGTGCCGGTCATGCCGGCGCCCTGGCCCCACGGTCCCCAGGCCAGCGACAGGGCGGGCAGGCCCTGGGCCGCGCGGTGCGCGGCGAGCGCGTCGAGGAACGTGTTGGCGGCGGCGTAGTTGCCCTGTCCGGGGCCTCCGGTGACGCCGGCCACGGAGGAGTACAGGACGAATCCGGCGAGCGGCAGGGCCCGGGTCGCCTCGTGCAGATGCCAGGCGGCGTCCGCCTTGGGCCGCAGCACGGTGTCGAGCCGGTCGGCGGTGAGCGAGCCGATCGTGGCGTCGTCGAGGACGCCCGCCGTGTGCACGACCGCGGTCAGCGGGTGCTCGGGCGGCAGCCCGGCGAGCAGCGCGTCGACGGCGGACCGGTCGGAGACGTCGCAGGCCCGTACGGTGACCTCGGCGCCCAGCGCGGAGAGTTCCTCGCTCAGGGCGGTGGCGCCGGGTGCGTCGGGACCGCGGCGGCCGGCCAGCAGCAGGTGCTTGATGCCGTGGCCGGTGACGAGGTGGCGGGCGAGTACGGCGCCGAGGCCGCCGGTGCCGCCGGTGATCAGTACGGTGCCGTCGCGGTCCCAGGCACGGACCTGGTCGGCGGCCGGGGCGGGCGTGGACTCGGCGCGGGTGAGGCGGGCGACGGTGAGCGCGCCGCCCCGGACGGCGGCCTGGGTCTCGCCCGCGTCGAACAGGGCGGGCAGCGAGGCCAGGACGGCGGCGTCGGTCGTGTCGGCGCCGTCGGCCGGGTCGAGGTCCAGGAGCAGGAAACTGCCCGGGTTCTCGGACTGGGCGGAGCGGACCAGTCCCCAGACGGCCGCCGCCGCCAGGTCGGTCACGTCCTCCTGGCGGGCCGCGACGGCGCCGCGGGTGACGATCGCGAGGCGGGAGTCCGCGGTGCGGGTGTCGGAGGTCCAGCGGCGCAGCAGGTCGAGCACCGGCACGGTGGCGGCGCGGACCGCGGCGGGCACGTCGTCCCCGGCGGCGGGGTCGCCCTCGACCGGCAGCAGCGTCAGCGACGGCAGGGGTGCCCCGCTGTCCAGCAGTTCGGTGAGCGAGTGCGCACGGGTGACGAGGACGCCGTCCGCCGCGGTGAGCGCGGTGTCCAGTCCGGGCAGCCCGTCGCCGAGCACCGTCCACGGTCCGCGGTCGCCGGAGCGCGGGGCCGGGGAGGGCGCGACCCAGTCCAGGGTGAGCAGCGCGGCGTCGTCCGTGGCGGGGGCGTCGGTGCCGGGTTCGGCGGCGGTGGCGCCCAGGGTGAGCGAGGCCACCGAGAGCACGGGGCCGCCCTGCGGGTCGGTCGCCTCCAGCGCCCAGGTGTCGTCGCCGGTGGCGGTGAGCCGCACCCGCAGCAGGACCGGGTGCGCGGCGTGCAGGACGAGCCCGTCCCAGGCGACGGCGTCGGGGATGTCGTCTCCGTCTCCGTCTCCGTCGAGGAGGGCGGCGGCCCGGACCGCGGTGTCCAGGAGCGCCGGGTGCAGGGCGAACGCCTGCTCGGTCGGGCTCTGTTCGGTGATCTCGACCTCGGCGAAGACGTCCCCGCCGCGCCGCCAGGCGGCGCGCAGCACGGCCGCGTTGGTGGGTTCGGGCAGGTCGTCGACCGGGGTGGCGTCCGCGGGCGGCCATGCGCTGTCGGCGGTGGCGGGGGCGGCGGGCGCGTCGGTGAGCGTGGCGGTGGCCCGCTCGACCCATGGGGCGCCGTCGCCGTCCGCGCGGGTGTGCACGGTGAGGGTGCGCCGGCCGGTCCCGTCGGGGGCGCCCACCAGGACCTGGAGGCGCTGGGGGCGGTTCCCGGTGAGCGTCAGGGGCGCGCCGACGGTGAGGTTCTCGACCGTGGTGCGGTCGCAGGCCTCGGCGGCGTGCAGCGCGAGTTCGGCGAGGACCGCCGTGGGCAGGGTGGTGGTGCCGTCGCTTGCGCGGCCGGTGAGCCAGGGCTGTGCGGCGGCGGACAGGCGTCCGCTGAGCAGCGTCTCGTCCGAGCCCGCTACCGCCGTGGCGGCGGTGAGCAGCGGGTGCCCTCCGGCGTCCAGGCCCAGTCCGCCCGCGTCGCCTGGGGCGGCGGTGGTGTCGGGCCAGAAGCGGGTGCCCTGGAAGGCGTACGTGGGCAGCGGCACCCGGCGGGCGCCGGTATCGGCGAAGAGGGCGCTCCAGTCGGCGTCCAGGCCGGCGGTGTGCAGCCGGGCCAGGGCGGTGAGGACGGACGCGGTCTCGTCGCGGTCCTTGCGCAGCGCCGGCACGACGACGGTTCCGGTGTCGGGCAGGGAGGCGGCGGCGAGCGCGGAGAGCACTCCGTCGGGACCGACCTCCAGGAAGGCGGTGACACCCCGGTCCGCGAGCGCGCGCACGCCGTCGGCGAACCGCACGGCCTCGCGGACATGACGCACCCAGTAGTCGGCACGGGTGTGTACGCCCGCGAAGGCGACCTCGCCGGTCAGGTTGGACACGACCGGGATGCGCGGCTCGTGGTAGGTGAGGCTCTCGGCGACGGTGCGGAAGTCCTCCAGCATGGGGTCCATCAGCGACGAGTGGAACGCGTGGCTGACGCGCAGGCGGGTGGTGCGGCGGCCGTCCGACTCCAGGAGGGCGACGAGCTGGTCGACAGCGTCCTCGGGGCCGGAGACGACGACGGAGGTGGGGCCGTTGACGGCGGCGACGGCGACGCCGTCGTCGAGCAGCGGCAGCACCTCGTCCTCGGTGGCCTCGACGGCGGCCATGGCGCCGCCCTCGGGCAGCGCGTCCATGAGCCGGGCGCGTGCGGCGACGAGTCGGCAGGCGTCCTCCAGCGAGAACACCCCGGCGACATGCGCGGCCGTGATCTCACCGATGGAGTGGCCGGCGACGAAGTCCGGGGTGACACCCCAGGACTCCACCAGACGGAACAGGGCGACCTCGACCGCGAACAGCGCGGGCTGGGTGCAGCGGGTGCGGTTGAGCTGTTCCGGGTCGTCGCCCCACATGATCTCCCGCAGGGAGAAGCCGAGTTCGGTCTGGAGCAGGTCCAGCACGGTGTCCAGAGACTTGGCGAACACCGGGAACCGGGCGTGCAGTTCACGGCCCATGCCGAGGCGCTGGGCGCCCTGGCCGGAGAACAGGAACGCAGGTGTACGTGCGGCGCCGGCCTCGGCGCGTGCGGCCTCGGTGACGCCGTCGGGGCCCGCCAGCAGGACGGCCCGGTGCTCGAAGGAGGACCGGCTCGTCACGAGGGACAGGCCGATGTCGGCGCGGGAGGCCTCCGGATGTGCGGCGGCATGGGCGCGCAGCCGCTCCAGTTGGGCGTCGAGCGCCTGCTCGGAGCGGGCCGAGACGACCCACGGGGTGACGGCGGGGGTCGCGGTGTCCTCGGCGGGGCGCTCGTCCGCGGCGGGCTCGGGGGCGTCTTCGAGGATGACGTGGGCGTTGGTGCCGCTGATGCCGAACGACGACACACCGGCCCGACGCGCCCGTCCCGTCTCCGGCCACGCGGTCTCCTCGGTGAGCAGCCGGACGGCGCCGAGGGACCAGTCGACGTGCGAGGACGGCTCGGTGACGTGCAGGGTGCGCGGGAGCGTGCCGTTGCTCATCGCCATGACCATCTTGACGAGTCCGGCGGCACCGGCCGCGGACTGGGTGTGGCCGATGTTGGACTTCACCGAGCCGAGCAGCAGCGGCTGCTGCGGGTCACGGTCGGAGCCGTAGGTGGCGAGCAGCGCCTGCGCCTCGATCGGGTCCCCGAGCGGGGTGCCGGTGCCGTGCGCCTCGACGGCGTCGACGTCGCCGGGCCGCAGGCCCGCGTTGGCCAACGCCTGCCGGATCACCCGCTGCTGGGAAGGGCCGTTGGGGGCCGTGAGGCCGTTGGAGGCGCCGTCCTGGTTGACGGCGGTCCCGCGCACGACGGCCAGCACCCGGTGTCCGGCGCGGCGGGCGTCGGAGAGGCGCTCAAGGACGAGCACCGCCGCGCCCTCGGACCAGCCCGTGCCGTCGGCGGAGTCGGAGAACGCCTTGCAGCGGCCGTCCTGGGCAAGGCCGCCCATCTTGGAGAATCCGGCGAAGTTGGCGGGGGTGGTCATGACGGTGACACCACCGACCAGCGCCATGGTGCACTCCCCCGCCCTCAGTGCCTGGGCGGCAAGGTGCAGGGAGACCAGCGAGGAGGAGCAGGCGGTGTCGACGGAGAGGGCGGGGCCCTCCAGGCCGAGCGTGTAGGCGAGGCGTCCCGAGACGACGCTGACGGCGAGGCCGGTGGTGGCGTGGCTGGCGATGTCGTCACGGGAGCGCATGACCAGACCGGAGTAGTCCTGGCCGCTGACGCCCATGAAGACACCGGTACGGGATCCGCGCAGGGCGGTCGGGTCCAGTCCGGCGCGCTCCACGGCTTCCCAGGTCACTTCGAGCAGGATGCGCTGCTGCGGGTCCATGGCCAGGGCCTCGCGCGGCGCGATGCCGAAGAAGTCGGCGTCGAAGTCGGCGATGTCGCTCAGGAATCCGCCCTGCCCGGAAAGGTCGCCCAGCTCGCCGCCGATCGTCGACGACTCCCACTGACGGTCGGCGGGGAAGCCGGTGATGGCGTCGGTGCCGGAGGCCACGAGGTCCCACAGTTCCTCGGGCGATCCGACACCGCCCGGGAAGCGGCAGCCCATGCCGACGATGACCACGGGGTCGTCGTCGGACGCGGCGGCAGCAGTCCGATGGGCGGTGAAGGCCTCCGCGGCGTCGGCGCCGAGCAGTTCGTCCAGGAGGTACTCGGCGAGCTGCTGGGGTGTCGGGTAGTCGAAGACGAGCGTGGCGGTCAGGGTGAGGCCGGAGGCCTTGCCGAGGCGGTTGCGCAGCTCGATCGCGGTGAGCGAGTCGAAGCCGAGGCCGCGGAACTCGCGGCGGGCGTCCACGGCGTCGGCGGAGCCGTGCCCGAGGACGGTGGCGGCCTCGGCACGCACCAGGTCGACCAGGAACGGCAGGCGCTGCTCCTCGGGCAGAACGGCGAGACGCTCGGCGAGTCCGGCGCGGGCGACCGCGGCGGTGCCGGCCCGTGCCCGGCGTCCGCCGGTACGGACCAGTCCGCGCAGGATCGCGGGGACGCTCATGCCGGGGGGCAGCGAGCCGCCACCGCCCAGGCCCAGCGGCACGACGAGCGGTTCGTCGGCGAGGGTGGCGGCGTCGTACAGGGCCAGGCCCCGCTCGACGGACAGCAGCGGCATGCCGCTGTTGTCGTTGATGCGGCGCATGTCCTCGTCGCTCAGTCCGCTCGTCATGCCGCTGCCCTGCTCCCAGGCGTTCCAGGCGAGGGAGGTGGCGGGCAGGCCGAGGGCCTGGCGGTGGGCGGCGAGGGCGTCCAGGAAGGTGTTGCCCGCCGCGTAGTTGGCCTGCCCCGGGCTGCCGAAGACGCCGGAGGTCGAGGAGTACAGGACGAAGGCGGCCAGGTCGAGGTCACGGGTGAGGTCGTGCAGGTGCCAGGCGGCGTCGACCTTCGGCCGCAACACGGTGTCCAGGCGGTCGGCGGTGAGGGAGGCGAGGATGCCGTCGTCGAGGACACCCGCCGTGTGCACCACCGCGGTCAGCGGGTGCTCGGCCGGGACGGAGGCGAGCAGCGCGGCGAGAGCGTCACGGTCGGCGACGTCACAGGCGGCGACCCTGGCCTCGGCACCCAGGTCGGTCAGCGCCTCGACGAGGTCTGAGGCACCGGGGGCGTCAAGTCCGCGACGGCTGGTCAGCAGCAGGTGCTTGACACCGTGCTCGGCGACCAGATGGCGGGCCAGTTCGGAGGCGAGACCGCCGGTGCCACCGGTGACCAGGACGGTGCCCTCGGGCTCCAGGGGCCGGGGCATGGTCAGCACGATCTTGCCGATGTGCTTGGCCATGCTCATGAAGCGGAAGGCCTCACGAGAGCGACGGACGTCCCAGGCACGGACCGGCAGCGGGGACAGCACGTCCTGCTCGAAGAGGCCGACCAGGTCGAGCAGCATCTGCTGGATGTGGTCGGAGTCGACCATGCCCAGGTCGAAGAACCGGTAGGTGATGCCGTCCGAGGCGGAGTCGGCGTCCCGGATATCGGTCTTGCCCATCTCCAGGAACCGGCCGCCCGTGCCGAGCAGCCGCATCGACGCGTCGACGAACTCGCCGGCCAGGGCGTTCAGGACCACATCGAGGCCCTTGTCCCCCGCGACCTCGGCGAACGCCGCCTCGAAGTCGAGGGTGCGCGAGGAGGCGATGTGGTCGTCGGCGACCCCGAGGGAGCGCAGCACATCCCACTTGCCCTCGCCGGCCGTCGCGAAGACCTCCGCACCGAGGTGACGGGCGATCTGGATCGCCGCCATCCCGACACCACCGGCACCGGCGTGGATCAGGACCTTCTCGCCCGCCTTCAGCCCGGCGAGATCCTTCAGCGCGTAGTAGGCGGTGAGGAACACCAGGGGCACGGACGACGCGGTCTCCCAGGACCAGTCGTCGGGAACGCGGGTCAGCAGTCGCTCATCGGCAGCGCCCGACGGACCGAACCCGCCGAACACCATGCCCATGACCCGGTCGCCGGGGGCCAGTTCGGTGACGTCCGGACCGACCTCGGTCACGACACCGGCGGCTTCGGAGCCGAACAATCCCGCCTCACCGGGGTACATGCCGAGAGCGTTGAGCACGTCGCGGAAGTTCAGGCCCGCGGCACGGATCCCGATGCGCACCTGCCGGCCGACCAGCGGCTCCAGGGCCTCCGGATGCGGCAGCAGGGCGAGACCGTCGAGGCTGCCCTTGACGCGGCTGCCCAACCGCCACGGCGTCCCGGCCGGCGGAACGAGGGACGTGCCGGACTCCAGCCGGGCGAGCCGACCGACACGAACGGTGCCCTCACGGACCTGCGCCTGCGGCTCCTCCGCGTCGAACAGCCCCGCCAGCAGCGGCAGTCGGGCCATGGACTCAGCCGTGTCATCGACATCGGCCAGCAGCAGCCGGCCCGGATTCTCGGACTGGGCGGAACGCACCAGACCCCACACGGGGGCAGCGGCCAGATCGAGCGGACCGCGCTCGCCGTCAGCGACGGCGTTCCGGGTGACCACGACGAGCCGGGAGGAGGCGAAAGCGGACTCGGCCAGCCACTCCTGCACCAGAGCCAGCACCTGACGGGCCAACTGGTGGGCGTCTTCCGGTCGTTGGTCGAGGCCGCCCCGGACCGTCACCGCGACCATGTCGGGTACGGCCCCGCTCCGGGCAGCCAACTCCCCAAGCGTCGCAGCCGGAGCATGCACGCCCGCGACCGCCTCGGGGTCCGCGGCGAGCACAGCCGTCAGACCGAAGGGGTCATCACCGAGCACGGCCCAGGTGGCGGGAGCGGCCGGGGCGGCGACCGTACGGGGAGTCCAGTCGATGCGGAGCAGGGAGTTGGCGTCGTCACGGCGCGGCTCGGCACCGGCTTCCGGGCCCGCGGCACGCAGCGTCAACGACTCCACGGAGACGACGGGTTGGCCGCCCGGGTCGACCGCCGCGATCTGCACCGCGTCCTCACCGCACGAGGCGATCCGCACCCGCAGGGTGCTCGCCCCGTCCGCGTGCAGGGACACGCCCTCCCAGGCGAACGGCAGCAGACTGCGGTCGTCGCCCTCGGCGGACAGGAAGACCGTGCTGTGCAGGGCGGCGTCGAAGAGCGCCGGGTGCAGGCCGAAAGCACCGGCGTCCTCGACCGAGTCGGGCAGTGCGACCTCGGCGTAGACCGTGTCGTCCTGGCGCCAGACGGCACGCAGTCCACGGAAGACCGGACCGTACTCCAAACCGTCGGCGGCATAGCGCTCGAACATGCCGTCGATGTCGATCGCCTCGGCGTCGCGTGGCGGCCACACGGTGGTGTCGAAGCCGATGACCTGCTCACCTGACCCGACGCGGCCGGTGGCGTGCTGGGTCCACTCCGCGTCCTGGTCCTCACCGGGCCGGGTGAAGAACCGCAGTTCGCGCGAGCCGTCCTCGTCGGCGGCGCCGACGGAGATCTGCACCTGCACAGCACCCGTGGCGGGGAGCACCAGCGGCGCGGCGATCATCAACTCTTCGACCCGGTCGCAGCCGGCCTGGTCGGCGGCGCGCACGGCCAGCTCCAGGAAGCCGGTACCGGGGAAGAAGATCATGCCGCCGACGACGTGGTCGGCCAGCCACGGATGGGCGGCGGCCGACAGGGAGCCGGTCAGCAGGAGTTCGCCGGAACCGGCCACCGACATGGCGGCGCCGAGCAGCGGGTGGTCGGCCGAGGCCAGACCGAGACCGGAGGCGTCCAGGGCGGCAGGGGCCGCCTTGGGCCAGTAACGCTCGTGCTGGAAGGCGTAGGTGGGCAGATCCGCGATGCGGGCGCCGGTGCCGGACAGGGGGGCCGACCAGTCGACGTCGACACCGGCGACATGCAGCCGGGCGACGCCGCTGAGGACGGACACGGTCTCGTCGCGGTCCTTGCGCAGCGCCGGCACGACGACGGTTCCGGTGTCGGGCAGGGAGGCGGCGGCGAGCGCGGAGAGCACTCCGTCGGGACCGATCTCCAGGAAGGCGGTGACACCCCGGTCCGCGAGCGCGCGGACGCCGTCGGCGAACCGCACGGCCTCGCGGACATGACGCACCCAGTAGTCCGGGTCGGTCAACTGCCCGTCCGCGGCTACGGCGCCGGTGAGGTTGGAGACGACCGGGATCCGCGGCTCGTCGTACGAGAGCGTCTCCGCGACGGCCCGGAACTCCTCCAGCATCGGGTCCATCAGCG
>NZ_JBIVTV010000031.1:0-59268 GCF_044756885.1 Streptomyces sp. NPDC091412 | reverse complement strand
CCGCGTTGTCGCATCACCCGAGTACATCCCGTACGCGGGCAATGCTCCGCCTTGCGATGTTCCCCCACTGCCTGAAGGGCGTGGGAGGTGCCCCCGGCACCGGACGTCGCGAGCTTCCCGGCAAACCTTTCCGGCCACAGCACTGGACAAGCGTGGCGACGAACGCCGATCTTCCTGCGACGGTGCTCCGTTCGGGTGCATTGCGGTTACGTTCGGCGCGCCGGGGCGTTGGGCCGGTATGAGCAGGAGTCGTAGGTTGCGGGAGCTGTCGGGGCCGGCAGCGTTCGATCAGCTGCGAGCGCAGTTGGCTCGAGCTGCTGCTGGGGTGGCGAAGGCGGAGAGGTCGCCGCGGCGGAAGTCGTCCGAGGAGGCGCCGCGTCCGGCATCCGCGGAGCCGGACGACGAGGGGGAGTTGGCGCCGCCGGGGTCGGACTGAAGTCACTCCCCGTCTTCTCGCCGCCCTGGTGCGCGCGGTCGTCGGTGGAGCGGTCCCGACGTCCTGGAAGCGGAGGCGGACGGGAATCGAACCCGCCTGCCCGAGATCCTCGGGCACCTCGGTTTTGAAGACCGGGAGGGCCACCAGGCACCCACACGCCTCCACCGGGCGCCAGGCTACCGGAAGGCCGGCGGGGGACGGCGTGGGCGCGGCGGGTCCCGGACACGCCGTGCCGGAACACCGGGACTAGACCACCGGGAACACCGGGACCGCCACCGGGACCACCGAGACCAGGAGACCCAGCGTGACCGCCACCCATGGAACCCCCGTACGGCTCACCCAGTTCGCCCACGGCGGCGGCTGCGCCTGCAAGATCCCGCCGGGCGAGCTGGAGGACGTGCTCGGCGGACTGCCGACGGCGCCGCCGACCGCCGGGGACACCCCGCTGCTGGTCGGCCTGGCCACCGGCGACGACGCGGCCGTCGTGACGCTGCCCGATCGGGGCGGCGCCGCGCAGGCGGTGGTGTCCACCGCCGACTTCTTCACCCCCGTCGTCGACGACCCCTACGACTGGGGGCGCATCGCCGCGGCCAACGCCCTGTCGGACGTCTACGCGATGGGCGGCCGCCCCGTCCTGGCGGTCAACCTGCTGGCCTGGCCGCGTGACGTGCTGCCCTTCGAGCTGGCCCGCGAGGTGCTGCGCGGCGGTCTCGAGGTCGCCGCCGAGGCCGGCTGCCACGTGGGCGGCGGGCACAGCGTCGACGACCCCGAACCCAAGTACGGCATGGCCGTCACCGGCCTGGCCGACCCGGCCCGGCTGCTGCGCAACGACGCCGGCCGGCCCGGACTGCCCCTGACCCTGACCAAACCGCTCGGCCTGGGCGTGCTGAACAACCGTCACAAGGCCACCGGCGAGCGGTTCGAGCAGGCCGTGGCCACCATGGTGGCCCTCAACCGGGACGCCTGCGCCGCCGCCCTGGCCGCCGGAGCCTCCTGTGCCACCGACGTGACCGGCTTCGGCCTCCTGGGCCACCTGCACAAACTCGCCCGCGCCTCGGACGTGACGGCGGTGATCGACACGGCGGCCGTGTCCTACCTGGACGGCGCCCGCGAGGCCGTACGCGACGGCTACGTCAGTGGCGGCACCCGGCGCAACCTGGACTGGGTGGAGCCGGTCACCGACTTCGGCGACATCGACGCCGACACCCGCCTCCTGCTGGCCGACGCCCAGACCTCCGGCGGCCTCCTCGTCGCGGGGGAGATCCCCGGCCATCCGGTGATCGGCGAACTGGTCCCGCGCGGGGCCCACTCCGTCGTGCTGAGGTGAGCCCCGCGCCGGCCGCCGGTCAGAGCTGGGTTCCGGTGTGCTCGTCGATGCCCGCTCGCGCCTGGTAGGAGCGGACCAGCTCCACGGCGGCCGGGCCCCTGGGGCGGCGGCCCGGGCGGATGTCGACGCCGAACGCCTTGGCCTCCTGGATGTGGACGTTGGGGTCGAGGGAGAGGTGGAGCAGTTCGTTGGCCGCGTCGCCGGTGCTGTAGCCGTTCGGGCCCCAGTGGTAGGGCAGGCCCACCTGATGCAGGGTGCGGCCGTGCACGGTCAGCGGCGGCACCCGGTCGGTGACCAGCACCCGTGCCTCGATGACGGCCCGGGCACTGACGATCGTCGCCCAGCCGGTGTGCTCCAGACCGCGCTCGGCGGCCAGTTCCGGCGACACCTCGCAGAAGAACTCCGGTTGCAGCTCCGCCAGATACGGCAGCCACCGCGACATACCGCCCGCCGTGTGGTGCTCGGTGAGCCGGTAGGTGGTGGCCACGAACGGGAACACCTCCGAACCCGGCTCGCCGGCACTGGGCCCGTAGCGGTTGTCCGGGAGCGACCGCGTCACGAACCGCACCGGATTGCGCTGCTGCCCGTACAGCAGGTTCGGGAACGGCGACTCCTGCGGCTCGTAGTGGGTGGGCAGCGGGCCGTCGGTGAGCCCGGCCGGCACGTACAGCCACGCCTTGCCGTCGGCCTGCATCACGAACGGGTCGCCGCCCGACAGCGCCTGACCGCCGGTGGCGTCCGGCGGCGCCTGGTAGGACGGGGCCTTGTCCCTGGCGAAGTCGGCGATGTCGTGGCCGGTCCACTGCCCCTCGTCCTCGTCCCACCACACCAGCGCCTTGCGCTCGCTCCACGGCCTGCCGTCGGGGTCGGCCGAGGCCCGGTTGTACAGGACCCGGCGGTTGGCGGGCCAGGCCCAGCCCCACTGGTTGGCGACCCAGTTCTGCTCCCGGCCCGGCTTGCGGCGGGCGGCCTGATTGACACCGTCGGCGTACACACCGCAGTAGATCCAGCAGCCGCACGTGGTGGATCCGTCCGGTGCGAGCTGCTCGTAGGAGGCCAGCGGGTCGCCCTTGGCGTCGCGGCCGTTGATCTCGGCCAGGACGCTCTCCGCGTCCGGCTCGGCCTGCTCGCCCCTGGTGGGGTAGTCCCAGGTCAGGTCGAGGACCGGCCGGTCCATCGGGTCGGTGGACTCCGCGAGCCTCTGCCGGACGAGCCGACCGAGGTGGAAGGTGAACCACAGGTCGCTGCGCGCCTCGCCGGGCGGTTCGACGGCCTGGTGGTGCCACTGCAGCAGCCGCTGCGTGTTGGTGAAACTGCCGTCCTTCTCGGTGTGCGCGGCGGCCGGCAGGAAGAACACCTCGGTGCGGATGTCCTCCGTGCGCAGCTCCCCGGTCTCGATCTCCGGGCCGTCCTTCCACCAGGTGGCCGACTCGATGAGCGAGAAGTCGCGCACGACCAGCCAGTCCAGGTTGGCCATGCCCAGGCGCTGCATCTTGGCGTTGGCGGAGCCCACCGCGGGGTTCTCGCCCAGCAGGAAGTAGCCCTTGCAGACGCCTTCCCTCTGGGCCGTGACCGTCTCGTAGGTGGAGTGGGAGCCCGTCAGCCGCGGCAGATAGTCGAAGCAGAAGTCGTTCTCGGGCGTCGCCGCGTCACCCCAGTACGCCTTGAGCAGGCTCACCAGGTACGCGCGCATGTTGCCCCAGTAGCCCTTGGTCGCCGCCTCGCCCCGGACGAAGGAGTCCAGATCGTCGCCGTGGTGCGCGTGCGGCATCGGGATGTAGCCGGGCAGCAGGTCGAACAGGGTGGGGATGTCCGTCGACCCCTGGATGGAGGCGTGCCCGCGCAGGGCCATGATGCCGCCGCCCGGCCGACCGATGTTGCCGAGCAGGGTCTGGAGCACGGCGGCGGCGCGGATGTACTGCACGCCCACGGTGTGCTGGGTCCAGCCCACCGCGTAGGCGAACGCGGTGGTCCGCTCGCGCCCGGAGTTCTCGGTGACCAGCTCGCACACCTGGCGGAACAGGTCCTGCGGCACCCCGCAGATCCGCTCGACCATCTCCGGGGTGTAGCGGGCGTAGTGCCGCTTGAGCACCTGGAACACGCACCGCGGGTGGGTCATCGTCTCGTCGCGTTCGGGTTGGCCCGCGCCGATGCCGGGGCCGCCCGCCCCGTGGGCCTCGCCGCGCGCCGACTCGCTCACCCGGCTGCGGCCGGCGCGCCTCTCGTCGTCCTGGTCGCGCTGACCGGAGACGGCCCGCATCTCCATGCCCTCGTACTGCCAGCTGGTGATGTCGTACCTGCGGCTGTCGGGGTCGAGGCCGGAGAACACGCCGTCGAGGTCCTCGGCGTCCTGGAAGTCCTCCCGCAGTACCACGGGCCCGTTGGTGTAGGCCACGACGTACTCGCGGAAGTACTTGTCGTTGCTCAGGACGTAGTTGACGATCCCGCCGAGGAAGACGATGTCCGAGCCCGCGCGCAGCGGCACGTGCACGTCGGCCAGCGCGCTGGTCCGGGTGAACCGCGGGTCGACGTGGACCAGCTTGGCGCCACGGGCCTTGGCCTCCATCACCCACTGGAACCCGACCGGATGGCACTCGGCCATGTTCGAGCCCTGGATGACGATGCAGTCGGAGTTCTGGAGGTCCTGCTGGAAGGTGGTCGCGCCGCCGCGGCCGAACGAGGTTCCCAGACCGGGAACGGTGGAGGAGTGTCAAATACGGGCCTGGTTCTCGATCTGGATCGCGCCCAGCGCCGTGAAGAGCTTCTTGATCAGATAGTTCTCCTCGTTGTCCAGCGTCGCCCCGCCCAGGCTCGCGATGCCCATCGTGCGCCGGGTGCGGGTGCCGTCGACCTCCCACTCCCAGCCGGCGCGCCGGGACTCGATCACCCGGTCGGCGATCATGCCCATCGCCGTGTCGAGGTCGAGCCGCTCCCACCGGGTGCCGTACGGGCGCCGGTACAGCACCTGGTGCTCACGCGCGCCGCCGGTGGTCAGCTGAAGACTGGCCGCGCCCTTGGGACACAGCCGGCCGCGGGAGATGGGGGAGTCCGGGTCGCCCTCGATCTGCGTGACCCGCTCGTCCTGGACGTAGACGTTCTGGCCGCAGCCCACCGCGCAGTACGGGCAGATCGACTTCACCACCCGGTCCGCGGAGGCGACCCGGGGGCTGAGCCGCGCGCTGGGCCCGCTCTTGGCGGCCGCCCCGCGGCCCAGGGGATCGGTGCCCTTGAGCTGGCGGTAGACCGGCCAGGAGTCGATCCATGTGCGTACACCCATGAGATGGAGCCCTTTCGGTACTGCTGCTCGGTGTCCTCCGGTCGTCCGCGCGGCCCCTGACCGCCGCGTGTTCGCCGCGGGCGCCTCAGCCGGCGCGGCACGGTGTCACGAGTGCTCCTGCGACACATCCTCGCGCAGCCCGGCGGGGACGGCATCCCCGGTCCCGCCGACGGCAGGGCAGGGCAGGGGCCTGGCCTCCTTCCGTCCGGTCGTCCGGCACGGGGCCCGTCCGGTCACCCTGCTCGGGCCCGCAGTCGCTCCCTTTGCGGTACGACGGTGTATCTGGGATCCTCCGCGGAGGCCACCCCGGCGTGGAACACGCCGAACCTGAGTGCGGCGGAGCCGGCCAGCAGGGCGACCCCGGCGGCCACGGCCGGACCCCGGCCGCGCAGCCGCCCGGTGACCGCCGCCAGCGCCGCGCCGCCCACCGTGAGCGACTCCGCCGCCCTCAGCAGCCGGTTCGCCGTGCCCTGCTCGAACGGCTCGCCCGCCAGGCCCATCCGGCGCTTCATCAGCCGGAACCCGACCATCTCCAGCGCCGCGCCGAGCAGTGCCATACGGCGGGCCGGTCCCACCTGCGCCGCCGGCACACAGGCCAGCGCCAGCCCGGCGGCCGCACTGGCGCCGGAACCGGCGAACACGAAGGGCATCTCCCGGTAGCCCTCGTGCCACGAGGGCACCGCCGTGTCCGAGATCAGTACGGCGGTGTAGGTGGCGACCGCCGGGCCGAGGACGGCGGCGCCCGCGGTGGCGGCGGCGCCCGCGACGCGGTAGCGGCCCGCGACGTCGGCGGCCGCCGCGGCCATCGACAGGGGCGCGTACCCGGCCAGCAGCCAGGAACCCACGCTCATGGGCGAGGTGGGCTTGAAGACGCGCAGCATGTTGACGAAACGGGCCGGCCGGCCGAGGTCGTGCACGAGCGCGACCAGCGAGCCGGAGATCGCGCCCGCCGCGCCCAGCTTCGCCGTCCGGGCCAGCGCGGGCCGCCCCGTGGCCTGCGCCCCGGCCGCCAGCAGCGACGATGCCCCGGCGAGGCCGCCGAGGTAGAGGTAGCCGGCGATGTCGACGGACTTCCAGGTGGGCCTCTTCAGGACCGGCCGGCCGTAGTAGGAGGAGAACCGGGCCTCGGGCACCATCGACTCCTCGCCGCGTCCGCGGCGACGCCGGTGCCGTCCGCGCCCGGCTCCGGCACCGATCGGGGCGGCCCGGCCGGGCCGCGCCCCCTCGGCGCCGTCACGAGGGACGTCCGGTCCGGTCATCGGGGCCTCCCGACGAAAGAGGCGACGGCCAGTGCGGTGAGCGACACGGCGGCGGCCGCCGCGTGCTTCCACATCGCGGGCAGATCCCGGGTGGTGACCACCGGGTCGGGCGGCAGGCCGTACACCTCGGGCTCGTCGAGCAGCAGGAAGAACGCGCCGTCGCCGCCGACCCCGTCGTCCGGGCTCTCGCCGTACAGCCGGGCGTCGGTGACACCGGCAGCGTGGAGCCGCGCCACCCGGGCGGCCGCCCGTTCGCGCAGTTCGTCCAGCGGGCCGAACTGGATGGAGTCGGTGGGGCACGACTTGGCGCAGGCCGGTTCCATGCCGACGCCGAGCCGGTCGTAGCACAGGGTGCACTTCCAGACCCGGCCGTCCTCCTTGCGCTGGTCGATGACCCCGTACGGGCAGGCGGGCACGCAGTAGCCGCAGCCGTTGCACACGTCCTGCTGGACCACGACGGTGCCGAACTCGGTGCGGAACAGCGCCCCGGTGGGACATACGTCGAGGCAGGCCGCGTGGGTGCAGTGCTTGCACACGTCGGAGGACATCAGCCAGCGCAGTTCGGTCCGCCCGTCGGGCGACACGGGGGCGATCGTGCCGGCCGGCGCGCCCGCGGGGGACGGCTCCGGCGGGGGGACGGTGGCCCCCGGACCGGGGGAGGGTGCGCAGGGAGTGGAGCCGAGCTGCCGGGCGGCCTCGAACACGTCGAAACCGCCGTGGTCCACCCCCGGCTCCTGACCGCCCAGAAGCTTGCGCTGCTCGATGAAGGCCACGTGCCGCCAGGTGTCGGCGCCGAGCCCCTGGGTGTTGTCGTACGACATGCCGGTCAGCTCGAGGCCGTCCTCCGGCACCGAGTTCCACTCCTTGCACGCCACCTCGCAGGCCTTGCAGCCGATGCACACGGAGGTGTCGGTGAAGAAGCCCATGCGGGGCGGGGCGTCGGCGTATCCGGCAGCCTGGGCCACGTTCGGCTGCGGCCCGTACCACTGGTTCTCCCAGCGGGCGGTTCCGCCCGTGCCGGTCGCCGCCGTACCGGCTTCGGTCATGTCCTGACCTCCTCGCTGCGCCCTTCCGCCGCGTCCCGACCGCACCGTCCACAGCCGTTCCCAAGCCTGGCACGGGTGCCCGGAGGGCGCGCGCCCGAAACCGCGTGGTCGAGGGCACGGGACGTGCCGGGGGATCCGGAAGTGGAAGGCCCGCGTGTCAGCCGGCCAGGTGACGCTGGATCCAGTCGGCCGCGGCCCTGCGGAAGGCACGGCGGTTGTCCGCGCGCCGGAAGTCGTGGCCCTCGTCGCGCAGGACGAGGAGTTCCGCCTCCACCCCGCGCTCCCGGGCCGCCCACACGAACTGCTCGGACTCGCCGGGCGGCACGTTGGTGTCGTGTTCGCCGTGCACGGCCAGCACCGGCACGCGCAGCGCGTCGACGCGGCTCATCGGCGACAGCGCGTGCAGCAGCTCACGGTCGCGTTCCGGATGCCCGTACTTGTGCGCGGCCGACTGCGCCAGCCACGGCTCGGTGCCCGCGAAGAACGTCGTGAGGTCCGACATCCCGCACACCGGGACGCCGGTGCGGAACAGTTCCGGATGCCATACGAGGGACGCCATCGCCAGATAGCCGCCGTAGGAGTGGCCCATCACGGCCAGCCGGAGCGGGTCGGCCAGGCCCTCCAGCAGGACGTGCGCCGCGCAGTCGGCGACGTCGTCGATCGCGGCGAACCGGCCCCGGCCGAGATCCGCGTCGACGAAGGAACGGCCGTAACCGGAGGAGCCGCGCACATCGGGGGCGAAGACGTCCAGGCCCCTGCCCAGCAGCTCGTGGTAGAGCGGGTCGAACACCGGACGCTCCTGCTCCTCCGGACCGCCGTGCAGATGCAGGACGCAGGGGGCGGGCTCCCTCGGCGAGCGGCCCGGCGCACGGTAGTACCAGCCGCCGAGGCCCAGTCCGTCCCGGGCGACGGGGCGCACCGGCACCGGCCGTACCGGACGGTGGACGCCCGGGGCGACGACGTCCTCGTCGCGCGAGGACCACGGGGTGCGCAGCGCGGCGCCCTGGGGCAGCCACCACACACCGGGCCGCCGCAGCGATCCCGACAGCGCCACGACGGGCGCGTCCGGGTCCGCGGTGACGGCCACCCGGGTGACGACCTCGTGCGGGAGCCGCACGGCGCGGGACGGACCGAGGACCTTCCCGGGGACCGGGACCAGCGGGGCCACCTCCACCTCGCTGACCCCGCGCACGTTCCAGGAGAGCACGGCGCCGCGGCCGTCGCGGTCCACGGCCAGCAACTCCAGCCCGCTTCCGTCGCGTTGGGCGGCCACCGCCAGCCTGAGCCGCCGCCCCCGCCGGTCGAGGGCGACCGCGTACAGGGCGGCGTGCTCACGGTTGTGGTCGCTGCGAAGCCACAGCGTGCGGCCGTCCGGCGCGAACGTGCCGATCCACGGGTCGCCGTCGGCGACCGGCACCGCGCAGGTCACCCGCAGATCCCGGGTGCGCACCACCAGGGCCTCCCGCCGCGCCCGCGGTCCCCGGCGCACCAGCGCCAGCCGACCGTCCCGGCTGATGTCGCACACGCGCAGGGTGGCGGCCTCCCGTTCGCTCGCCAGCAGTACGGGGGCGACCGAGCCGTCGGGGTCGACGAGGTACGCCGACAGGGTCCTGGGCGTGGGTTCGGCCGGGGCCGCACCGGAGTCCGCGGCGGCGGAGACGCCGGTGACGCCGGTGACGCGGGTCGTCGGCGGCGCCGGGCGGGAAGGCGCGCCCAGGAGGGTGGCGCGGCCGTCCCGCACGGTCCAGCCTTCCGGGTGGACCGTGGCGGCGGCGTCGGAGGCGAGCGACACGGGGGAGGCGGCGCCCGCGCCGGGACCGAGCAACCCGCTCGGCCCGGCGTGTCCGGCGCCGGCCTCCGCACCGGCCGGGGGAAGGTGCGCGGGGGCCTCGGCGACCGTCACGGCGAGTGCCGAACCGTCGTGCGTCCAGCAGCCGAGGTACGCCGAACTCCCCGGCTCGCCACCCGCCAGGACCCGCCGCCCCGTGCCGTCGGGGCGTACGCACAGCACGCGCGTGTGCTCGCTGCCGCCCGGTGCGGTGGTGTACGCGATCCACCGTCCGTCGGGCGACCAGGCGACCTCGGTCACCGGATCCAGCTCGGTGTCCAGCAGATGCACGTCGTCGCCGTCGACCGGCCCCGCCCACAACTGCGGCACCCCGCCCCGGTCGCAGATGAACGCGACATACCGTCCCCCGGGGTCGGCCGAGGGGTACCAGCATCCGTGCGAGACGAGCACCCTCGGCACGGCGTCGAGCGGCAGGGCGGTGTCCGGCACCAGGACGACCTCGGGCGCCGCCTGCGCCACTCCGCTCCCCACCCGGCCGGGAACCGCGCGCTCCAGGCCCATATCCGACGGCGTTGCCGACGACTGCTCGGCCACGCCGCCTTCTGGCGGGTGTGGCTGTTGGACGGCGCCTTCTGGCGGGTGTGGCTGTTCCACGTCGCCTTCTGGCGGGTGCGGCCGTTTCACGCCGCTCTTCGACGGGTGCGGCCGGTCCGTGATGCTCGCGCCCCGGTGAGGTCGGCTCCCCGCCTGTCCTGCCGAGGGGGCGCGGACGGGTTCCGCGTTGTGTTCCGCCACGCTTCCCTCCCCAGCGGTGCGGGGCCGGTCCACCCCGGGCTCCGGCGGCTTCGCACGCGGCTCGTTCGCCGCGCCCACTGCCCGGACCGCCCGCCCACCGTCCGCCGCCACGGCCTGGCGGCCCAATGCGGAGTCCGCCGCCTCCCCGGCCCGGTCGCTCCACGGGAAGCCCGCCTCGCTCGCGCCGACCCGATCTCCCCGCGCAGGGCCCGCCCCGCCTTCCGCCCGATCACGCCGCTCGGGGCACGCCCGGACCCCGGCCGGGTCGGTCACGGCCCGGTCCGGCCGGGGTCGTTCGGGGGGCGGGCACCCCCGCGCGTCACTCGGCGAGGCGGCCCCCGTGCTCGGCAGGGCAGCCCGCGTACCCCCCGCGTCCCCGGCCGGGGGCGGTGGTGAGGATGGGCCGGTCAGCGGATTCCGTGGGTCTGCAGCCATATCTCCAGCAATGCAACCTGCCACAGCGCGTTCGCCCCGCGTTTGGTGCGGTGGGCGTCGGGCGCGGCGAGCAGCTCGTCGACGTAACTTTGGCGGAACAGCCCGCGGGCCCGCGCCTCGGGGGCGTAGAGGGCCTCGCGGACGCGTAGCAGCACCGGTGCGGCCATGTGCTTGATCGCCGGGACGGGGAAGTAGCCCTTGGGCCGGTCGACGACCTCCCGCGGCAGGACCGTGCGGCCCGCCGCCTTCAGGACGCCCTTCCCGCCGTCCGCGAGCTTGAGTCCGGGCGGGCAGGCGGCGGCCAGCTCGACCAGTTCGTGGTCGAGGAACGGCACGCGGGCCTCGAGCCCCCAGTCCATGGTCATGTTGTCGACCCGCTTGACCGGGTCGTCGACCATCATCACGTGGGTGTCCAGCCGCAGATCCGCGTCCAGCGCGGTCTCGGCTCCCGGCACGGCCATGTGCTCCCGCACGAAGTCGCCGCAGACGTCGTGGCCGGGCAGCACCGAGGGGTCCAGGATGCGTGCGAGGTCGGCGTGCGGCCGGTCGAAGTACGTCTCGGCGTACGCGTCGGCCGCGCGGTGCCGGGGCACGCGTGCCATCGCCGGGTACCAGTGGTAGCCGGCGAAGACCTCGTCGGCGCCCTGACCGCTCTGCACGACCTTGACCTCCTTGGCCACCTGCTCGGACAGCAGGTGGAAGGCGACCACGTCGTGGCTGGTCATGGGCTCGCTCATGGCCAGGACGGCACCCTCCAGGGCCCGCGAGACCCGGTCGGAGGGAACCATCAGCTGGTGGTGGTCGGTGCCGAAGTCCCGTGCCACCAGGTCGGAGTAGTGGAACTCGTCGCCCTCCTCGCCTCCTTCGGACTCGAAGCCGACGCTGAACGTGGCCAGGTCGCACTGCCCCTCGTCGGCCAGGAGCGCCACGATGAGGCTGGAGTCCAGGCCGCCCGACAGCAGCACGCCCACCGGGACATCGGCGACCATCCGGCGCCGCACGGCCGTGCGCAGCGCCTCCAGGACCGCGTCCGTCCAGTCCTCCGCACCCAGACCGGCGTACTCGGGGCGGCGCGTGTAGACGGGCTGCCAGTAGCAGTGGTCGCGGTACGTGCCGTCCGGCTCGACGACCCGGACGGTGGCGGGCGGCAGTTTGCGTACGCCGTTGAGGACGGTGCGGGGCGCGGGCACGGTCGCGTGCCAGCTGAGGTACTGGTGCAGCGCGACGGGGTCGATGGAGGTGTCCACCCCGCCGGCCGCCAGCAGCGCGGGCAGCGAGGAGGCGAAGCGGAGCCGTCCGGGCGACTCCGCGAGGTACAGCGGCTTGATGCCCAGCCGGTCGCGGGCCAGGACCATCCGCCCGCTGTCCTGCTCGACGATCACGAAGGCGAACATGCCGAGGAAGTGGTCGACACAGGAGGTGCCCCACTCCAGGTAGGCCTTCAGGACCACCTCGGTGTCGGACTCCGAGAAGAACTGATGGCCCCGCGAGGCCAGTTCGCGGCGCAGCTCGCGGTAGTTGTAGACGCACCCGTTGAACACGCCGACGACCCGTGCCCGGGGGTCTGCCATCGGCTGCGCGCCGCTGTCCGTCAGGTCGATGATCTTCAGCCGTCGGTGGCCGAGGGCGACGGGCCCCTGCGACCACAGCCCGCGGCCGTCGGGCCCGCGGGGCGCGAGCCGGTCGGTCATGCGTTCCACCGCGGCCAGATCCGGCTGCCGGCCGTCGAACCGGACCTCGCCGCTGAGCCCGCACATCAGACGGTCCTCCCTTCCGCGGCGGCCTTCTCGACGGCCGTGGGGGGTCTGCCGTCGGTGACGGACGCGTGCGGGGTCCGGACGGAGGCCGGGGCGGCCGGGCGGTCGGCGGTGGCTGCGGGGGCGGGGACCGGGACGGGGGACATGGCGACCACTCTCCTGGGACGGTCGTCGGGCACCGCAGACGGCGGTGGCAAGCGGGTGGGGCCGGGATGGGGACGGCCCGTCAGGCTCCGGCACCTCCGGCGATCGGGCTGGGACGGGCGGCACGGACGGGTCGGGCCGGCGCGACCGGGCGCGGGCCGGCGGCGCCGCGGGTCTCGGCGACCAGCAGGTCGACGCTGGCGAGCAGGTCCTCGTCCCCGGCCACCCGCCGCAGCCGGTGTGCGGCACTGCCGCAGGCCAGAGCCCGGGTGAGCAGTTCGTGCACGGCCTCCCGGTCGCCGGACGCCTCCAGCGCGGGGCGGAGCCGGGCCGCCATGCCGCGCAGCACCTCGGGGGCGGGGGCCGCGCGCCGGGTGACCGGGTCGACCAGCGTGCCCTCCAGTCCCGAGCGGGCTGCTCGCCAGGTGGCGGCCCGCAGCCACTCGTGGTGGCCGTCGCACCGGCCGCCGTCGCCGCGGGCCAGCCGGTCGCACGCGTCCCGGACCAGAGCCCGGAAGAGCCCCGCGACCAGCACGACCGTCTCCACGCGCGGACAGGCGTCGCAGATCCGCAGCTCCAGCGTGCGCTGGTGCGCGGAGGGCCGTACGTCGTGGTAGATCATGCCGGCGTCGCCGATGACGCCCGAGCGGATCAGCTCCTCCAGCGCCGCGTCGTACGCGGCGGCGTCGGCGTAGCAGCCGGGTGGCCCGGCGGTGGGCCAGCGCTGCCACAGCATCGTCCGCCAACTCGCGTAGCCGGTGTCCGCGCCGAGCCAGAACGGCGAACTGGCCGACAGCGCGAGCAGCGGCGGCAGCCACGGCGCGACCAGGCACATGGTGCGTACGGCGGTGTCCCGGTCCGGTATGTCGACGTGCACCTGCGCGCTGCAGATGAGCTGTTCGTCGGCGACCCTGCGGTACTCGTCGGCCATGTGCCGGAAACGGCGCCCGGCGGTGATGTTGCCGGAGCTCACGCGGGCCAGCGGCACGGTGCCGGCGGCCACTGTGACGAGGCCGAGCGACGAGGCCGCCGTGTCCAGCAGCCGCCGTGAACGGGCCAGGTCCGCGAGGAGGGCGTCGAGGGTGTCGTGCACCGCGCTGTTGGCCTCGACCACGGACTGCTGGAGCTCGGTGGTGAATCCGGGCCCGCGCAGCCGGTCCAGTACGGCGCGGGCGCGTGGCACCAGCCGGCCGCTCTCCACGTCCAGCACGTGAAACTCTTCCTCTGCCCCGATGCGCAGCGTCACGTCACGTTCTCCCCTGCCTGGGTGGTCACCCGGCCGTCGCGTCCGGGTCCCGCTGGGGACCACTGCGGCTCCGGGACCCCCGAGTGCCCAGACCGGGACCTTCACAAGCCTCCCGACCGCCTCCGATGTCGCACGGTCCTGTGCCGACCCGCGCGCCCCGCGCCCCCGTTCGGGGCAGCGCAGGGGAGGTCGGGCCGGGCCCGCGGGCGAAAAATCCGTGATGGTCCGGCGGGCGCGATGCTGCGGGACGCCTACCTGGAGCCGTGGACCGGCGCGGGCCGCAGCCGAGCGGAACTCACCCGCGCGGTGACCCTGGCCTGGCGGCTCGCCGCGCCGGCCCGTGCCTGTTCCTGGGGCCGTGTCTTCCCGTCCGTGTCCGGCGGCGCCACTCCGGGCAGCGCGGAGAGCGCGAGCTGGCTGCTGGAGCTCTCCCACGAGCCGCCTTTGTGCATCACGCCGGTGGGGCGGACGGATCAGTCCCAGAGGGGATAGGTCTGCACCTGCGGGTAGCCCTCCGGCCGCCCCGCCAGGAACTCCAGGCTCAGCCGGGTGAAGTGCCGTACCTCCGGGCGCTTCTTCCAGGGTTCCGGGCTGTCCAGGCGCACGATCACCGGATACTCGTGGAACCTTCCGGCCGCGCAGTAGGGCTTGCAGTCGTTGACGAGGTTGAAGCCCCTGGCCGTCGCGGACCGGTCGTTCCACTGCGACCAGTGCAGCGCGGACAGGACGCTGTTGCCGTCGCCGCACGCGAGGATGAAAGCGCCGGGTCGCTGCCGCGGCTTCCACAGACAGTCGACCAGCACCGGCCGCCCGTCCGTCCGCTTCACGGCGTGCGCCGAGGCGTTCCCGTGTGAGGCCGCCGGTGCGGCGGAGGCCGTACCCACGCCTGCCGTGAGCAGCCCCGCGGCGCAGAGCGCGACCGCTGTCCTCATTGTGTGTCTGCCCATGTCCGCTCCCGGCCGACGACGTCCTGGGTCCTTAACGACGCTACGGCCGAGTCGGGCGACATACCACTCGTGCGGGGTGATGCCGTGTCCGTGTCGAGTGGCGGGTCGTCGTCGTCCGCGTCCTGCTGGCAGGTGGCGCAGAGTTCGTGGTGACCGTCGGTGGTGACGACGGTTCCCCAGCCCAGGCACTGCTCGCAGTCGCGGGCGAGGCCCAGATCGGGGTGGGGAGGAGGGGCGGGGTTGGCGCTGTGGTGGGCTCCGTACGCCATACGGGGGCGGCTCCTCGAAGCGATGGTGGGGGGATGCACACCATTTTGTCCCATTTTTGAGATCTGTCCAGACTCTTTTCCTGTGCTTGGGTCCGCACAGGACGTAGCGGGCGCTGGATTTGGGGTTGACCCCGGGCCGGGCCGGGCCGGGTCGTGGCGCGGTGTCTCTACGAGCGCACCGAGTCGAGGGCGATGTTCAGATGGCGCGGGCCGCGCAGCACCGCGTTCTTCCGGTAGGGCGGCGGGTCCTCCACCAGGCGGGGGTTGTCCAGGCGGCGGGTCAGCTCGGCCAGTGCGAGCTGCGCCTCCCGCCGGGCCAGCGGCGCGCCGAAGCAGATGTGGATGCCGCTGCCGAAGCCGAGGTGCTCGATGTCCTCGCGGTCGGGGTCGAACCGGTCGGGATCCCGGAACCGCTCCGGGTCCCGGTTGCCCGCGGCGAGCATCAGCCAGATCCGCGAACCCTTGGGAATCGTGACCCCGCGCAGGTCGATGTCGGCGACACAGGTGCGCTGCGGCACCAGCTGCACGGGAGGCTCGTAACGCAGCAGCTCCTCCACGATCCTGACGGACAGTCCCGGATCCTCGCGCAGCCGTTGCAGGTACTCCGGGTGGCGCAGCAGTGTGAGCATGCCGTTGGTGATGAGGTTGACCGTCGTCTCGTGGCCCGCGATCAGCAGCAGCACCGCCGTGCTGAGCACCTCCATCATCGACATCGTCCCGTCAGCGCCGTGACTGGCCGCCAGGTCGGACAGCAGGTCGTCGCGGGGCTCCTTGGTGCGCTGCTCGACCAGACCGGCCAGGTACATGCCCAGCTGCATCCGGGCCTCCTGCGCGGCGCGCTGGAAGTCGTCGTCGGTGAGCTGCCGGGTCTCCGGGTCCAGGGCGGCGACGATCGGGTCCACCCAGGCGCGAAAGCGGGGCTCGTCCTCGCGCGGCACGCCGAGCAGCCGGCAGATCACCGTCACCGGGAAGGGGTAGGCGAACTGGTCGACGACGTCGATCTGCCGGGCGTCGCCGAAGCCGTCGACGAGCTCGGTGATGATCCCGCTGAGTTCCCCGCTCATGGAGTCGATCCGGTCGGGCCGGTGCGGCGGGCCGAAGGAGCTGTTGGCGATCCGCCGCAGCCGGTCGTGCTCGGGCGGGTCGAGCCTGATGAAGCTCGGCGGCAGCCCCGTCGCCTCCGGTCCCGACAGCTCGTCCGCGCCGGCGGCGGTGAGGTTGGTGGCGTCCGAGCTGACCCTCGGGTCGTGGAGCAGCCCGAGGATGTCGTAGTACGAGCTCACGACGTAGGGGCCGTCCTCCTCCTCGTGCAGCACCGGTGTCTTGCGCAGCTCCTCGTAGAGCGGATAAGGGTTGGCGCGGTTGGCGTAGTCGGTGATCCGGTGCAGGAGCGAGGCGTGCGTCATGTCGGGTCCTTGGGGCATGGAGGTCCGGGGCGGGAGGCGGGGCGGCGGTTCAGTGGCGGGCCGGCGTGAAGACCAGTTGCCGGTCGGTCGGCGAGTAGCCGCTGAGGGTCACGGTCGGGCCGTGCGTCGGCAGCGACGGGTCGGGGAAGTCGGCCGGCACCGGCTTGCGGCCCTCGGGCCGGCGGTCCACCGTGGTGAACTCGACCGGGAACGGAGCGCCCGTCTCGATCAGCCGCTGGTAGAACTCCAGCCACCGCGTGTTGTCGAAGCTCACGGCGGCGATCACGCGGCCCTGGTAGCCGTACACCCCGACGAACCGCCGCTCGGTCAGCGAACCCTGGGTGATCATGACCTCCTCGCCCATGGACGGTACGCCGACCGACTTGATGTTCACGCCGAACTGCGAGGACCAGAAGGCCGGCACCCACATGTGCGGGCGCCGGTCGGCGCCGGCGCTGATCATGTTGTGCGCGGCCACCTCGGCCTGGGCGACGGCGTTGCCCCAGTGCTCCAGGGACAGGAACTGGTAGCCGAACAGCGGATGCGGGGAGCGGGCGACGTCGCCGGCGACGTAGACGTCGTCGGTGACGATGCCCCGGAAGTCGAAGGCCCGGCAGCCCGCGTCGCAGGCGATGCCGCGCGGGCCGGCGCCCAGCCCCGAGCCCACCAGCCAGTCGGTGTTGCGGGTCGCGCCCAGCGAGACCACCACCACGTCCGTCTCGACGACACTGCCGTCGGACAGGTGCGCCGCCCGCACCCGGCCCGTCGCGTCGCCCTCCAGACCGGTGACCATGACCCCGGTGCGCAGGTCCACCCCGTTCTCCCGGTGCAGCTCCGCGGCCACCGCGCCGATCACCCCGCCGAGCGCGCCCACCAGGGGGGCGCCGGCCCGCTCCGCGACCGTGACCGCGATGCCCTGGTTCCGGCACGCCGAGGCGATCTCCGAACCGGTGAAGCCGGCCCCGATGATCAGCACCCGGCGCGGCGGGCCCTTCATCCGCCGGTGCAGACGGACCGCGTCGTCCCGGGTGCGCAGCACGAACACCCCGTCCAGCTGGGCCTCGTCCTCCTTCGGCCAGGGCCGGGCATGCACACCGGTCGCGATCAGCAGCCGGTCGTAGGGCACCTCCTCGCCGTCGGCCAGCCGCACCCGCCTGGCCGCCATGTCCAGGCCGGCCGCCGCGACCCCGAGCCGCCAGGTCGCGTCGATGTCCCGGCGCCGGGGCAGCTCGGTGTGGTCCGGGGACGCCATGCCGAGCAGCGCCGCCTTGGACAGCGGGGGGCGGTCGTACGGCTCGTAGGGCTCGTCACCGATCATGGTGAGTGGTCCGGCGAACCCTTCGGCACGCAGCGTCTCGGCGGCTCTGAGGCCCGCCAGCGAGGCACCCACGATCACGATCCGGCCTTCGCGTCTGAGCCACTCGTGGAACGCCTCAGCGGGCATCGGAGGCCTCCCGCCCGGCGCCGACCGGCTCCTCGTCCGCGTCGTCCAGCCCCTCAGCCGTGATCGCCTGCACCGGGCACGCCGCGACGGCACGCGCGACCCTCTCCCGCTGCTCCGTGCCGGGTCGCGGGTTGTAGACCAGCGACTCCTCGCCGTGCATCGTGAACACGCCCGGCGCGAAGAACGCGCACTGCGCGTATCCCTGGCACTTGTTGAGATCGACGACAAGCCTCATTGGCGACCCGCCCTTCCCGGCGGCCAGGCCCTCGGGAACCACCCGCTCGGCGGGCACCCTCGGACGGCGGTCATCCCACGTCAGGATCGAAGCCCCGCTGCCCTCCCCGCGCGTCAGGACCCGCCGATGGAGTGACGGGACGGCGCGGCGGAAGGAGCGGCGGGGCCGGGTGGCCGGGGGCCGAGTCAGACGGCCGGGGCGGGGCGGCCGCCGGCCATCAGGATGTACGTGCTGAGGACCAGCGACCATGCCGGGAACACCAGTTCGGCCCACGGCACGTTCGACGCGGCGAACAGCAGCACCAGGGCGGTGAGCAGACCCAGCAGCGTCAGCCACCGCGGCAGCACCCCCAGCCGGTGTCCCATCACCGACAGCGAGCACGCGAAGACGGCCGCCATCCGCATCGCGTACCCGGTCATCAGCGTGTACGCGAAGTCGCGGCCGAAGTCCCACGCGGCGGGCCCGGCGGAGGCGCCGGGCGGGTGCGCGACCGCGAGCACCGCATCGGCGGCCGCGGCCGCCCCGAACATGGCGGCCACGAAGACCAGTCCGCTGCCCAGGAAGACGGTCGCCAGGAACTTGTCCTCGGCGTCCCCGACATGGGCGCGTACCACGCCGGTGAACCACAGGAAGAAGATGCCGGCGAACGGCACGAGAGCCAGTGCCGCCCGCACCGCATCGTGCCGCGCGGAGTCGGTGGACCCCCGGAAGGCGATCGCTTCCGCGCCCTCGGGGATCCCCAGCCGGATCAGGACGATCACCGCCGCGAGCAGCAGCGCGAACAGCACCCCGGCCAGCCCGGCCGCGCGAGGCGTCCGCAGCGGCCGCTCGGGCACTTCGGTCACTTGAGGTAGCCGAGGATGGTCATCATCCCTGACTCGGAGTGGTACTGGTTGTGGCAGTGGAGCATCCACAGGCCCGGGTTGTCGGCGTAGAAGTCCACCACCAGCCTGTTCCCCGGCAACACGATGGCGGTGTCCTTGCGGGCTCCGCGGCCCTTCGGGCCGGTGATGGCGAAGGTGTGGCCGTGCAGGTGCAGCGGGTGCCACATGCCGGTGTGGTTGAGGAAGGTGATCCGGACCCGCTCGCCCCGGCGGATCGGATGGCGCTGCTCGACCGAGTACGGTCTGCGGTCGAAGCTCCAGTGGTACCACTTCATGTTGCCGGTCAGTTTGATCTGGATCTCGCGGTCCGGCTCGTCGTCGGAGAACGCCACCGAGTCGGCGGGGGCGAGCTCGTAGGCGGACAGGAAACGGCCGTCCAGCTCGTTGGGGCGGACGGAGGGCGCGGGCAGGTTCTTGGACTTTCCGGTGTTCAGTACGGCGAGGGCGCGCGCGTCCTTGCCCTCGGCCAGCGCGACCAGGGGGAACACCCCGTCCTTGGCGGTGATGACGACGTCGTAGCGCTCTGCCATGCCGATCACCAGCGCGTCCGTCGTACGGTGCTCGACCGGGTAGCCGTCCGTGTGCGTCACCGTCATCTCGTGGCCGCCCAGGGCCACTCGGAAGGCGGTGTCGGCACCCGCGTTGATGAACCGCACCCGGATGCGGTCGCCGGGGCGGGCCCGGAAGACCGACGGAGCGTGCGGGACACGGCCGTTGATCAGGTAATAGGGGTAGTCGACGTTGCCGCCCATGCCTTGCAGGATGCGGCTGAGACCGCCCCGCAGGATGCGGTCGGGGCCGTGGGACGAGCCCTGCGGGGCCGAATGCCCGCTGTGGCCGCCGCCGCCCATGTCCATGCCATGCATGCCCTTGGGAATGGGGCCCTTGACCTTCTGCAACTGCGCGAGCACGCCATCAGGAGTGGAGCCGGCCAGGCCGTCCACCCAGTCGTCCAGGACCACCACCCACTCCTTGTCGTACGACAAGGGCTCTTTGGGGTCGTCGATGATCAGTGGTGCGTACAGGCCGCGGTCGAGCTGCATGCCCTCGTGCGAATGCAGCAGGTACGTGCCGGGGTGGGACACGACGAAGCGGTAGTTGAACTCCGAGTCGGGCTTGATGGTCCTCTGGGTCAGTCCCGGCACGCCGTCCATGTCGCAGCGCAGGCGCACACCGTGCGAGTGCACCGTCGTCCCCACGGGCAGGCGGTTGACGAGCGTGAGGTCGAGGATGTCACCCGCGGTGGCCCGGACCGCCTCACCCGGGATCCTGTCGCTGTACGCCCAGGTCTTGACGGTCTTGCCGGCCAGGTCGAACGACGTCTCCCGGGCGGTGAACTTGTACTTGCGCACCCGCCCGGCCCCGCGCTTGCGCTCGGCGGCCAGGACCTCCGGGTCGGACGGGTTCACGTACCCCTTGGGCCCCTTGGGGATGAACGGGCGGAAGCCTTCGAGGGTCCCGGGGCCCAGCGCGGACCCCGAGCCCCGATCGGACCCCGAGAGGGAGCCGGCCCCGGAGCAGGCGGTCAGGAGTCCCGAAGCGGCAGCCGTGACCGAGGCGCTGAGCAAGGTGCGCCGCGTATATGTGTGCATGACTCGAATAACACACGTTTTGCGGCGATATGTGGGAGAACTGGCGCGGCGCGTCTGGTGATCTCGGCAACCATTGCCTTGGCGGAGGGGCGATACGGGGCATGGCCCGCGCGGCGACGTGCCGGGTCCGGCCATGTGCGCTATGCTGGATCTTGAGCGAGTCACTGGAACTCCCGGTGATCAGCTGTGCGTTGGTGGTCCAAGGAAAGACGCCCCGCTTCCTGCGGGGAGATGCAGGTGCAAGGCCTGCCCGGCGCTCGTGGACGAGCCCCACTCCCGTGATGGGAGTGGGGCTTTCGTCATGCCCGCCGAACGGGCGTTCGCACCACACGACGATCCACGAGGCGCTGACCGTCGCCGGACGTGCGATGCGGGGAATCCGCGGGGCGCTTGAACATCCCCGGGCCGAACTCCGTATGGGACGGGGGGATTCACATTCCTGGCAGGCCACGACGCGTAGGAGAAGTTCGGTGAGACGCAACACGCGCAGACGACCCACGGGCCCGCGGCGCGCCACGCTCGGCGCGATGGCGCTCATCCTGGGCGGAGGCGGGCTGATGGTCGCCAACGTGTATGCCTCCGCCACCGAAGACACATCGACGGTGCGGTCCGCCGGGGAATCGGACCGTGACCGGAGTCCGGCGGCGGGAGGCGCCACGATCGACTGCCCGGACGTCGGAGCCGGGCTGACCGCGGTGCCGCAGGAGGCGAAGGCGACCGTCGACGAGCAACTCGCGGTGCTGGACCAGCAGATCGCGAGCGCGTACCAGCAGATGCAGGACGCGGTTCAGGACGGGCGACTCGACGTCGGCGCCGTGGAGAACACGGTCGTGGCTCCGCTCAAGGAGCAGCGTGCCGCGACGATCGGGACCATCGCCGACGCGATCGAACGGGCCGGGGAGCGGCCCGAGGGACTCGACGACCTCGCGGCCTGCACCCTGCGCACCTCCGGTACCCAGGACGGCGGCGAGGAGACCGGTCAGGAGCAGGCCGGCCAGGAGCAGAGCCCGCAGGGGGACGGGCAGCAGGAACCCCAGCAGGACGCCGACGGCGGAGGCCGGGCCGGCAACGGCCCCGTGGCCGCGGACTACGCGGACATCACCACCGTGCAGAGCGATGCGCGAAAGCCCCGTGAGGCGGCGGACGCCGCACGCGGCAGCTTCGCCTCCAGTTGCGGAGTGAACGAGGGCGGTCTGTTCAACTCGGACAACGTGATCGTCGCCCCCGGCGTCACCAACGGAGCCCACCACTTCCACGACTACATCGGCAACCAGGCCAACAACGCCTTCGCCAGCGACCAGGACCTGGCGAACGGTGACACGAGCTGCGCCGACAAGGGCGACAAGTCCACCTACTACTGGCCCGTGCTGCGCCTGCAGGACGGCAGCCGGGAGCGGGACGCCGACGCCCCCGGCGGCGGGACCGAGGGCAACGCGGGCCGGATCGTGACGCCGAAGCAGGTGACGCTGTCCTTCGAGGGCAGTCCGCGCGGCAAGGTGACGGAGATGCCGCGCTTCCTGCGCATCATCACCGGAGACGCCAAGGCGTTCGTCAACGGCCCCGCCAACGCCAACGCGTCCTGGTCCTGCACCGGTTTCGAGGACCGGCAGCTGAAGGACAAGTACCCGCTCTGCCCCGGAGGCAGCGACGTGGTGCGCACCTTCAGGTTCCAGAGCTGCTGGGACGGCCGGAACGCCGACAGCGCCAACCACCGTACGCACGTGGCGTTCGCCGGCGCCGACGGCAACTGCCCGGACGGATTCCGGGCGATCCCGCAACTCGTGCAGCGCATCGTCTACGGCGTCGACGCCCCGAGCCTGGACGACGGGGGTGCGACCACCCCGCTGTTCGCGGTGGACTCCTTCCCCGAACAACTGCACAAGCCGGGCACGGACCACGGCGACTTCATCAACGTCTTCGACGACGACCTGATGCGCCGGATGGTCGACTGCATCAACAGCGGCCGTCAGTGCGGCGCCGGGGCCGATCAGGGCTCGGAGTCCGGCGAGCAGCCGGAGAAACCGCGGGAGCCGCAGGAGTCGCAGAAGCCGCAGGAGCCTGAAGGGAGGCCGACGCAGACCTCGGGCGCGCGGCCCGGAAGCGGCGCCGGCAAGGGCGCGGGTACGGGCGCGGGCCGGACCGACGACGGCGGCGCGACCGGGGCGGGCGTGGGCGACGCCGGGGGCGAGAAGTCCGCGGAGCCGACGGGCGGTGCGGTGGAGCCGAAGGCCGACACCTCGGACGCGGCCGAGCGGAGTGCCACGGGTGGCGCGTCCACGAGCGCGACCGGTACCGGGGGCGGCGGCGAGGTGGGCACGCCCGCCTACACGCCGGTTCCCGGCGGAAACGGCCAGGCGGCCGGTGCGCAGACCGAACCGCAGGCCGTCAGGGGCAGCCTGGCCGAGACCGGCGCCCGGTTGTGGCCCGCGGCCGCCGGGGCGGTGCTCGTGACCGCGGGCATCGTGCTGCTGCGCCGGATCAGGCACGGCGCCGTCTGACGGCGCCACCGGCCGTGAAGGGGGGCGGTGGTGGGACCGGTCTCGTGGTCCCACCACCGCCCCTCGGTGTCACTCGGCGCGGGCGAGCCCTCTTCGGGCGTTGTTGTAGATACGCATCAGGTGCTTGGCCACGGCGCACGGAATGGCGTGTGCATGACATTGTCGGCACGTCTGCATGTGCTGTTCGTAGTCGGAATGCGCTTGCTGCAGGGCAGGGTCTGGAGACGGCATGGGGATCCTTCGCACGGGGGCGTCGGGCGGCACGGTGCGCCCGACTTGACTGGAGAGAAAAGCCAGGAGCCAAAGTTGATCACGTTACTTCGGGTAGTGGAAAGCGCCATCGGGCCACCCGGTACGGCGGATCGGACGGCTGCCCGCCTCATGCGCTCCCGGGATTCTGCCGCCCGGAATAGGCCCACCAACGGCCCTCGTGCCGGTTCACCGCGATGGTGCGGCCGAAGCACGCGGTCAGCCACGGCCTGGTCAGCACGTCCTCGACGGGCCCCTGGGACAGGATGCGTCCCTCGCGCAGCAGCAGGGCGTGACTGACGGCGGGGGACAACTCCTCGAGGTGGTGGGTGACCGTCACCGTGGCGAGCCGCGGCCGTCCCGCCGCGAGCCGGTGCATGGCCTCGACCAGATCCTCGCGGGACGGCAGGTCAAGGGCGTTGAAGGGCTCGTCGAGGAGCAGCAGGGCGGGTTCGGCCATGAGGGCCCGGGCGATGAGGACGCGTGCCCGCTGCCCGCCCGAGCAGACTCCGTACGGCCGGTCGGCCAGGTCCTTGATCTCCAGCTCGGCCAGCAGTTCGTGGGCGCGCTGCCGCACCTCCTCGTCGTACATCCGCCACAGCGGCTGCACCGTGCCCGTGTGGCCGGTCAGCACGACGGTGTGGGCGTCGAGTTCCCCGGGCACGCGCTGCGCCGTGGTGACGTGCCCGATGCGCGCGCGCAGTTCCCGCACGTCGACGCGGCCCAGCAGCTCGCCGAGGACCTCGACGCTGCCGGTCGTGGGGTGCATCAGGGCGCCGAGCAGCCGCAGCAGCGTGGTCTTCCCGGCGCCGTTGGCGCCCAGCAGCGCCCAGTGCTGTCCCGCCCGCACCGTCCAGTCGACGCCGTCCAGGATCACCTGCCGGGTCGTGAAGCGGCGGACGCCCACCTCGTGGAGGGCGACGACGGTACCGGGCTCCCGCGTCGTGCGCTCCTCGGTGTCCTCGGCCATCCTGGGCTCCCCTCGATGTCGAGGCCGTCGCTCGACCGGCACCACGAACGGTAGATGCATCCGGCACCTTGTCGCCGAACTGTCCGGGTCGTGGACGCGGCGCGGCCGCCTCCGGGTTGCCGCCCGGTGGGCCGCGCCGGGCGATCGCCCCTGTGACGAAGCCGACACGAACGCCGCACGCGTGCCCGGCGGGAAGAGGGGTATGTGCACGCCGTGAACAGGGTGGTGAAGGCGATTGGGATGGAATCCGTCCTCCTCGGTGACGATGAGCCGGCGCCGGACACCGGCGTGATAGGCGTGGCGGCGGCCCTCGACGGCGACGCCGCGTGCATCGCCGAGGCCCGTCATCTCGCGGCCGAGTTCCTGGGCCGGGCGCGGACCGGCCATGGGCTGACGGTCTCGGACCGGGCCCTGGACCTGACCCAGCTCGTGGTCAGCGAACTGGTCACCAACGCCCGCAAGTACGCCTCCGGCCCCATCCTGATGGACCTGCGGATCGCCGGGGACGCCGTGGACATCGCGGTCTGGGACAGCGATCCGGTGCTGCCCGTGGCCCGGGCCGCCGACCCGGGGCGGGTGGGCCAGCACGGTCTGGAGATCGTGATGGCCGTGGTGGAGCGGTTCGAGGTGCGGCGCGAGCCGGTGGGCAAGCGCGTCATCGCCCGCATCAGCCTGCTCGACGCCGCGCGCCCGTGAGGCGGCACCGGCCGGCGGCCGCGCGGCGTCAGGCGTCGAGTTCCCCCGTGTCCCCCATGACCACGACCGGGTGCTGACGCGGATCGAGGGAGCGCAGCAGATACCGCATCGCCGACTTGGACAGGGTCACGCACGCGGACGTGCCGCTGCCGTGGTCCATGTGCAGCCAGATGCCGCCGCCCCTGGACTGTCCTTCGGGCCGGGTGGGGTCGTTGGGCGGCGTTCCCTTGACGCGGTTGAAGTCGACGGCGATGACGTAGTCGAAGTCGTGCCAGGCGTTCTTCGTCCAGTACCGGGGAGCCTGGAGCGCGGCGGACCGGGTGTACGGCAGTTTGGCCCCGGGGTCCTCGAGCACGCCGCCGGCGTCGCTCAGCGTGAACACCCCCACGGGGGTGCGCTGGTCGCCCTCGTGATGGTCCGTCGTCCAGCCCTTCCGGCCGTTGTGGGCCGGCCACGAAGCCGTCCGCTCCCAGCGTGAGCCGTGCTCGGTGAAGAGCGCGACTGTCGAGTCGGGGGAGTCCGGGCCCGCGCCGTAGACCGCGACCACCTGGCGGGACCCGGCCGGCACCCGATGCCACATCCGGTCACCGATGCCCGGCACCCGCCGCGGGGGCACGTCGCGTCCGGGTGCGTGCTCCGCCTGCCCGCCGTGGCCGGCCGCGCGCCGGTGACCCGGGTCGCCGCACGCCGTCAGCGACATCGCCAGCGCCCCACCGGCCGCCACCACGGCCGCCGTCCGCAACGCTCCGCCTTTTCGCATGGGCCCCATGATGGCACCGCCCCCGGCGCGTTTTTCACCTGAATGGCCGCCCGTGGCTGCGTGCGGATGGCCCAGTCGGTATCTCCTTGAGTGAGAGAGGCGTCCATCGAGGGAGTGGAGCCGATCATGTATGAGATGTGTGCAGGAGTAGAGAAGCCCGGTGGGGCTCTGGTCTGGCACGTCATGGCCAAGCGCACGACCACCACCCTGTGCGGCCAGAAACTGGGTCAGCACGTCGACGGCGCGAGCGCACAGCGGGCTGGACACTGTTCCACCTGCATGGCGTTGTTCGGGAAGCTGATGACCGCGCCACCCGCGGTCGGCTCTCCCGCCGCCACGGACCGGTAGGTCCTGGCATCCGGCTCCCGTCCTCCGCCGCGAGGACGGGAGCCGGGTGTTCGTCCTCCGTTCCGTCGAGGCCCGCGCGGTGCGGCCGGTAAACGCTTCGACCAATTTTTGGCAACGTGCCCCCATATCGCATTTCGGCACCGGTCGATGGGTAACACTGAGCGGCGGAGGGGGGAGACGCGCGGCGGTGCTCTGCCGGCGCGCACATCCCGAAGTGTCACGCCGGCCTTGGGGAAGGCGGCGAGGGGACCAGCGGGGGGATGCATGACGCAGTCGCTTCCGGGGCAGCGGCCTGCCCACGGGGGAGCGCAGCGGGGGCGCCGAGCGCTTCCGGTCGTGGTGGTCGGGGCGGGGCCCTACGGGCTGTCGGTCGCCGCGCACCTGCGCGGAGCGGGGGTCCCGGTGCGGGTCTTCGGGGAGGTCATGGGCAGTTGGCGGCACGCCATGGCGACCGGGATGTTCCTGAAGTCGACGCCGGACGCCGTCGATCTGTCCGCACCGGAGCCGGGCGGGCGGCTGGCGGACTTCCTCCAGGTGCACGGTGAGCCGGAGCTGACCGAGCTGACGCCCATCCCCTGCGAGGTGTTCGTACGCTACGGACAGTGGTTCCAGAAGCAGTACGTCGGTGAGGTGGAGCCGGCCCGCGTGGCGGCCGTCGACCTGGCCGCGTCCGGTTCGGGGTTCGCCGTACGGCTGGACGACGGACAGGAACTCGCCGCCGCCGCCGTGGTCGTGGCCACCGGCCTGAACGGACTGGCCCACATACCCGGCGAGTTGCGCGGCCTCGTGCCCGAAGGCCCGGGGCCCGACGCGCCGGTGTCGCACACCAGCCAGCACACCGACCTGTCCCGGTACGCCGGCCGCCGGGTCGCCGTGGTCGGCGGGGGCCAGTCCGCCCTGGAGAGCGCCGCACTGCTCCACGAGTCCGGTGCGCGGGCGCAGGTGCTGGTCCGGGAGAGCGATGTGCTGTGGGGGAACGCCCCGGAGCAGGCGCGGTCCTGGGTGCGGCGGATCGGCAGGCCCTCCTCGCCCCTGGGCACGGGCTGGATCCTGGCCGCGGTCTGCCGGGCCCCCGGCGCCGTACGGCGACTGCCGGCCGCGGCCCGACTGCTGCTGTTCCGGCGCGCGTTGCGGCCGTCGGGCGGCTGGTGGCTGCGGGACCGGGTCGAGGGCGTGGTGCCGGTGCGCACCTCGCGCCGGGTCGTACGGGCCGAGACCGCCGGGTCCGTCGTACGGCTGGACGTTGTTGGGCCGGGCGGCGTGGCGGAGGTGCTCGACGCCGACCACGTGCTGGCCGCCACCGGCTACCGTCTGGACCTGGACGCCGTTCCGTTCCTGTCGCCGGCGGTGCGCCGTGCGCTCAGGCTGGTGCCGGGTTCGAGGGCACCACGGCTGAGCCCGGGGTTCGAATCGTCGGTGCCGGGTCTGTACTTCACCGGATCGCTGGCCGCTCCGATGTTCGGGCCGATGATGCGCTTCGTCGCCGGCACCGGGTTCGCCGCGGCCCGGGTCGCCCGGGACAGGGTCCGGCGGGTGGCCGACGCCGGATGACCGCGCGCGCCGTTCGTTGACCACGTCCGCCGTTCGTTGACCACGTTCGCCGTCCTTTGACTGCGCGTGGCCCGTCGCCTCGCCGCAAAGGGGGTTCCGGCCGAGCCCGGCCGGAACCCCCTCGCCAGTGCGGGTCAGGCGGTGTGCAGGGTCAGTCCGTAGCGGTTGAGGATCTCGTTGACCGGCTGGAACCAGGTCTCCCCGCCGCCGGAGCAGTTGCCCCAGCCTCCGGAGGTGACGCCCTGGGCCTGGTCACCGCTGATGAACGAGCCGCCGGAGTCGCCCGGTTCGGCGCACACGCTGGTCTTCGTCAGCTGGTGCACGGCGCCCTGGCTGTAGTTGACCGTCTCGTTGAGCGCCAGCACGGTGCCGCAGTGCCAGTGCGTCGTCGAGCCGGAGCGGCAGACCGAGGCGCCCACGGGTGCCACGGCGGAGCCGCGCACCAACTGGTCCGGGACGGTGCCCCAGCCGAGGACCACCGGAACCGTCCACCAGCCGCTGCCGACGCTGACCCAGGCGTAGTCGTTGTCGGGGAACGAGGACCCCTGGAAGGTGCCGATGTACGAGCCGTCCCAGCCACTCACCCCGGCGCCCGGCTGGCCGCAGTGTCCGGCGGTGACGAAGCCGCCGTACACCGAGAAGCCGATGGAGCAGCGGACGTTGCCGGTGTAGTAGGGGTCGCCGCCGACGGTGCCCGCCGCGAAGGTCTGCGGCGGTGCGGAGACCGTCCGGACGGTGACGGGGCCGGCCGCGCGGGCCTGGGCGAGGAAGCGTTGGACATCGTTGTCGGAGCGCGCTGCGCGGACGACGTCCACGACCACCGTGTTGGCCTTCGGGTCCACCCGCCAGCCGCTCACGCCCTGGGGTGCCGACGTGCTGTCGAGGCGGGCCTTGGCCGTGTCCAGCTGCCGTGCGCTGTGCTGGACGGTGCGGACCGTGGCGCCGGTGGTGCGGACGGCGCGCAGGGTCGACTCGGAGGCGCCGGAGGTGACGGCCACGGTGAGCCGGCCGGTCTCGTCGTCGAACCACGAGCCGCCGTAGGCGGATCCTGCGGCCCCGCGGGCCTTCGGTTCCGCTGCCGTCGCGATGCGTTCCGCCGCCAGCCGCGCCTCGGCCTGCTGCGCCGAGAGTCCCAGGTCCCGCTGCATCGCCTGGAGCAGGCCGGGGGAGGTGGTGGGTGCGGTGGCGGGGGTCGCCGCACCGGCCGTCGGGGTGCCCGCCACGGCCCAGCTGCCGAGCAGTACGAGTGCGGCCACGGCCACGCGGTGGAGTCTGGTGCGTCTCACAGGGGTGCCCTTCGTCGTTCCAGCGAGGTGGGGGTGGAACAACCGCGACCTGAGAGCGCTCTCACCCGGGTCGGGGAGCAGCTTAGCGGGACTGGGTAATCAGGTCCATGCCAAGTTGGGGATTCGCGCGGGGCCCGCCCGTCGTCCCGTTTGCCTAATGGGCTTAGGCAGATATTCAATAGCTTCAGGTTCTTGGAGGCTCGGGTGGGAGGAGCGGCATGGCGCGTGCGGGGTTGACCACGGAACGCCTGGTCAGGGCGGGGGCGGAGCTGGCGGACGAGGTCGGCTTCGAGCACGTGACCGTCTCGGCCCTCGCCCGGCGGTTCGACGTCAAGGCCGCGAGCCTGTACTCGCACCTGAAGAACTCCCAGGACCTCAAGACGCGGATCGCCCTGCTCGCCCTGGAGGAACTCGCGGACCGGGCCGCCGACGCGCTGGCCGGGCGGGCCGGCAAGGACGCCCTCGCCGCCTTCGCGAACGTCTACCGCGCATACGCCCGGGAGCATCCCGGCCGCTACGCGGCGGCGCGGCTCCGGCTGGACCCGGAGACCGCCGCCGCGAGCGCCGGGGGCAGGCACGCGCAGATGACCCGCGCGATCCTGCGCGGCTACGACCTGGCCGAGCCGGACGAGACCCACGCCGTCCGGCTCCTGGGCAGCGTCTTCCACGGCTACGTCAGCCTGGAACTGGCCGGCGGCTTCGCCCACAGCGCCCCGGCCCCGCAGGAAACCTGGACCTGGATCCTCGACCGCCTCGACACGATGCTGCGCACCTGGCCGCCAGGGTGAGCGCCCGCGCCGCGACACGCGTGGGCCACTGAGCGCACGGACGGCACGCGCCCGGCGGCGAGACGTACGGCTGCGGCACGTGCCCGTCTGCGTGCCGGCGCGTGTATGCAAGGCATCCACGTCGGTTGTGCGGGGCCGCGGCTCGTGTGGAGCTGACGCCCGCGCCACCTGCCCGGGGATGTGGCTCGTGTGGGGCTGGCGGGCCCTGATGGCAGCCCGGGTTGTGCGGTGCGGTGAGTCGGACTGTCCGTGCACGGCTCCGGCGTCTCCACGTCGGCTGCGGGTTGTCCCGCGGCCTGGGTCGCCTGTCGGGCTATGGCGTCCGCAGGCCCCCGTGCGGGTGGGTGCGCCTCTGGTGGCAGCCGTGCGGTGGAGCGGTGCGTGAGCCCGCCCCAGTGCGGATGCGGCCGTGCATCCCGATGTGCCCGCACGCTGCCGTGCTGCAACGCGACCGTGCCGACTGACCGGTCGTGGGGCCCACGTGGGCCGCGGGCGGAGGAACGCGCGTCTGGTGGCTGCCGTGCCTGCGGTCGCGCGTGGTGCGGTGAGTCCGCGTGTCCGCGCGCGGGTGTGGCGCGCATGGTGTGAGCGTTCGGGGTGCCGCGCGGCGGTCTGCCTTGTGCGTGACGCCGCGTTCGGTGCTCGCCCGCGATGGCCCGAGTGCGCCCCCGGTCCCAGCTTGCCGGACGGCTGCGGTTCTGGGCCGTGGGCGGCCCCGCTGAGCCGGCGCTCCGGCCTCTGCGCCGGTCCCCAGGCGCAGCGTGCCTCCTCACGCATCGGACCATCGGCGACGGTGCCGGCGTCGGCCACGCGGCCGGTGCCGTCCACGGCGCCCGGCTGCCCGGCTGCCCGGCTGCCCGGCCGGTCGGCGAGGGAGCGCGGTCGCTACGCTCCGTGGCCGCAAGCGGACGTTCCGCACCCCGGTGCCGAGGTCCACCGTCGCGTCGGCGACCGCCCCGCCGAATTCGTCCTCGCTGTCGCGGACAGCGCTTTCACCCGCCGCAACGCTTGGGATTCGGGGTTCCCCGCACGGTTCGCGCAGGGCTCCCGCTGAACGATCAATCGTGGAAGTCGTGACGATGGGGGAGGGCGGATGTTACAAATGCCGGATGGTCGACCGTTTTACCCGTCTTCGACGCATATCGCTGCGCTCGCTGCTGGGAAAGAGCCCGCGAAGCGTCGCCGGACAGGTGTTCGTTCTGCAGGTGGCGCTGGTGGCGCTGCTTGTGGCTTTCGCCGTCTTCTCCCTCGTCCTTCAGTCGCAGCGGGACGTCAACGCCGAGGCCAAGCGCCGTTCCGTGGCGGTGGCGCAGACCTTCGCGCACTCCCCGGGTGTCGTGAGCGCACTGCGGACGCCCGGCCCGTCGAAGGTGCTCCAGCCCCTCACGGAGGCGGCGCGCAGGTCCGCGGGGGTCGACTTCATCGTCGTCATGGACACGAACGGCATCCGCTACACCCACCCCCTGCCGGACCGCATCGGCCACCGTTTCGTCGGCGCCATCGAGCCGTCGCTGGCCGGCAAGGTCTACACCGAGACCGTCCACGGGCCGCTCGGCGACGAGGTACAGGCCACCGTTCCCATCAGGGACGGCAGCCGCGTGGTGGCGCTGGTCTCCGCAGGCCTCCAGGTCAAGCACGTGACCAGCCAGGTGAACCGGCAGATCCCGATCATCCTGGGCGCCGGGGCGGCGGCGCTGGGCCTGGCCACCGGCGTGACGGCGCTGGTCGGCAGGCGGCTGCGGCGGCAGACCCACAGCCTCGCCCCGGACGAGATGACCCGCATGTACGACCACCACGACGCGGTGCTGCACTCCGTACGCGAAGGAGTGCTCATCGTCGGTGACGACGGGCGGCTGCTGCTGGCGAACGACGAGGCCAAGCGGCTGCTGGAGCTGCCGTCGGACGCCGAGGGCAGGCAGGTGGCGCAGTTCCCGACGCTGGAACCGGAAACGGTCGAACTGCTCACCTCGGGCCGCATGGCCACCGACGAGGTGCACCTCGCCGGATCCCGGCTGCTGGCGGTCAACCAGCGGCCCACGCACAGCGACGGAGGCGGGCGGCGAACAGTGGTGACGCTCCGCGACTCCACCGAACTCCAAGCCATCTCCGGCCGGGCCCAGGTGGCCCGGGAACGGCTCGAACTGCTCTACGACGCCGGCCTGGGCATCGGCACCACCCTCGACGTCTCCCGCACCGTCGACGAACTCGCCCAGGTCGCCGTCCCCCGCTTCGCCGACTACGTCTCCGTGGACCTCGCCGAGGGCGTACTGCGGGGCGAGGAGCCCGCCGGCACGGCGACGGGCCTGCGCCGCATCGCCGTACGCGGTGTCCAGGACGACGCGCCGCTCTACGAGAAGGGCCGGCTGATCGACTTCCTGCCGTCCACGCCCCAGGCCCGCAGCTACGACACCGGCCACGTGGAACTGGTGACGGACCTGTCGTCGGCGTACGGCTGGCAGGCGCAGGATCCGGAGCGCACCAAGGCGATCGTCGACTACGGCATCCACTCGCTGATCTCGGCCCCGATCCAGGCCCGCGGTGTCGTGCTGGGCATGGCCAACTTCTGGCGCCGCAAGGAGCGCGGCCCGTTCGACGAGGAGGAGCTGTCCCTGGCCGAGGAACTGGTGGCCCGGGCCGCGGTCAGCATCGACAACGCCCGCCGCTACGCCCGCGAGCACGCGCTCGCGGTCACCCTCCAGCGCAGCCTGCTACCACGGGCCCTGCCCGAGCTGAGCGCGCTGGAGGTCGGCTACCGCTATCTGCCCGCCCAGTCGGGTGTGAGCGGTGACTGGTTCGACGTGATCCCGCTGCCCGGCGGACGGGTCGCCCTGGTCGTCGGGGACGTGGTCGGGCACGGCCTGCACGCCGCCGCCACCATGGGACGGCTGCGGACCGCGGTGCACAACTTCTCCACGCTCGACCTGCCCCCCGACGAGCTGCTGAGCCACCTGGACGACCTCGTCGGCCGCATCGACCAGGACGAGGCCTCCACCGGCGCCGCCGCGGCCGTCGTCGGAGCCACCTGTCTGTACGCGATCTACGATCCCGTGACGCGCCGCTGCGCCATGGCGCGCGCCGGTCATCTCGCGCCCGCGCTGGTCAGCCCGGACGGCGACGTCACCTTCCCGGATCTGCCGCACGGGCCGCCGCTCGGCCTGGGCGGCATGCCGTTCCGGACGGCCGAGCTGGAGCTCCCCGAAGGCACCCAGCTCGCCCTGTACACCGACGGTCTCATCGAGGACCGCCGGCGAGACCTGGACGTCGGCATGGAACTGCTGCGCCAGGCCCTCGCGGGCCACCCCGACCGCTCGCCGGAGCAGAGCTGCCAGGCGGTGCTGGACACGCTGCTGCCCGCGCGTCCCAAGGACGACGTCGCCCTGCTGATCGCCCGGACCCGGGCGCTGCCCTGCGACCGGGTCGCCGAGTGGGACGTGCCGCCCGACCCGGCCGCCGTCGCCCGGGTCCGCGTCGCGGCCGCCCGCACACTCGACGAGTGGGGCCTGTCCGAGCTCGGCTTCAGCATGGAACTCGTGCTGAGCGAACTCGTCACCAACGCCATCCGCTACGGCGGTGCGCCGATCCACGTCCGGCTGATCCGCGACCGCACGCTGATCTGCGAGGTCTCCGACGGCACCAGCACCTCGCCGCACCTGCGCTACGCCGCGACGACCGAGGAGGGCGGCCGCGGTCTGTTCCTGGTGTCGCAGATGACCGAGCACTGGGGCACCCGCTACTCCCCGCACGGAAAGGTGATCTGGGCCGAACTCGCCCTGCCCGAGGGCGGCGAGGACCCGGGTACGACCGTGTCCGGGACGATCGCGTCTCCCGTCGACGGCTGGCCCACCGTCCCGCGGACACCGGTGTTCCCCGGCCAGACGACGGGCGACCGGGCGGGATGACAGGTGACCCCCGCCCCGCCCCGGCGTCCGGCGTCATGCGCACAGGCGCGGTCGGTCGGCCGGCCTCGAAGCGGTGACGGCGCGGGCCCGCCCGGTGGGCGGTCCCGCGCCGTCGCAAAGGGTGACCGGACGCGTCAGGCGGTGACCCCGGCGGCCTCCGGCCGCGGAGCGTGCCGCGGCAGGGTCAGCACGGCCAGGAAGCCGAGTACCGCGACCACGGCGAAGAAGTAGAAGCCCCACGGGTGGCCGATGCCGGAGGCGACCAGGGCCCCGGTGATCGTCGGGCCGACGATCGAGCCGATCCGGCCGATGCCGGAGGCCGAGCCGAGGGCGGTCCCGCGCACCGCGGCCGGGTAGAAGTGCGTCACGTAGGCGTAGACGAGCACCATGGCGGAGAAGACGAACACGCCGGTGAGGAAGACGACGACGTTCAGCAGGAGGTTGCTGTTCATCTTGATGCTCAGGCAACCGAGCATGACCACGGACACCGCGAACCAGCCGAGTATGGTCCCCTTGATGCCCCGCCGGTCGGCCACGAAGCCGCCGACGATCAGGCCGACGACGCCGCCGACGTTGAGCACCAGGAGCTGGGTGACGGCCGTGGGGACGGGGTAACCGGCGTCGTTCATCAGCTTGGGCAACCAGGTGTTCAGGCCGTAGACCAGCAGCAGCCCCATGAACGAGGCGACCCAGATGCCTATGCCCGCGCGCAGGTAGGCCGGCTTGAGCAGCTCGGTGAACGGGACCCGCTGCGCCCCGGCCGCCTGCTTGGCCCGCATGAAGGCCTCCGACTCCGGCAGCCGGAACCACTGGATGACGGCGACGACGAGCCCGGCCACGCCGAGGACGTAGAACAGGATCTGCCAGTTGTCGGTCACCTGGAGGGCCAGCAGGGAAGTGATCACGGCACCGGTGTGATAGCCGGTCATGGTCAGGGTGCTGGCCCGGGCACGCCGGCTGGCCGGCATGTGCTCGGCCATCATCGTGAGCGACACCGGCATGCAGGCGCCCAGGCCCAGACCGGCGATGAGCCGGAGGACGGCGAACATCGTCACGGAGCCGGCCAGCGGCACCACGATGGTGAACACCGAGAACACCACCACCGACGCGATGAGCAGCAGGCGGCGCCCCAGCCGGTCGGCCAGCGGGCCGACGCAGACGGCGCCGATGGCGACGCCGACGAGCGACAGCGTCGCGATCATGGTGGCGTCGCCCGCGGTCATGCCGAGGTGACGGGTCTTGAGCAGGGTCGGGATGATGGCGCCGAGGACGACGAGGTCGTAGCCCTCCAGCATGACGGTGATCCAGCACAGGACCACGGTCCAGGTGCTTCTCCCGGCGGTGCCGGACTGCGCGGTCGTCGGGGACGAGACGGCGGATGACATAGGGACGTTCCCCCCTGGGGACGGGAGCGGACGGGCGAGGACGGGCGGATCAGAACGGGTAGTCGGCGATGTCGGGCCGGACGGTGACCCACTGGGTCTCGGTGAAGGCCTCGACGTTGGCGGCGGCGCCCCCGAACCGGGACCCGGTGCCGGAGGCCTTGACCCCGCCGAAGGGGGCGTTGGGCTCGTCGCTGACGGTCTGCTCGTTGATGTGGACCTTGCCGGAGTCGATCCGGTCGGCGAGCTTCATCGCCGTCCCCACGTCGCCGAGGATCCCCACGGACAGCCCGTACTCGCAGTCGTTGACGATCCGCGCGGCCTCCTCCAGCGTCGAGAAGCCGATGACGGGCGCGACGGGCCCGAAGATCTCCTCGCGCCAGGCCGGCATGTCGGTCGTCAGGCCGCTCAGCACAGTGGCCCGGTAGCCCGCGCCGACGATCTCGCCGCCCGCGGCGAGGGTCGCCCCCGCGGCGACGCTGTCGGTGACGATGCCGTGCACCCGTTCGAGCTGGCGCCGGTCGATGATCGGGCCGAGCGCGACGTCCTCGCGGGCCGGATCGCCGACCGGCAGGGCCGCGGCCTTCGCGGCGAGCGCCGCGGTGTACTCCTCCAGCAGCGACTCGTGGACGATGTGGCGGCCGGTCGTCATGCAGATCTGGCCCTGGTGCAGATAGGAGCCGAAGGCGCCGGCCGAGGCCGCCTTCGGCACGTCCGCCCCGGGCAGCACGACCAGCGCGTTGTTCCCGCCCAGCTCCAGGTGGGCCCGCTTGAGCAGGCGCCCGGCCTGCTCGCCGATCGCCCGCCCGACCGGAGTCGAGCCGGTGAAGGAGACCACCCGGACCTCGGGCGCCTCGACGACGGCCCGGCCGACCGAGCCGTCGCCCGGCAGCAGGTGCAGCACCCCGGTCGGCAGGCCCGCCTTCTCGAAGACGCGCGCGATGACGACACCACCGCTCACCGCGGTGCGCGGGTCCGGCTTGAGCAGCACCGCGTTGCCCAGGGCGAGCGCCGGCGCCACCGAGCGCAGGCCCAGGACGAGCGGGAAGTTGAAGGGCGCGATGACACTGACGACACCGGCCGGGCGGCGCCGGGAGAGGGACCAGCGGGCGTCCTCGGAGGTGAGCACCTCGCCCTGCGGGTGCGTCGGCAGGCCCGCGCACTCGAAGCACTCGCCCACGGCGAGCCGCGCCTCGAAGGCCGCCTTGGCCCGTACGGACCCGGCCTCGCGCACCAGCCAGTCCTCGATCTCGGCTGCGTGCTCGGCCAGCAGCTCGCCCGCCCGGCGCAGTACGGCGGCCCGCCGCTGCGGGGAGGTCGCCGCCCAGTCGCGCTGCGCCTCGGCCGCGCGGGCGGACGCACGCCGTACGTCCTCGGCGGTGGCCAGGCCCGCCGTCGCGAGCTGTTCGCCGGTCGCGGGTTCGACGACCGGCTGCTCGCCGGAGGCGTCCCTCCAGCCGTCGCTGAAGAACTTCTTGGCCCAGACGTCGCTGTCCAGGAGTGCCATCGCGTTTCCTCTCTTGTGCACAGGGGCGGATCAGGACGGGGTGGTGAGCGCGGTGTCCACCTGGAGCAGCCGCGGGTGGTCCGGGCGCTCGGCGAGGGCGGCCCGCAGCTCCTCGGCGTCGCCGACGTGCCGGGCCCGGACGCCGTATCCCTCGGCGATACGGGTGAAGTCCAGGCCGGGGATGTCCAGGCCGGGGGCGTCCGGCACGCCCAGCAGGCCGCCGAACCAGCGCAGTGCCCCGTACGTGCCGTTGCGCAGCAGGACGACGGTCAGCGGGAGGCGGTGCTGGGCGGCCGTCCACAGGGCGGTGATGCCGTAGTTGGCCGAGCCGTCCCCGATGACGCCGACCACCGGCCGGCCCGGCTGCCCCATGGCGACCCCGACCGCGCCGGGCAGCCCGAACCCGAGTCCGCCGGCCGCCGGGAAGTAGTAGGAGCCGGGTCGGCGCAGGTCCATCTGGCGCCACCAGGAGGCGTTCGTCGACGTCGACTCAACCACGTAGGCGGTGTCCTCGGGCAGTTCGTCGCGCAGCGCGGCGAAGACCTGCTCGGGGTGCAGCCGGGAGCCGTCGCCCGTGGGCGGTTCGGGCGCGGGCCGGAAGGCGCCTGCGGGTGCCTCGCGGCCGTCGAGCAGCTTCAGGAGCAGGCCGATGACCGCTCCGGGGTCGGCGACCAGGGCCTCGCCCATCGGCGCCCGCGCGGCGGCGGAGGCGTCCTCGGTCACCTGGATCAGCCGGGTGCCCTCGGGCAGGTACCGGCCGGGGAGGTGCTCGTGGTAGCGGAACACCGGCGCGCCGAGCACCAGGACCAGGTCGTGGCCCTCGAACGCCTCGCTGACCGGCGCGATCCCGGCGGGCAGTACCCCGCGGAAGAGGGGGTGCCGGTTGGGGAAGGGCAGCCGGAACTGCGAGGGGGCCGCCCACACCGGGCCGCCCAGGCGCTCGGCCAGCCGGACGGCGTCGTCGAACAGGCCGGCCGAGTCGATGTCCCCGCCCAGCACGAGCGCGGGCCGCCGGGCGGAGGCGACCTGCTCGGCCAGCCGGCGGCCCTGCTCCCCGTCGGGGACGGAAGCGCGGCCGACCCGCCGGTCGAGGACCGCCAGGGCGTTGTCGCCGGCGTCGGCCGCCCAGTCGTCGTAGGGGACGGACAGATACGTCGGACGCCGCTGGAGCTGCGCCTCGAAGACGGCCTGCGCGAGGGCGCGCGGCACGTCCTGGGCGCATGCCGGCTCGGCCGCCCAGCCGACCAGCGGCCTCATCAGCGCCGGGGCGTCCACGTTGGACAGGTTGGCCTCCGGACCGACGGCGGAGCGCACCTGCTGGCCGGCGACGATCACGAGCGGGGTGCGGGAGGCCACGGCGTTCGTCAGCGCGCCCATCGCGTTCCCGGAGCCGGACGCCGCGTGCAGATTGACCAGGACGGGCCGGCCGGTCGCCTGCGCGTACCCGTCGGCCATGCCGACGACGGCGCCCTCGTGCAGGCCCAGGACATAGCGGAAGCCGGCGGGGAGTTCGGCGAGGAAGGGCAGCTCGTTGGAGCCGGGGTTGCCGAACACGGTGGTGAGGCCCTGGCGCTCCAGGAACTCGTGGGAGAGGCGGCGTACGGAAGGCACAGACGTTCCTTTCGGAGTGACGCACGCCACGCTAGGCAAGCGCCGACATGAGCACCAATAAATCTTTTACCTTCGCGATATAGACTGCTTCGATATGAGGACCTTCGACCTCAACCTCGCCCGCGTCTTCGTGCTGCTGTACGAGACCGGCAGCGTCACGGTCACCGCCGACACGCTCCACGTCACCCAGCCCACCGTCAGCTACAGCCTGGGCAAGCTGCGCCGGCACTTCGGCGACGAGCTGTTCCGGCGCACCGGACGCGGGCTGACGCCCACCGCCGGAGCCCTCCGGCTGTACGAGCCGTTGCAGCGCGCGCTGGCCGACATCGACAGCACGGTCCGCCAGGCCGACGTCTTCGATCCCGGGGTCATGTGCGGGCGGTTCACGCTGGCCCTGTCCGACCTGGGCGAGGTGACCCTGCTGCCGCGTCTGCTGGCCGCGGCCCGTGAACGGGCGCCCGGGGTGTCCTTCACCGTGCGGCCGCTGGACGTCGACGAGGCGGAGCACCAGCTGCGCCGCGGCGACCTCGACGCGTTCGTGGCCACCCCGGTGCTGACCTCCCACCGGACCGTGCGGATCCCGCTCTTCCACGAGCGCTACGTCGGCATGGTCGCCGCCGACCACCCGCGGGTGCGGGGCGAGTCGGTCACCCTGGCCGAGCTCGCGGCCGAATCCCACGCCACCGTCTTCGGCCCCAGCGGGCACGTCGTCCCGCGTGCCGTGCTCGCCGCGCACGGGCTGCTGGACCGGGTGGTGGTGGACGCCACCCGCTTCTCGATGCTGCCCTACCTGCTGGAGCAGACCGACCTGATCGCCATCGTCCCCGAGTACGTCGGCGAGGTCTTCGCCTCCTCCCACCAACTGCGCATGGTCCGGCTCCCGTTCGACACCGAGCCGATCGAGGTGGCGCTGTACGCCCGGCACGAGTCCTCGCGCAGCCCCTCCCAGCGGTGGCTGGTGCAGTTCATGTCCGAGGTCCTGGGGGAGCGGGTGAGCCCGGCCCAGCTGCCCCCGTCCGCCGCCCCGTAGGCCGCGTCGCGCACCGTGCCCGCCATCGGCGTGAGGCGCGTAGGCCAACCGGGTGCAATACGCCGGGCGTTACTCCGTCTCGGCGACGGCTGCCTCCGCTTCGGAGGCGGCAGGCGGAAGGATGGAGGCCGGGCCCTGCGGGACACCGCGTGGACCTTCACGTATCCATCTCCTGAGAGAAAGCGTGTCACGGGCCGCATGACAGACGTCCAGCACACCACGCGGGAAACCGCCGCTCCCCGTCGTCACCTGCGGCCCGGTGCCGTGGTGGTGAAGTGGGCGACGACGACCGATCACAAGACGATCGGTTCGCTGTATCTGATCACTTCCTTCACGTTCTTCCTGATCGGCGGCATCATGGCGCTGCTGATGCGCGCCGAGCTGGCCCGGCCGGGCCTGCAGATCCTGACGAACGAACAGTTCAACCAGATGTTCACGATGCACGGCACGATCATGCTGCTGATGTTCGCGACGCCGCTGTTCGCCGGGTTCACGAACTGGATCATGCCGCTGCAGATCGGCGCCCCGGACGTGGCCTTCCCGCGGCTGAACATGTTCGCCTACTGGCTGTACCTGTTCGGCTCGCTGATCGCGGTCGCAGGCTTCCTCACCCCGCAGGGCGCGGCCGACTTCGGCTGGTTCGCCTATGCCCCGCTGAACGACATCATCCACACTCCGGGCCTGGGCGGGGACCTGTGGATCCTAGGCCTGGCCATGTCCGGATTCGGTACCATCCTCGGCTCGGTCAACTTCATCACCACGATCATCTGCATGCGCGCCCCGGGCATGACCATGTTCCGCATGCCGATCTTCACCTGGAACGTGCTGCTCACCAGCGTCCTGGTGCTGCTGGCCTTCCCGGTCCTGGCGGCCGCGCTGCTCAGCCTGGAGGTGGACCGCAAGTGGGGTGCCCACGTCTTCGAGGCCGCCAACGGCGGTTCGCTGCTGTGGCAGCACCTGTTCTGGTTCTTCGGGCATCCCGAGGTGTACATCATCGCGCTGCCGTTCTTCGGCATCGTCAGTGAGATCATCCCGGTCTTCTCCCGCAAGCCGATCTTCGGCTACATGGGCCTGGTCGGCGCGACGATCTCGATCGCAGGTCTGTCCGTGACGGTGTGGGCGCACCACATGTTCGTCACCGGTGGTGTGCTGCTGCCGTTCTTCGCCTTCATGACCTTCCTGATCGCGGTCCCGACCGGTGTGAAGTTCTTCAACTGGGTCGGTACCATGTGGAGCGGTTCGCTGTCGTTCGAGACGCCGATGCTGTGGTCGACCGGCTTCCTGGTCACCTTCCTCTTCGGTGGTCTGACCGGTGTCATCCTGGCCTCGCCGCCACTGGACTTCGAGGTTTCCGACAGCTACTTCGTGGTGGCGCACTTCCACTACGTCGTCTTCGGCACGGTGGTCTTCGCGATGTTCGCCGGCTTCCACTTCTGGTGGCCCAAGTGGACCGGCAAGATGCTCGACGAGCGCCTGGGGAAGATGACCTTCTGGACGTTGTTCGTCGGCTTCCACACTACGTTCCTGGTGCAGCACTGGCTGGGCGCGGAGGGCATGCCGCGCCGGTACGCCGACTATCTCGCCGCCGATGGCTTCACGACGCTCAACGAGATCTCCAGCATCGGGTCGTTCCTGCTGGGGCTGTCGATGCTGCCGTTCTTCTACAACGTCTGGAAGACGGCCAAGTACGGCCAGAAGGTCGAGACCGACGACCCCTGGGGCTACGGCCGCTCCCTGGAGTGGGCGACCTCCTGCCCGCCGCCGCGGCACAACTTCGTCACCCTGCCCGTGATCCGCAGTGAGTCCCCGGCCTTCGACCTGCACCACCCGGAGGTCTCGGTCACGGACAAGCGGGAGAACCTGGGCCTGCCCGGATGACCGACGCGGCGAAACGCCCGGAGGGACCCGCCGGACTGGTCGAGCAGGTCGAGGGCTATCTGCTGTGGCAGGCCCGCGTGGCCGAGGCCGAGCAGCGCGCCCGTGCCTTCACCGAGCCCATGCAGTGGCTGACCACGGCGCAGCGCGAGGAGATCGAGGAGCACTACGTCTCCGACTGCCTGCTGCGGGCCCGGGCGGACCTCCAGCGGGTCGCCGAGCGGTGCCGGGCGCTGCGCGGCGAGTACGAGGCGCGCTACCGCCAGTTGCGGGCGCGGTGCTTCGCGTTCGTCCTCACCGCCCTCGCGGTGCTCGCCGGGGCGGCGGTCCTGGCCCTGGCCCTCGTACGGCCCTGAGACCCCGGATCCGTCCCGCCCGGCCCGTGCCGAACCGAATCGGGCCGCCCTCCTCGCGGGGGCGGCCCGAACTCGTCGCACCGGCCCACCGGGCCGGCGGTCGTGATCACGGGAGCGTCACTGCGGCGGCTGGTCCTGGCCCGGGTCCGGTCGGCCGAGCTGCTCCTTGAGCTTGTCCTGACCGGTGTCGACCTGGCTCCGGTACTTTCCCTGGGTCCGCTCGTCGGTGTAGTCACCGGCTTTGTCGATGCCCTTGCCGGCCTGCTCCTCGTGACCTTTCAGCAGTCCCTTGAGCTTGTCCAGCATGCTCATCGCATACTCCTTAACGCCGTGGTTCCTCCCAGGATGGCCGACGGCGACAGGGACTGCATCCGCAACCGGAAGGGCCGGGATCACCCGCGGAAACCCCGGTTCACCGTCAGCGCGCGCACAGATTCTCGGCCGGTGGCACGCCGTCGAGCAGCCGGCGGCCGTCCCGCTCGGTGATGTACCAGGCCGTGCACACGGAGTCGCCCTGCGCGGAGCGCAGCAGCAGGAAGTCGTGGCCGTCACGGTGCTCCACCCGGGCTTGCAACTGGGGGGCGTGCTCTCCCAGCCGGTCCAGGTAGTGGGCGGCGTAGTCGTCGGAGACGGTGTCCTCGTCGAACAAGGTCTGGAAGCCGTCCGCGTCCCGGTCGGCGGCGGCCTTCTGGACCCGGTCGGTCAGCGCGGCCACGCTCGGCGCGCCGGGCGGGGCCTCCGTCGCGATCGAATAGCAGACATAGCCCAGCCAGGTGCCCAGACCGACGATCAGCGCGATCACCGCGAGACGCGACTTGCTCGAACGCTTCGGGCGCCCTTCCGGCACTGCTCTTCCTCCCGACATGCCTTGTGCAGTAGGGGACCACTCTCCCATGGCGGACGACCCGGGTGAGCACGAGGCCCTGGGTCCTGTCGTCACATTCCCGTCGTCCGCCCGAAGGGCGGGCCGCGCGGCCTCCGGTGCGTGCGATCACAAGGCGCCGGAGCGTCCTCGTGGCGGAGCCACGTCTGCGGAGAACCGGCTCCGGGTGCGTGTGGGAGTGGCTGCCCCGAACGGCGTTCTTCACGCTTGCGACCACAGACCACAGACCACAGACCACAGACCACAGACCACAGACCACAGACCACCGGCCCACGACCGGGGACCGGCGCGAGCCCGACTCGCGTCCCGCGTACGGGGGAAGATGACATCGCGAGCGGACAGCGGACGCACGACGACGCGGAGGAGCGTGGGTGCCATGCAGCACGAGCGAGCGGGCAAGCCGGCCGGACCCGAGGATCTGATCGACGTCGCCCGGCTGGTGACGGCGTACTACGCGCTGCACCCCGACCCGGCCGAGGTGGGACAGCGCGTGGCGTTCGGAACCTCTGGGCACCGCGGATCGTCACTGGCGACGGCGTTCAACGAGGACCACATCGCCGCGACCAGCCAGGCCATCTGCGAATACCGCGCACGACAGGGCACCGACGGCCCCCTCTTCCTGGGCGCGGACACCCACGCCCTCTCCGAGCCCGCGCGGATCACCGCGCTGGAGGTCTTCGCCGCCAACGACGTCACCGTCCTGATCGACACGGCGGACGGCTACACCCCCACCCCGGCCGTCTCCCACGCGATCCTGACGCACAACCGCTCCCACCCCTCGGGCCCCGCCGACGGTGTCGTCGTGACCCCGTCGCACAACCCGCCCGGCGACGGCGGCTTCAAGTACAACCCGCCCAGCGGCGGCCCGGCGGGCTCCGAGGCGACGTCCTGGATCCAGGACCGGGCCAACGAGATCATCGCGGGCGGCCTCAAGGACGTACGGCGCGTCCCGTACACCCGCGCACTGGCCGCGCCCGGCACCGGTCGTCACGACTTCCTCGGCGCCTACGTCACCGATCTGCCGAGCGTGCTCGACCTCGACGCGGTCCGGGACGCCGGCGTGCGGATCGGCGCCGACCCGCTGGGCGGAGCCTCCGTCGCCTACTGGGGCCGCATCGCCGAGCAGCACCGGCTCGACCTGACCGTGGTCAATCCGCTCACCGACCCCACCTGGCGCTTCATGACGCTGGACTGGGACGGCAAGATCCGTATGGACTGCTCCTCGCCGTACGCGATGGCCTCGCTCATCGGGCAGCGCGACCGCTTCCGGATCGCCACGGGCAACGACGCCGACGCCGACCGGCACGGCATCGTCACCCCGGACGCCGGGCTGATGAACCCCAACCACTACCTCGCCGTGGCCATCTCCTACCTCTACGCCCACCGCACCCGGTGGCCCGCCGAGGCGGGCGTGGGCAAGACGCTGGTCTCCTCCGGCATGATCGACCGGGTCGCCGCCGACCTCGGCCGCCGGCTGGTCGAAGTGCCCGTGGGCTTCAAGTGGTTCGTGGACGGGCTGATCGACTCCTCGCTCGGTTTCGGTGGCGAGGAGTCCGCCGGGGCGTCGTTCCTGCGCCGGGACGGCTCGGTGTGGACCACCGACAAGGACGGCATCGTCCTGGCCCTGCTCGCCTCCGAGATCACCGCCGTCACCGACCGGACGCCGTCCCAGCACTACGCGGAACTCACCGCCCGCTTCGGCGAACCCGCCTACGCCCGCGTCGACGCGCCGGCCTCCCGAGAGGAGAAGGCCCGCTTGGCCAAGCTGTCCCCGGCCCAGGTCACCGCCGACACCCTCGCCGGGGAGCCGGTCACCGCCGTCCTCACCGAAGCGCCTGGCAACGGCGCGCCCATCGGCGGCATCAAGGTGACCACCGAGAACGCCTGGTTCGCGGCCCGCCCCTCGGGCACCGAGGACGTCTACAAGATCTACGCCGAGTCGTTCCGGGGCCCCGACCACCTCTCCCAGGTCCAGGAGGAGGCCGAACGCGTCGTCCACGCGGCACTCGGCGGTTGACGACGGAACCACGACAGAGGCGGGAGCGCGGGAGACAATCGGGATGAGTGGCCCGGCTCACATGGCATGACGAGGACATGCCCGACACCATGGTCCTTTCACCGGCAGGCCGAAGGGATAGAGCATGTTCCGCAAGGTGCTGGTCGCCAACCGCGGCGAGATCGCCATCCGCGCGTTCCGCGCCGGCTACGAACTGGGCGCGCGAACCGTGGCCGTCTTCCCGTACGAGGACCGCAACTCGCTGCACCGGCTGAAAGCCGACGAGGCCTACCAGATCGGCCAGCCGGGGCACCCGGTCCGCGCCTACCTCTCCGTCGAGGAGATCGTCCGCGCGGCACGCCGGGCGGGCGCGGACGCCGTCTACCCCGGCTACGGTTTCCTGTCCGAGAATCCCGAACTCGCCCGCGCCTGCCAGGAGTCGGGCATCACCTTCGTCGGACCGGACGCCGGCACGCTGGAACTGACGGGCAACAAGGCCCGCGCGGTGGCGGCCGCCCGCGCCGCCGGCGTGCCGGTGCTCGGCTCCTCCGCGCCCTCCACCGACGTCGACGAACTGGTGCGCGCCGCCGGGGACATCGGCTTCCCCCTCTTCGTCAAGGCGGTCGCGGGCGGCGGAGGGCGCGGCATGCGCCGGGTGGAGGACCCTGCCGCGCTGCGCGAGTCCATCGAGGCGGCGTCCCGGGAGGCGACCTCCGCATTCGGCGACCCCACCGTCTTCCTGGAGAAGGCCGTCGTCGACCCCCGCCACATCGAGGTGCAGATCCTCGCCGACGGCCAGGGCGACGTCATCCACCTGTTCGAGCGCGACTGCTCGCTCCAGCGCCGCCACCAGAAGGTCATCGAACTCGCCCCCGCGCCGAACCTCGACCCCGCGCTGCGCGAGCGCATCTGCGCCGACGCGGTCCGCTTCGCCCGGGAGATCGGCTACCGCAACGCGGGCACCGTGGAGTTCCTGCTCGACCGCGACGGCAACCACGTCTTCATCGAGATGAACCCGCGCATCCAGGTCGAGCACACGGTGACGGAGGAGGTCACCGACGTCGACCTGGTCCAGGCCCAGCTCCGCATCGCCGCCGGCGAGACCCTGGCCGACCTCGGACTCTCCCAGGACACCATCACCCTGCGCGGCGCCGCCCTCCAGTGCCGGATCACCACCGAGGACCCGGCCAACGGCTTCCGCCCGGACACCGGCCGCATCAGCGCCTACCGCTCCCCGGGCGGCTCAGGCATCCGCCTCGACGGCGGAACCACCCACGCGGGTACCGAGATCAGCGCGCACTTCGACTCCATGCTCGTCAAACTCACCTGCCGGGGAAGGGACTTCAAGGCCGCGATCGGCCGGGCCCGGCGCGCCGTGGCCGAGTTCCGCATCCGCGGGGTCGCCACGAACATCCCGTTCCTCCAAGCCGTACTGGACGACCCCGACTTCCAGGCCGGCCGGGTCACGACGTCGTTCATCGAAGAGCGCCCGCACCTGCTCACCGCGCGCTCCTCCGCCGACCGCGGCACCAAGCTGCTCACCTACCTCGCCGACGTCACCGTGAACAAGCCCCACGGCGAACGGCCCGAGGTGATCGACCCCGTCACCAAACTGCCGCCGCTGCCCTCGGGCGAGCCGCCCGCCGGCTCCCGGCAGAAGCTCGTCGAACTCGGCCCGGACGGCTTCGCCCGCCTCCTGCGCGAGTCGCCGACCATCGGCGTCACCGACACCACCTTCCGCGACGCGCACCAGTCGCTGCTCGCCACCCGGGTGCGCACCAAGGACCTCCTCGCCGCCGCCCCGGTCGTGGCGCGGACCCTGCCCCAGCTGCTGTCCCTGGAGTGCTGGGGCGGCGCCACCTACGACGTCGCGCTGCGCTTCCTCGCCGAGGACCCCTGGGAGCGCCTGGCCGCCCTGCGCGAGGCGGTGCCCAACATCTGCCTCCAGATGCTGCTGCGCGGCCGCAACACCGTGGGCTACACCCCGTACCCGACCGAGGTGACCGACGCCTTCGTCCAGGAGGCCGCCGCCACCGGCATCGACATCTTCCGCGTCTTCGACGCGCTGAACGACGTGGGCCAGATGCGGCCGGCCATCGACGCCGTACGCGAGACCGGGACGGCGATCGCCGAGGTCGCCCTGTGCTACACGGGGGACCTGTCCGACCCCGCCGAGCGCCTGTACACCCTGGACTACTACCTGCGCCTGGCCGAGCAGATCGTGGCCGCCGGAGCACACGTCCTGGCCGTGAAGGACATGGCCGGGCTGCTGCGGGCGCCCGCCGCGGCCAGGCTCGTCTCGGCACTGCGCCGCGAGTTCGACCTGCCGGTCCACCTGCACACCCACGACACCGCCGGCGGTCAGCTCGCCACCTACCTCGCCGCCGTGCAGGCCGGCGCCGACGCCGTGGACGGCGCGGTCGCCTCCATGGCCGGCACCACCTCCCAGCCGTCGCTGTCGGCGATCGTCGCCGCCACCGACCACTCCGACCGGCCCACCGGCCTGGACCTGAAGGCGGTCGGCGACCTGGAGCCGTACTGGGAGAGCGTCCGCAAGATCTACGCCCCCTTCGAGGCGGGACTGGCCTCGCCGACCGGACGCGTCTACCACCACGAGATCCCCGGCGGTCAGCTGTCCAACCTGCGCACCCAGGCGGTCGCGCTCGGCCTCGGCGACCGCTTCGAGGACATCGAGGCGATGTACGCCGCCGCCGATCGCATCCTGGGCCGCCTGGTCAAGGTCACCCCCTCGTCCAAGGTGGTCGGCGACCTCGCTCTGCACCTGGTCGGCGCCGGTGTGGCGCCGGAGGACTTCGAGGCGGCGCCGGACCGGTTCGACATCCCCGACTCCGTGATCGGCTTTCTGCGCGGTGAGCTGGGCACCCCGCCCGGCGGCTGGCCGGAGCCGTTCCGCACCAAGGCGCTCAACGGCCGCGCGCAGGCCAAGCCCCTCACCGAGCTCACCGCCGAGGATCACGCCGGCCTGGAGAAGTCCCGCCGCTCCACCCTCAACCGGCTGCTGTTCCCCGGCCCGACCCGGGAGTTCGAGGCCCACCGTCAGGCCTACGGCGACACCAGCGTGCTGAACAGCAAGGACTTCTTCTACGGGCTGCGCCCCGCCGACGAGTACGCCGTCGACCTGGAACCCGGCGTACGGCTCCTCATCGAACTCCAGGCCATCGGCGAGGCGGACGAACGCGGTATGCGCACCGTGATGTCCACGCTGAACGGCCAGTTGCGCCCGATCCAGGTGCGCGACGCCGCGGCGGCCTCCGACATTCCCGTGACCGAGAAGGCCGACCGGGCCAACCCCGGCCATGTGGCGGCGCCGTTCGCCGGTGTGGTGACCCTCGCGGTCGCCGAGGGCGACGAGGTGGCGGTCGGCGCGACCGTGGCCACCATCGAGGCGATGAAGATGGAGGCCGCCATCACGGCCCCCAGGGCGGGCCGGGTGACCAGGCTGGCCATCAACCGCATCCAGCAGGTGGAGGGCGGCGACCTGCTCGTCGAGGTGGGCTGAGCCGACCCGCCGCGTCGACCCCGCACCACCGGCCCCAAGCCGCCGGCGGCGCGGCGCGGTGCGGGCGGTGCGGGGCCGGCGCACCACCGGCCCGGCCGGGTTCCCACGCCCGGCGCCCGGGCGGAAGGCCGCCGCCCGGCGCCGGGCGGCGGCCGGTATGGGCGACTGAGTACCGGGCGCCGGGACCGGCACCTTGTCGGCCTCAGGCGTGGGTGGTTGTGCATCGGGCGTCGGGACCGGCGCTGGGGGTGTCGGGCACGGTCGGCTGAGCACCGCGCGCTGGGGTCGGCACTGGATGGCGGCCGACGTGGGCGGCGTAAGTGGTTGTGCACGGGGCGTCCGGAGCGGGGCTGGGTGGTGTCGAGCGCGGTCGGCTGAGCACCGCGTGCCTGGACCGGCACCTGGTGGCTGAGTACCGGGCGTCGGGACGGGCACCTTGTCGACGTCGCGCGGGCGGCAGAGCACCGCGTGCGCGGACCTCGGCAGAGCATCGCGTGCGCGCACCGCGTGCTGGGACCGTGCGTGCGTCCCGGCCGTGTGCTCGGACCGCGTGTCCGGACCGCGTGCTCGGGCCGCGTGCTCGGGCCGGGCGTCCCGGCCGTGCGGCCGGGGTGGTGTCGGCCGTTCGTCGTGCCGGGATCGGCTAGGGGCCGACCGTCACCGGTCGTCTGCGGCGGAGGGCGTCCGCGTGGGCGTCCGCGCGGGAGGGCTGTGCGACACGGGCGGACTGGGGTCGTGGCATGCCGCGCGGGTGAGCGGTGGTGCCGGAACGGGCCAGCCACTCCTGGTAGGCCGGCGCCTGATGGGCCGCCTCCCAGTAGGCCTCCTCCAACTCCGCGTAGACATGGTCGAGTTCGGACTCGGTGCGGGCCGCGAGCAGGAGCCGTACCCCTATCGGGTCACCCTCCAACGGGCGGATGGCGAGTTCGGCGCGCGGGCGCGCGGTGGGTTGACTGACCGTCACCACCTCGCCGGTGGCGGCCAGTGAGTACGCGGTGAGGTAGTCGCCGTGCAGCATGTCGGCGTCGAGTCCCGCCTCGCGCAGCACGCGGCACAGGGCGTCCCATTCCCCGTCGACCGTGGAATCCACCATCCATCGGTCGCCCGCGAGGTCGGCGAGCCGCACCTCGGGCAGCGCGGCGGCCGGATGGTCGGCGGCGAGGGAGACGAACTGCGGTTCGCGCTCGACCAGTACGCGCAGACAGAGCCCGGGCGGGATGCGCAGCGGACTGCCCTCGACCTCGTGCACGAAGGCCATGTCCAGCCGCCCCGCGGCGACCAGGCGCAGCAGGCAGTTCGCGGACGCGTCCATCTGGAGGGTGGGTTCGGTCCGCGGCACGCGGGTGCGCAGCAGGCGTAGCCAGCCCGGCAGAGCCCGGCTCGCGGTGGCGCCGATGCGCAGCCGTGTGCCGCCGGCGGCCCGGGCCGCGGCCGCCCGCGCCTCGGTGACGAGGGCGGTCAGTTCGGCGACGAGGGGTCTGGCCCGGCCCAGTACCGCGTGTCCCAGCGGTGTGGGGCGGCAGCCCGCACGGGTGCGCAGGAAGAGCTGCCCGCCGAGCGCGCGCTCGATGCGGCGCAGCTGGGTGCTCAACGAAGGCTGCGCCATACCGAGTTGCCGAGCCGCCTGGTGCAGACTGCCGTGGTCGGCGATGGCGCACAGCACACGCAGGTGCCTCACCTCGAGCTCCATGGGAGGGAGCGTAGGGGGGCCCGTGACGCCGCACCAGACGTTCAAATCCCAACGGAACCAGCGGAATCGTACGAGTCGGCCCCGATAGCTCGGCGCTATCCCCGGTTGCCATCATCCGCAGACCCGTTGGTGTGCCCGAAACTCCTGCGTGACCGATCGTTCACCACCCCACACGAACGAGTAGGAGCCCCCCACATGAAGGCGTCCCGCATGGCCTCCACGTCCACGAAGACCTCCAGGAGGCTGCTGGCCCTCGCGCTCGGCCTGGGTCTGGCCTCCGCCGCCCTGGGCACCGCCGGCCCGGCGAGCGCCCGGACCGACGACTCCGCGCCGTCCGCCTCCGCCTCCGCAGCCGCGTACGCGCGCTACGCCGGTTCGGCGGAGAGCGCCGCCAACAACAAGGCGTTCTTCGACGCCGTGCTGAAGTCGGTCGCCGAGAAGCAGGCCGCCCATCCGACCCTCCAGGCGGTGACCGTCTCCTACAACGCGTCCCAGGCGCCGAGTTTCGCCTCGCAGATATCGAACGCGGCTTCCATATGGAACAGTTCCGTGTCCAACGTCAAGCTCCAGGCGACCTCGGGCAGCGCCGACTTCGCGTACTACGAGGGCAACGACTCGCGGGGCTCCTACGCCTCCACGAACGGCCACGGCAAGGGCTACATCTTCCTCGACTACGCGCAGAACCGGCAGTACGACTCGATCCGCGTCACCGCCCACGAGACCGGCCACGTGCTGGGCCTGCCGGACCACTACAGCGGCCCGTGCAGCGAGCTGATGTCGGGCGGCGGTCCCGGCACGTCCTGCACCAACCGCTACCCGGACGCCAACGAGCGCGCCCGCGTCAACCAGCTGTGGGCCAACGGCCTCGCGAAGGCCCTGAAGGAGCTGGCCAAGACGAACTGACGTCCCGCCCCCCACTGATGCGGGCCGCCCACCCCACAGGGCGGCCCGCATCGCGGGATCAGGCCGCCGCCCTGCTCCGGCGGGCGGCCATCACCGCGTAGACGAGAACGCCCGCGAACAGGAACAGCACGCCCTGGTAGACCGCCGCGTACCCGGCGCCCGCGACGAGCCACAGTGAGAAGGCGGCCGCGCCGCCCGCCACCACGGCGTCGCGCACCAGCCGTGCCCGGTCGACCCGTTCGCGCCGCCCGGAGACGAGGTGGAAGATCTGCGCGGCGGTGGCCAGCAGGTACGGCACGGTCGCGGTGAACGTGGTGACGAGGACCAGGACCTCGAAGACCTTGGCCGAGCCCGACGTGTAGTTGTAGACGGTGAGCAGCGAGGCGAGGACGACGGTGACGGCGACGCCGAAGGTCGGGACGCCGCGCCGCCGGCGCGCGAACGCGGCGGGGAACAGTCCGTCCCGGGCCGCGGCGTACGGGGTCTGCGCGCTCAGCAGGGTCCAGCCGTTGAGGCAGCCGGTCATCGACACCAGCGCGGCGAGCGCGACGGCCCATCCGCCCCAGGAACCGCCGAACATGGCGTTCACGGCGTCCGAGAAGGGCGCGGTGGACTTCACCAGGCGATCGTGCGCCACCGTGCCGAACACTGAAAGCGTGCCCAGCAGATAGACGAGTGCCGCGCCCGTGGTCCCGATGACGGTGGCCCGTCCCACGTTGCGCCGCGCGTCCTTGACCTCGCCCGCGCTGACGGCCGCGGACTCCACGCCGAGATAGGAGAAGAGCAGGATCGCGGCGGCGGCGGACACCGCGCCGATCGTGCTGCCGCCGCCCTCGTGGAACGGTCCGAGGTTGCGCGGGTCGAAGAAGAACAGCCCGCCGACGGCGACGAGCAGCAGCGGCACGAACTTCAGCACGGTGGCGACGACCTGTACGGCGCCCACGTACCGGGTGCCCGCGAAGTTGGCGAGCGCGGGCAGCCACTGCAGGGCGAGCGCGGCCAGACATGCCGTCCAGCGGTGTCCGTTCACCGGGATCAGCACGTCGAGGTAGCCGACGGCCGCGACGGCGAGCGCCGCGTTCGACACCCAGGTGGTGATCCAGTACGCCCACGCGGCGAGGAAGCCGGCGAAGTCGCCGAAGGCCTCGCGAGCGTAGACGTAGGGTCCGCCGGTGCTCGGGTTGCGCTCCGCGAGGCGGCCGAAGACCAGCGCCAGGGCGATGGCGCCGAGGGTCAGGACACCGAAGGCGACCAGGCTGACCGTGCCGTACGGGGCGACGGAGGCCGGGAGCAGGAAGATCCCGCCGCCGATGATGTTGCCCATGACCAGGGCGGTGGCGACGGGCAGCCCGAAGCGCCGGGTGTGCCGGCCGGAGTTCCCGGTGGGGTCTTCGGCGGGGGTGTGAGCCGCGGGGGTCTCCCGCGGTGCCGGAGCCGACGGGGGGACGGTTCCGGTGACGTGCATGGGGTGGTGCGCCTCTCTTCGAACTGGTGCCCGGGGTGGCCGGGACGGACCCCATGGTCGGCCATGGTCCGACATGGCTCCAAATCGCACGCTTTTGTCCTGTATCGACCGGTGCGGCACCGCAAAAGATGAGCCACCGTGCGCCCCCGGCCGCCAATCGTCCCGCGCCGTCCCCGCCCTCCGGCGGAACCGCCGCCGCCTGTCCGGCCGGACCGCGGACCCCCTGCCCATGGCCGCCGCTTCAACTGACCGTCACGATCCCATCACAGAGCCGACATCACATCCGCCATTGTTGTTAACCGGCCAGATGATGTTGTTTCCAGCCCCACGACATGTCCAAGGGGGATCATGCGCATCCGTGTGACCGCCGTTGCGGCCGCAGTCTTCGGTTGTCTCGCCCTGACCGGCTGCACCGACGGCACCGGCACCGCCGACCGCAAAACCACCGACAACGCCGAGTCCGCCACCACCCAGGGCGACGACGACTCGACCGGCTACATCACCGAACGGACCATCACCCCCTGGCCGTTCACCGTCGCCTCCGGCAACCTCGCCTGTGCCGGCCAGGCCGTCACCTTCATCACCGCCGAAGGTACCTACGGTCTCAACAGCCGCGCCCGGCAGAAGCACCCCGGCCCCGACCCCATCTGGGCCGGTGACCCCAACAACCCCGGCAAGAACATCTCCCTGGACGCGGTCATCAGCCGCGGCCTGGAGCTCTGCAAGTAGTCCGGCCCCGCCGTCCGCTCCGGGCGCCCCACCCCTGGCGTCCGTGGCGGCGGCCCGGGCTCGCCGGCCCCTGCCGTGCGGGCCGGCCGGAGTCCGGGCGGATCACCCCACGACGACCGTCACCCCGGCCCGGGTGAGGGCGGTGCGCAGATCCGCCGGGCAGGGCTGGTCGGTGATGAGGGTGTCGAAGCCGTCCAACTCGCACACGCGATGGGCGGCCGTGCGGCCGAACTTGCTCGAGTCGGCCAGCACATAGCGGTGGGAGGCGTTGGCGAGCATGGCCCGCTTGGTGGCGACCTCGTCGAGGTGGAAGTCCGTGAGGCCGTAGGGGGCTATCCCGCCGGACCCGAGGAAGACGGCGTCCGCGCGCAGGTTGCCGAAGAACTCCACCGCCTGGGCGTTGGAGCAGGCGAGGTCGCCCGCCCTGAGGCGACCGCCGCTGACCAGGACCTCCACCCGGGGGCGTGTGCTGACCTCCGCGGCCACGAGCAGGGACGGGGTGGCGATGACCCCGGCGTGGTCGGCGGGCAGTGCGCGGGCCACCTCCAGGGCCGTGGTGCCGACGTCGATGACGACGGTCTGGTTCGGCTCGATGAGCGCCGCCGCCGTCCGGCCGATGGTCTCCTTCTCCAGGGCGAGGCTGCCGCTGCGTTCGCTGAAGGGCGCCTCCTCCCCGACCGGTGCCTGGGTGCTGGTGGCGCCGCCGTGAACCCGGGAGAGCTCACCGCGCCGCTCGAGCAGGGCGAGGTCCCTGCGGACCGTTTCGTGGGAGACGCCGAGCAGCGTGGTCAGGTCGTCGGTGGTGACGAACTTGAGCCGGGCGATCTCGGCGACGATTCTGCGGTGACGCTCGGCGGCGAGCACGTCCCACCTCCTTGGGCGAGTGACCGTTTCTGTGGATCTGTGACTGCATTCTACGGGCGGCAGGCGCCGGGCCGAGCCAAGCTCCCTCGCCTGCGTGCACGTCCCCGCTGTCTCTGTGCACGGTGAACAACCCTTGACGACAGACGGGCAAGGGTCCACACTTCCGGTAACACCCGGTCAATGATCCACAGAAACGGTCATGCGGTGGGTTGCCGAGACCGCTTCGGCCACGGCCCTGTGCACCATCGCGGGCCCCGCCGCCGCACAGCGGACAGGCCCCGGCAGACCCCGCGCGGGGCGTGTCCGCACAGCCGACCGAGTTCGGTTGCTCACGTTCACTGGCTCTCGCACTCCACGGCGGGGCACTCTGAAGCAGGGAAAAGAGTCATGGCACACGCAGAATCAGGTCCCCACAGATCAGGAACAGGCGCCCGGGCCGCGGGTGAGCCCAAGCCTCGGATGGCGCGGGAGCTCGGCTGGTACGCCTCGTTCTCCGTGGCCTTCGGGTTCGTCTCCATCGCCACCGGCATCTTCACCACCTACGGCTCGGTGCTCGCGACCTCCGGCCCGCGGGGCATCTGGGCCTGGCCGATCTCCGTGGTCGGCCAGCTCTCCATCGCCCTGGTCTTCGGCGCCCTCGCCGCACGCATCCCGATCAGCGGCTACTCGTACCAGTGGGTTTCACGGATCGTGGGCCCGGTATGGGGCTGGATCATGGGATGGATCTCGTTCGCCTTCCTGGGCGTGGTGCTGGTCGCCGTCGACTACACGATCGCCTCCACCATCCTTCCGGAGCTGTTCCGCTACGTCGGCACCACACAGAACGCCTGGGTGATCACCGCCGTCGTCGTACTGCTCCAGGCCCTCCTCGTCGCCGCCTCCACCCGCACCACCCACCGGGTCAACAGCGTGGCGGTGACGGTACAGCTCGTCGGCATGATCGCCTTGACCGTGCTGCTCTTCGCGGTGGGCGCCTTCACCGGCAAGCTCGACTTCGGGCACCTCTTCGACACCGGGACCGTCCCCGAGAGCGGCTACTACGCCCTGGGCGGCGGCACCACGGCCGGACCGTTCGCCCTGGCCTTCCTGCTCGGCGCGTTCACCATCGTCGGCTTCGAGTCGGCGGCCAACCTCGCCGAGGAGACCAAGGACCCGGCCCGGGTCATCCCCAAGGCCATGGTCCAGGCTGTGCTCTCGCTGGGCGTGCTCGGCTTCCTGTTCCTGGTCGCGGTCACCGCGGCGGCCGGCCGGGTCGACGGTGTCGGCGCGTCGGCCACTCCCGTGGCCACCGTCATCACCGCCGTGCTCGGCTCGGTCGTCGGCAAGATCCTCCTGGTCCTGGTCGTCGTGTCGATCTTCTCCTGCGGACTGGTGATCACCCTCAGCGGCACCCGGCTGGTCTACGCGATGTCCCGCGACGAGCGCTTCCCCGGCTGGCGGCTGCTGCGGCGCCTCGACCGGCGCACCGCCACGCCCCTGAACGCCTCGCTGTTCATGATGCTCATCGCGCAGATCATCCTCGCGGTCTTCTCCCGCTCCACCGACGCGCTGTTCCAGCTGTTCTCCGCCGGAACCCTGCTGCCCGCCCTCATCTACGCCGGAACCGTCGCGATGTACGCCATCAAGCGCCGTTCCCTGCCCGCGTCCCAGGGCTTCTCGCTGGGCCGCTGGGAAGTGCCGGTACTGGTCGTCGCGGGCATCTGGCTGGTGTACGAGCTGCTGATCTTCCGGGATGCTTCCTTCCGTGCCCCATGGACCTACGTTCTCGTGCTGTTCGCGATCGGTGCCGTCTACTTCACCGGTCTGCTGATGCGGCGCGGGCGGGACGGGCTGACCATGCCGGACATGGCCGACGTCGACCGCGCCCTGGACGCCGCCGACGGCACGTCCGCGGACGCCGCCGCGGAAGGGAGCGCACGATGACCGCGATCCTCGCCATCGACCAGGGCACCTCGGGCACGAAGGCCATCGTGGTCGACCCCGAGGAGGGCACCGTCGCCATCGCCGAGGAGACCGTCCGCCCCACCTATCTGAACGGCGGCGGGGTCGAGCAGAACCCGCACGAACTGCTCGACTCCGTCCTCAACGCCGGCCGCCGCGCGGTGAGCGCGGCCGGCCGTCCGATCGCCTGCGTGGCCCTCGCCAACCAGGGCGAGACGGTCCTGGCCTGGGACCCGGCCACCGGAACACCCCTGACCCAGGCGCTCGTGTGGCAGGACCGGCGCGCGCAGACCGTCTGCGACGAACTGGCCGAGCACGCCGAGAGCGTCGCCCGGCGCACCGGCCTCGTCCTCGACCCGTACTTCTCCGCGCCCAAGATGGCCTGGCTGCGGCGCAACCTCACCCGCGACGGGGTGGTGACGACCACCGACACCTGGCTGGTGCACCACCTCACGGGGGAGTTCGTCACCGACGCCTCCACCGCGAGCCGCTCACTCGTCCTCGACCTGGACACCGCCGCCTGGGACGAGGGACTCCTGGACCTGTTCGGCCTCGGCGGCGAACGGCTGCCCCGCATCGCCGCCTGCGACGAGGTCGTCGGCACCACCCGGGCCTTCGGCCAGGAGGTGCCGGTGGCCGGGCTGATCGTCGACCAGCAGGCGGCCCTGGTCGCGGAGCGCTGCCTGGAGCCGGGCACCGCGAAATGCACGTACGGCACCGGCGCGTTCCTGCTGGCGAACACCGGCCTGAACCCGGTGCGCTCCAGCGCCGGACTGACCACCTCGGTGGCCTGGCGGGCGGCCGGACGGACGCCGTACTGCGTGGACGGCCAGGTCTACACCGTCGCCTCGGCGGTGCGCTGGCTCCAGGACCTCGGCCTCATCCAGTCCGCGACCGACCTGGACACGCTGGCGGCGGCCGACGCCGAAGGGGTGCTGTGCGTGCCCGCGTTCGCCGGCCTCGCCGCCCCCTGGTGGGCACCGGAGGCCACCGCCTCCTTCACCGGCATGACCTTGGCCAGCCGACGCGAACACCTCGTCCTCGCCGTGCTCCAGGGAATCGCCGCGCAGGTCGCCGAGCTGGGCACCCTGGTCGCCCAGGACCTCGGCCGGCCCCTGACCCGGCTGCGCGCGGACGGCGGACTGACCAACTCCGCCGTGCTCATGCAGGCCCAGGCCGACATCGCGCAGACGCCGGTCGACATCTACCCCCACGCCCACGCCACCCCCCTGGGGGCGGCCGCACTGGCCCGCTGCGCCCTCGATCCGGCGCTCGGGCTCGAAGAAGCCGTCGGCGACTGGCAGCCGACCACCGTTTACGAACCCCGCTGGTCCGCCGACCGGGCCGAGGAGTTCCGCACCGCATGGGCGCAGGCCGCGACGGCCCGCGCCACCGAGGGAGACCATTCATGACCGCCACCCCGCACCGCCCCCACGACGACGTCTTCGACGTCGCGGTGATCGGCGGAGGCATCGTCGGCGCGGCGATCGCACGCGAACTGTCCGGCTACGACGTCCGCGTCGCGCTGCTCGACGCCCGCGACGACGTCGGCGACGCCACCAGCAAGGCGAACACCGCGATCCTGCACACCGGCTTCGACGCCAAGCCCGGCACGCTCGAATCCCGCCTGGTCGCCCGCGGCTACCACCTGCTGAGCGCCTACGCGGAAGCCACCGGCATCCCCGTCGAACACACCGGTGCCGTCCTGGTGGCCTGGACCGACGAAGAACTCGGCGCGCTGCCCGGACTGAAGGAGAAGGCCGAGGCCAACGGCTACACCCACTGCCGGATCGTCGACGCCGACGACGTCTACCGGCTGATCCCCGACCTCGGCGAGGGAGTCCTGGGCGGGCTGACCGTGCCGGACGAGTCCATCATCTGCACCTGGACCACGAACCTCGCCCTGGCCACCGACGCCCGGCAGCGCGGCACCACGATCCTGCTCGAACACGCCGTGACCGGCGTCGACGAAGGGGACGAGGCGACCACCCTGCGCACCTCGGCCGGTGACGTACGGACCCGCTGGGTGGTGAACGCCGCCGGTCTCGGCGCCGACCACGTCGACCGGCTCTTCGGCCACGACCGCTTCACCGTCACCCCCCGCCGCGGTGAACTCTTCGTCTTCGACAAGCTCACCCGCCCCATGGTGAACAAGATCGTGCTCCCGGTGCCCACCTCCCGGGGCAAGGGCGTACTGATCTCCCCGACCATCTACGGCAACGTCATGCTCGGCCCCACCGCCGAGGACCTCACCGACCGCACCGACACCGCCACCTCCGAGGACGGCTTCGACTTCCTGCTCACCAAGGGCGAACGCCTCATGCCGCGCCTGCTGGCCGAAGAGGTCACCGCCAGCTACGCCGGGCTGCGCGCCGCGATCGACCACCCCGACTACCTCATCGAGGCCACCCCCCGGCAGCGCTACCTCCTCGTCGGCGGGATCCGCTCCACCGGCCTGACCGCCGGCATCGCCATCGCCGAACACGCCCGCACCCTGCTGGAGGAGGCCGGCCTGGCCCTGCGCCCGCGCGCCGACCTGCCCGAGCCGCCGCGGATGCCCAACATCGGCGAAGCCACCCAGCGCCCCTACCAGGACGCCGGCCTCATCGCCCGCGACCCCGCCTACGGCACCATCGTCTGCTTCTGCGAGCGGGTCACCGAGGGCGAGATCCGCGACGCCTGCCACGCCCCGGTACCCGCCCGCAGCCTGGAGGGACTGCGCCGCCGCACCCGCGCGACGAACGGCCGCTGCCAGGGCTTCTTCTGCGGCGCGGCCGTCGCCGCCCTGCGCGAGAAGCACCACACCCACGACGGCTGCCGCAGCCAGCACAAGGACAACCGATGACCCACCAGCCGCCCCTGACCACGCCCGACGTCCTCATCATCGGTGGCGGGCCCGCGGGCCTGACCGCCGCGGCCGAACTGGCCGGACGCCGGGCCGGCCGTGTCCTCGTCGTCGACCGGGAGCAGGACGCCGGCGGCATCCCCCGGCACAGCGACCACACCGGCTACGGCCTGCGCGACCTGCGCCGCGTGATGACCGGACCCGCCTACGCCCGCCACCTCGTGCGGCAGGCCACCCTGGCCGGAGCGGAGGTCCGCACCCGCACCATGGTCACCGGCTGGGCCGACGAGGACACCGTCGACGTCACCAGCCCCGACGGCCGCTACCGCATCCGGCCGAGGGCCATCGTGCTGGCCACCGGCGCCCGCGAACGGCCCCGCACCGCACGCCGCATCCCCGGCGACCGCCCCCACGGCGTCTACACCACCGGCCAGTTGCAGAACCTCGTCCACCTGCACCACCAGCCCGTCGGCGAGCGGGCCGTCATCGTCGGCGGCGAACTCGTCAGCTGGTCCGCGGCCGTCACCCTGCGCGAGGCCGGCTGCACCCCCGTCCTCATGGTCAGCCAGTACCCGAAGGCGGAGTCCTACGCCGCCTTCAACGCGGCCGGACGCACCGTGCTGCGCGTCCCCGTCGCCACCCGCACCCGTGTCACCCGCGTCATCGGCAAGGGCCGCTGCCAGGCCGTGGAGATCGAGCACCTCGACACCGGCCGGCGCCGCACGGTCGCCTGCGACACCGTCGTCTTCACCGGCGACTGGATCCCCGACCACGAACTCGCCCGCTCCGCCGGCATCACCCTCGACGAAGGCACCCTCGGCCCGCTCACCGACACGGCGCTGCGCACCAGCCGCCCCGGCGTCTTCGCCGCCGGCAATCTGCTGCACCCCGTCGACACCGCCGACGTCGCCGCTCTCGACGGCAGGCACGTCGCCCAGCAGGTCGTCCACCACCTGAACGGCGAGGACCGGCCGGCCGAGGGCGTCCGGCTGACCGCCGACGCCCCCTTCCGCTGGGTCGCCCCGCAGATCCTGCGGCCGAACGACCCCGCACCCGCCCGGGGGCGCCTGCTGCTGTGGACCGACGAGTTCGTCCGCTTCCCCAAGGTGACCGTCCGTCAGGACGGACGAACCCTCACCCGCCGAACCCTCGCCTGGCCGGCCGCCCCCGGCCGCGTCTTCCGCGTCCCCGCCGGCCTGCTCGACGACGTCTCGCCCACCGGAGGCCCGGTCCACATCGGTCTGCACTAGTAGGGCTTGGTCATCTTCACTCGTGAGTGGCGTGTCTGTTGGTCGGCGGGTGGGGTTGGCATGGTGTGACACCTGAGGAGATGGTCGG